>JAEWAE010000036.1 GCA_023391835.1 Bacillota bacterium
TGGGGCCCCCCGGGTGCGGGTGCTGGACGGTTTTTTTCTGCTGACGGCGTTTTCCGGGGGCGGCCCTCTTGGGGCCGCCGCCTTTTTGCACCGTCGAAGTCCGTCTCGTCAAATCGGCCGCCGCCGAGTTGATTTTGCCGGCATTTGGGGTTATGCTTATTGACAGCGGCGGCGGAAATGCCGCGGACTCTCGAATTTATGTGACACGGCGGGGATACATATGCGGATGTTTATCAAAAGACGGATCACGGCTCTGATTATGAGCTTGCTGCTGGCTGTTTCGATGCCGGTGCCGGCACTGGCGGCCGCTTCGCAGGCACGTTCGGTTGTCTATACGGCGCTGGGGGATTCCATTGCCACCGGCTACCGGCTCAGCGACGTGTCCGGCTCCTATGTCAACCGGTTCGGCAAGTATCTGGATGCCAAACCCGTGAATATGGGGCAGAACGGACTTGCCAGCGCAGGGCTGCTGAAAAAGCTCACGTCCGACCAGAAAGTCATCGCCCAGGTGCGCAAATCCGATATCATCACCATTTCCATGGGCGGCAACGACATGCTCAATCTGCTGTATCCGCTGGTGCCCAAAAAGATGAGCGATCTGCCTTCGTCGATGCAGAAACTCCAGAGCAGCGAATACCAGCAGCAGTTTACCGAAGGAATCGCGAAATTCAGTGAAAACTGGGATAAAATCGTCGCCCGGGTCAAAGAGCTGGCTCCCCACTCGGTGCTGGTGGTCACCACACTGATCAATCCGTATCAGGGCATCGTGCTGGATATCCCGTTTTTCCATTTTGATCTGGGCAGCTTTTCCGACCAGTATGTCCGCCAGATCAATGATGTCATCCGCAATCAGGCAGACGGCAGCTATCTGGTGGCGGATTCCTACTCAAGCTTTAAAAATTACAAAGGCGGCGGTAAGCTGACCAACGCAAGCCTCCCACAGATGGATTTCGACCCGCATCCCAACGCCGTCGGGCACGGTCTGATCGCCTCGGCCCACGAGGCCATTGCCATCCGATTTACACACGGGGCTCTTTCGGCGGAAGGGCCCGGCATGCTGCTGATTTCACCGTTTTCCACTTTCGTGACGGGCAGCTATGAGGCCAAGCCTTTGCTGACCTGCCTCACCCAGGGCACGACCCAGGCCGGAGTACAGTGGTCTCTTGTCAGCGCGGGCGGCACGGGGGCAAATCTTGCCGCCGACGGCACGCTGCGTGTCAAGAGGCCGGGCAAAGTGACGCTGCGGGCCGTTTATACCCGCGCCGGCAGCAATCTGTCGGCGGAAACGGAGCGCACCGTCACGGTGGATTACGCGCTTTCCCGCAGCACGCTGCTGCGCTACGGCGTGCCGGTGTTGGCGGGGCTTGCGGCCGTGGGGGCCGCCATTCTGCTGCTGCGGCTGACGTTCCGTCTGCGCCGGCGCAGATGGAAAAACTGAGAAGACCGCAGGCGGGATTTTCCCGCCTTTCCCGGGCGCATATTGCGGTTGCCCCGACGGATTTCATATGCTATAATAAAAAAGATTGGCGGGCCGCGGCGACCCGGGCGGGCAGCCGCCCGGCTTGCCCGGTCTGCGGACGGGAAAGGCCGAAAGCATGATTATTCTGGGTATCGACCCCGGTTACGCCATTGTAGGGTACGGCGTCATCCGGTACGAGGGCAATCATTATACGACACTGGATTACGGCGCGGTCACCACACCGGCCAAGACGGAGTTTTCCTCCCGTCTGGAGCTCATTTACGATGGTGTCTCCGACGTGATCGGCCGATTCCACCCAGAGGCTCTGGCGGCGGAGCAGTTGTTTTTCAACACTAACACCACCACCGCCATCGACGTGGCCCAGGCCCGCGGCGTCATCCTGCTGGCAGCCCGCAAGCAGGGCGTGCCGGTCTATCAGTACACGCCCCTGCAGGTCAAGCAGGCTGTCGTGGGCTACGGCCGGGCGGAAAAGCGCCAGGTCATGGAAATGACCCGCGTGCTGCTTAACCTGCGTGCCGTGCCAAAGCCTGACGACACGGCCGACGCGCTGGCCATCGCCATCTGTCACGCCCATACTTCCGGGTCACAGATGGGCGAGCTGCTGCGGCGCTGCGGATATGCGCGCTGATTCGCAAAGGGAACAGGCGGGGCCGGTGCTCCGCCGGAAAGAACGGGATATTCCATATGATATACAGTCTGACGGGCACTGTCACCCACACCGAGCCGGGGCTGGCCGTGGTGGAATGCGGTGGGGTTGGCTTTAAATGCCTCACCACTGCCAGCACCCTGCGGGCTTTGCCGCCCATCGGGGGCAAGTCGACGCTTTTCACCCATCTCAACGTGCGGGAGGATGCACTGGATCTCTTCGGCTTCGCCACCGAAAAAGAGCTCAACTGTTTCAGAATGCTCATTTCGGTGTCGGGCGTGGGGCCCAAGGCGGCGCTTTCGATCCTGTCGGAATCGACGCCGGAAAAATTCGCGCTTGCCGTGGCCTCGGGGGATGCCAAAGCGCTGACCCGTGCGCCCGGCATCGGCAACAAGATCGCCCAGCGCATCGTGCTCGAGCTCAAGGATAAGGTCAGCGGCGCCGCCGTGGCCGAAGGAATCGTCGAGGACGGCGGGGTGCCTTCCGCATCCGGCAACGCGGAAGAGGCCGTCAACGCCCTGGTGGTGCTCGGCTATACCCGCAGTGAAGCGGCGCTCGCCGCCGGCCGCTGCGACGCTTCTCTGCCGGTGGAGGAAATCATCCGCCAGTCGCTGCGCCGGCTGGCCCGCTGACGGAATACTATACGGAAGGGAAATGAGGGAGCACGGCTACGGATAGTGATTTTGAAAACAGAATAGTGGCTCCGGAATCCACTCCGGAGGACATGGAAACAGAAACCGGGCTGCGTCCCCGGACTTTAAAGGAATACACCGGTCAGCAGAAGGCCAAAGAAAACCTGCGCGTATTCATCGAAGCGGCGCGGCAGCGGGGGGAATCCCTCGACCACGTGCTGCTTTACGGTCCGCCGGGTCTTGGTAAGACCACCCTTGCGGGCATCATTGCAAACGAGATGGGTGTCAATTTCCGCGTTACCTCCGGCCCTGCCATTGAGAAGCAGGGCGATCTGGCGGCGCTGCTCACCAGCCTTTCAGCCGGTGATGTGCTCTTTATCGACGAAATCCACCGCCTTTCCCGCAGCGTGGAGGAAGTGCTTTACCCGGCGATGGAGGATTTCGCGCTGGATATCATGATCGGCAAGGGCCCGTCGGCGCGTTCCATCCGTCTCGATCTGCCCAAATTCACGCTGGTGGGCGCCACCACCCGGGCCGGTCAGCTTTCCTCGCCGCTGCGCGACCGTTTCGGGGTCATCCTGCGGTTGGAACTTTACACCCATGAGGAGCTGGCACATATCATCACACGCAGCGCCGGCATACTCGATATCCGCTGCGACAGCGAGGGCGCGCTGGAAATCGCACGCCGTTCCCGCGGCACGCCGCGTGTGGCTAACCGGCTGCTCAAGCGCGTGCGGGATTTCGCTCAGGTCATCGGCGACGGCGTCATCACCGCCGAAGTGGCCCGGCAGGCCCTCGACCGGCTGGAAATCGACGCGCTGGGGCTCGACTCCATCGACCGCCGTGTGCTGCGGGTGATGATCCGCAATTACAACGGCGGCCCGGTGGGGCTGGAAACCATCGCCGCCGCAGTGGGGGAAGAATCCGTCACCATCGAGGATGTATACGAACCCTATCTGATGCAGCTGGGTTTTCTTACTCGCACACCCCGCGGCCGGTGCGTTGCGCCGGCGGCTTATCGGCATCTCGGTCTCCCCGAACCTCAATCCGGGGATTTCGGGCAGCAAAGCTTACTCTGATTCCAACGCGCTTCCGCAAAATTTTGCCGGAAAGACGGCAAAGCGGGCGCCGACAACTTTGAAAGCTAGCCTTTCAAACGGGGATTTTCGCTTTCCCGGCATTGAAGCCCGAGGCACGGAAATTTCCGGGCCGAATCGAAAGGATGGTCTATATAATGAGCAGACTCTTTGGCACGGACGGTGTCCGCGGCGTCGCCAACCGGGAACTGACCTGCGAGATGGCAATGAAACTGGGCCGGGCCGCCGCCATGGTGTTGACGGAAACGACCTGCCACAAACCTCATGTCGTCATCGGCATGGATACGCGTATTTCCTCCGAAATGCTCGAAGCCGCCATGGCGGCCGGACTTTGTTCGGTGGGCGCGGATGTGGTACGGCTGGGTGTCGTGCCCACGCCGGCGGTCGCCTATCTGGTCAAGCTTTACGACGCCGACGCGGGCGTCATGATCTCGGCCTCTCATAATCCCGTGGAATATAACGGCATCAAAATATTCAACTCCGAGGGCTATAAGCTGTCGGATGAACTGGAGGAGCGCATCGAGGCCATCGTACTTGACGGCGTGCGCACCCCACCGGCGCCTACGGGCGGCAATGTGGGGCGAATTTCCGATGCAAAAACGGCGGTGCGCGATTACATCACTCACGTGGCAGGCACCATCGTGGAACCTCTCAGCGGACTGCGCATCGCGGTGGATTGTGCCAACGGCTCCGCCAGCGCCACGGCGCCGTTGCTCTTTGCCCGGCTCGGCGCGGAGTGTGAAATCATTCACGCCAACCCCGACGGCACCAATATCAACGACGGGTGCGGTTCCACCCACATCGACAGCCTGCGGCAGTTCGTCACCGAAAACGGCTGCGATGTCGGCGTCGCGTTCGACGGCGATGCCGACCGGTGCCTGGCGGTGGATGAAAAAGGCGAAGTGCTTGACGGCGACAAACTCATCGCGATCTTTGCCCATGACATGCAGGGCCGGGGCATTCTGCCGCAGGATACCGCCGTGGTGACCGTGCTCTCCAATATGGGCTTTTTCCGTTTTGCGGATCAAAACGGTATTCATGTGGCCACCACAACAGTGGGCGACCGCTACGTGCTCGAGGAAATGCGCCGCCACGGCTATGCCATCGGCGGCGAACAGTCGGGGCATATTATTTTCCTGCACCACGCCACCACCGGTGACGGGGAACTCACGGCCGTGCAGCTGCTGGCGATTCTGCACGCCAGTGGTAAGCAGACGTCGGAACTGGGCCGCGTGATGGAAACCTACCCCCAGGTAATGGTCAATGTCCGGGTCGAATCGCCCAAGCGGGCCGGCCTGGTCGACGACCCCGTCGTGCAGCAGGCGGTGGAAGCCGCCCGCGGCGAGCTGGAGGGCGACGGGCGGGTGTTGCTGCGCGCGTCGGGCACCGAGCCTCTCATTCGTGTGATGGTGGAAGGGCGGGACACCGGCCTTATCCAGCGCCTGGCCGACGCCATCGCCGGTAAAGTGGCCGAAAGGCGGACGGCAGTATGCGGATAACGGATAAAACGCGGGAGGCATGTCAATGAGAGTTTCCGATCAGTGGCGGGATTACGCGGTGCTGGATGCTTCCGGCGGGGAAAAGCTGGAACGGTGGGGGAAATATACCCTTATCCGCCCCGACCCCCAGATCATCTGGCAGACCCCGCGGGAGGACCCGCTCTGGCATAAGGCGGACGGGCATTACGTCCGCTCCTCCTCCGGCGGGGGCATGTGGGAGGATTCCCGCCTGCCGGAGAGCTGGCAGATATCCTATCGCCACCTGCATTTCGCCCTCAAGCCCATGGGATTCAAACACACGGGCCTTTTCCCGGAGCAGGCGGTCAATTGGGAGTATCTAGACCATAATATCCGCGCCGCAGGCCGGCCCATGCAGGTGCTCAACCTTTTTGCCTATACCGGCGGAGCCACCGTCGCTTGCGCCGCGGCCGGCGCTTCGGTCGTGCACGTGGATGCTTCCAAGGGCATGGTCACCTGGGCGAAGGAAAACGCCGCTCTTTCGGGCCTGGCCGACCGCCCGGTGCGTTGGCTGGTGGATGACTGCGTGAAATTCGTCGCCCGGGAGGGCCGGCGCGGTCATCGCTACGACGGCATTATCATGGACCCCCCCTCCTACGGCCGCGGCCCGGGCGGGGAAGTCTGGAAGCTGGAAGAGAAGCTTTATGAGCTTTTGCAGCTTTGCGTGCCGCTGCTGAGCGAGAACGCGCGCTTTTTTCTGCTCAATTCTTACACCACCGGGTTGTCGCCCTCGGTGATGGCGTATATGCTGTCGGCGACGGTGGGCCGGGCGATGGCCGGCGGGCAGGTGACCGCCGACGAGTTGGGCGTGCCGGTGGCCGATTCGGGTCTGGTGCTGCCCTGCGGGGCCTGCGCCATTTGGGAACGCGGCTGACAGGCGCCGCACAGACAGGGTGATGGCAAATTGAAAAATATTATCGAAGCGGAACACGTCACCTACACCTACCCTGAGGAGGATGGCCCCGGTCACGTCGCTCTGCGGGATGTGAGCCTCCGCGTGCCGGAGGGCCAGTTTCTGACGGTGCTGGGGCACAACGGCTCGGGCAAATCGACGCTGGCCAAGCACTTCAACGCCATCCTGCTGCCCCAGTCGGGCACGGTGCGGGTGCTTGGCATCGACACCCGGGAAGAAGACCGCATCTATGACATCCGTCAGAATGTGGGGATGGTGTTCCAAAACCCCGATAACCAGATCGTCGCCACGATTGTGGAAGAGGACGTGGCCTTCGGGCTGGAAAACATCGGCGTAGAACCGACGGAAATCCGCCGCCGGGTGGACGAGGCCCTGCGGGAAGTCGGCATGTACGAATACCGCAACCACGCGCCGCACCAGCTTTCCGGCGGGCAGAAGCAGCGGGTGGCCATCGCGGGGCTGCTTGCCATGCGCCCCCGATGTCTGGTGATGGACGAGCCCACCGCCATGCTCGATCCCCGCGGGCGGCGGGAGGTCATGGACACCGTGCTCCGTCTCAACCAGCGGGAAAAGGTCACGGTGGTGCTCATCACCCATTTTATGAACGAAGCCGTGCTTTCCGACCGGGTGGTGGTCATGGATCACGGCGAGATCATTTCAGACGGCACGCCGCGGGAGGTGTTCCGCAACGTGGCGTTGCTGCGGTCGGTGGGGCTGGACGTGCCCCAGGCGACCGAGCTTGCTTTCGAGTTGAGCAAATGCGGCCTGAAGTTGCCGGACGATATTCTCACCACCGAAGAATGTATCGAAGCCCTGTCGAAGCTGCTGGAGGGATCCCGTTGCCGATCATCGAAGTCGAACACCTGACGTATATTTACAGCCCCGGCACGCCCTTTGAGAAAGCGGCGGTCGACGATGTATCCCTCGCCATCGGGCCGGGGGAGCTGGTGGGGGTCATCGGCCACACCGGCTCGGGCAAATCGACCCTTATCCAGCACTTCAACGGTCTGCTCAAGCCTTCGTCCGGCCGGGTACTGGTGGACGGGCAGGATATATGGGCGAAGGGCGCGGATCGCCGCGCCGTCCGTTTCCGTGTCGGGCTGGTGTTTCAGTATCCCGAATACCAGCTCTTTGAAGAGACAGTTTTTAAGGATATCGCCTTCGGCCCCCGCAACATGGGTCTGTCGGAAGACGACATCGCCGAGCGGGTGCGGGAGGCGGCCGATTTCACCGGCATTCCGCGGGATATGCTGGAAAAATCGCCCTTTGAGCTTTCCGGCGGCCAGATGCGCCGGGTGGCCATCGCCGGTGTCATCGCCATGCGACCGGATGTACTCATCCTCGACGAGCCGGCGGCGGGCCTCGACCCACGCGGACGCGACTCGATCCTCGGGCGCATCGCCGAGTATCACCGGGCGCGGCGTTCCACCGTGCTGTTGGTTTCCCACAGCATGGAGGACGTGGCGAAGTACGCCTCCAAGGTGCTGGTAATGAACCGCGCGAAAGTTGCCATGTACGGCAGTGTGAAGGAAATTTTTGAGCGCAGTGCCGAGTTGCTCGCCATGGGGCTGGACGTGCCCCAGGTGACCCGCGTCTTCATGGGGCTGAAAGCAAAAGGCTACCCGGTCAACGACGCGGTTTACACGGTGCAGCAGGGCCGGGAAGAAATCCTCCGGTGCCTGCGGGAAGGAGCGGGCCGATGATCCGGGATATCACCATCGGGCAGTTTTTCCCCGGCCAGTCGGTCGTGCACCGGATGGACCCGCGCATGAAAATCCTGCTCACCATCGTCTATATGGTCATGCTTTTTACCGCCTTCCATTATGCGGGGCTGGTCGTAGCGTCGGTGTTCATCCTCATCGTGGCGGGCATCGCGCGCATCCCGGTCAAACTGGTGCTGCGCGGAGTGCGCCCCATTGTCCCCGTCATCCTGCTGACCTCGGTCATCAACGCCTGCTATGTGCCGGGCCGCACGCTGTTTCGCATCGGTTTCGCCAATATCACCTATGAGGGCGTTTCCATGGCCATATTCATGTCGGTGCGGGTGGTCTTTCTCATCGTCGGCGCGTCGATGATGACCTATACCACATCGCCCATCGCCCTCACCGACGGCCTCGAGCAGCTGCTGTCGCCGCTGAAAAAGATTCATCTGCCGGTGCATGAGTTGTCGATGATGATGACCATCGCGCTGCGCTTTATCCCCACGCTGGTGGAAGAGACCGATAAGATCATCAGCGCCCAGAAAGCCCGCGGCGCGGATTTCGAGACGGGCAACCTCATGCGCCGTATGCGGGCGCTCATGCCCATTCTCATCCCGCTTTTTGTGTCGGCTTTCCGCCGGGCCGAGGAACTGGCCCTGGCCATGGATTGCCGCTGCTATCAGGGCGGGGAAGGCCGCACCCGGCTGCACCGGCTGCAATTCGGCCGTGTCGACTTTATGGCGCTGGCGGTCATGGCGGCCACCTATGGCGTCGTTATCTGGTGCAATATCCGTCTGCCCTACTGACTGTCCGAACCGTGCGGGAGGTGACACAATGGCCGGAAAACTGCGGAATATAGCGGCCGTGCTCCGGTTTGACGGCACCGCTTATCACGGATGGCAGGTGCAGGCGAATGCCCGTGCCGTCCAGCCGGTGTTTCAGGATGCGCTGGAAACGGTGCTCCGCGTGCGCCCGGATGTCACCGGCTGCAGCCGCACCGATGCCGGAGTGCATGCCAGGATGTATGTGTGCAATTTCCGTATCCGGTCGGCTATACCGTGCGAAGGGCTGCTGCTGGCTCTCAACCGGGCGCTGCCGCGGGATATCGCCGTGCGGGAATGCCGGGAAGTGCCCGACATGTTCCATGCGCGCTATGCCGCCTGCGGCAAGGAATATGCGTATCGTATCCTCACAGGGCCGGCCCGCGATCCTTTCTGGGAACGGTATACGCTTCACTGGCCCTACCCGACGGATGCCGACGCTATGCGCCGAGCAGCCGGGCTTGTGCCAGGCACCCATGACTTCGGCAGCTTCTGCGCGGCCGGCGGCAGCGTGGAGGACCACGTGCGCACCGTCACCCGCTGCACAGTGGAGAGGGAGGGCGAGCTGTTGGTGCTTCGGGTGCGGGCCGACGGGTTTCTCTATCATATGGTCCGCATCCTGGCGGGCACGCTGCTGAAAATCGGGCGTGGCGCGCTGCCCGCGGAAGGGATGACCGAAGTGATAGCGGCGCAGACCCGCGCCGCGGCCGGGCCCACCGCTCCGGCCGCGGGCCTGTGTCTGGAACGGGTATTTTACGGCCCCGCATGGGGCGATTATGAAAAGCCGAAGGAAGGTGCGCCCCGTGAACAAGACGCCGACTGACACACCGGCCGGCCGCAGCCGGACTGGCATGACGGAAGACGAGCTGCGTCGCTACCGGCTGGAGCGGGAATCACGCCGCCAGTCGCGCAACGCCCGCCGCCGCCGGATTCTGGAAGTGGCCGCGGCGCTCATCGTGCTGGTGTTCGTCGCGTTTAACTGGGATAAGCTGGCTCCGGCGTCTTTTTCCGCCTCGGTGCGCAGCTTTTTCGGCATGTTTGCTTCCGGGCAGTTCCCGCTGTCGCTTTCGGGCAACTTCAAAGACGCCGTCCCCATCGGTTCCAACGTGGCGGTGCTAACCGACTCGTCACTGACGCTCTATACGACCGCCGGCGCGCAGGTATGGCAGCGCAGCCACGGCATGAGCGACCCGGCGCTGGTCGCGGCCGGTTCCCGGGCGGTGCTTTTCGACCGGGGCGGCAAACAGTTTCGGGTGGAGACCCGCTTCGGCGAATCGTTCAGCGGTACCACCGACTATCCCATTGTAAACGCCTGCGTGGGCAAATCCGGGAAATTCGCCGTGGTGACCGAATCGGGAAGCTATCTGAGTGAGGTGGACGTATACGACACCACCTATCACAGCGTATTCAAATGGTATTCCTCCCAGGGGCGGGTGCTGGCTGCCGCGCTGAGCGCCGACGGCAAATCGCTGGCGGCTCTGACTGTCAGCGCCAAAGGCGGCGCCGTCACTTCGTCGGTCTCGATTTTCCGCCTGGGCAGTCAGAAGCCGGTAGCCTCCAAGTCGTTTGACGGCACGCTGCTGTTTTCGCTCCAATATACCGACACCGGCTGGCTGGCGGCGGTGGGGGATAACCAGACCGTCTTTATTTCCGCAAGAGGCAAAACCGGCACCGCTTATTCCTACGCCGACAAGACCATCCGCTGCTATGATAACGCGGGTGGGCAAACTGCGCTGGCGCTCACCGCCTATGGGGCAAACAGCCAGTCCACGCTGGTCACGTTCGACGGCAGCGGGAAAGTATCCGGCCAGGCGGACGTGACCGGCGAAGTGCAGGCGCTGCATATGGATGGCAGTCGGCTGACAGCCCTGCGGACTTCGGATGTCTGGTACGGTACTACCCGCTGCAAGCAGCAGGGTACGGTGCCGGTGTCGGGCGACAAGCTTGAAATCCTTTCGAAAAGCAATTTCATTTATGTGTTCGGCCTTCAGGCTGTCAATCGATACGCCGTTAAAAACGGCAAATGAGGCACACCCGGGTACATACGGCCGGTCAGAAGAAGAAAGAGGTGCCCTATGTCAGTCAGTCAAATTGTCGATGTCGCGGCCATTGTGCTGGTGCTGTGCATCGTGTATACGTCCTTCCGCAAGGGCTTTCTCCGCTCGGTGCTGGAACTGGCGGGCTATGTGGTTTCGGCCGTCGTGGCGCGTGTGCTGTGCATCCCGGTGGGCGGCTGGCTGTATGACACGCTGCTGAAAGCCCATGCCCAGCAGATCGTGTCGCAATATCTGACGGCGTTCGCACAGTTGCCGGGTGTGAATGACGGCTTCGACGGCGTTTTAGCTAAATATCATATTCCAGCTTCCGTTCTGCCCGCCGAAGTGGTGCAGGGGGAGGTTCCAATGCCATCCGGTACAGCTGCTGCCGCTTTGATGAGCGGCGTTGTTAACCCCATCGCGCTGTCTATCGGTCGGGGCATCGCGTTTCTGGTCCTGTTTTTCTTGTGCCTATGGGTGTGCCGTGGCATTGCCCGCGCCACCGAGGTATTCAATCACATCCCTCTGATCGGCGGCCTGAATCGGCTGCTGGGCGCGGCGGTGGGCGTTGTCAAGGCTGCGCTGGTGCTTTTCGTGCTGGATGTGGTCGTTTCGGCGGTGCTTCCGCTGACTTCTTTGTCCGGGCAGACGGCCGCAGTAGCGTCCGTTCTGAACCATTCGGCAGTCGCTCAAATCGTCGATGAGCTGAATCCCCTGAAAGATGTGTTGTTAAAAAGGTAGGATTATGGTATGATAATGATGATCGTACCGGGAACCCCCATTCGATCGCGATCAAAAAATCGACTGCCTATTGAAAGTATGCGGGCGGAATGATATGATTAATAGACTTATAAAAACGACGGCCGCCAGGGATTCGGCCGATACCATCCGGCTCCGGGTGGAATATAGGAGGCGCTTTGCTGATGACGGGTACTTCCGCCCGAAAGCTTAAAGATTTGGGAATCCCCAACTTGTTATCGATTCTCCGGCTGATCCTCATCCCCGCATATGTGGCGGCCATGTTTTTGACCACCAAATGGATTGCGGCGATCATTCTGGTCATTTCCGGCCTGACGGACGTGCTGGATGGCATCATCGCCCGGAATTATCATATGGTCACCGAGCTCGGCCGTATTCTCGACCCGCTGGCGGATAAACTCACGCAGGCGACCGTCTGTGTGTGCCTGGTCATCTGGCAACCGTCACTGGTCTGGCTGCTCGCCATATTTGTCATCAAAGAGTTGGCAATGATTGTGGCCGGCGCCAATATAATACACAAGGGGAAGGAAATGATTTCTTCCCGCTGGTTTGGCAAACTGGCGACGGTGGTATTTTATGTGGTGATGGTCGCCATCATCCTTTTCCAGCCGTCCCGGCAGGTGGATATGATCCTCATTGTCATCAGCCTTTGTTTCATGCTGTTTTCCTTTATCATGTATATACCGATTTTCTTTAAACTGATTTCCGGGCAGGGCAAAGATCATGAGAAACATTCCGACAACTGAGTCAATCCGGTTGTCGTCTGGTTTTCCGGATTATCGCCGTATACCGGCACAGGAGGCTAGCCATGTATTGTACCCGCTGTAAGAAAAGGATCGCTGTTGTGTTTATCACCCGTGTGGACAACGGGAAAACGGTTAACGACGGTCTGTGCCTGCAGTGCGCGAAAGAGCTGGGCATCAAACCCGTCAACGATCTGGTCGAAAAAATGGGAGTGTCCGAAGAGGACCTTGAGAATATGGGAAATGAACTGGAAAACCTCATGGCCGGCGCCAATAACCCCGATAATTCCGACAATCCCGACAATCCCAATAAAGAAGACGGTTTCGAGCCGGGCGGCGCCGCCACTTTTCCGTTCCTTGAAAATCTTTTCAATCAGAACCGGAACGGCCAGGGCGGTGCGGCGGGCACGGAAAAGACCCGGGAAGAGCGTCCACACGAAGGCCGCAGCACCAAACATAAATATCTCGATAATTACTGTGTCAACCTGACAGGCCAGGCCCGAAGCGGCAAAATCGACCGCATCATCGGCCGGGAAAAAGAAATTTACCGGGTGGAGCAGATCCTCTGCCGCCGCACCAAAAATAATCCCTGCCTCATCGGTGAGCCAGGCGTCGGCAAGACAGCCATCGCCGAGGGTCTAGCCCTCAAAATCGCGTCGGGGGATATTCCGCCGAAGCTGGCCGACCGGGAGCTCTATCTGCTCGATCTGACGGCTCTGGTGGCGGGTACCCAGTTCCGCGGCCAGTTTGAGGGGCGCATCAAGGGGCTGGTGGATGAGGTCAAAAAGGCCGGCAACATCATCCTTTTCATCGACGAGATCCACAATCTGGTTGGCACCGGCGACGCCGAGGGTTCGATGAATGCCGCCAATATCCTCAAGCCGGCACTTTCACGGGGTGAAATTCAGGTCATCGGAGCCACGACCTTTGAAGAATACCGCAAATTCATTGAAAAAGACGCGGCGCTGGAACGTCGTTTTCAACCCGTCACCGTCGCAGAGCCCTCGCTGGAAGACACTCTCAAGGTGCTGCACGGCATCCGCGATTATTACGAGAAATACCATGGCGTCAAGGTGAGCGATCATATTCTGGATCGCATCGTTCGCCTTTCCGAGCGCTATATCCACGATCGTTTCCTGCCCGACAAGGCCATCGACCTGCTCGACGAGTCGTGCTCTTGCGCGGCGCTGCGCAATAAGGCGGCCTCGGAGCTGGCTGGAGTGGAAAGGCAGCTCACCGGCCTCAAGCAGCAGGAAGAGCAGCTCATGCAGGCCGAGGGGCAGGATATTTACAAGCAGCTGGCCGACCTCAAATCGGAAGAATGCCGTCTGCTGGCCAAAGCCCAGGGCCTGCGCGATGCGGCCGGGGATATCGCCGTGACGGAAGACGACCTTGCCCATGTCATCGAGCTTTGGACGGGCATTCCCGCCAGTCGGGTGCGGGAGCAGGAGCTCCACAAGCTGGCCGCCCTGCGCGAGCATATGCTGCAAAAAATCATCGGGCAGGATGAAGCGGTGGAGGCGGTGGCCGCCGCCATTCGGCGCAGCCGGGTGCAGATAAGCCCGCGCCGCCGGCCGGCCTCTTTCATTTTTGTCGGCCCCACGGGCGTGGGCAAAACGGAGCTTGTAAAGGTGCTGGCAAAGGAGCTTTTCGACACGCCGGAAACTCTGATCCGGCTGGATATGTCCGAATTTATGGAAAAGCATTCGGTTTCCCGCATCATCGGGGCGCCTCCGGGATATGTGGGGTATGACGAGGCGGGCCAGCTGACGGAAAAAGTCCGCCGTAAGCCCTACTCGGTGATTCTTTTCGACGAAATCGAAAAGGCGCACCCGGATGTGCTCAACATTCTGCTGCAGATTCTCGACGACGGCCGAGTGACGGATGCCCACGGCCGCACGGTCAATTTTGAAAACACCGTCATTGTGATGACTTCCAACGCCGGTTCCGACCGGCGGGAAGGCGGGCTGGGTTTCGCCCGCGCCCCGGAGCAGATGGCCAAAGAAAAGGCCCTCAAGGCGCTTTCGGATTTCCTGCGGCCGGAATTCATCAGCCGTGTGGATGAAGTGGTGGTGTTCCATCCTCTTTCGGAAGAAAACTTCGGCAGGGTGGCCAACCTGATGCTCAGCGAGCTGAAGGAATCGATGGCTCAGAAAAGTATCGACCTGAGCTGGGATGACGACCTGATCCAGACGCTTGTGAAAAAATCCTATGGTGGCAAATTCGGCGCTCGTGACCTGCGGCGGGCCGTCCGCCGTGAGGTGGAGGACCGCATCGCGCAGTTGTTAGTCGACAACTGCGACGTGGAAATCAAGGTCATCACCCTCACGGCACCCGAAGGGCAGATCACCGTCGCGGCCATCTGATTTAACAGACTTTTCAATGCCGCTTATTAAAAACCGCTTCCTGCGGTGGAAATTCCACTGTGAGGAGCGGCTTTTTTTACGGAAATATTTCCGATGGGTATCGCCATTTGCCTCCGAATCGTCTATGATAAGAAAAGCAGATTGCCACCATTCCCATACAGGGAATCACGGCCGTGAGAAGGGACGGATACCTGTGACAAAACTCCAAATTATCCAGTCGCAAAAAGATGACCCCGTCTGGTTTAAGCAGATGGAGTCGGCGGATTTTATGCCCGATACCCTTGGGCAGGATGGAAATCTGCTGGTGATCTATCGGGACCTGCCGGGCCAGACGGTGCAGGGCTTCGGCGGCGCACTGACCCAGGCGGCCGCCTGGAATTATTCCCGGATGCCGGAGGCGCTGCGGCAGCAGTTTTTACACGCCTGTTATGGGACGGACGGGCTGCGTTACAGCTGGGGCCGCACGCCTATCGGCAGCTGCGATTTTTCGCCGGAGGAATACTCCTACTGTGATACGCCGGACGATATCTCACTGCGTGCCTTCAGCGTGAAACCCGACGAGCCATATCAGCTCGCACTGATCCGCGCTATCCATGATTTCCGCGGCCAGCCGCTGACGTTGTTGGCTTCACCATGGAGCCCGCCGGGCTGGATGAAGTCAAATGGCGAAATGAAAAACGGCGGTGAGCTGCTGCCGCAGTATTACGACCTCTGGGCCGCGTATGTAGTGAAGTATCTGCATGCTTACCGCAGTCGGGGCGTGAACATTCGCTATGTCACCGTGCAAAACGAGCCTAAGGCGGTGCAGCGGTGGGAATCCTGTGTTTATTCCGCCGGGCAGGAAGCCGCCATGGCGGCGGAGCATCTGGCTCCCGCTCTCCGGCGCGCGGGCTTAACCGACGTCGGCATCGTGATTTGGGATCATAATAAGGAACGGGTCTTTACCCGCGCGCGGGAAATATTCTCCCACCCTGGGGCGAGGCAGGCTGTGGAGGGCATCGGATTCCACTGGTATTCGGGCGACCATTTTGAAAATCTGCGCCTGTGCCGCGCCGCTTTCCCCGAAAAGGAGCTTATCTTCACTGAAGGATGTGTGGAACTCGGGACGAAAACCGACGCTTCGCCGGTCGAGTCGCCCTGGGAATACGGCGAACGATACGGGCACGACATGATCGGCAATTTTAACGCCGGCATGACCGCCTTTCTGGATTGGAATGTTCTGCTGGATGAGCATGGCGGCCCCAATCATCTGGAAAATTACTGCGGTGCACCGCTAATATTCGATTCCGCGGCCGGGCGGCTGCTGCTGGAGCCTTCCTACTGTTTCATCGGGCATTTCAGCCGGTTTGTGCCCGCCGGCTCACGGTGCGTGGCCCACTCGCTCTATACCGCCAAGCTGGAGACGGCGGTTTTTGTCACGCCGGAAAATGAATGCGTCGCGGTTGTGATGAATCCGCAGGAAGAGACGCTTCCCCTCTGTCTGCAGGACACCGTCACGGGCCACATTGCAGGGTTTTTCCTGCCGCCTCGCTCTATCTCGACGCTGCGCTATCGCTGAAACCGATCAGGCCGGTTTTCTCAGATTCAGTGCGTCGAGGATTTCCGCCATCTTGGCGGCGCTTTCCTGCAGTTGCCGGAGTTCGTCTGCGGCCAGGGGCAGCACAAGCTTGCGCGTGATGCCGGAACTTGTCACGACGCAGGGGACACTAAGTGCCACATCCCGGATGCCGTATTCACCGTTCAGCGTGGTCGAGACCGGCAGCACGCTGCCTTCGTTGAGGATCACGGCTTTGATCAGGCGGCTGACGCTCATGGCAATGCCGGCGCTGGTGTAGCCCTTGAGCCGGACGATTTCGAGCCCGGCCTGCACCACGTCGTGCAGGATTGCCGCCCGGTCGGGTGCCGGCACGTCGGGGAAGACCTCCTGCAGCCGATCAATGGGGATACCCGCCACATTCACAAGGCTCCAATCGACAAACGCGGAGCTGCCGTGCTCGCCCAGCACATAGGCATGCACATTTTTGCTGTCGACGGCGTATTGCCTGGCAAGTATCCGGCGCAGCCGGGCGGTGTCGAGCATGGTGCCGGTGCCGATGACGCGGTCGGCCGGGTAACCGAAGCTGTTCTGGGCGTAATAGGTGACAATATCCAGCGGATTTGTGACGACGATCAGAATGGCTTCGCGGGTATACTTCGTCACCTCGGCCATGACGTCGGCCATTACACGGGAATTGACCTGTGCCAGAGCCGTACGCTCCTTGTGGTCGCCCGGCTTGACGCTTGGGCCGGCCGTCATCACGACGATCTGCGCGTCGGCGCAGTCGGAATAGTCGCCCTCCCGCACTTGGGTGTTGGGGCTGTAGGCAAACGAAGTGGTGTGGCTGGCATCCAGTGCTTCACCGCGGGCTTTATCCTGGTTTTTGTCGATGATGACGATTTCCGAAAGCAGGCCGAGGGCCAGCGCCGAATTGAGTACCGCGGAGCCCACCATACCGGCCCCGATAATAACCAGCTTGTTTTTCTCAAAATTCATATGGATTTCCTTTCTCTCTGGAACATGGACGGCGAATGAACCGGCAACGCGGGTACGATATGGGGCAAAGCCCGGAACGAATCAGATAATGCAGGATGAGCGCATATATGATTCATTGCGCTCGCATATGTCTTTTCTGCCTTATTATACCTTTCCGGCTGTGTCCTGTCAACATGGGCATATCGCTGAAAATATGGCCTGCCGAATGGACTTTTCTCATTCGACAGGCCATATTTTTGTCCGGCTACGATTGCCAGGCTTATATCAGTTGAATAAGCTCAGCATGATTCCTGCATGTTTTCCATCCGATAAAATTCGCCGCGTTGCGCCATCAGCTCGGTATAGCTGCCGCATTCCGCCTGACGGCCGTCTTTGAGCACGAGGATTCGGTCCGCTCCGCGCACGGTTGTCAGCCGATGAGCCACCAGGAAGGTTGTCCGCCCACGGGTGAGATTGCGCAGCGCCTTTTGCACATGGGCTTCGGAGATGCTGTCCAGCGCCGAAGTGGCTTCGTCCAGGATTATGATGCGTGGCTGCCGTATCATGGCCCGCGCGATGGAAATCCGCTGCTTCTGGCCGCCCGAAAGCGTATCCCCGTGCTCACCCAAAGGGGTATCCAGCCCCTGCGGCAGCCGGTCCACCAGATCGGTCAGGTCGGCCGCTTCGACGACCTGCCGCAGTCGTGTCTCGTCGATCTGCCGCAGCCCGTAGGTGATATTCTGCCGGATGGTCCCGGAAAAAAGAATGGTGTTTTGAGGCACCACGGCGATATTCCGGCGGAAAGACGCCAAATTGACGCTGTGCATATCCTCCCCGTCAATGGAAATGTGCCCTCTGGCTGGAGAAATGAAGCCGATCAGCAGGCTCAGCAGCGTGGTTTTGCCGGCTCCCGATTCCCCGACGATGGCGATATGTTCGCCCGGCCGCACATGCAGGGAAAAATCGGTCAGCACGGGGGGCTGCCCGGCGCCATAACGGAACGACACATTCTCAAACTGCACGTCGCCGGCGATGTCGCGGAGCTTCTTTTTGCCGCTGTTGCGCTCCACATCCTGAGAAGAAAAGATTTCGCTGACCGAATGGATGGACTCAAAGCCCTTCATAATATCCGGATAGACGTTGATAAGCGAATTGATCTGGTTGAGTATCTGTGTGAAATAGGTCTGATAGAGCACCACCTCGCCGACGGAAATGTGGTGGTAATAGGCCAGGTAGCCCGAAAACCCCAGGCACAGCAGCTGCATGACCTGGGTCGCCAGCCAGGCGGAGGCCCCGAAGGTCGCCGTGACGATATCCAGTCGGTAGCCGCCCTCGCGGATCTTTTCCAACTGCCGATCGATGCGGGTGATTTCCACCGATTCCAGCGCATGGGCGCGGGTCAGCGGCACCATTTCTACCATTTCGGCCACTTCGGAAGACATGTTTTCCATCTGCTGGCGGAAATTCCGGTTGGTGCTGCGGATGTTGCGGCGGAACACCCGGATCACCAGGAAGGAGATGGGGATAGAAGCCAGGAAAAACACGGCCATGCCCGGGTTTTTATAGAACGTGATGCACAACACCACCACGATGTTGATGAGGATGGGCACCAGGCCGTTTGAAATCTGCCGGGCCAGTGTGACGATGGCCTCCACGTCCCGGATGATCTTCGACTGGATGCGGCCGGACTGGAATTGGCGGTGGAACGAAATCGAAAGCATCTGGATTTTTCGCACCAGATTGCTGCGAAGCTCCGCTTCCACGTTGCGCAGCGCGATGCTCAGATACTTGTTATACAGCACGTTCATGGGCACATTCTGCGCCACGGTGACAAAGGCCACAGCTAGGTTGACCCATAGCTCGCTGATGCCATGTTTACCTGGCTCCGTGGCGATGTTGATGATATTGGCGATGATGATCGGCATGACCCACGTGGCCGAATGCTTGATGGTAAAAAATACATAAGAGAGCAGCAGTCGGCCGATGTTGCCATGGAAAATTCGCAGCAGCGTGCGGGCGGGTTTTCCTTTATGGAACACCTGACCGTTCATCAGCTCGTCAAATTCAAAATTCATCTGCGGCATGGCGTGCATTGATAACCCCTTCTTCATAGATAGATGGCTGTCTCTCCGGCTCGCCTGGCCGGGAGTGATTTTGCTAATAAATAGTATAGCATATTCGGCCGCGGCCGTGGGCAGGACCCGAACAATGCGCGGCAAATTTTTCCGACGGGCTGAAAACGAATGCCATGGGTATTGACAAACGCAGCTCTAATGATAAAATGTATATAACGTTATAATAATTTTGACGTTAAAACAAATATATTGGAGCGATTCCGATGTCATTGCTTCGCAACCGCAATTTCCTGTGTCTTCAGACCGGATGGGGGATTTCCGGTCTGGGGAGCCAGCTGCAGTCTTTCGCTTTTGCCCTATACATCCTGCAGAGAACCGGCTCCGCCATGCAATTCGCGGTGACACTATGCCTCCAAATCATCCCCACCGTTTTGCTGGCCCCCTTTAGCGGGTATCTGGCGGATCGCTGGGACAGAAAACGCCAGATCGTCCTGTTCGACCTGCTCAGCGCGGCGATGGCGCTGCTGTTTTGGGGGATTTTCCGCGTCACGGGCCGGCTGAGCGTGGCGCAGGTCTATCTCTGCGTGGCCTTTTTGGCCGGGCTTCAGGAATTTACCTCCACTACATCCTCTGGTCTGATGCAGGCCGTCATCCCACCGGAAGATTTTACGGTGCAGAAGACCGTCGGCTCGATTATCCAGAGTCTGACCGCGGTGGCCGGCCCGGCCCTTGGTGGTGCCGTCTATGGCGCGGCGGGGTTGGGACCGCTGCTGCTTGCAAACTCCGTCAGCTTTTTCGCCTGTGCTTTGTTGGAATGCTGCATCCGTCTGCGGCCGACCGATCGGCCGCAGGGGAGAGAAGGCCACCGCCTCGAGCAGTTTTTCCTCTCGCAGCGCGAAGCCGTGCAATATGTACGGCACAACCGTTTCCTGCAATCATTTCTCGTCATCGTGCCGGCGCTCAATTTTATCGTACCCGCCACCGATGTGGGGCTGATGACGGTCGCTCAAAACCGGTTTCGCGTCGGCTCCGCCGTCATGGGGGTGGCAAGCGCCGCCGTCGCGGTGGGCATGGCTGTCGGCGCGCTGTTCGCCGGCCGGTTCGGCAGCCGCCGGGTGGAAAGGATGGGGCTGGGCATTATGATCTGTCGGGTGACCGCCCTCATTGCCCTGGCATTTGCCGGCGGTGGTATGCTGCTTTTGGCGGGCGGGCGGATTTTACCCGACACGGCGCTTTTCCGACTGCTGGTACTGGTTTCGGCCACTATTGCGGGGTGCTGCGGATTCATCAGCGTGCACATTTCGGCCGCCTTCATGCGAAATGTCGCGCCGGAAATCATCGGGCGCACCTCGGCTCTGACGGGAGCCGTCACGGTCAGCGCGGCTCCGCTGGGTCAGGTGATTGCCGGGGCGCTGCTTTCTACGCTGCCGGCAGGCGCCATGTATCTGGCCGAAGGGGTGTTTTCCGCTCTGACGATGCTTTTTGCCGGAAAAACCGACCGGAAGGCGGCCCGTTCTGTTATAATAGAAAAGGACGGCGCCACATCGCCATACCGGGAGGGATACAATGGACAGATTGGTTCTCCACACGGCGGAAGCCATTGAGACCTATATACACCCGTTTCGGGCCAAAATTATGCGCGTGATGCGCGAAACCGGCCGCCCCATGACGGTCAAAGAAATTGCCGACGCCATGGGGCAGACGGCCGCGCGGATTCATTATCATGTACAGAAGCTTCTGGCCATCGACGTGCTGCGGCTGGATCATACGCGTCTGGTCAATGGCATCGTCGCCAAATATTATACCTTTGCCCACGAGACCGTGGCGCTGGATGTGCCCGACGACGACGCGGAAAAAAAAGAGGAGCTCAACGAGCGCCTGCTCTGGGAATACAGCCGCGTCTTCGATCAGGTCAAGCAGGGATATTATGACCTCTATGCCCGGCGGGAAACCGGCATCCGTCAGGAGGACCAGGTCTATATGACGCTCAAGGAGTCATACCCCGTCGACCCGAAGGATTTGGAAGCCATTTATGAGGAATTCGGGCAGTTGCTGCGCCGCTACCGCTGCGACGGCCCCCAGGCTGTGTCGCATTGGGTGCTGCTGAGCATGTTCCCCCGTGTGGGCCGGGGACAGGAGCCGCCCGAGCCGGCGAAAAAGCCGGAGGGCTGAACCGGCGACAAAAAGCGGGCGCGGAAATCATCCGCGCCCGCTGCAAATTTGCTTCGTCTCTGCCGTTTATTCCGCCCCGTCGGGCACAAAATAACCATGAAATACGGAAAACGACGGGATGGACGGTATGAAGGAACTTTGGAAATATCCGATTCTCTTTTTTCTGACCGGCATGTGCTATTCCCAGCTGGAACTTTTGGCGCGGGGCTTTACTTATCTGCCCATGACGTTTATCGGCGGAGCCGCCGTCACGTTAGTGGGTGCCCTGACCAGACGGCACGATGCCTCCACGCTGAAAATGTGGCAAGTGTGTGCGCTGGGCATGCTTCTGATTCTAGACGTGGAATATATTTCCGGCTGGATCTGCAACCTGCGTCTTCATATGGGGCTGTGGAGCTACGATGGGGATTTCGGCAACCTCAACGGCCAGATATGCCTGCGCAACGCGCTGGTCTGGTTTATGCTCGTGCCGCTGGCTGTGTGGATCAATCAGGCTCTGCGCTGGAAGCTTTTCGGCGAGCCGCGGCCTCCGGCATGCTGGCAATATTACCGGCGGCTTTTCACCTTCCGCTGACAGACGTCAGCCCTTGGCGCACAGGCAGAAAGGGTGCCCCGCCGGGTCGGTCATGGTCGTGAAATGCGCCCCGCCGAACTGTGCCTTGGTGCGCGCGGCGCCCAGCGCTTCGGCCCGGGCCACGGCGGCGGGCACATCCGCCACCACGAAGTCAAAATGAAGCTGCTTCTGCTGGCGCCCGTCTTCTTCGGGCCACACGGGAGCTACATAATCCGGTTCCTGCGCAAACAGAAGGACCAGCGGCCCTTTCAGAGCCGGGATGCCGTAAAGCTCGCATTTTTCCCATCCAAGCAGCTCGGCATAAAAATTCTGCAGCTTTTTTGCGTCGCCGCAATCCACTACCACGTCGCCGACCGTAATATCGGGTTTCATTGAGAAATCATCCTTTCTATTATATACGATTTGGCATGCCCGGCATGGGCATGCCTTTATTCGTATCATAGCGCATATCAGCCGGCCTTGCAAGCCCTGCCGCGCGGCATGGACAAACCCCGCCGCCGCGTGATACAATAAGAAAAGCCCGGTGCGCCCAGCGTGCCGGCGGACAGAAGAGAGGAATCAGTCATGTATCAGAAAGAAATCGAATCCTATTTTAAAGCACACCGTGACGAGATGGTCGCCGACATCTGCCGCCTTGTGCGCATCGAAAGCAGCCGTGGGGAAGCACAGCCCGGCAAGCCTTTCGGCGAAGGGCCCGCCGCCGCACTTGCTGAAGCCATAAAGATAGCGGACAGAATGGGTCTGCGGACGACAAATTATGATAATTACGTCGGCACGGTCGACCTGGGCGACAAGCCCCGCCGGCTGGATATGCTCGCCCATCTGGATGTGGTGCCCGCGGGCGACGGCTGGACTGTCACCCGGCCCTTCGAGCCGGTGGAGGCGGACGGCAAACTTTTCGGCCGTGGTACGGCGGATGACAAAGGCCCGGCAGTTGCGGCTCTCTATGCCATCCGGGCGGTACACGACCTGAATCTGCCGGTCACGCATAACGTGCGTCTGATTCTCGGCACCGACGAGGAATGTGGCAGCTCCGACATCCGCTACTATTATCAGAAAGAACCCGAAGCGCCCATGACCTTTTCGCCGGATGCCGATTTCCCGCTGGTCAATATCGAAAAAGGCCGGTTCGGCGACAAGGTGCTGGCCGAATGGACCCAAGACAACCGGCTGCCCCGGGTGGTCTCTCTCGACGGCGGCATCAAAGAGAACGTCGTGCCGGGTAAAGCATCCGCGGTTATCGAAGGATTTTCCCTGCACGACGTGGAAAAATACGCCGCCGCAGCCGCGGCGAAAACCGGCACCCGTTTTTCCGCTGCGGAAACGGACGGCCGGGTGACGATCGAAGCCGTGGGGCATTTTGCCCATGCTTCCACGCCCGAAACCGGCATTAACGCCATCACTGGCTTGCTGGAGCTGTTGGCTGCCATGCCTTTTGCCGCGACGGACAGTTTCCGCGCGCTGTGCGCCGTGCACACGCTTTTCCCGCACGGGGACTTTGCCGGTAAAGCCTGCGGCGCGGCCATGCAGGACGAGATTTCCGGTGCGCTCACCATGACGCTCAACATCCTTCACGTCACCGAGTCCGGGCTCACCGGCAGCTTTGACAGCCGTACGCCCCTTTGCGCCACGGACGGAAACCTGCGTCAGGTCATGGCGGCCCGGGTCGCTTCCCTAGGACTTCGTCTGGGCGGCAACGCGCTCGTGCCGGCTCACCATGTGTCGGGGGATTCGCCCTTCGTGCGTACACTGCTGCGCTGCTACGAGCAGTATTCCGGCCGGAAGGGTGAGTGCCTTGCCATCGGCGGGGGCACTTATGTCCATGAGCTGAAAAACGGCGTGGCGTTCGGCTGCCAGATGCCGGGGGCGGAGCCGAACATGCACGGGTCGGATGAGAATGCCGTCATAGACGACCTGATCGTCAGCGCGGAGATATTCGCCCAGGCGATCGTCGAACTGTGCGGGAAATAATGGCCGGCAATTTTTGTACGGCTATTGCAATTTGTCGGGCTCCGTGCTATACTAATTTCAGTTTAAACCATTGAAGCGGGAGTGAAACTGTCGGCGGTCCGATACGGATCGTGTGCGCACGCAAAGCGAGCCGGGGCTGGTGGGAGCCCGGCGGCAGCGAGACAGACAAATGGGCCGCTGAGGGCACGGCGAAAGGGGCAATTCCCGAGTACCCCGTGACGGTACTCTCCGTTATGAGAGAGGGATGTGTTGGCATCCCGTGAGAGAGCACTTTTGTGCTAAACAAGGTGGCACCGCAGGCTGCACTTTATGCGCCTGTCCTTGAAATGTTATTTCAGGGGCAGGCGCTTTTCGTTTGCCCCGAGCGACAGAAAGGGGTGGCTTGTGATGAAAAAAATCCTGTCCTTGATCCTCTGCGCTGGGCTGGCTCTGACGCTGCTGGCCGGCTGTGCCGGGAAAAGCACCTCCGGCAAATCCAAAACGTATAAGGTGGCCATTGTGCAGTTGGTGGACAACGACGCCTTC
The DNA here is from genome assembly GCA_023391835.1 of Bacillota bacterium. Lineage (GTDB taxonomy): Bacteria > Bacillota > Clostridia > Oscillospirales > Ethanoligenentaceae > JAEWAE01. The sequence goes on from JAEWAE010000036.1 coordinate 24,540, forward strand.
AGCGAAATGATTCAGTCTTTTGAAAAAAAGATGCGTGCGCTGGGCTACACCGAGGATAAGATGACCTTCGACGTGAAAAATGCCCAGGGCGATATGGCGACGCTCAATTCCATCTGCGCCAAGCTTAAGACAACCTCCGATTACGACCTCATCGTGCCCATCGCGACCCCGGCTGCTCAGGCGGTCGTCAGTCAGGAGCCGAAAGCGCCGGTGGTCTTTATATCGGTAACCGACCCGGTCGGCGCGGGTATTCTCGCGGATATGAAAAAGCCGGATAAAAACGCCACGGGCACTTCCAACATCATTCCGGTGGATCAGATCTTCGCTCTTGCCAAAAAGCTGACCCCATCCATCAAATCGGTGGGTATTCTCTATTCCAGCGGGGAAAAGAACGCCGTGTTTAACGCGCAGAAAGCCAAGGATTATCTGAGCAAAAACGGCTACAATGTCACGGAGACCACCATTACGAACTCTTCCGAGGTGCAGCAGGCGGCCCAGTCGCTGGCAAACAAAGTGGACGCGATTTTCGTGCCCGTTGACTCCACCGTGCAGTCGGCCATGACCCAGGTGGCGGCTGCGGCGAACGCCAGACATATCCCGATCTACGGCAGCGACCCGGTCATGGTGAAATCCGGCGCGCTGGCCTGCGTGAGCGTTTCCAACACCCAGCTTGGCGAACGCTCGGCCGAAATGGCAGATGAAATCCTCAAGGGCAAAAAAGTTTCGCAGGTGCCCGCTGAAGCGCTGAGCCAGTATCAGTATGTCGTCGGCAATAAGGCGGCCCAGGCGCTGGGCATCACGCTGCCCAGCGACGGCAGCGTGACCGCGATCGGCTGACCGGCCGGCGCCGCCGAAAGGGGAGGGATAAGATTTGGTTTCCTTTTTGATGGAGTCGGCCCTGCTGGGGATGGAATATGCGCTACTGGCGCTGGGCGTCTACATATCTTTCCGCGTGCTGAATATTCCCGACCTGACGGTGGACGGCAGTTTTACGCTCGGCGTGGCGCTGTCGGCGGTGCTGACGGCGGCGGGGCACCCGTTTCTCGGGCTGCTCGCCGCGCTGCTCGGCGGGGCGTTGGCGGGGATGGTGACCGGCCTTTTGCATGTGAAGGCCGGCATCCATCCGATCCTCGCCGGTATCCTCACGATGAGCGGGCTTTACACGGTCAATATCCGTGTCATGGGCGGCCCGAATCTGTCGCTGCTCAACCACGCGAAAATTTATGACGCCGCGGCCCACGCAATCCCCATAATCGGCCGGTCAGGTGCGAAATGGCTGTGCGTCGGGCTGCTGTGCGCCCTGGTGGTCGCGGCCCTCGCGGCATTTTTCCGTACGGTAGCCGGGCTGTGCGTGCGTGCCACCGGCGACAACGAAGACATGGTGCGCGCTTCTTCTATAAACACCGGCGTGGTCAAAATCGGCGCGCTGGCACTGGCAAACGGGCTGGTGGCGCTTTCCGGCGGGATACTTGCCCAGTATCAGGGCTTCGGCGACGTGAATTCCGGCTCTGGCATGATCGTTATAGGCCTTGCGTCGGTGATCATCGGCGAAGTGATATTCGGGCGCCGGTCGGTGTTTTTGGGTCTGCTGGCGGCGGTGTGCGGCTCGGTGATTTATCGCATCATCCTTGCCTTTGCGCTGCAGTACAATCTCTTTTCGGCGGATGCCCTCAAGCTGATTTCCGCCGTGATCGTGGCCGTGACGCTGTCGCTGCCGGCCATCCGACGCTGGATTGCCGGCCATGCGGCCAGAAGGAGGGCCTGACCATGCTGGAACTGCAAGGGCTGGAAAAGACTTTTCTGCGTGGCACCGTAAACGCCCACAAGGCACTGGATGGCGTCAGCCTCGCGCTGCGGGACGGTGAATTCGTCACCGTCATCGGCTCCAACGGGGCCGGCAAATCCACGCTTTTCAACGCCGTCGCCGGCACGTTTTTCTGCGACAGGGGGCATGTCCGCCTCGACGGGCGGGATATCACCTATATGCGCGATTACCGGCGCGCCCGGTATGTTTCACGCATTTTTCAGGACCCCATGAAGGGCACGGCCCCCGATCTCACCGTGGCGGAAAATATTGCGCTGGCTTATGCACGGGGCCGCGGGCATCTGCACTCCTTCGCCCTCACACATAAAAAAGCCGGGTTTTTCCGCGAGAAACTTGCCGCCCTTGGGCTGGGGCTGGAGGATCGTATGGACGCGCGGATGGGGTTGCTTTCCGGCGGCCAGCGGCAGGCCGTCACGCTGCTGATGGCGACCATCAATACCCCGCGGCTGCTGCTGCTCGACGAGCATACCGCCGCCCTCGACCCGGTGACGGCCGAGCGTATCCTGCAAATCACGCGGGATGTGGTGCGGGAAGGCCGCATCACCGCCATGATGATCACTCACCGCATCGACTCGGCACTGACTCTTGGCACGCGTACCCTGATGATGGAAAAGGGCCGCATCGTTCTCGACCTTGCGGGGCCGACGCGCGAAGCGTTGGATGTGCCGGGCCTGCTGCAGCTTTATCGGCAAAAATGCGGGCAGGAATTGGCAAACGATCGGATGCTGTTGAACCCCGATTGATTCCTTTTCTGCAGAGAGACAAAAAACCGCCGCCGGAATCGTTCCGGCGGCGGTTTTGAATGCCATACACATTTGGCAGCGTCAAAGTAATTTCCCAGCCTTACGCCCTTACATGGAATTGCCGTAGTCGGGCAGGGCACAGCTCAGCGGATACGGATGTTGGCTTCCTGCAGCTGCTTTTCGCTGACTTCGCAGGGGGCGCCCATGAGCAGATCCTGCGCGTTGCCGCTGAGAGGGAAGGCGATGACGTCGCGGATAGACTCCTCGCCTGCCAACAGCATCACGATGCGGTCGATACCCGGCGCCATACCCGCGTGGGGCGGCGCTCCGTACTGGAACGCCGTGTAAAGGGCACCGAATTTCCGTCGCACTTCCTCTTCGGAATAGCCTGCAATGGCAAACGCTTTGGTCATGATTTCCGGCGAGTGGTTGCGCACCGCGCCGGAAGAAAGCTCCACGCCGTTGCACACCACATCGTACTGATAGGCCACGATATCCAGCGGATTTTTATGGTTGAGAGCATCCAGCCCGCCCTGCGGCATGGAAAACGGGTTGTGTGTGAATTCGATTTTGTCGGTCTCGGGGTTACGCGCATACATTGGGAAATCGACGATAAAGCAGAATTCAAACCGGTTTTCGTCGATCAGCTCCAGATTTTCGCCCAGCCACTGCCGAATCTGCCCGGCGAGCGAGTCGACCACCCGCGCCCGGTCACTGATAAAAAAGAGCGTCTCGCCGTCCTTCATGCCGCAGTCGGCGATGAGCTTCGTTTTTTGCTCGGGCGAAAGGAACTTTTCGATGGGGCCCTTGAATTCAGTGCCCGCCAGAGTGAGATATCCCAAGCCTTTCATGCCGATACCCAACGCGTATTTCAGCGAATTCTCAAAGAAGCTGCGGGAACGGCCCGTGCAGTCGCACACGATACCGCGCACCGGCTTGCCCTTGAAGGCCTTGAATTCCACATGGGAGAAAAACTCCGTCAGATCCTGAATGATCAGCGGGTTGCGCAGATCGGGCTTGTCGGTGCCGTAATGGAGCATCGAGTCCGCATAGGTGATGCGCCGGAAGGGGGCGGGGGAGACTTTTTTGTCGGAAAAATGGGTGAAAGCGTCGGAAAGCACGGTCTCTGCAATTTTCAGCACGTCTTCCTGTTCTGCAAAAGCCATTTCAAAATCCAGCTGATAAAATTCCCCGGGAGAACGGTCGCCCCGCGCATCCTCGTCGCGGAAGCAGGGAGCGATCTGAAAATACTTGTCGAAGCCGGAAACCATCAGCATCTGTTTGAATTGCTGGGGTGCCTGGGGCAGCGCATAAAACTTGCCCCGGTGCTTGCGGCTGGGCACCAGATAATCCCGCGCGCCCTCGGGCGACGACGCCGTCAGGATCGGCGTCTGGATTTCGAGAAAGCCGAGCTCCTCCATCCGGTGCCGGAAAAATCGGATGACCTGTGACCGCAGCACGATGTTACGGTGGATGGCCGGGTTGCGCAGATCGAGAAAACGGTATTTCAGCCGGATATCCTCCCGCGTGGCGGTGGAATCGCGCACTTCAAACGGCAGCATATGCCGGCATTTACCGAGTATCTGGATTGCGTCGGCGTGCAGTTCCACCAGACCGGTGTCTAGCTTGGGGTTGACCGTGTCGTCGTCGCGCCGTCGGACGACGCCCGTGGCCTGTATGACCGATTCGCGGGTCACGCCTTCGAGCATGGCGTCGTCGTGAAACACGATTTGAGTCACCCCGTGCTGATCCCGCAGATCGAGGAATTTGACTGCGCCATGGTCGCGGATGGTATCGACCCAGCCGGCCAACGTGGCCGTAATGCCGATATGTCCCGGCCTAAGCTCGTTGCAGTGATGCGTTCGTAACATCCCGAAGCCTCCCGAAATAGATGAAAAGATAATAAAAGTCCCGGAAATTATCACGAGAATAATTTCCGGGACGAGCATACATGCCCGCGGTGCCACCCGCATTGACGCGGCGTAACCGCATCCACTTTTTATGCAATTTCCGGTACGGACGAAGCGTTCCCCGGCTTACTACTTTTCCGATCCGCGCTTCCAGTCTGTGGCGCGGAATCCCTGACGGAATTTCCAAAAAAGCGGAGTCTTCCTGTTTATTATACCCATCGTTTGCATAATTGTCAATCCGGTTCCGTCGTTTTTTGCCCGAATACCATAAAAAGGGCGATATGACCACCGTATCCTTGGGCAACCTGCCAGTTGCACAACAAGCACTGTTATGGTATACTTTAGTTGCAAAAAGAAATCATAGAAAACAAACAGGGAGGTGCCTGAAATGGCAGCAGAAAAGAACGTCAATCATGAAGTGGAAGAACGGAAGATCGACGCGTCGGCCCGCGCTTCCGAAAGTGATGGGGAATCGGAATATTCCATGCCCGACGAGGTGTGCTGCTCCCCGGAATTCCCGCAGGGATGCATTTCGGCCCACTGAGATGCGGGTGCCGGAATTTCCGACGCGCCGTTGCCAAGGCCCTACATTTGGGGTATACTGTGAAATATAGGAAAACCGGTCAGAAGCCGGCGAAACCGCCGGCCCAACAGGGAAACAAAACGGGAGATGAGCGAATGAATCTGGTGCTGGTGCGGCACGGTGAAAGCGATTGGAACCGGGAAAACCGTTTCACCGGGTGGACGGACGTGGATCTTTCCGATACCGGTCGGCAGGAGGCCCGGGCGGCCGGTGAGATGCTCCGCGAGGGCGGCTTTGATTTCGACATCTGCTATACTTCGTATCTCAAGCGGGCCATCCATACGCTGGATATCGTGCTCGACGAGCTCGATCGTGCATGGCTGCCCGTAGTCAAATCATGGAAACTGAACGAGAGACATTACGGGGCGCTGCAGGGCCTCAACAAGGCCGACACCGCCCGGAAATACGGCGAGCAGCAGGTGAAGATATGGCGCCGGTCGTTTGACGTGCAGCCGCCGAAGCTTGCGGAAACAGACACGCGAAACCCCGCCAATCTTGCACAGTACCGGGGCATATCGAAAGACGAGCTGCCTATGTGCGAGAGTCTCAAAGACACCATTGCCCGCGCAGTGCCCTATTTTGAGCAGACCATCCGCCCGCAGATGGAGCAGGGCCGTCGGGTGCTGGTTGCGGCCCATGGCAATTCCATCCGCGCACTGGTCAAATATTTTGAGAATCTTTCCGAGTCCGAAATCATGGAAGTCAATATTCCGACCGGCATCCCGCTGGTTTATGAATTTGACGATACGTTGCATGTGGTCTCCAAGCGATATCTGGGTGACCCGGAAGCGGTAAAAGCCAAAATGGCGGGCGTCGCCAAGCAGGGCAGCGCCCATTGACAGCCCGGCAGGGTGGCTGCTTGCGGCGGCCGGCTGTAGGGCACGGTTAAAAAGAAAGGGGTTGCAGGTATGTCCGACGTGAGTTTTTTCCGCTGCAGCGAATGTGGCAATGTGGTAGCACTTGTGTATAAGGGCGGCGGCACTCTCAGCTGCTGCGGGCAGCCAATGACCAAGCTGGTCGCCAACACGACCGATGCGGCCAAGGAAAAGCATGTGCCGGTCGTCACCAGGGCGGGGGATACGATTCAGATTTCCGTCGGCTCGACCCTTCATCCGATGCTGCCGGAACACTCGATCCAGTGGATCGCTCTGGTCGCCGGTGACAAAGTGGAATTTCGTTTTCTCCATCCCGGCGAGGAGCCGAAAGCGGAATTCGACGCGGTCGAATCCGGCACCGTCTATGAGTATTGCAACCTGCACGGCCTTTGGAAAACAGATTTCTGACATTTTCCGTTCGGTTTCATAGGGGTCCCGCCGACAGGCGGGACCCTTTTTTGCCGTCGATCGGCGGTTGAATCCGTAATTTTCAAGTTTTCTCCGCATACCCGCATAATCGGGAGTTGAAATTCCCATCATAAGAAAACTGCAATACGGAAAAGTCTATCAGGAGGCGGTTACAAATGGCGGTCACTCATGCGATGACGGCAGATTTTCTCCGTTCCGCTTACGGCGGCGAAAGCATGGCGCACATGCGCTATCGGATATGGGCCGACATCGCGCGCAAAGAAGGATTCCCCAACATCGGGCGGCTTTTTGAAGCCATTGCCTATGCGGAACAGGTGCATGCGTCCAATCATTTCCGCCAGATCGGAGGACGGACGGCCGACGCCACCGTAGCGGCCGGCGGAGTTTTCGGTGTCGGCACGACGGCGGAAAATCTGCAGGGTGCTATCAACGGCGAGCTGCACGAAGTGGAAGAGATGTACCCCGTGTATCTGCGCACGGCCGAATTCCAGCAGGAGTCCGGGGCGCAGCGCTCGTTTCATTTCGCGCTGGAGGCGGAAAAGATCCATGCCCAGCTTTTCCGTCAGGCGCAGGACGCTGCCCGGGCCGGACACGATATGGAACTGAAGGCCATTTATATCTGCCCGGTCTGCGGTCACACCGTGCTCAACGCACCGCCGGAACGATGCCCGGTGTGCGCAACTCCCAGCGAAAAATACGTGAAATTCTGATCGGTGCGGCGGGCAGGGTGGAAGCAACGGCTTCCGTTCTTTCCGTGTTTTATGGAAACTCAGCACCATTCGCAGACCCCATAAAGTGCATGTAAAGCCATACGCTTTACATGCACTTTATGGCGTATTATCGGCTCTTTCGTGCGTGAGACACTCACTTTTAACTCACGGCAGTTCCTAAGATTGAATCCCGGCCAGGCTCAAAACTTAGCGCCCGGTGCATGTAAAGCATTGCACTTTACATGCACCGGGCGCTTAGCATAAGTTGCTCGTTCTTATTTGGGCGCCACCTCCGAGAGCCGTCCGGCATCCCGGTTTTGCACCGGCGTGAGGCCTTCTCCGGTCAGGAGGCAGACGCGGTCGCATACCTCGGCGATATACCGCCGGTCGTGGGATACGCTAAGAATCGTGCCCCCAAAGTCGCGCAACACCGCCCGGATTACCGGGCCGGAAAGCGGCGAAAAATTCCGCGTCGGTTCATCCAGCACCAGCACATTGCAGCGGTCGAGCATCATTTTCAGAAAAAAGAGCTTGGCCCTCTGCCCACCGGAAAGCTCCGAGGCCGGGTGCTCCATTTCATCGGCCGTGTACCGCATGCTCCCAAGCAGCGTGCGCACGCGGGTGATCTGGGCGCGATCGCCTGTGGGAGCCAGATACTCCACCGGTGTCATACCGGCATTTAGCCCCTCGTCATAATCCTGCGGCATATAGGCGCAGCGAATATCGTTGCGCGTAGCAAGTTCTGCGGCGATTTGCCGCAGCAGGGTGGTCTTGCCCGCACCGTTTGCACCGATTATGGCCAGCTTTTCCGGACCCTCCACATGCAGATGAATGTTCCGTGCCAGCGTCCGCCCTCCGGCGCACAGCGCGTCCAGTTGGAAATCCAGCACGGTTTTGCCGTTCGGGATGCTTACATCCTCCGGGAAACGAAAAAGGATTGCATCCTCCGATTCGGGCTCCGGCGTGCGGTTTTCCTGCTCCCGCTCAAAGCGTCGGCCCATGGATTTGACCGCTTTCATCTTTTTTTTAAGCAGCTGCCCTCCGTGAGGGTCGGCGCGGGATACGGTCGCCTGCTGATGCTCCACCCGGTCGCGGATCTGCCGGTACTTTTCCTGCTGCCGGGCGGATTCGCGACGTTCCCTGCGGAAAAGCTGCTCCCGCCTTTCCATGCCGGCCAGCCGCCGGGCCGCATATTCGCGGTAGGGCATCCGTGCAACAGTGGCTTTCGGCTCGGTTTTGCGCCGCAGCTGTTCGAGATGGATCACCACATTGGCCGTGCGCTCGATGAGCGTCTCGTCATGCGACACATAGAGCACAGGGCGGCTGCATTCCAGCAGGAACCGTTCGAGCCAGCCGAGCGTTTCCAGATCGAGGTCGCCCGAAGGCTCGTCGAGCAAAAGCACGTCGGGCCGGCGCAACAGCAGACAGACGATCTGAAGCTTGACTTTTTCACCGCCCGAAAGGCTGCCAACCGGCCGGTCGGCAAACATTAACTCGGGAGCAAGATCCACACGGGCGGCCCATTCGCGGACTTCCGACGGGGCATAGCCGTAAAAATCCGGGTCGGATGCACAAAAAGCGGCAACCGTCTGCGCTTTGGCACTCTCGGGCAGCTCCTGCGGCAGATAGCCGAGCCGCAGTCCCCCGCGCACGACGGCACCCGTGCATTCCATATAATCGGCAGTCAGCGCCGGGTCGTAAATCGTGCGCAGCAGGGTGGACTTGCCGTCACCCTCCTCGCCGATGAGCACCGCCCGGTCGCCGGGTCGGAGCACGAAGTTGAAATCCCGCAGGAGCGTCCGGCCGTCCTGCCGGTGAGTGAGTGTAAGATGCTGAATCTGCAGCATGGAATCATTCTCCTTCCAGACAAAAAAATCCGCCGTCCGGGCATGCCGGGCAGCAGATTTCCGCCGGAAGACAGTATGCCGCTGCGGAGGCGGCATTTCCCGCGCAGATAATCCGGTCCCCGGCAACCGAACGGAAGCCCGCTCACGCGGGCATACGTTTCCATTCATTCCAGCCGAAAATCCGATTACTGGCGCATCTTCCCACTCTTTTCTTACAATATATAACTGTATCATATCATATGGCGGGCGATAAGTCCAGCGTCCGGACGGGGAACGTTTACAGATTATTCAAAAACGTGTGCTAAGATGAGAAACAGGCCACGTTCCCGCTGCAGGACACGGTTTGGAAGTTTTATGGCGAAGCGGGCCGCTTCCGCTTGTTTTGCCTCGCCGGATGTGATAGAATGAACTACACTATGGAAAGAAAAGAGGTAATCCGATGCCGATTTTCGGATGGGTCATTCTGGCTTTAGTGGTCCTGATCCTCCTGTGGGCGATTGCCGCCTACAACAGCCTCATCCGGCTGCGCAACGATGCGGATGAGGCATATTCGACCATGGATGTCTTTTTGAAAAAAAGATACGATCTGATCCCCAACCTAGTTGAAACGGTCAAAGGATATGCCAAGCATGAGGCGTCCACTCTTGAGAATGTGATAAAGGCCCGGAATATAAGTGCCCAGGCAGGCTCGGCGGCGGAAAAATTCGAGGCGGAAAACGCCCTGACCGGCACGCTGCGTTCGCTTTTCGCCGTAGCGGAAGCCTACCCGGATTTGAAAGCCAATCAGAATTTCATCGACCTGCAGAACCAGCTGAAAAAAGTGGAGGAAGACATCGCAGGCTCCCGCCGCTACTACAACGCAGTGGTCAAAACCTACAATATCAAGACGGAAGTCTTTCCGTCTTCCCTCGTGGCCTCGGCTTTCCACTTCACCCGGAAAGAAATGTTTGAGATCAGCGGGGAACAGAGGGAAAATGTCAAGGTACAATTTTAAGGCAGCCGCCCTCCTGACGGCCGTGCTGCTCCTTGGGGCGCTATTTTTCCCGGTGTGGACGCACGCCCAGTCGGCGGCAGGCTATACCATCGGTGCCTACGACGTGGGTATGGCGGTCCATGCCGACAACACCGTCGATGTGACCGAGCGCATCACGGCCTACTTTTCCTCCCCGCGGCACGGTATCATCCGCTGGATTCCCGTTTCGGGTACGACGACCGCGCAGGTTGACGGCAGGGTACGCCGCACCCCCTATCACAACGGGGTGCAGAGTGTTTCCGTCACCGACGGCGACACGGGGAATCGCATTCCCTGTTCTCAAAGTCAGGATAACGGTGCCGTGGAACTGAAAATCGGCAGCTCCGACCGGATGATCACCGGTCAAAAGACCTATGTCATCCGCTATCGCTATCTCATCGGCGATTCCGGGCGTGAGAGCACCGATTACGATGTGCTTTACTACAACCTGATCGGCACGGGATGGGATACTTCCGTCTCCAAGGTGACTTTTACGGTATCCATGCCCGCGTCGTTCGACGCGCAGCATCTTTCTTTCACCGCCGGCGCCTACGGCACGGCGGATACTTCCGTCGTGAATTACCGGGTGGACGGCACCGTCATCACCGGCGGTGTCACGCGCCCGCTTGCGGCGGGCGAGGGTCTGACGATGCGCCTGCAGCTCCCCAAGGGCTATTTTGCCAGCCGCACACTTTCGGGCGGCATGGCCTGCACGGTCATTGTGCTTGTGCTCGGTCTGATAAGTCTCCTGCTTTTTCGGCGTTTCGGCCACGACGGCCGCCTTTATGTGCCGGTGGAGGTCTCACCGCCGGATGGTCTCAACTCCGCCGAGGCAGGGTACATCGTCGACGGCCATGCGGATGTGCGCGACGTGGTTTCGCTGCTGATTTACTGGGCGGATGAGGGGTACCTTTCCATCTCCAGCAGCCGCAAGCGGAATTTCACGCTGCATCGGCTGAAGGAACCGGACGGCTCGATGAAGCCCTACGAGGCGAAAATGTTCCGCCGTCTTTTCCGCGACGGCGACGATGTCAAGGCCTCCCAACTCCAGAATTCGTTTTACTCCACCGTTGCCGAAGTGCGCAATGAGCTGGCGGGCTCCTTTCTGCGGGCCGACCGGCGGCTTTTTACGCGCTCCGGTGACCGGGCTAGGGCGGTCTGCTATCTACTGGCCGGGCTGGCGCCGGGCGTTGCGGCCGGCAGGGCGGCGTCGGTCTACTTTTTCTCCGCGGGGGCCGGTCTCGCCGCCGGCGCGGTTGTCGGCGTTCTTTCCGCACTGATTGCCGCTTTCATTGGCTATTTTGCCACGAAGGATCGTGCCACGTCCAAGGTCGGCGTGGCGGCTGCCATACTGCTCGATGTGCTCTTCCTCGCCATTGCAATGGGAATTTCCGTTGCATGGGGAAACGAAGTCTGGCTGTGCATGGCGGCGGCCATTTCGGCGCTGGTTTCCGGCGTGGCGGGCGCGTATGCCCAGAAACGCACCGGGCAGGGTGCCAAATGGCTCGGTCAGATGATGGGGCTGCGAAAATTTATTCTGCTGGTCGAAAAGAAACGGCTGGAAACGATGGTCGAGTCGGACCCGTCGTTGTTTTATCATATTTTGCCCTTTGCGTATGTACTGGGCGTCACCGACAAATGGGCCAAACAGTTTGAAAGCATCGCCGTGCCCCCGCCCGCCTGGTTTGACGACGAAACCGGCTACCTGTTTTCAACCGTCTATTTCTGCTCGCTGCTGGACCGCAACATGTCCGCCTTCCAGACCAACATGGTCTCGATGCCGCAAAGCAGCTCCGGTTCTTCCGGAGGCGGATTTTCGGGTGGCGGGGGCTTTTCGGGCGGCGGCATGGGCGGCGGCGGCGGAAGCAGCTGGTGACGTGGGACTGCCTTCGGGGATTTTCCCCGCTTATCAAAAATGTAAAGGATCTTAATTGATGGATACGAAAAAAGCAATCATTATCGGCGCCGGCCCTGCCGGGCTGACGGCGGCTTATCAGTTGCTCAAGGAAACGGATATTCATCCGGTCATCTATGAAGCCAGCGAGTTTACGGGCGGCATCTCACGCACCGCTACCTATAACGGGAATCGCATCGACATCGGCGGCCACCGCTTTTTTACTAAAAACCAGCAGGTTTTCAATATCTGGAAAGAATTGATGCCTGTTCAGGGCGCTCCGGCCAAGGACGATGCCCAGCTTCATACATCCAAGCCTTTCGAGGCAGGCGGCCCCGACCCGGAAAAGAGTGACCGGGTCATGCTCATCCGCAACCGGGTCTCGCGCATTTTTTATCTGCGCCACTTTTTTGATTACCCCGTCTCGCTCAAGCCCGAGACATTCCGCAACATGGGGCTGGCCCGCACCATGAAGGTGGGCTGCGGCTATATCGCATCGGTGATGCACAAGCGGGAAGAGCGCTCGCTGGAGGACTTCTATATCAACCGCTTCGGCAAACCGCTTTACGAGATGTTTTTTGAAGATTATACCGAGAAGCTCTGGGGCGTTCATCCCTCCCATATCGCGCCCGACTGGGGCGCTCAGCGGGCCAAGGAGCTGTCTCTGAGCAAGGCGGTTATCGAGTTCTTGGCGAAAACCTTCAATAAAAATCACAAGACCAAGCAGACTTCACTCATCGAGCAATTTTATTACCCGAAAAAGGGCCCGGGTCAGTTATGGGAAACCATGGCCGACGAGATCCGCCGCATGGGCGGCGAAATTCATTATGGGGAAGAAGTGGTCGGCATCGACTGTGGGCCGGATTCCATCCGGCAAATCACCGTGCGGGATCATGACGGCCGCGCCCAGACGGTGGCGGGCGATTATTTCATTTCCTCCATGCCCATCAAAGACCTCGTCGTCGCCATGGGCCCGCAGGCCCCGGAGCCGGTGCGCTATGTGGCGGAAAATCTGCCTTACCGGGATTTCATCACCGTGGGCCTTTTGCTCAAAAAGCTCAAGATCCAGAATCGCACCCAAATCGCCACGGTGGGCAATATCGTGCCGGATTGCTGGATCTATATCCAGGAGCGCGACGTGCGCATCGGCCGACTGCAGATATTCAACAATTGGTCGCCCTACATGCCCGAGGATAATCAGCACACCGTATGGATCGGCCTGGAGTATTTCTGCTCGGAGGGCGACCGGATGTGGAACGCTTCGTCGGAAGAATTCATCCGCTATGCCATCGACGAGCTGGTGAAAATCGACATCATCGACCGGGAGGACGTGCTGGATTCGACCCATATCCGCGTCAAAAAAGCATATCCAGCCTATTTTGGCACGTATTCCCGTTTCGGCACGGTGAAGGATTATCTCGATCGGTTTTCCAACCTTTTCTGCGTGGGGCGCAACGGCCAGCACCGCTATAATAACATGGATCATTCGATGCTCACGGCCATCGAAGCGGTCAACGCCATCAAGACCGGCTCTTCCGACAAGACCGCCGTCTGGAATGTCAACACTGAAAAAGAGTATCAGGAAGAAAAAACCGAAGCCTGAGGGGCGGTTTCGCCCGGAATATTTTTCGCTGATCGGCTCGCTTGGGGCGCAGCCGATTCTTTTTTTCACCCGCGACAGCTGAGACAGGGAGGCATATCATGGAAGCGACGGAACTGGCACGAGAAAACCGACGGCTTGCCCACACGCTGCAATGCGTGGATGGTGAGCATCAGGAGCTCACTCAGCGTCTGGAGGAGGGGATCGAGGCGGTGGACCCCCGAACAGTGGAGGCGCTGACCCGGCAATTTGCCGCACGCCTGCGGGTGCTTGACCTGATACGCGACAAGCCCTATTTTGCCCGGGTGGATTTCCAGCCCGACGGGCAGGGGCGGGAGGAGCTCTATATCGGCAAGACCACCGTATTCGACAGCGGCAGCCAGGCCGTCGTTGTCGACTGGCGGGCACCCGTTTCCAGCCTCTATTACGAGGGGCGGCTAGGCTCGGCCTCCTATACCTGCCCGGATGGAGAAATCCACGGCGAAATCCTTTTGAAACGGCAGCTGGAGGTGGAAAATCGGAAGCTCATCCGCTACAGCGATATCGACATCACCTTCGACGAGGAGCTGCTGCGGCCTTATCTGGAGGTAAGCTCCGGTACGCGGCTGAAAAACATCATCGCCACCATCCAGGCGGAGCAGAATCGCATCATCCGCGCCGACATGACCCGTCCGCTGATCGTGCAGGGGGTGGCCGGCAGCGGCAAGACCACGGTGGCGCTGCACCGGGTGGCCTATCTGATCTATGCCTGCGGGGGGAAAGTCCGTCCAGACGAATTCCTGGTGCTGGCGCCAAACACGGTGTTTTTGGACTATATATCCAACGTGCTGCCCGAGCTCGGCGTTGAAAACGTGCGCCAGCAGACGTTTGAGGATCTGACCGCCCGTTTGCTCGGCCGCAAGCTGACGGTGGAAGACCCCGGCGCCGCCCTCGGCCGCCTGCTGGAGGATGGGGCCGACCCGGTCGGGCTCCGGGCGTCCCAGTTTCTTTCTTCAATGGAATTTTGCGGCGCGGTCGATCGTTACCTGCAGGATATGGAACGGCAGATCCTGCCGGAGGGGGATTTCTGCGCGGGGCCTTACCCGGTCTGTTCCCGCCGGGAGCTGCAGCGGATGTTTGGGGAGGAATACGCGGGCTATTCCTTCGCGGGTCGGATCGAATACATCAAGGCCCGCCTGCTGCGGATACTGGATGAACGGCGCAACCATGTGATGACGGCCATCGATGCGAACCGCCGCCGCAAACTCGCTCAGCTGCCCGACACCCTGTCGGCAGATGAATTCCGACGCGAAAAGCAGCGCATATTCGAAGAGGACGAGGCCCTTGTCCACGACCTGATACACGGCGGCAAGGCGACCTGTCGGGCCTATCTGAAAAAAATCCGGCTGCCGGCGGCGGCGGAATGCTATGCCGCCCTGCTCTCTGACCCGCAGAAGCTGCGCCAATATGCGCCGCAGGCCGATGAGGCAATCTGTGCCGCGCTGGCCCGGCGCGCCCGCGACGTGGGGCGCCGCCGGGTGCGCTATGAGGATCTGGCCGCGCTGATGCACATCCATTATCGGATTCACGGCGCCGACCCCGCCGTCACGGCCAAGCATGTGGTCATTGACGAGGCGCAGGACCTGGGCTGCTTTGCTTTTTTTGCCCTGCGGGAAACCCTCGGGGCCCGTTCCATGACGATATTCGGGGATGTAGCTCAGAGCATTTATTGGTATCACGGCACACGGGATTGGGACACCGTCGCGCAACAGGTGTTCCACGGCGACTGCGGCCGCGCCACACTGCAGAAAAGCTATCGTTCCACCATGGAAATCATGGAGCAGGCAAACCGGGTGCTTGCCCGCCTGCCGGGCGGCGGCGGGGATACGGCTGTGCCGGTGATCCGCCATGGCCAGCCGGTCGAAACCGTCCGCTGCGGATCGCGGGAAGAGGCCGCCCCCGGCATGGCGGAACATATACGGAGCTGGCAGGAGCAAGGAATGCAGAATATTGCCGTCATCTGCAGGACATCGGGGGACTGCGCCGCGTGGTATCGTCTGCTTTCCCCTTTGCTGCCCGAAATCCGGGTGCTCGGCGAGGGGAGCTATGGGGGCGGGCTGAGCCTGGTGCCCAGTTTCCTGGTCAAAGGACTCGAATTCGACGCGGCACTGATTGCCGACGTCCAGCTTTACGGCGAGACGGAAACCGACCTGCGCCTGCTTTATGTGGCCATGACGCGGGCCATGCACTGTCTGGAAATCTATCAGACCGACACCGCTAAGGGTGGGGCCGGGGAATCGGTCACTTGATTTCCCACGACCACAGTATTTTTCGCTTATATGCGTCCGTTCGATCTTTTCCGCGCGGCGATCCGGGTAAAATGAAGTCAAATCGTTCGCAACATGCGGAAAAGGAGATGCACCAGATGGATAGAAAAAAGGCGGAAATTCTGGCGGCTCATCAGGCGGAAATCGGTGAAGTGGCCGACCGGGCCATCGTGATACTGACTGCCGATCAGGTGGAAAAGGCGCAGGTCAAATATGCGACGCTCTGCGCCGAATACGCCGCCTGTCGGGGAATATATAAAAGTTATCGGGAAGCCGGGCTCAATTCCATGGCGGACCCTTTCGCCACGGGCACGACGGTGGCGGGCGAGTGTGCCCGCACGGCAGCGGAAATGCTCGACATCCTTGGTATCGACCACCGCAAACCGGAAGATTGACCACGAGGCAGTTGACGGCGGCTCCGAACGGGGTATAATGAATACAGAACCGCGGAAGCGTCGGCGGCCGTCTGCCGGCGCCGATATGCCGCGCGGAAAGGATGTCGGACAAATGGACGTTTGGGAAGCAATCCAGGGACGCCGCAGCATACGCAAATACAGTGCCTGGGGAGTGGAGTCGGAAAAAATCAATCAGATTTTGGAGGCTGGGCGACTGGCGCCTTCCGCCAGCAACAGTCAGCAGTGGAAATTCATCGCCGTGACGGATGCCGACAAGCTTGGGCAGAATATGGCACAGGCATGCGGCAACCAGCAGTTTGTGGCCAATGCCCCGGCTGTGCTGGTGGTGTGCGCCACTCAGGCCAACCGGATGATGACCTGCGGACAGCCGGCGGAGACGGTGGATGCCTCCATCGCCCTGTCGTTTATGATCCTGGAAGCCTGGGAACTCGGCCTCGGCGCCTGCTGGCTGGGGCATTTTTATGAAGACAAGGTCAAAGCCCTGCTGGGTATACCGGATGCGGCCCGTGTCGTGGCGGTCGCTCCGCTCGGCTATCCTGCAGAAACTCCGGCGCCCCGCCCGCGGAAAAAAGCGGAGGAAGTCATATCCCACAACCGGTACTAATCCAAAACACGTAAAAGAGACCGCTTCGATGGAACCCATCGAAGCGGTCTCTTTTACGATCATGCACCGGTCCGCACGCGGATCGGCTCGGCTGCTCCCCGACGCATGTGCCAGCCGAATTCCAGAATCCGAAACGAGCCTTTGATGCGTCCGGTCTTCCGATAATGAAAATCAGCGGAAATTCTTTCCCGGATAAACCGGCATCCCGCGTATACCGATACGACGGCCGAAGCCGTCACCGCCACGACCGCCGCCAGACGGCCGATTTTTTCAAGTGTACCCATGCCGAAACCCCTTTTGCCACGACGCCGTTTGCTCACGGCACCGGGATGAAAATAATTCCCTTCGGTATGGCCGAAGGGAAGGAGGAAAGAAAGATAAAATCATATCAAGTAATAATAGAGGAAAAGAGGAGGATGAAATTGTTTCCACATTTATCATACCCCATTCGGGTGCCAATAACAAGGCAATTTATCAAAAACTCGTCTGAATTATGACGAAATAATCGATGGATTATTGTCACTATGCTGGTCATATGCAAGATTTGGACCATATTAGATGCGATGGGAAAATTGTGGAAACCAGCTGTATGGCACAGCCAACCGGCCGTCAGATTTTCACCGGCACGGCCAGCAGATCCCGGTCGACGAAAACCGTCCGGTCTTCTCGGGTCTTGATGGACCACTTGACCAGCGAAATCTGTGAATTGACGATTTCGATGCAGGTGATACTGTTTGGATGCAGGCAGCTGCCGGTGTTAAAATAGGGCGGATCATCTTTTCCCGGGCTGGCTGGTCGGTGTGTATGCCCGGCGACGACCGGCTGGTGGTTAGCCACGACCCATTCGGTGATTTTCCGTTCCACCTTCTTTTTCTTGTCATAATCGATGGCGGCGCTTGTTGGGTCCTTCACCCCGAAAAATTCCAATCGCCGCCACAGATGGCGGGAAAGAAACCGCCCGAGCTGCCAGAAAATATCGCTCAGGATATCCCCCTGATGCCCGTGTACCAGAAAAAGCGTGTGCTGGGTCTCGGTACTTTTAAGAATCAGCCCCTCATGCGGCTCAATGCCTTCAAAAAGGCTTTCCCGTCGGTCGGTGCGGGCATTATAATAGCCGGTCAGATTTTTCTGGACAAAGGCGGGATACCGTTTAACGATGGTTACCGAATATCAGATAATACCGCTTTTCATCATAAAACTGATGGAGCAGGCGGAATATGTCGGAATACACGTTGCATATATTATGAAAATTGGCGTTTTTCCAAAGCTCGTCGCTGTCACCCAGATCGATATAGGTAAAACCGTTTTTATAATAGTACTGAATGGCGCAGTAGTAAAGATCCTGGTTGTGGATAAAATCATCCACCCAGCTGCCGTCCCCGCGGTGGCAATCACTGATCAGCACGATCCGTGAGGAGCTGTCAAAAGGCAGCTCCGGCGAGGAACGGTAGATTTCACTCAGCCGGTTAAAAGTCGACCGTGGCGTCATACTCGATTCCTTTCGCTATTTCGTATGGATGGAATATACCTATTTTTTCAAGATACCGGCGGAGTATACCTGCCGCTTTCGCATAGTCGGTTTTTGCCTGTCTTTTGGAAATCGAAAGTAAAAAGCGGAAGGGCTGTCGAAAGACGCATTCCGATGCGTTTCTCAACAGCCCTTCCGCTATGAAGTCCATTCAGGAAAGCCATAAATTATGACTGCGCGGCTGAATGGCCAACTATTTTCCGCTGCTCGTCGAGCGGGCCACATAGGCCTGCATCTTGCCGGTTTCAAAGCTGCCGGTCACATCCAGCTGTGTGCCGCTGAAATTATGGCTCACCGAAAAAGTCGACTGCCCACTCTGGTATTGAGCCAGTGCTTCGCGTGCCACATAGCTCTCGATACCTATAAGCTGGCTGGAATCGACGGCTGAAACCAAATACTCATTAACATGCGACTGGATGGCCTGCAGGTTGGAAAGACTCCGGGAAGTGCTGACGCCCTGCATCTTGGTCACATCCATCTGCACGTCCACTGTTTGTTCGCCTGAAGCATCGGTGGTGGATTTCACGGTCACAGCCCCGTCTTTCGACTGTGCGGTGACGACGGTCTCGCCGGAAGCGCCCGAGCTGGTCTGCACGTTTTCGTAACGGCTGTTGGATTTTAGCGAGTTTGCCAGCGAATCGGAATCCGGTACGCGGACTGCCCCTCGGCCGGTAAATAACAGGATGGTGTGGTAATTGAGCGCAAATAGGATGGCACCGGCCACCAGGATCACGGCCACTATCCCAAGAAATATTTTCAGTCCGCGATGCTTTTTCCGACGCGGTGTGACTGTAAGAATCGGTCCGTAGCGGTTCATGCAACGCTCCTTTCTAGCGAAAGCCTTTCCCATTTCCTAGATTATACCGTGATGCTGCGCAGCCGTCAATGCCGCCTGCGTGATAAAACGGGTGCCTTGGCGGCGGACGATAAGGAGAGAGGCACCCGGTCGGTCAAGTGATTCCCACCGGGAATTCCAAGGAAGCACCGCTGTTTCCTGTGATTATTACGACCCGCGGCAGTCGATTTTTAGTTAGCAAAAGATCCCGTGAAGCGGCTTGTCGCCTTGCTTCACGGGATCTTTCTGGTTACTGCTTTGGTGGAGATAAGGGGAGTCGAACCCCTGACCTCTTGAATGCCATTCAAGCGCTCTCCCAACTGAGCTATACCCCCGAATTTGTGGGCTGTTTTTTGCAGCTCGTTTATGATACCATACTTCGCCATCGATTTCAAGAGTTATTTCTATTTTTTCTGCGATTTCGATCGAATTTCCGCTTACCCGACCGGATTCCGCATGACGGGGCAGTGAGAGGCGCCGTGCACCCACTGCCGCTTTGTCCCGTACAATGAAAAAGGATGATGCTTTTAAATCAGCCCTAAATCGTTATTGCAAGGAGACTGCCATGAAAAAATACATTGCCGCCGTGCTGGCGGCAGTTATACTGTGGGCCGCCGTGCCGATCACCGCCCGGGCGGATACCCCTGCCGCGTCTTTTCCGGTTTACCATGGCATCGATATATATCACGGCACGTCCAGCAACGGCCAAATCGACTGGAGCCGCTTGGCTGCGAGCATACAGTTCCTGTATATCAAGGCGGACGAGGGAGAAAGCTGGGTCGACCCCATGTTTGTCTCGAATGCGGCCGACGCGACAAGTGTGAGCATTCCGTGGGGCCCCTACCATTTCCTGCGCATGTACAGCCCGGAATCCGCAAAACGCCAGGCCGCGAACTACTATTCCCGCATCCGCGGCAAACCCTACTCGCTGGTGCCTGCGGTGGATGTGGAATCTTTTGACGGGCAGGAGACCGCGGCGGGTGTGCGGGCCTGCGTGCGCGCGTTCGTGGATGAATTCAAGTCTCTGGCCGGATATGCGCCGCTGCTGTATACCAGCACCTACTTCGCCAACAGCATCTTGCGCGGGCAATTTACCGACTGCAAACTCTGGCTGGCTGATTACCGTGGCTATGCCGGCGACGTAGTCGGGTGGGGAGCCTGGCACGCCTGGCAATACAGCGAATCGGGGCGGCTTGAAGCCATCGACAACGATGAAGTAGATCTCAATCGCGGCACAGACGGCATTTTTCTGAGCAAAGCGCCGTCTTTCACCGGCAGTGCGGTCATGCTCACCTATCAGCAAAAACTCAACCGAATCGCGATCCCCCGGCCTTCGCTGGAAGAAGACGGCCTAGACGGCCCGCTGACCCGCTCCGCTGTGCGGGTACTGGAGCAGGTGGGCGGGCTTACGCTCGACGCCGGCATCTGGGGCCCCCAGTGCGAGAGCGCCTACGGAGCTATCATCTCGCGGCCCACGCTTCTTACCGGCAGCCGTGGTCTGACGGTAAGCTATCTGCAATACCGGATGGGCATCGCCTTTGACGGCATTTACGGCCCGCTGACCACTTCGGCGGTGCGGGCGTATCAGCGCTCTCACGGGCTGACGGCCGACGGCATAGTGGGACCGCAGACATGGCAAAGCCTGATTGCCGGCTGAATGGCCGATACCAACCGGCTGGCGACAGAATAGAATGGTAGGGGAAGGCTTGTTCGTTTTCCCCTATTAAGCTGTCGGAGGAGCCTTATGCAGCGGCACCAATATCTGCTTCATCCGGATGTGAGGCGGCCGGACGAAATGAAGTTCCGCGAATTTTTAAAAGCCTCGGCCCCGCTCCCCCCCAGTATGGATTACCGGGCGGTCATGCCTCCCATATGGGATCAAGGGACTCTCGGGGCCTGCCAAAGCTACGCCATTGACGCCGTCGACCAGTTCATCAAACAATACGCATACACCCCCTCGCACATTTTCACCTACTACAACGTCCGCCTGCTGGAAGGCACGGTGGAACAGGACGCTGGGGGCACGCTTTCCGGCACATGCCGGGCCGTGCAGCAGTACGGCATTTGCAACGCCGATGTGTGGCCGAACGACAATTCGCAATTCAAAGTCAAGCCGTCCGAAGCGGCTTATGAGGACGGTCTGGCCGGCAACGACCGGATCTACCGCTTTTACCGGGCTTTCAGTGTATACGAGGCCCGGGCGGCGCTGGCTTCCGGCCATCTGCCGTATATCGGCATCACCATCCACGAAAACTTCGACACCAATAAGACCATGCAGACCGGCATCATACCTTGCCCCAAAGGGTCGGTGCTGGGCGGGCACGCCATGGTGCTGGTAGGGTATTACGACGCTCCGAAGCCAGCCAATCCGCTTTGCCGGCTTTGCTGTTGGAAATCGCGCGGTTATTTTATCGTGCGCAACAGCTGGGGCACCGGAATAGGCCTCGATGGTTCCGGTTATTTCCAGATGGATTACAGCGTATTTGAAAAGCTGCTGATGGATATGTGGATCATCATCGGGTAAACCAACTGGATTACCGTTTTCGGCCGCTTCCCCGTCCGCGGGGGGCGGCCGTATGTTTGACTAATCCCCCCGATATGGTACAATACAGATATTCGGAAAATCCGGCTGTCCGTCCGGACAGGCCGTCGACGGGCAGGGAAAGGTGCGTTCGCAGGAATGGAATATCGTTTGGAAAAGGACTCGATGGGGGAAATTCGCGTCCCCGCGGATCGGTACTGGGGCGCGCAGACTCAGCGCAGCCTGGAAAATTTCCCGGTCGGCACGGAAAAGATGCCGTGGGAAATCATCCGCGCATTCGCGGTGCTCAAAAAAGCCGCGGCGCTGGCCAACCACCGTCTCGGCCGGATGGACGCGCGCAAGTGTGAACTCATCGGGCAGGTATGCGACGAAATGCTTGCCGGCAGGCTTGACGGGGAATTTCCTCTGGTCGTGTGGCAAACCGGCAGCGGCACCCAGTCGAATATGAACGTCAACGAAGTTATTGCCAACCGGGGCAACCGGCTGGCAGGGGAAAAACTGCTGCACCCTAACGACGACGTCAACATGTCCCAGAGTTCCAACGACACATTCCCAACCGCCATGCATATCGCGGCGGTGACGGCCGTCGAGACCAGCCTGTTGCCGGCGGCGGAGAAACTGATCGCCACTTTCTGCCGTCTGGAGGCAGAAAACGCGCAGGTCATCAAAACCGGCCGCACCCACCTGCAGGACGCGACGCCCATCCGTTTCGCTCAGGAAATCAGCGGCTGGCGCGGGCTGGTGGAGCAGCCGGTGCGGATGATCCGCGAAAGTCTCGCCGGGCTGCGTCTGCTCGCGCTGGGCGGCACGGCGGTAGGCACCGGGCTAAACGCACCGGCAGGTTTTGACGCGGCCGCCGCGGAGTATGTGTCGCAGTTGTCGGGCACGGATTTTTCCACCGACCCGAATAAATTCCACGCCCTCACCGGCAAGGATGCGCTGGTGTTTGCCCACGGAGCACTCAAGGCGCTGGCGGCCAACCTGATGAAAATCGCCAACGACATCCGCTGGCTCGCCAGCGGCCCCCGTTGCGGCCTGGGAGAAATCCGCATCCCCGCAAACGAGCCGGGCAGCTCCATCATGCCGGGAAAAGTCAATCCCACCCAGTGCGAATCTGTCACCATGGTGTCCTGTCAGGTGATGGCCAACGACGTGGCGGTGGGCATGGCCGCTTCTCAGGGAAATTTCGAGCTCAACGTCTTTATGCCGGTGTGCATCTATAATTTCCTGCAGTCGGTGCGTCTGCTCGGCGGCAGCATGCGCTCATTTGATCGCCGCTGTGTCGCCGGCATCGTGCCCGACCGGGAAAAGATGGCGGACAATCTGCATAAATCCCTGATGCTGGTCACCTGCCTGAATCCGCACATCGGCTATGACAATGCGACCAGAGCGGCCCGGAAGGCTTTTGCGGAAAACATATCTCTGCGGGAAGCGGTCTGCTCCCTCGGGTTGCTTTCCGCGGAGGATTTCGACCGCATTGTGCGCCCGGAAAAAATGGTTTGAACGGACACTGACGGCGGGAGGTGACAGGGCGTGGAACTATCGGTGCGCCGGGAAATCGGCACGCGGAAAATCGAGGGGCATTTCCGCCGGATCGAGCCGACAATCTCCCGGCAGGAAACGGACGGCACCATCCGGTACGGATACGAAGAAGCGGGCGGCCGGTTTGAAAGGCCGGACGTCACGTTTGTGCTCATGGCCGTCTCCGGGCCGGAAAATACGGCAAGCCATACCCTGACTATCGGCCGCATCGGGTGGGACTGTATGGAAAAGGGGGGCGGAGTTTACGGCGAACTGCTGGGCAAAAGCCGCATCGAAGCGCTGCGGAATCTGTTTCACCCCACCGACGCCGAGCTGGGGGATTTCATTCTGCATGCCAACGTAGAAATTGAGCAATGTATTCGGCGCTTCCGCGACGCTTATCATAATTCGGAAGAATACCGGGTCTACCGCGCAAACCGCGACCGCATCCATCGCTGGCAAAAGGCAAAGAGCCGTTTCGACACCGCCTACGGTTCCGGTTGGTTCGAGCAGATTTACAATTTCAACCTGGAACTGATGAACGTCGATCTGCTGGAAAAAGTACGCCACAGCCGAGCCGGCTGGGAAAGCACCGAATCCAATTCCGGTTCCGCCGGCGATACGGATGCGGGCACCCGGCGCGCACCGGAATTTTCCGCCCGGGAGCTATCTTACCTAAAAAAATTCTACAAATCTCTCGCCCGGCAGTATCACCCGGATATTTCGCACGACGACGGGGAAGCCATGCAGCTGCTCAACCGTCTGAAAGACTTTTTCGGCCTCTGATCCCTATGAGGCATTTTATGCATTCGGTCGGTTTTCACTGCTGCTTTTGAATATCCTGCCTCCATATTTCAAGCCCGCGGCTCTGTCAGAGCCGCGGGCTGTTGCATG
Organism: Bacillota bacterium; assembly: GCA_023391835.1. GTDB lineage: Bacteria > Bacillota > Clostridia > Oscillospirales > Ethanoligenentaceae > JAEWAE01. The sequence continues at coordinate 48,614 of JAEWAE010000036.1, forward strand.
ATGCGATTGTTTTTGAACGATTCATTTTATCATCACAGAATGTTAATAGTTCCATGCTAATATAATACTCGAATCATTCACCAGCTGCCATACCCACGATCTATTTATCTGTAATGGGGGAATCGCACGATGCGAAAATGGAAATGGCTCAACACAAAGTGGGCCAAGCCGGCTATCATCACCGGTATCGCCCTCGTTGTCGTAGCGGGCTGTGTCATCGGCTACACCGCCTACGCCAGCAACGGCACGGTCACCACGACGACCACGTTCATCAAGACCAAAGCCGAGACGGGGAATATCAGCACGTCGGTATCGGGGAGCGGCACCGTTTCAAGTTCCGGGGAATACGCGCTGACAGCCGCCGGTTCCGGCACGGTGGACACGCTCAATGTCAAGCAGGGTGATTCCGTCACGGCGGGTCAGGTAATTGCCCATGTGACTTCGGCTTCCGACCAGCAGACCGTCACGCAGAAGCAGAACGCGCTGACCACCGCGCAGAATAATCTCACGCAGGCCCAGCAAAGTCTCAGCAGCGGGCAATACATCAAATCTCCCATTGCCGGCCGGGTCAAGTCGGTCACAGTGTCGGCGGGTGACGATCTTTCGGTCACCAAGTCTGTGGGCAGCCTGATGGTCATTTCCACCGACGGCAAGATGGACGTGAGCCTTTCATCCAACACGGGACTGACCTCCGGCACAGTGGTGAACGTGGCCGTCACCACGTATGACGGCAGCACCGTGAATGTCACGGGCACCATTACCACTTCCACGTCTTCCGGTACTGCCGCCTCCGGCGACGGCAAAAGCGGCGGAAGCAGTTCTTCCAGCCTTGTGGCTCAGATCGGCCGGGATGACCTGCCCGTGGGCGCTGCCGCTGTGGTCACCTATAATGGTCAGACCATCGGCAGCGGCTCGCTGGCACTGGATTCCACCGTCGCTATCTCCAACTCTGGCAACGGCACGGTGACCAAAGTCAACGTGGCGGAAAACAGCACGGTTTCCAAGGGTTCCAACCTGGTGACGCTCAATTCCACCTCGCTGCAAAACGCCGTAACATCTGCGCAGCAGCAGGTGACCAACGCGCAAGCCGACCTTGCCACCGCGCAGGCACAGCTGGATAAAGCCACCGTCACCAGCCCGGTCGACGGCGTCGTGGCCAGCGTGAGCACCAGCACGGGCGCGTCGGTGCAAAACGGCGGCGCCATCGCCACCATCCTGCAGAATAACGCCATGCAGACCGTCGTGACAGTGGATGAGACCGACATTGCCAAGATCAAGGTAGGCCAGAGTGCGCAAATCACACTGGATGCCGTTTCCGGCAAGACCTTTACCGGCAAAGTGACGGCGGTGGATGTGATGGGCACGACCTCCAACGGCGTGACGAATTTCAACGTGACCGTTTCCATCGAGAATCCGACGGGCATTCTGGTCGGTGAGACCACCAACGTGTCGCTCATCACGGAAGAGAAAGACAATACCATCGTGCTTTCCGCAAATGCCGTGTTGGAAAAACGGGGCACTTCCGCCTACGTGCTCGATGCCTCGAAGCTCTTTGATTCAAACGGCAAGAGTGTGACCCTTGACAACATGACCACGAGTGAACTGGTGCAGAAATACGGCAAAAAGGTCACCATCGGCCTGAGCACATCGAAGCAGGTGGAAATCACCAGCGGTTTGAGCGCCGGTGATGAAGTCGCCACCGCCGTCACCATCAACAAATCCGCGGTCAAGAGCCTGAGTGCTTCCCGCAGCAGCTCCTCCAGCTCCTTCGGATTCGGCGGGGGCATGGGTGGTGAAACGGGCGGCAATTTCGGCGGCGGCAACTACGCCGGTGGTTACACGGGCGGCGGCACACGTACCAACCGTACCGGCGGCACCGGCAATACCACCAGCAAGGGCTGACCGGCCGGTCGCTCAGAAGGGAGATGATGCGGATGCCGCTGATCGAAATTACCGATCTGGTGAAATCCTATACCATAGGTGACAACGAGGTAAAAGCACTGGATCATGTGTCGCTGAGTGTGCAAGAGCATGAGTTTGTCGCCATCGTGGGGCCTTCCGGTTCCGGCAAGTCGACATTGATGAATATCATCGGATGTCTGGATGTGGCCACATCCGGCAGCTACCGGCTCAACGGGCAGGAAATCGGCGAATATAACGACAATCAGCTGTCGGAATTCCGCAACCGGACCATCGGCTTTGTGTTCCAGCGTTTCAATCTGCTCAACAAGCTGACGGCTCTGGAAAATGTGGAATTGCCCCTGGTGTATCAGGGGATCTCCGCCCGGGAGCGCCGGGCGCGGGCCATTAAATCGCTCCAGAAGGTGGGGCTGGAACAGCGGATGTACCATAAGCCGATGGAGCTTTCCGGCGGCCAGCAGCAGCGGGTGGCCATTGCCCGGGCGCTGATCACTCACCCGCCGGTGATACTGGCCGACGAGCCCACCGGCAACCTCGACAGCAAAACCGGCGTTGAAGTGCTCAGCCTGCTTCAGGAGCTCAATCAACAGGGGAATACGGTCGTGCTGATCACCCATGACATGAATATCGCCCGCAAGGCCACGCGGGTGATCGGCATTATGGACGGCCACATTGTAACCGACGGGGAGGCGGGCGCCGCATGAAGCTCACGCAGGCCATTAAAATGGCTATCACGTCCCTGGTTTCCAATAAAATGCGGTCGTTTCTGACCATGCTGGGCATCATTATCGGCATCGCGTCGGTGATCGACCTGATTGCCATGGGCAACGGTTCTAAGGTCTCGGTCACCAAATCCATCGAAGGCATGGGGACGAATCTGCTGACCGTCAGCCTGACCGGCACCAAAACCGCCTCGATCACGGATGATGAGCTGACTTCGCTCAAAAAGATGTCCGGCAATTCCATCAAAAACATCGCGCCGCAGCTGAGTGGCTCGGCGACCGTCAAAGCGGGCACCGAAAGCGAAACGGCCAGCATCGAAGCGAGTGTGCCGGAATATGAGGAGGTACGCGACCTGACCGTAGCCTACGGCCGTTTCATCAGTCAGGATGACGTCGACAACCGCTACAACGTCATCGATGTGGGGGTGGAGGTGCTTCAAAATCTCTACCCTGACATGGACGTCAAGGAATACAGTACGCTGGTCGGCCAGAGCATCTCGGTGGGCGGCACCAAGTTTGAAATTGTCGGGATACTTGGCAGCAAGGGCACATCCACGACCGGTTCCAACGACAATGAGATCATCATGCCGCTTTCCACCGGCAAACGGTATCTGAAATCGACCAGTATCAAGACCTATTACGTCGAGTGCAGCTCTTCCGACAAGATCACCGAAGCCACCAACTATCTGGATTATTTCCTCAATAATAAATTCGACAATGACAGTTCCCAATATCGCGTGCTCAGCCAAAGCGAGATGATTTCCACGCGCAGCTCCACGCTTGACACTTTCACCAAGGAGCTGGCCGGCATCGCCGCCATTTCACTGCTGGTCGGCGGCATCGGCATTATGAATATCATGCTCGTGTCGGTGGTGGAGCGCACCCGCGAAATCGGCATCCGCAAGGCCATCGGCGCCAAGCGCAGGGACATCATGCTCCAGTTTTTGATCGAGGCGTTGTTTATCAGCTGCTTCGGCGGGCTGCTTGGTGTGGGCATAGGCGCCCTGGTGTCGCTCATTTTGCCCAAGTTTATGGGGCAGGCGATGGTTCTGTCCGGCAGCGTCATGCTGTATGCATTCGCCTTCTCGGCCGCCGTGGGGATCATATTCGGCATCTACCCGGCCGCCAAAGCTTCCAAACTCCGCCCGATCGAAGCACTACGCTATGAGTAAGCGGCGGGTTTCGCCCGGCCACGGATATACGCAAAGGGATGAAAGACATGTTCCGTAAAAAAACGCTGGCCATTGTGCTGGCAGTCATGGTCGCCGCCACCGTCGCGGTCGGCTTCGTCGGATGCAAGAAAAAATCGTCCTCCGGTTCTTCTTCCAGCCGCCAAAGGGGCGGTTTCAACATGGAGGACATGGAGCAACGCTACAAAAGCGGCCTGGCGGAGCTGGTCACCGCGGGCACCATCACCCAGGCTCAGTCGGATAAAATTTATTCGTCGCTGACCGAGCGGTTCGCCAATATGTCGGGCGGCGGCAGCCGGCCCGCGGGTTCGGGTTACGGCGGCGGAGCCGGTTCACGGGGTGGATCTCCCTCTGGCAGCATGCCCTCCCGCAGCACCCCTCAGGGCGGCAGCGAAGGCAACAGGGGCGGCGGTTTTGGCTCGGAAATGCTCAAATCGCTGGTGGATGACGGCACCATCACCCAGTCGCAGGCGGATGCGGTCATCCAGAAGCTGATGGGCGACCGCGGCGGAGCCTCCGACAGCCAGTCAGGGGCGTCATCCGCTTCTTCCTCCGCTTCTAAGTGAACGCATAAATGAAATAAGTCGTTGCATCGGCATCCCGGGGAATTCATCCCGGGATGCTTTTTGCATCCAAACGCCGCAGATTCTTCTTGACAAAGATACTTTCATAAGGTAAAATGATAGCATGATAAATTAAGGAGCGTGTGAAATGGGCCGTTATCATATGATAATTCCCGACGGAGGCTGCGACCTGCTGTTTAAGGAATGTGAGGCCCGTCGTGCGGTGGAGCGCGGCATTGCGGAAACTTTCCGCATGCGGGGATACAGCGAAGTGATCACTCCCGCGTTGGAGTTTTATGACGTCTTTTCAGGCAAGTCGCCTGTAATGGACGACGATATGATGTATAAGCTCATCGACGGGCACGGGCGTATCCTGGTGCTGCGGCCGGATAATACCACCCCCATCGCCCGGGTGGCTTCCACCAAACTCAAAGGGTTTGTGCCGCCGCTGCGTTTGTATTATAATCAGAATGTATTCCGCATCAGCCCATATATGTCGGGCCGTTACGACGAGGTGGCCCAGTGTGGTGTCGAGCTCATTGGCGCGGGCGGCGAGACGGCGGATGTGGAAGTGGTCCTCACGGCCGCAGCGGCGCTGCAAAAAGTGCTCGGCGACGATTTCCGGCTGGAAATCGGGCATGTGGGGTATTATAAAGCCATCATCGACGGGCTGCCTTTTGACGAGGCGGAAAAAGAGAGCATCCGCGACCTCATCGCCTCTAAAAGTTACGCTTCGCTGAGCGAAAAGCTTTCTCTCCACACGGCGCGCAATGCCGCCTGCCAGGCGCTGGCGGAGCTGCCCCGGCTTTTCGGCGGCAGCGAAGTGCTCGACCGGGCGCTGCATGTGGCGCCCAACGAAACCGCGGCGGCCACGATCCGCTACCTGCGCACGCTCTACGACGCGCTGTGCGCCGCGGGGCTTCAGAAAAATCTTATGATTGACCTGGGGCTTGTGCAGCAGATCGACTACTATACTGGGGCGGTATTCCGCGGCTACATACACGGTTCGGGGGAGCCGGTGCTTTCTGGTGGGCGGTATGACACGCTGTTTGCTGATTTCGGGCAGGATATGCCCGCCTGCGGTTTTGCCGTCAACGCCGACGCCATTGCCCGTGTGACCGCGCGGCACCTCAACTCCGACCGGCCGGATTACCTGATATACCCCCAGGCGGGTCATCTGCGGGAGGCTTTCGCCCACATGAACGCCCGCATCGGGGAAGGCTCCGTCTGTGAAATGAGCCTTGCCGCTTCGGAGCCGGAGTCGGCGGAATACGCCCGCAAAAAGGGCATCCCCCGCATGGATATCGTGGGGAGCACCGTGCGCACGGTGACGCTGGACTGACGGTGCGGTCGACCAGAATGACTGAATCGGAAGGGAACGGAAACATATGAACCCGGTACGGATTGCGCTGACCAAGGGCCGCCTGGAGGCGGACACCGTCGGTCTTTTTGAAAAAATGGGTTACGACTGCACCCAACTGAGGGAAAAGGGCCGCCGCCTGATTCTGCCCATCCCTGGCACGCCCTTCGACGTGGTGCTGGCCAAGGCGGCCGACGTTATCACCTATGTGGAACACGGCGTGTGCGACGTAGGCATTGTGGGCAAAGACACCATTATGGAAAACGGGCACAGCTTTTATGAAGTGCTCGACCTTAGATTCGGCAAATGCCGTTTCGCGCTGGCCGGGCCGAAAAAGGAAGGCTTTTACGACGGTTACACCGCCAAGCGCATCGCCACCAAATACCCGAATATCGCCCGCCGCTTTTTTGAGACCAAGGGCGTGGATGTGGAAATCATTAAAATCGAGGGCTCGGTGGAACTGGCGCCGCTGCTCGGGCTTTCGGATGCCATCGTCGACATTGTGGAAACGGGCAATACTCTGCGGGAAAACGGTCTGCACATCATCGAGGAAATCTGCCCGATTTCCGCTCGCATGATCGTCAATATCCCGAGCATGAAACTGAAAAAAGAGGAAATCGACGGTCTGATCGACCGTATCGAACAGGTGAGGGGGAAACAGCCTTGAAAATGATCCGGGCGGATGGGACCGCGGAATATCGGTTCCTCAAAGAGATGCGAGGGCGGGACGCCGCAGTCGACCGGGATGTAACAGCGGCGGTCGAAACGATCCTGCGCGCTGTCAGAGAGCGGGGCGACGAAGCCCTGCGGGAATTCACGGCTAAATTCGACGGCTTTGCCATGCCAGCCGACGCTGGATTTGAAGTGAGCGCCAGGGCGATCGATGAAGCCTGCGCGGCGGTGCCGGCACGGTTTCTCGACGCTCTCGGCCGCGCCGCGGAAAATATCCGCCGTTATCACGCGCACCAGAAGCGGGAAAGCTTCCTCGTCACCGGTGCCGATGGCGTTGTGATGGGCCAACGGGTGCGGGGCCTTGCCAGGGCAGGCCTCTATGTGCCCGGCGGGCGGGCGGCTTACCCCTCCTCGGTGCTGATGAACGCCATTCCGGCTGAGGTCGCCGGCGTGGGGGAACTCGTCATGGTGACGCCGCCGGGGCGGGACGGCCGGGTGAATTCCTATATCCTGGCGGCGGCCAAGGTCGCCGGGGTGGACCGGGTCTTCGCGGTAGGCGGCGCGCAAGCCGTGGGTGCGCTGGCCTATGGCACGGCGAGCATCCCCCGGGTGGATAAGATCGTCGGCCCCGGCAATATTTATGTGGCGACGGCCAAACGACTGGTTTTCGGCCAGGTGGATATCGACATGATCGCGGGGCCCAGCGAGATCCTTGTCGTGGCCGACAAGACCGCCGACCCGGTCTATCTGGCCGCCGACCTGATGTCTCAGGCCGAGCACGACCCCATGGCGGCGGCGGTGCTTGTCACCGACACCGAGGAAATCGCTGCGCAGACGATGGCGGAGCTGGAATGTCAGATGGCGTCGCTTTCCCGCAAAGACATCATCGCCAGGTCGCTTGCCGATTACGGCGCGGCCATTGTGTGCCATGACGTAACTGAGTGCGTAAAAATCGCCAACTCCATCGCGCCGGAGCATCTGGAGCTGATGGTGGCAGAGCCCATGCGCTGGCTCGGCAGCGTGGATAACGCAGGCTCGGTCTTCCTCGGCCGCTATTCGCCGGAGCCGCTGGGCGACTATTTCGCGGGGCCCAACCATGTGCTGCCCACCGGCGGCACCGCCCGCTTTTTTTCGCCGCTGTCGGTTGACACGTTTATCAAAAAATCGAGCTTTATTTCCTACACCCGGCAGGCTTTGGAAAAGGGCCGCGACGACATCGTGACGCTCGCCCATGCCGAGGGGCTGACCGCCCACGCCCATTCGGTGCAGGTGCGGTTTGCGCAAAGTGAGGGGGATGAGCCGAATGGAAAATGACATACTTTGTGAAAAGCTGCGCGCCCTCGAGCCGTACCGGACGGAGGCAGGCGAGCCGGTGCCCATCCATCTGGACGCCAACGAGAGCTTTATCCCTCTGAGCGATGCCATGCGGCGGGAAATCGGCGAAAAGCTCGCGGCCGCCATCTTCAACCGTTACCCCGATCCGCTGGCGGGGGATACCTGTGCGGCCTTTGGTCGCCGGTACGGCATCGATCCCCGTTTCATCACGGCGGGCAACGGCTCGGACGAGCTGCTTTCCGTGCTGTTCAACACGTTTGTGCAGCGGGGCGAAACGGTGGTGCTTACCGCTCCGGATTTTTCCATGTATCGCATCTATGCGGGCATGGCGGAGACCCGCCCCGTCGTAGTTGCCAAAAACGGGGATCTGACGTTTGACCCCGAAGAGCTGATTGCCGCAGCCAATCGGGAACACGCCCGCATGGTGCTCTTCTCCAATCCCTGCAACCCCACGGGGCAGGGCTTTACCGCCGCGCAGGTGCTCGATATGGTGCGGCGTATCCATGCACTGGTCGTGGTGGATGAAGCCTATATGGATTTCTGGGATGAATCCATTATGCCGCATGTGATGGAATACGAAAATCTGATGGTGCTGCGCACCTGCTCGAAAGTCGGTCTGGCCGCCGCCCGGCTGGGCTTTGCCGTGGCCGGCGACCGGCTGACCGAGAGGCTGCGCGCCGCCAAATCGCCCTATAACGTCAATGCGCTGACCCAGACGGCGGGCACGGTGTTTTTGAGTGACCGGGAATGGCTCGACGGCGCCGTTGCCTCCATCCGCCGCTCCCGCGACAAGCTTTTCGCCGGTCTACGCCGTTTGAGCGGCAGCCACGCCGGCCGGATGCGGGTTTTCCCCAGTCACACGAATTTTGTCACGGTGCGCATGCCCGATGCCGCCAAATGCCGGCAAAGGCTGCAGGGGCAGGGTATCTCCGTGCGCCTGCTGGGTGGGGATCTGCTGCGCATCACCACGGGTGCGCCGGAAGAAAACAGGGCCCTGCTGGATGCGCTTGAAAAATACTTGGCGGTTCCGGCAAAAAAGGAGGATGCCCGATGAGAGAGGCTCAAGTCAGTCGGCAGACCCGTGAAACGGATATCCGGGCGAAGCTGTGCGTCGACGGCTCCGGTCGGGCGGAAATTGCCACAGGCATCGGATTTTTCGACCACATGCTGACGGCTTTCACCGTCCACGGCGGCTTCGATCTTGCGCTCACTGCCAAGGGCGATCTGGAAGTGGACGGCCACCACACGGTGGAAGACACCGGCATCGTGCTGGGCACGGCGTTTCGACAGGCCCTTGGCGACCGGGCCGGCATTGCCCGCTACGGCAGCTTTTTCATCCCCATGGACGAGGCACTGGTGCTTTGCGCGCTGGATATCAGCGGGCGGCCCTTTTTGCAGTTCGACGACCCGCTTGGCAATCAGCGGGTGGGAGAATTCGACGCCTGCCTGACGGCAGAATTTCTGCGTGCCTTTGCTTTTAACGCCGGCATCACGCTGCACGTGCGGGTCATCACCGGCAAAAACGCCCACCATATCATCGAGGGCATTTTCAAAGCGCTGGGGCACGCTATGGCGGCCGCATGTGCCGCTAAGGGCGGCCCGGCGCTTTCCACCAAGGGCGTGCTGTGACGCCTCCGCCCACAAAAGGAAGGATGGTGCGGTATGATCGGAATCATCGACTATAACGTCGGCAATCTCTTCAGCGTCAAAAACGCGCTGGATTATATCGGCGAAAAATCCTGCGTCACCCGTGATCCGGATGAGATCGAGCGGGCGGATGCGCTGATCCTGCCGGGAGTCGGAGCGTTCCCCGATGCCATGCGGGAATTGCGGAAAACCGGTCTGATTGATACGCTGCGCGCACAGGCGGTCAAAAAGCCTCTGCTGGGGATATGCCTTGGTATGCAGATGCTTTTCACCGAGGGCCGCGAGTTTGAAAAATGCCCCGGGCTGGGGCTTTTGGAAGGCTGCGTGGATACCATCCCGGCCGGGCAGCTGAAAATTCCCCATATGGGGTGGAACAGCCTGCGCTATATCCATAAAAGCCCGCTGCTCGAGGGTGTGCCGGAGGGCAGCTACGTCTATTTCGTCCACTCTTACATGGCCTTTGCCCAAGAGGCGGACACGGCGGCCTATGCCGAATACGGCACACGGGTCACGGCGCTGGTGCAGCACGGCTGTGTCTTCGGCACCCAGTTCCACCCGGAAAAAAGCGGCGAGACAGGCCTGGTCATTTTGCGCAATTTCGGGAGGCTGGCCGTATGATTATTTTACCTGCCATCGACCTCAAGGGCGGCGCATGTGTGCGTCTGCGCAAAGGCGATTTCGGCACAGCCGGCAAGGTGGCGGAGGATGCGGTCGAAACCGCGCTGTCGTTTGGCCGGGCCGGCGCCCGCTGGATGCACATGGTCGATCTGGATGGCGCCCGCACAGGCGACCGACCCAATCGGGAGCTCATCCTGCGGGTGGTGAGGGAATCCGGCCTGCACGTGGAGCTAGGCGGCGGCATCCGCGACATGGCCAGTGTGGAAGACTATCTTTCCCACGGCGTTGCGCGGGTCATCATCGGCTCGGCGGCGCTCAAAGACCCGGCTTTTCTCAAAGAGGCGGTCGCCCGGTACGGCGGGCGCATCGCGGTAGGCATCGACGCCCGGGGCGGGCTTATTTCCACCGAAGGGTGGTTGCGTACTTCATCGGTGGGCTATCTGGATTTTGCCAGGCGGATGGAATCTGTCGGGGTGCGGCAGATCATTTTCACCGACATCGACTGTGACGGCATGCTGAGCGGACCGAATTTCGACCAGCTCGCTGCGCTGCAGCAGGCGATCTCCTGCCGCATCGTGGCAAGCGGGGGCATCCGTAACCTAGCTCATATCGATCGGCTCAGGCAGATGGGCCTTTACGGCGCCATCTGCGGCAAATCCATTTACAGCGGCACGCTGGATCTTGCGCGTGCCGTGGAAACCGGAGGTGACCAGAATGCTGGCGAAACGGATTATCCCCTGTCTGGACGTTGATCACGGGCGGGTGGTCAAGGGCATCAACTTTGTCGATATTCAGGATGTGGGCGACCCGGTCGAGTGCGCGGCCCTCTATGATCGGCAGGGCGCGGACGAGATCGTCTTTCTCGACATCACAGCGACCAGCGACGGGCGGGGCACTATGGCCGACGTGGTGCGCCGCACAGCCAGGAAAGTTTTTGTGCCGCTCACGGTGGGCGGCGGCATCCGCACCATCGAGGATTTCCACGACATTCTGCGGGCAGGCGCCGACAAGGTGTCGGTCAATTCCGCCGCCGTGCGGGATAAGACTCTGATTTCCCGCGCGGCCGACCGTTTCGGCAACCAATGCGTCGTGGTGGCCATTGACGCCCGCCGGGACGGCAAGGGCGGTTTTCACGTGGTCATCAACGGCGGCCGCATCGACACGGGGCTGGATGCGCTCCAGTGGGCCGAAGAAGTGGAGCGTCTGGGCTGTGGGGAGATTTTGCTCACCTCCATGGATACCGACGGCACGAAAAACGGCTTTGATCTGGAACTCACCGACGCCGTCTGCCGGCGTGTGCACATTCCGGTCATCGCCTCCGGCGGATGCGGCACGCTCGACCATTTTTCCGAAGTGTTTCAGAAAACCGGAGCCGACGCCGCGTTGGCGGCCTCGCTTTTCCATTACCGGGAGCTCACCATCGGCCAGGTCAAGGATCATCTGCGCCGGGCCGGCATACCGGTGCGCCGATGATTTCCTACAGGAGTATGATATGGAATACACAGAAGATCTGAGCCGTTTTTTTCAAAAGTCCGAGCTGATTCCTGCCATCGTGCAGGAAACCGGCACCGGCATGGTGCTGATGCTCGCCTATATGAACGAGGAATCCCTGCGGCGCACGCTGCAGTCGGGATATACCTGGTTTTTCAGCCGCTCACGGCAGAAGCTTTGGCACAAGGGCGAAACCTCCGGCCATGTGCAGCGGGTCATCCGCATGACCGCCGATTGCGACAACGACACGCTGCTGGTGGAAGTGGAGCAAACGGGCCCCGCCTGCCACACCGGCCACAAAAGCTGTTTTTTCACCCCGCTTTGGGCGGGAGGAAAGGAATGATTCAAATGGACGATACGATTGAGAAGCTCTATCAGGTGGTGCTGAGCCGAAAGGCACAGCCTGCGGAAAATTCGTATACCTGCTATCTGTTTAAGCAGGGCATCGACAAAATTCTCAAAAAGGTGGGGGAGGAATCCTCCGAAGTGATCATCGCCGCCAAAAACGGTAAAAACTCCGATACCGTCGGCGAAATCAGCGATCTGCTGTACCATCTGGTGGTGCTGATGGCCGATCAGGGCATCCGTCCGGTGGATGTAAAGGCCGTATTGGACGAACGTGCCGAAAAGGTAGGCAACCTTAAGAAAAAACATGTAAGCGACAAAAATACCTGATTGGCAGCCGTTTTCTCATACTTATCATACGGATATTGGAATCCCCCGCACAGCAGAAGCCCGACCGGTTTTTGCTTCGCGGGGGATTTTTTGGTTCTAAAATGGGACAACGCCCCATATCCTGTATCAAGAAGCAGGACAGCCCCAACGGCTGCCACCGAGCCGGCTCCCCGGCCCGTACACAGAAAGGCAAGGTCGTATATCATGAATGAAATCACAATGGCGGCCCGGTTCGATCAGGCAGCGTCCAGCCTGGGACGCATCGGCGCGGTGCTCATCCGGCTGCCCATGCCCTTCAAATCCCACACCCATGAGATCCGGCTGCGGATCAATCAACCGGTGGTGCTTTCGCAGGCGCAATGCGACATTTTTGTCAGCAAGGAAGGCACCCCCTGTTTTGCGCACCGCGCGGGGCTGCTCGAGGCCGGGCGGACGGATTTGGAAGATGCCTTCCGCCTGATCTGCAACTCATCGGTCTATTCCCACCAGCAGGAGATCCGCAACGGCTTTGTCACCCTCACCGGCGGGCACCGTGCGGGCATCTGTGGCACGGCGGTGGTGCAGGCAGACCGGGTCGCCAATCTGCGGGATATTTCCTCTATCAATCTGCGTGTCGCGCAGGAAATTCCCGGCGCGGCGGACGAAGTGGCGGCGGCGGTCGTTTCCGGCGGGGAAGTGAGCGGCATGCTCGTCGTCGGGCCGCCCGGGTGCGGCAAAACGACCGTGCTGCGGGATCTGGCCCGCCAGCTTTCTTCCGGGCTGCGCGGAGGACGCAATTTCCGCGTCGCGGTTGTGGACGAGCGGGGCGAACTGGCTGCCGTCTGCTGCGGATGCCCCCAGAACGATCTGGGCCCCTGCTGCGACGTGCTCGACGGCTACCCAAAAGGGGAAGGCATCCGTCAGGCGGTGCGGTGCATGGCACCCGATGTGGTCATGTGCGACGAAATCGGCGGTGCCGACGATGCGAAAGCCGTTATCGAGGGGCTCAACGCCGGCGTGGCGGTCATCGCCAGCGCCCACGCCGCCAGCCTGTCGGAGCTGCGCAGCCGGCCCTATCTGCGGGCTTTGCTGGATACCGGCGCTTTCCGCAAAATCGTACTGCTCGCGGGCCGCGGCACGCCGGGCAAACTGGCCGCCGTATACGGGGAGGAAGAGTGGAATGGCTCTGAAGATCGCCGGGCTGCTGACCGTCCTGTGCGTCTGCACGGCGGCGGGTCTGATGAAATCCGCGGTGCTGTCTAAGCGGGTGCGCCAGTTGGAAGGCTTCGTCGGCGCGCTGGAGGCCATTTCATCGGATATCCGCTATTTTGCTTCGCCTGTGGATGTGCTCATGCGAAAAATTGACAGCCTGCCGGAATACCGCGAGCTGCTGCTTTTCGGCCTGTGCGCGGGGGAACTGGCACACAGCCGCGATCTGCAAAAGGCGTGGGGAAAAGCGCTGCAGAGCGCACGCCCCCGCTTGGCGCTGGATGACGGTGACATCGAGACGCTGACGTGGTTTGGCCGTGTGCTCGGCACCACCGACGTGGAAGGGCAGACGGCGAGCTGTGAGCGATATGCCGCGCTGCTGCGCCAGAGGCTCGAATCCGCGCGCCGCGACCGGCAGAGCCGCGGCCGTCTTTATACTTCGCTCGGCCTGCTGACCGGCATCTTTGTGTGTGTGGTCTTTATCTGACCGGCGGCGGAACAGGCACCCCATTTCCCGTGCGGGATTTCCGCCGACCAAAAAACGGGGGACTCCGATGGACATCAACTTTATTTTCAAAATTGCCGCCATCGGCATCATCGTGGCGGTGCTGCACCAACTGCTGATGCGCACCGGCCGGGATGAGCAGGCCACCATGACCACCATCGCCGGTCTGGTGGTGGTGCTCTATATGATTATCCAGCAGATCAGCCGGCTTTTCGACACTATCAAGACGGTTTTCCGACTGTAGCGCCGCAAACAGCCGGTCATCGGATTCCGCTGGGAACGACCGACGATGGGGCCGCCCGGCATGAAGGCAGGTGCAAAAATGGACATCTTTCGCATCGTCGGTTTCGCCGTGGTGGCCGCGCTGCTGGCCGTGCTGCTGCGGAGTTACCGGGCCGAATACGCCATGCTTATCGGGCTGGGCGCCGGGGCCATGATCCTGATCGTTGTGATCGGCGCGGCGACGCCGGTTTTCACCCAGATCCGCTCGCTGATGGATCGGGCCCATGTGGATTCCCGTTATGTCACCATCCTGCTCAAGGCGCTGGGAATTTGCTTCCTCACCCAGCTCGCCTGCGACTGCTGCCGGGACGCGGGGGAGACCGCCATCGCCTCCAAAGTGGAAATGGCCGGAAAATTCGCCGTGCTGCTCATCGCCATGCCGCTTTTCCTGGAGGTGGCGGAGCTTGCCATCCGCCTGATGGAATAGCCCCGGCCGGCAAATGGCCGTTACCGTATACATACGGGCGTATAAAAGAACGGAACCATATGAAATCGGCGGGAAATCAGATGAAACATAACACATTGGCAAAGTGTCTTGCCCTCTGCGGCCTGTTGCTGGGTCTGGCGGGGCTGTTTGCCCCCCGTACGCTGGCCGCCGTACCCACATCCTCCGCGGCTGCCGCGTCCCCGGCTTCCTCTGCCGCATCGTCGGCTATTCTGAAAGAGCAGACGGAAAAAAGCGGCGCCTCGGATCTGTATCGCCAGACGCCTTCCGCAGCCAGAAAGCTTCTGGAAAAGCTGGGAATCCGGGAGCTGAGCCGGGAAAGCCTCGCAAAATTCACGCCCGCCGCGCTTTTCGGCACCGCGTTCCAAAAGCTCAAGACGGCGGCACAGGCACCGCTGAAAGTGGCGGCGGCCATATGCGGCATCCTGCTGTGCTGCGCACTGCTTCAGACAATGAAAAACTCCGTAGGAGAAAAGCCGCTTCAGAATGTGTTCCAATTGGTGTGCACGCTCAGTGTCGCCGCCGTGCTGCTCACCCCCGTCAGCCAGTGTGTCACACTGGTTTCCCAGGCGATCGGGCAGAGTTCCGACTTTATACTCACTTGCCTGCCGGTTTTCGTGGGTCTGACCGCCTCTTCTGGTCACCCGGCTTCTGCGGCAATCGGCCAGGGCATGCTGCTCATCGTGTCTCAGGTCTTTTCCCGTATATCCGCCACCACTTTCGTGCCGATGGTCCATATTTTTCTGGCCTTCTGCATCGTCGCGAGTATATCCCCTGGGGTACGGATTCTGCCAATCGCCACGTTTGCCCGCAAGGCGGTGGAATGGGGCCTGGGCATCTGCATGACGATATTCATCGGCATTCTGACCGTGCAAAGCCTGATTTCGCAGGCGGCCGACTCAGTGACAATGAAGGCGGCCAAATTCGTAGTGGGCAGCGCGGTGCCGGTGGTGGGCGGCACCATCACCGACGCGATCAATACGGTGGTCGGGTGCGCTTCACTTCTAAAAACGACCGTCGGCGCATATGCAATAGTAGTCTTGATTCTTGCTTTTCTGCCCCCGCTGCTCGACTGCGTGCTCTGGACCCTCACCGCGGAAATATCGGTGGCGGTGGCGGAATTTTTGGGGATCACCGACATTTCCGAGCTGCTCAAGGCCGTCGCACAGGCTCTCAAGCTGCTTAATGCGCTGTTGCTGACCGCCGCTTTGACGCTCATCATTTCCCTGACGGTCCTGCTCACGTTTTCTTCGGGCAGCTGAGCGCTCCCGCGGATATTTAAAAGCCGGGAAGGAAACCGCAGCCATGCGGGAAGGCGGGATGACAAAATGACGGGACTGCAGTCGTGGGCAATCACCGTGTGTCTGGCGGCGCTGGCCGCCGGCATGGCCGGTATCGTCGCGCCCCACGGCCCCATGGAAAAGGTCTATAAATTCGCCGTGGCGCTGTTTTTCCTGTGCTGTGTGCTCACACCGCTTTTCGGTCTAAAATCCATTCGGCTGAGCATGGGGAATTCACAGTTTTCCGTTTCCGGCACTTCGTCGGTCACGGCAGCCGTCAATTCGCAGATAACGGCACAGACACAGCAGGCCATGACGAGCTTGGTCACCCAGACGTTTGAAAAATACGGTGCCTCGCCGCTGAGCGTGCAGGTGGCCGTCACGACAGATTCTGCGGGAACGGTTTCCGTCGGGAATGTGACCGCGGTGCTCAAAAAAGCCGATTACTCCCGGGCGGAAAGCCTGCGTCGGTCGGTCGAGAACGATTTGGGGATGCGCATAACCATACGGGAAGGTGAAACATGATGGGGAAAAAGGGCGGTCCGTTTGATTTTTCCGGCATCCGGGAATTTTTCTCCGGTAAAAAAGGTACGACGATTCTGTTGATCGCGGGTCTTGCCGGGATGGTGCTCATCCTGCTTTCCACCATGTGGCCCTCTTCCGCGGGCAAGTCATCCCGTTCATCGTCCTCCGCCATATCCTCAGACGAATACGCCGCCAAGCTCCAGAAGCAGCTGGAGAGCATCATCGGGAAGATTGACGGCGTGGGGCGGGTGCAGGTGCTGGTGACGGTGGAAAGCGGCGTGCAGTATGTATACGAACAGAACCAGAAATCCGCGAGCGACAAAAGCTCCACTTCTCAGACGGACGGCGGCACCCAAACACAGGAAAACAACAGCAATGAGCAAAACCCCGTGATCGTGGACAACGCGAGCGGCGGGCAATCCCCGCTGGTACGCACGGAACTTCAGCCGGCCGTGAAAGGCGTGGTGGTGGTATGTGACGGCGGCGATAATGCCACGGTGAAGGAAAATGTCACAGACGCGATCATGACGGCTCTCGACCTGCCGTCGACCCATATCAGCGTCAGCAAACGGGCAGGTTCGTGAAGGGCGCTTCCCCACCGGCTTTCCCATAATCCGCGCGGGCCTTGCGGCCCGGAAACCGGCAGTCAACAGCTCAAATGCAGGGAGGAAACAGATATGAATATGATTATCGGCAGACGGCAGATCGTTTTGGCGGCTCTGGTGCTCGCCCTCGGTACGGCGGTCTTTCTCAATTACAAATACACAGGTGGAGCAGGCAGCATAGCCGGAGTGTTCCATGGCACCAGCGCTCTGGGAGATGCGTCGTTGGTGGCAAACCAGAAGGTTTCCGCCGCGGCGTCTTCCACCGACGTGTTCGCCCAGACCCGGCTGAGCCGGCAGCAGGCCCGCGACACCGCCGAGCAGGCGCTCAAGACGCTGGTGACCACGTCGGGCTCTTCCGTCACCAGTCAGACCCAGCAGCAGATCACCGCCGCCATCCAAACCATCGAAGATAACTATAACGCTGAGCAATCCATCGAAAATCTCGTCATTGCCAAAGGCTTCAGCCAGTGTGTGGCCATGATCAACACCCAGACGGGCAAGGTCAACGTGGTCGTCAAGCCCAAGAGCGGCGACTCGCTTTCCAGCAGCGAAGCGGCGCAGATCATGGATATAGCCAAGAGTCAAACCAAGATCGCTTCCGCAAATATCAATATTATTCCGGCAAAATAGTTGTCTGACCGCGCCGATGTGATATAATAAAAGAAAGGAGGGCGCGTGATATGGAAGAATACGGAAGTTCAAACGAAGGCAGCCTGAAAATATCGGAAGAGGTCATTTCCACCATCGCGGGTATGGCCGCCAGTGAAATAAATGGTGTAGCGGGGCTGTCACAGCGCCCGAATCCCGATCTGAAGGGCATCCTGCACGGTGTGCGCGCGAAAAAAAACGTGAGCAAGGCCATTCGGCTGGAAGTGCAGGAGGGTGACGCCGTTATTGACGTGTTCGTCAATCTCTTTATGGGGACGAAGATTCCGGAAGTTGCGGCGGAAATCCAATCCCGTGTCAAAGACGCGGTGCAGAATATGACGGGCATCACCGTATCCAAAGTGAATGTGCATGTGGCGGGCGTCGTGTTTACCCACGATTCCGCGTCGGAGGGCTGACAGTCCATCCCGGCGGCTCCGGCGGCGCTGGAATCTGCGCCGCCGTGCCGACTACAGAAGTAAAAAATCCGGAGGGGTAAGATGACCAGAAGAGAAGCGCGTGAGCAGGCCCTGTGCCTGGTGTTTGAGGGGCTTTTCACGGATGAACCGCTTCCCAGCATTATCGAATACGCAAAAGAGGCCCGTCAACTCGATCCCGACCCGTTCGCCAGACAGCTGGCGGCCGGGGTATTTGAGTTTCAGACGGAAATCGATGCCAAAATCGAGCAATATTCCATCCGATGGAGCAAGCGCCGCCTGTCGCGGGTGGTGCTTTCTATCCTGCGCATGGCGATTTATGAAATGGAGCATATCGACGATATTCCCGTGAGCGTCACTATCAATGAGGCGGTGGAGCTCGCCAAAAAATACGGCGGTGACGGCGACAGCGGTTTTGTCAACGGCATCCTCGGCGCCGTGGCGCGCGCGGATGAAAAGGCGATCCCCGATGACACGGCCGTGCCCGAAACGAAGCCGGAGTCTCCGGAGACTCCCGGGGATGACGACGGCGGCCCGGCTGGCCCGGTGCAGACGAAATGAGCCGGATACTCGGTATCGACACCAGCAACTATACAACTTCGGCAGCTCTGTGGGAAACGGGAAGCCGGAGCATTTTTTCGCAGCGGAAACTGCTGGCCGTTCCCGAAGGGGGCCGCGGGCTTCGGCAGAGTGAGGCCGTGTATCAGCACATCCGCAATCTGCCGGAGCTGCTGGAAAAGCTGTTTGCACCCGGGGTGGCTCCACTTGCCGCCGTGGGTGTTTCCGACCGGCCGCGTTCGGCGTCTGACTCCTTCATGCCGTGCTTTGAGGCAGGCATGGCGGCGGCCAGAGCCGTCGCGGCGGCTTCGGGCATCCCATGCCGGATGTTTTCCCATCAGGCAGGGCATATTGCCGCCGCTCTTTTTTCGGCACGGCGGCTGGATCTATTGGAGCGTTCGTTTGTGGCTTTCCATGTGTCGGGCGGCACCACCGAGGCGGTTCTCTGCACGCCGGACGATTCCATAAGTCCGCGGATGGAGAGGGTCGCCCGCTCGCTGGACCTGAAAGCCGGTCAGGCGGTGGATCGCGTCGGCCTCATGCTGGGGCTTGCGTTTCCCGCCGGGCCGGCGCTCGACGAGTTGGCGCAAATGAGCGAAAAACACTTCGCACCGCGTCCCAGCATGCGGGACGGCGACTGCAGCTTGTCGGGTGTGGAAAATCAGTGTGCCCGCATGCTTGAAAAAGGGGAGCCGCCACAGGATATAGCCCGGTTTTGTCTGGAAAGTATCCGCGCCGCCCTGGACGGCATGGTGGGCGCCGTGCGACGCCGGTGGCCCGGCATTCCGATCGTCTTTGCGGGCGGGGTCATGTCCAATACGCTTTTGCGGGAATATTTCGGCTCGCTGGGCGGCGTGGTGTTTGCCGGGCCCGGGTATTCCGCCGACAACGCCTGCGGCATCGCCGTGCTCGCGGGGCTGGAAGAACGGCGCGCTTCCGGCGAGCCGGACTGAAAGGGCGGGACGTCAAAATGGCAAATGGATTCGTCATACTCACGGTATCCCAGCTCAATTTTTATGCCCGTTCGGTGCTGGAAAATGACGGCCGTCTGAACGGCCTGTTCCTGCGTGGGGAAATATCCAACTTTACCAACCATTACCGTTCCGGGCATTTTTACATGACGCTCAAGGATGAAAATGCGGCCGTGAGGGCCGTGATGTTTCGTTCCAGCGCCCAACGCCTGCCATTTTTGCCGCAGGACGGCATGAAGGTGATTGTCAGCGGTCGCGCGTCGATTTATGACCGGGACGGCCAGTTCCAGTTCTATATCGAGGATATGCAGCCGGAGGGCGTGGGCGCGCTTCATGTGGCCTTCGAGCAGCTCAAAGAAAAGCTGAGCCGCGAGGGGCTGTTTGACCCGGAGCGCAAACGGAAACTGCCGGCTTACCCGGCCAGAGTCGGAGTCGTCACATCTCCAACGGGGGCGGCCATCCAGGATATCTGCCATATCCTGCAGCGGCGCTGGCCGGTGGCGGAGGTGGTGCTTTGCCCTGTGCTGGTGCAGGGGGACGAAGCGCCCGGCCAGATATGCCGCGCCATTGACACCATGAGCCGGGTCGAAAAGCCGGATGTGCTCATCGTCGGCCGCGGCGGCGGGTCAATGGAGGATCTCTGGGCCTTTAATACCGAGGAGGTGGCCCGTGCCATCGCTGCGGCGGCGGTCCCGGTGGTTTCCGCAGTGGGGCACGAGACCGATTTTACCATTTCGGATTTTGTGGCCGATCTGCGGGCCCCCACGCCCTCCGCCGCGGCAGAACTGGTGTCGCCGGATATGGCGGCAGTCGCCCAGGCGGTGGCCGGTATGCGACTGGAAATGGAAAAGGCCGCGCGCGACCGGCTGGCCGACGGCCGCCAACGGCTGGAAAGCACTGTGTCGACGCGAGCGCTGCGTACGCCGTTGGCGGCCGTGGATATGCACCGCATGGCACTGGATATGCTGACCGGTCGGCGGCAGGCTGCCATGCACAGTCGGCTGGAAAAGGCCCGGGCATCTCTCGGGCGCGCGGCGGCCGGGCTTGACGGCATGAGCCCCCTGCGGGTGCTGGCACGCGGCTACGCGATACCCGAAGGGGCGGATGGCCGGGTGCTGCCGGATGTGGAGTCCCTTCGGGCGGCCGGCGCGTTTTCCCTGCGGATGCGGGATGGCACGGCCAAGTGCCGTGTGGAAAAGAGAGAGCCGGCATCGTCGGCGATGGGGGATAGAGTTTGAAAGCCATGTCTTTCAAACTTGAAATATTGCTTTTTCACGCCCAAAGCAGAGCGTGAATCCGGCTGCGCCGGACCGGTCCATATCTCCGGCCGGGTGCGAAAGGATGGTCATAAAATGAAAAAAGTGGATGCCGCCATGCCGTTTGAAAAAGCCATGGAACGGCTGGAGCAGATCGTGCAGCAGATGGAGGCCGGCGAAACGACTTTGGACGAATCGCTGGCCCTTTTTGAGGAAGGTGCCGCACTTTCCAAGTTGTGCAGCCGGAAACTGGACTCGGCGGAACAGAAAATCCGTAAAATCACGGCAGACGTCGGTCACAAGGACGGAGAAGCTTGATATGGGAACCGTAGAGGAAAAGCTGAAAGAATATGCCGGGCAGGTCAATCGCGCACTGGACGGCTTTCTTCCGCAGCCAGGCGGCCTGGAAAACAGTGTGGCCGAAGCCATGCGTTACAGCGCGCTTGCCGGCGGCAAGCGCATCCGTCCGGTGCTGACGCTGGAATTCTGCCGAGTCTGCGGCGGTGACCCGGCGCCCGCCATGCCCTGTGCCTGCGCGCTCGAAATGGTGCACACCTATTCGCTGATACACGACGACCTGCCCTGCATGGACAATGACGACATGCGGCGGGGCAAACCCTCCTGCCACGTGAAATTTGGCGAAGCCACTGCAATGCTGGCAGGGGATGCGCTGCTAAGTCTTGCTTTTGAAACGGCTCTGTGCGATAATTATATCCGGTCAGGCCGCGTTAAGGCGGAAAACGTGCTCCGGGCCGCCCGGGAACTTGCGACGGCATCGGGCGTTTTCGGTATGGTCGGCGGGCAGATCATCGATCTGGAATCGGAAGACCGCCGCATCAGTCTGGATACGCTGGAATTCATGCATAACCGGAAAACAGGGGCCATGATCCGGGCGGCGGCCCGTATGGGCTGCATCCTCGCCGATGCACCAGAAGAAAAAATCGCGGCGGCCGACGCCTTCGCCAAGCGCATTGGTCTGGCCTTTCAGATTGTGGACGATATACTGGATATGACCGGTGACGCCGGAAAACTTGGCAAGCCGGTGGGCAGCGATCAGGAAAACGACAAGACGACATATATTACCCACCTTGGCCTGGAAAAATCCAGGAGGCTCGCACGCCGGCTGACCGACGAGGCCATCCAGCAGCTCGGGATATTCGGCCGGCAGGATTTTCTGACCGGTCTGGCTGAATATCTGGCGGCGCGCGACCGCTAAAGAGAGGATCGGCAAAATGGGCATACTAGGGATATTGCATAAGCTGCTCCATAATTACTGTCTGATGGCCGCCGTGCTGAGCTGGATGTGTGCCCAGGTGCTCAAGACCATTTTTACCCTGGTGCAGACGCGGAAATTCGACACGGAACGGCTTTTTGGAGCAGGCGGCATGCCCAGCGCCCATTCTGCCATGGTGTGTGCGCTTTCGGTGGGCATTGGCCGCCGGTGTGGGCTGGACTCGCCGGAGTTTGCGCTGGCAGTCGCTTTTATGGCCGTGGTAATGTACGACGCCATGGGGGTAAGGCGCGCGGCAGGCGAGCAGGCCCGTATACTCAACCGCATGGTGGATATATGGGAAGAACGCGGCGCCTGCGTTTCGGAAAAAGAGCTCAAGGAACATCTCGGGCATACTCCGATGGAAGTGCTGGCCGGCGCAATGCTTGGCATTTTGGTGGCAATCGCGCTGATATAGCGCGCTCTGCCCGCCCGGAAGAAGGATGACTATGGGCAGCGGTAATTTGCTCGAACGGATACACGGTCCTCAGGACGTGAAAAAGCTGGATAAGGCCCAGATCGATCAGCTGTGCGACGAACTGCGCCAGAAACTGATCGACACCATTTCCACAAACGGCGGGCACCTCGCCTCCAACCTCGGCGTGGTGGAACTGACGGTGGCTTTGCACCGCGTTTTTTCCTCGCCGCGGGATCAGATCGTCTGGGACGTGGGGCACCAGAGCTATGTGCACAAGCTGCTGACCGGGCGCTGCGACCAGTTCGACACCATCCGCCAATACGGCGGGCTTTCCGGTTTTCCCAAACCGCGGGAAAGCCCCCACGACCCCTATGGGGCGGGCCACAGCAGCACCTCCATTTCGGCCGCTTGCGGCCTAGCCGCCGCCAAGGCGATGCGGCAGGAGGACGGTTTTGTCGTGGCGGTGATCGGCGACGGGGCGCTGACCGGCGGGCTCGCTTACGAGGGGCTCAACAATGCCGGGCGGGCCCGCGGCAAACTGATCATCGTGCTCAACGACAACAAGATGTCGATTTCCCAGAATGTCGGCGCCATCGCCCGGCATCTGGCCATTATCCGCGCCAAGCCTTGGTATTTCAAGGTCAAGGATATCGTGGAGAAAATCCTCATTCATACGCCGATTTTCGGCAAACATATCCGCAGCGCGCTGCTGGCCTCAAAAAACGCCATCAAAAATACCTTGTATCACAGCACCATATTCGAAGACATGGGGCTTGTCTATCTGGGCCCCGTGGATGGGCACGACGTGGAAAGCATCAGCCGCCTGCTGGAACGCGCCAAGACCCTGCGCAAACCCGCGGTTGTCCATGTGATGACTGTAAAGGGGAAAGGCTACACATATGCGGAGCGTAACCCGCGCGCCTATCACGGCGTGCCGCCATTCGACGCGGAAACCGGCGAGGCCGCGGCCACGTCAGGCCGGACTTTTTCGAGCGTGCTGGGCGAATTTCTCTGCGATGCGGCCGAAGCCAACAGCCATATCTGTGCCATAACGGCTGCAATGGTGGGCGGAACCGGTCTGACCAACTTTGCCTCCCGTTTTCACTCCCGCTTTTTCGATGTGGGCATTGCGGAAGAGCATGCGACCGTATTCGCCGCCGGCTTGGCCCGCAACGGGATGATGCCCGTATTTGCGGTCTATTCCACTTTCTTTCAGCGAGCCTACGACCAAGTGATTCACGACGTGGCGCTTCAACAGCTGAAGGTGATCTTTGCGGTCGACCGGGCCGGCATCGTTGGGGAAGATGGGGAGACCCACCAGGGGATATTCGACGCTGCCTTCCTCAACAGCGTACCGGGTATCACCGTTTACAGCCCCGCCACTTACGGGGAACTATGCAACGATATGGCGCGGGCGCTTTATGAGATACCCGGGCCCGCGGTTGTGCGCTATCCGCGCGGTGCGGAACCGGAGTTGCCGGAGGACTTCACCCCCAGCTATCGGGCCTTCGACCTCTATGGGGAGGGGCGAGCGGATATTCTGCTGGTCACATACGGTCGGCTGTTTGCCCATACGGTCAAGGCCGCCCGAACGCTGCGGGAAGAGGGTCTCGAAGTATCGGTTCTCAAGCTCAACCGCATCCGGCCCATCGACCCCGTCTGCTACGAGGCAACGGAGTGCTTCAACCGGGTTTTTTTCTTTGAAGAAGGCATCCGGGCCGGGGGCATTGGGGAGCATTTCGGCGCCCATCTGATGGAAAGCGGCTATCACGGTGACTTTCATCTGAGTGCCATTGACGACATGTTCGTACCGCAGGGCAGCGTCACCCAGCTTCTGGCGGATCTGCATCTGGATGCGGATGGCATGATTCAGACTGTGCTGGCCGAGTGCAGCCCGATTGTAAACCGGCCTGCGGAAAAGAACCGGTGAGCGAACCGGCTTTTTTCGCGGCGGCCGACACGCGATTTTTGGTTGTGAGGAGTTTTATCGTTGTCGAAAATACGTCTGGATCAGCTTATGGTGGAACGCGGGCTGGAAACCAGCCGGGAACGGGCAAAGGCCCGGATTATGGAAGGTGCCGTTTTTGTCAACGGAGAAAAAATGGTCAAGCCCGGCGATTCCGTCGCGCCTGACGTGCAGCTGACCGTCAGGGGGGACCCTATCCCCTATGTCAGCCGGGGCGGTTTGAAACTGGCAAAAGCCATGCAGTGTTTTCCAATTGAGTTAAACGAAAAAATATGTATGGATGTCGGCGCCTCGACCGGCGGGTTTACCGACTGCATGCTGCAAAACGGCGCCGCACGGGTTTATGCGGTGGATGTGGGTTATGGGCAGTTGGCATGGAAGCTGCGGACCGACCCGCGGGTCATCAGTCTGGAGCGTACCAATGTCCGTTATCTGACAGCCGATCAGGTA
Organism: Bacillota bacterium; assembly: GCA_023391835.1. GTDB lineage: Bacteria > Bacillota > Clostridia > Oscillospirales > Ethanoligenentaceae > JAEWAE01. The sequence goes on from JAEWAE010000036.1 coordinate 73,608, forward strand.
CCGGAGCCGATCGGCTTTTTTTCGGTCGATATTTCGTTCATTTCTCTGACTCTGGCGCTGCCCGTCATTCACGGTCTGCTACGGGCCGACGCTGAGGGTGTCTGTTTGATCAAGCCGCAATTCGAGGCGGGGCGGGAACACGTGGGCAAGAAAGGCGTCGTACGGGACCCGGCCGTGCATGCCGCCGTCATCCGCAAAATCGTCGACTTTGCCTCCGGATGCGGATTGGGTGTGGCCGGTTTGGATTATTCGCCGGTCAAAGGGCCGGAGGGCAATATCGAATATCTTTTATATGTAAAAAATTCTTGCCAAACCGACCCGAAAATGATTAAAATAGAAGAGGTGGTCGAAACATCCCACAATCGGCTGAACGGGCCGGAGAGCGGCTGCTGACCAGGTCCTTTCACGCCGGGGAGGTGCGAATTTGAAAATTGCGGTCATTACCGGCGAGGAAAAAGACAAGCATCTGTATTATACGGGCGAAACTTGCCGCCGTCTGCGGCGGCTGGGCGCCGAAGTGCTGGTGCCGGAATCGCACCGGGCGGCTTTGGAGTTGGAAAGTATCGCGTATTGCAGTCCCGGCATGCTTTTCGAACAGGCGGACATCGTCGTTACCATCGGCGGTGACGGCACAATACTGCACACCGCCCGGAATGCGCTCCGCCGCCAGACCCCCATACTGGGTATCAACACGGGCCGTATAGGGTTTATGGCCGCGCTGGAAGTAGACGAACTGGATATGCTTTCCCGTCTGGTTGCGGGCGACTACCGCATTGACCAGCGTATGATGTTGGAAATCCGGATAGGCAGTTCCGACGAAACCTATTATGCGCTCAATGACGCCGTCATATCAAAAGGCGCCATTTCCAAGATCATCGACATGAGCCTGGAATGCAATGGCTCGCCGGTCGCTAATTATCGGGCGGACGGCTTGATCATGTCGACTCCGACCGGTTCTACGGCGTATGCCCTTTCAGCGGGGGGGCCAGTCATCGACCCGCAGGTACCCTGCATCGGGGTGACGCCGATTTCGCCCCATTCGCTGATTTTCCGTCCGATGATCTTCGAGCCGGAGTCCCGCCTGTGCGCCACGCCGCATCATCTGTACGGCAAGGATGCCTATCTGACGGTGGACGGCCTCACCATCATCCGACTGTCGGACGGCGTCCCTGTACATATCTCCCGTTCCCGGCTGGTGACTCAGCTGGTGCGGCTCAAAGACATGTCCTTTTCACAAGTTCTGTTCCATAAAATGAATGAGAGAGGATCCTGATGCGATGAAACAGGGCCGGCATGACCGCATACTGGAACTTATCCGCAGCCGGGAGGTCTCCACCCAGGAAGATCTGCTCAACCTGCTCAAAGAAAGCGGATACCACGTGACACAGGCAACTGTATCGCGGGATATTAAACAGCTCCGCCTGGTCAAAACGCTTTCTGCCAATGGAAAATATGTCTATACCGCTGCGGAAAAAGAGGATGTCGGCGACATGGCGAGCAAATTCAGCACGCTTTTGTCGGAATCGACGATCCGTGCGGATTATGTATTCAACCAGATCATTATCAAATGCTATACCGGCATGGCGAATGCGGTGTGTGCGGCTATGGATTCCGTGCGTTTCGACGGAGTGGTGGGAACTCTGGCGGGCGACGACACCATCCTCATCATCATGCGCAGCGAAGAGCAGGCAAAAAACCTTTACAATCTGCTTTGTTCCAAAATTCAATCCTAATGTTCCCGAAGCGGGGAACGGGCGGGTGATTGTATGCTGGCACAATTGCATATCGAAAACGTGGCGGTCATCGAGGAAGCCGATCTGGAGCTGACATCCGGGCTTAATGTGCTTACGGGTGAAACCGGTGCAGGCAAATCCATCCTGATTGATTCCATCAACCTAGCGCTGGGCGAACGAGTCTCGCGGGATATTGTGCGCACGGGAGCTTCCGCCGCCCATGTGACGGCCCTTTTCAGCGGCGTTTCCCATGCCGCGCGGCAAAAAGTGGCCGAATCCGGCTACGCCTGCGAGGAGGACGGCTCGCTGCTTATTTCCCGGGAAATATCGGCCGACGGGCGCGGTTTCTGCCGCATCGGCGGCCGCCCGGCCACCGTTTCCATCGTACGGGAAATCGGCCGCTTGCTGGTGAATATCCATGGGCAGCACGAGAACCAGGCGCTGATGTCACCGGAAAAGCATCTGCGATACCTGGATCTTTTCGCCGCTACGGAAAAACCGTTGGCCGATTATCAGGTCATTTACAGCCGTCTTAAACACCTGGAACACGAGCTGGCACAGACCGAAACCGACGAGAGCACTAAAGCCCGTCGGATGGATCTGCTCCGGTATCAGATCAATGAGATTCGCTCGGCTGCCCTGAAGCCTGGGGAAGACGAGGAACTGCACAGCCGGAAAGCTCATGTGCAAAACGCGGAGCGCATTGCCGAAGCCATGCAGAATGCGTATCTGTCACTGGATGGCGGCGAGGACGGCGGCGCCGGTGCGCAGGAGCTGCTTTCTGCCGCCGCAGAAAGTATAAACGGCATCACGGAATATTGTCCCGAGCTGACAGAGCTGGCCGGGCGGCTTTCCAGCCTATCGCTGGATCTGCAGGACTGCGTATCGGAACTGCGAGGCTATGGGGGTGACTCGGAGGAGACAACCGACGACATCGACTCCATCGAGCAGCGGCTCGACACCATTTACCGTTTGAAAATGAAATACGGTGGCAGCGTGGAAGCGGTGCTGGAATTCCTCAGTCGCTCGGAAAACGAGCTGGAAAAGATCGAGACATCTGACGAAACGGCGAAAAAACTGCGGCAGCAGATCACGCAGGTGCGGAAAAAGACAGATGAAGCCGCTGCGTTGCTCACCCAGAAACGCAAACAGGCCGCCGTTTCCTTGGAAACGCGTATCATGAAGGAACTGGGCGACCTGGAGATGCCGGGAGTCCACTTTGCCGTACGGATGGACCGCTTACCTGTGCCGGGGCCCAGCGGGATGGACGATGTGGAGTATCTTATTTCTGCAAACCCGGGTTCCCCGCTGCGCCCGCTGGCCCGCATTGCATCCGGCGGTGAGATTTCCCGCATCATGCTGGCCATCAAAACGGTGCTGGCCGGATGCGACGATATTGACACGCTGATATTCGATGAAATCGACACCGGAGTCAGCGGCCGTGCCGCCCAGAAAATCGGCACGAAAATGCGCCAGGTGGCAGGTGACCGTCAGGTTCTCTGTGTCACACATCTGGCGCAGATCGCCTCCCAGGCCGACCGGCATATTCTGATCGAAAAATCGGTTCGGAACGGCAACACATTTACGCAGCTTCGGATTCTGGATTATGAAGGCAGGCAGCGTGAGCTGGCCCGGATCATCGGTGGGACCCACATCACACCGCTGACGCTCGCCAATGCGGCGGAAATGCTGCAGATGAACCATATTCGACCCGAAGGCGGCTGACCGGCCAAGCCGGCCAGTGCTCTGATATCTGATACATGATAAAGGTGGTTATTTTTCAATGGAAGTATTCGACGAACTGTGCGAACGCGGATTGATTGCCCAGACAACGGACGAAGCCGCTATCCGCAAGCTTCTGGAAAACGAGAAGGTCACTTTTTATATCGGGTTTGATCCCACGGCAGACAGCCTGCATGTCGGGCATTTCCTCCAGATGATGGTGATGGCCCATCTGCAGCGGGCCGGCCATCGTCCCATCGCACTGCTGGGCGGTGGCACGGCCATGGTGGGCGACCCCACCGGGCGCACCGATATGCGCAAAATGATGACGAAGGAAACCATCCAGCACAATGTCGACTGCTTCCGCGGGCAGATGTCACACTTCATTGACTTTTCAGACGGCAAAGCGAAGATGATCAACAACGGCGACTGGCTGCTGCATCTGAACTATGTGGATTTTCTGCGAGAAATCGGCGTGCATTTTTCCGTCAACCGCATGCTGACTTTCGAGTGCTACAAGTCCCGGCTCGAGCGCGGCCTTTCGTTCCTGGAATTCAACTATATGCTCATGCAGAGCTACGACTTTTACCGGCTTTTCTGCGACCAGGGATGCGTAATGCAGCTGGGCGGCGACGACCAGTGGGCCAACATCCTCGGCGGCGTGGAACTCATCCGCAAAATCACGGGCAAAGACGCCTATGGCATGACCTTCACGCTGCTCACTAACAGCGAAGGCAAAAAAATGGGAAAAACACAAAATGGCGCCGTTTGGCTGGATGCGACCAAGACCACGCCCTATGAATTTTATCAGTATTGGCGCAATGTGGACGATGCCGATGTCATTCGGATGCTCAAAATGCTTACGTTCCTGCCGCTGAGCCAGATCGACGAGCTTTCGCGTCTGACGGGCAGCGAGCTCAACCGGGCCAAAGAGCTCCTGGCCTATGAACTTACCCGTACCGTCCACGGCCAAGCAGAGGCTGAAAAGGCGCAGGCCGCGACCCGGGCTCTTTTCGGCACCGGCGGGGATATCGCACATATGCCCACCACGGCCATCGCTACCGACGATTTGCAGGATGGCTGCATCTCGATACTCGATCTGATGCTCAAAACAGGTCTTGCCGCTTCTAAGGGGGACGCACGCCGTCTGATCGAGCAAGGGGGTGTGGCCGTGAACGGTGAAAAAGTCGCCGCTGTCACGCAATCTTTCGCCGCGGTCGACTTTACAAAAGATTTCATCATCCGTAAGGGTAAAAAAGCTTATCATCGGGTCACTCTCAAGTGACCTGTCACTATCGAGTGACTCGATTCCTCCTTTTGAGAATGGAAATCGGCTTTTTCATGCAAAGCGGTTGACTTTTTACCGTATTTATAGTAAAATAAACCTCGCCCCTTTGTGGCGGACACAGGCGGGGTTCTCGGGAGCATAGCTCAGCTGGGAGAGCACATGCCTTACAAGCATGGGGTCACAGGTTCGAGCCCTGTTGTTCCCACCAATACGCCTCTGTAGCTCAGTCGGTAGAGCAGGGGACTGAAAATCCCCGTGTCGGTGGTTCGATTCCGCCCGGAGGCACCAAATATGCGGATGTAGCTCATCTGGTAGAGCGCCACCTTGCCATGGTGGAGGTAGCGGGTCCGAGTCCCGTCATCCGCTCCAGGTTTTATTCTTTTGGAGTATACGCTGTTGCATGACGGCTCACTGTTTCGTATACTGAAGTGGAGACGTACCCGGCGCCATAGCCAAGCGGTAAGGCAGAGGTCTGCAAAACCTCTATTCCCCGGTCCGATTCCGGGTGGCGCCTCCAAAAAGCGGTCTGACACATGTCAGACCGCTTTTTATATGCGATTTTTAATTTATATGCCGACTTGTAAAAGTGGGAAGGGAAGCCACAGTTATTGTCTTAATGTTAATAATATAACAACGGGCACTGAGTCATCAAATCAAATCAAAAACACGGTACCGTGTACGGACGCATGGGCAATACGCACAGGTAGCAAGAGATGTCTTTGCGCCCACTCGGATTCGGATTTCGGATAAGGAAGGATTCAATATAGTAGCATAATTGCGAACTTTTTGCACGAGAAAACCCATAAATACTGAGTCATCAAAAGTTGTTAATGGACCAGATTTCATGAATCTGCTTTGGATTAACTTTTGATGTCCCTCGTATTATACAAAATATTCATTTTGTATAATTAACTAACAAAAGTTGGATGAGTCTAGCGACCAACCCCCTTATCGTTCAAAGCGTTAAATAGAACCTTGCACTTCTGCGCCTGTACACTAGGCTCAGTCAGTTTGATTCGGCTTCCACCAGCGGCAGAATTCCTCCCACAACCCGGAGAGGTCCATTGTCCAACTCACAAACGCGGATATTCCGGGCAGCAAGAAAACGGACGATTCGCACAGCGTCGGGATGATTGGCCAGCCTGCCGACCACGCCCATGCAGCCGGGTCCCAATTTACCGGTGCATCCACCGATGAAACCTGTATGGATACCATCCAAATATATGTACCCCGGACGGATTCGGCACACATCCATGCCGCTCGCCCCAGCCACCGCTGCGATGCCTGGGTCAGCTGTGATCAACGAATGGTCATCCGCCACACAGACAGAGCATTTTGCATACCCCTGCTGGACGGCCAAAACCGAAATGCCATCGCACCGGCAGCGAGCTAAAATCAACGGGTCCGTATGACGCGGCAAGCACAATAGATACCTGCCGACTCGGGCGGCATCCAGCGCAATATCACCCGGATAATCGCCTGTGACCGACAGGCTGCTCGGGCTTAGTCGGAATCCCATCTCTTTCAGTCGGATGGCCCATGCGCCAACCGAGTCATTCGACTGGTAAAAAACAGCGTCCCAGCCTCCGAGATGGAAAAATTGCAGCTCCGCATGGCTGCCGGTCGCAGCAAGCAGACCTTTGACCGGCGGCACCGTCACCACTTCTATATGGAAAAAACGTTCCAACTGCTCCGTCGCAGCCGGCCCCGCCTGCGTGCCAAGCAGTACGGCTCCGACCGCTGCCTGCGGAAGATTTGGACAAATCAGCGGATGCATAGAATCCCCTCACTTTAAACTAAGCTTGACTTTTAGCCTTGTTTAAGCTCATTCCTGTCGAAGCGCATCCACCGGCCGCAGATTGGCCGCTTTGGATGCCGGATACACCCCGAACACCACGCCGATTAGGACGGAAAGACCGGTGCTTATCAGCAGAGACGATATTTCCAGCTGAAATGAAAAGTGCAGCAGCCACGAAGCCAGCAGTGAAATGCCGACACCACCGGCCACGCCGCAGAGCCCTCCAAAAAGTGAAATTGCCAGCGCCTCAAACAGGAATTCCAGCAGGATTATCCGCTTTTTGGCACCGATGGCTTTTTTAATGCCGATTTCCCGGGTACGTTCGCTGACCGACACAGTCATCATGGTCATAATCCCAAGCCCCGCCACCACCATGGAAATCGCACCCACCGCCGATATGATCAAGGTCACCACCCTCAGCAGATTATTGAGCTTTTGCTTTTGCTTAAACATGTTGCTGGCCGCAAAGACTTCGTCATTGTGCCGCAAAGACAGCGCATCGACGATGCTGTCGCCAACTTCGTCGATATCGCGGTTACTTGCCGTCTTGACGGCGATTTCATCAAAGCCCGTCTTGCCACGCAGATCCTGCGCGGTCGTGTAAGGCAGATACACAAAGGAAGGAATGTACTCCCCCGCCAGATTATACAGGATACTGCTGCCAGCCGTCACGACTCCCTTGACTTCCACCTCATGATACCCGCTGCCCAAATAGAGCACGATATGAGTGCCAGTGATGTTAGCACGCTTATACGCTTCTTTGGCAAAACTGTCGTCCACCAGGCACACCAGTGCGTGAGAATCGACATCGCTCTGGGTGATGCCTTTCCCATAGCTGAGCTTCATGGAAATGATCTGACGGGCGTCGGGCCCTATTCCCCATGCGAGGATATCTTTCTCATACCCATGAAACAGCGACGAGCCCATCTGCATATTCATGGGCATGGCTTTTGTGACGCCCTCCACCTTCATGCAGTCAGCCACATCGTTTAAATCCAGTGTGCTTTGAGCACCGGTGACCGTCTTTTTGGCGGTGATATTCAGCCCGTTGATGCCCAAGCTGTCCATCTGCTGAGAAACGGCAAGCCTGCCTCCGGAACCGATCGCCTCGATGACGATGATGGCGGCCACGCCGATGGCAATACCCGCAACGGTCAACGCCGTGCGAAGCTTTTTCCGGCCGAGATTGCGAAGCGCACAGATGAGCAATTCCATTATAAATGAGCCTTTCCGGTCACGGATCGTGACGCCGCGGGATTTCTGTCGGACATCCGCCCATTTTCTCACCCGGTGGATGTGCTGCGCACCGGCATGCCGCTGTGCAGCGACTGTGGCGGATTTATAATGACCATATCCCCCGATTTAACGCCGCTGCGGATGGCGATATCGTCGGTATGCTCGGTGCCTGTTGTAATATCCTGGCGGTAGGCCTTCCCATCTCGGACTACCATCACATACAGCCGATTGCTGCTATCCTGCCGGATTGCCTCATACGGAAGAGATATTTCGTCCTGATTGGAAATCAAAATCGACGTGCTGGCGCTCATGCCGGCTTTGAGCTGGGAATCAGTACTGGTCAGATCAATGGTGACATCCACCACCGTCTTGGAACTGGTAGTCCCCGTGATCACCGTGCGGGCTGTGGGGGCTATCTGGGAAACCACTCCGTCGTACGTCCCGGAAAAGGCGTCCCCGGTGACGTGCACCTTCTGCCCCACTTTTACGCCGGAAATCTGGCTCTCATCCACCTGCGATTTGACCTGCATGTGGCTGGAATCACTGATTACGACCAGAGGGACCGTGCTCTGGGTAAAATTTCCGGCTGTGGCGTTGACTTTTGTGACGACGCCGGAAATATCGGCGCAAATTGTCTCAGGCACATCCATCGAAAGAGCCGCACTGTCGGCAGCCGCCGCAACGGAACCCGCCGTGTCGGAAGCGGACGCATCCGAAGATGATGCATCCGAAGTGGACGAATCGGTCCCGCCGCCGTCCGCCGAAGAGGAGGACGAGGAAGCGTAATATTCCGAAACCAGACTGTCGATGTCACCCCCCTGCCCGCTCAGATACTGTTGGATGGCCGCATCATCCGCCGAAGAAGACGACCCGGATGTATCCGACGATGACGAGGAACCGTCGTCGGCCGCAATGGAGGAGGCCGACTGGGCAGCCGTAATCGTGGCAAATGCCGCCGCTGTTTCAGTACGATTCACCTGCAACAGAGTCTGCCCTTTCGTCACCGTGTCGCCCGCCCGCACATAGACTTTTTCCGCCATGACCGGGTAGCCATACACTATCGTTTGCTGAGCGGCCGACTGCAGTGTGCCGGTGCAGTCCACTGTGGTGGCGGCACGGGCCACGGCGGCTTTCCGCACGGTGACATCTGTCGCGCCGAAGGATTGCCCCATCGGCATCAGCAGAATCCAGCTGACAACTGCAGCCGTTGCCGCCGTCAGAAGCAGATATTTTTTCAACCGAATCACTCCCATATCCCTATGCGTATATTGTTTCTGCCAGTCGGGGTATTATGAGAGCAGAAATGCGATTGCTCCGTTTTTTTCCGCGTAAGCGGTCGCCGCCGCGGTAATATTTTCAGAGCCGTCAGGGCCGTATATTTTACCGGTAAGCCAACAACCTAATACAATGGAAACAGATAGTAACACAGCGATTTCGGAGGCGAGCGTGTGAGTCTGATTCAATGTGCCTGCAACTGCCTGTATCAGAAAGACGGCTACTGCAAACTCGAGAAGGCGGCCGAAATCACCGACATCCATAATGAAGCCGGGTGTCTTCATTTCCGGCCGCGGGAATTTCCCGTACCGGAGCCGGGTTCCGAAGCGGTACCCCCCACATTCACCTGCCAAAAAGAAGGCTCAGACCGGGATATTCCGAATCAATGAAACCGGTTATTACCGCGATTTCAAAATGTATTTAATGGGGTGGGGCTGTTACGAAACGTACCAAAATGCGTTTTGTAACAGCCCCACCCCATGCACCCGAGCAAGCTTCGCCGCCACCGCGGGTCATTCCAACGCCGCGCGCACGGCCTCACGGATGCCGCGCACCCCGATTAGCTCGATGCCATAATCCTTGGCCGCCAGCGCTTTCTGGTTCTGTGCGGGCAGGATACAGCGGGCAAAGCCAAGCCGGGCAGCCTCCTCTATACGCGCCTGTGCGCGCCCGACGGTCCGCAGCTCCCCTGCCAGCCCCACTTCACCGAAAGCCACCGTCTGCGGGTCCGTCGGCTTGTCCTTCAGACTTGAAACCAGTGCCAGCGCCACCGCGAGGTCGGCGGCAGGCTCGTCCAGCTTCAGGCCGCCCACGATGCTCAGATAGGCGTCGAGGTTGGAAAAGAAAAAGCCGCCGCGCTTTTCCAGCACCGCCAGCAGCAGCGCCATGCGGTTATAATCAAAACCGCTAGCCATCCGCTTGGGAAAACCCGAGCTGGTGGAGGCCACCAGTGCCTGTACCTCCGCCAGGATCGGGCGGGAGCCTTCCATGACACAGGCTACACAAGTGCCCGACACATGCAGCGGCCTGCCGTTCAGCAGTGCCAGCGAAGGATTTTCGACCTCCTGCAGCCCGGCGTCGGTCATTTCGAATACACCGATCTCGTTGGTGGAGCCGTAGCGGTTTTTCACCGCACGCAGAATCCGATAGGACAAATTGCGCTCGCCCTCGAAATAGAGCACGGCGTCGACGATGTGCTCCAGCACTTTCGGCCCGGCGATAGCCCCCTCCTTGTTGACGTGGCCCACCACGAAAAGTGGAATGGCACTGGATTTGGCCACATTCATGAGTTCCCGCGTGCATTCGCGCACCTGACTGACGCTGCCCGGCGTGGAGGACATTTCCTGCTTATACATCGTCTGGATCGAGTCGATGATAGCCAGATCCGGCTGTTCTGCATAGATGGTGGAGGCGACGGCGCTCAAATCGGTCTCGGCCAGCAGATAAAGGTTGGGGGTTGAAACGCCCAGTCGATTGGCTCGCAGCTTGATTTGGCGCACCGACTCTTCGCCCGTCACATAGAGGATCTTTTTATCCCGTCCAATATACTGACATATCTGAAGCAGCAACGTGGATTTTCCGATGCCCGGGTCGCCGGAAAGCAGCACCAGCGAACCCTTGACGATGCCGCCGCCCAGCACACGGTCCAGTTCCCGCAACCCCGTTGTGTAACGGATATCGTCCGCAAAATCCAGCTCGGTCATGGCCACCGATACGCTGGCATGCCCGGCCGGCGCATTCGCCTTGCCCGCGCGGGCCACCGGAGACGCCGGGGGCGCCTGGATTTCTTCCGTCAGTGTATTCCATGAGCCGCATCCCGGGCATTTCCCATACCATTTGGCCGACTCATAGCCGCATTCGCTGCACACAAATATGCTTTTGGCTTTTGGATTCATGGTTTTCCCTTTCGATCAACGTCCCGGGTCACTGGAATGATATGGAGCTGCTCCCCTCTGCCCCGGAAAAGAAGCGGAGCACCCCGGTATAAATGGCAAAGGCCATTTTACTCTGATAGTCGTCTGTCTTGAGTTTTTCACACTCGGCGGGGTTTGACAAAAAGCCGCATTCCACCATCACGGAGGGCGGCGTACCGTAATACAGGATAAAAAGATTTTTTTCCGCCTGTTTGACGGCACGTTCGTTATCGGGCTGGATGGCGCTGCGGACACTTTCCTGCAGGCATTCGGCCAGCACTTTGCTGGATGGATTTTTGGGTGAATAAAACACCTGCGTCCCGCTGTATTGTGACTGACCAAATTTATTCTGGTGGATACTGATAAACAGCGACTGCGGATGGCTGTTTTCAATTTTCAGCCGGTTGTGCAGATCGGAGGATTTCATTTCCCGAATCGTATCGCTGCCCGCATCGTGGATGGAGCGATCATCCGACCGGGTAAGTATCACGGTGTAGCCGGAGGCACGGAAAAAATCCGCCAGCTTGAGCGACAGCGAAAGATTTATTTCTTTTTCCACCGTCCCATCATAACCCACTGCACCGCCGTCCGGGCCGCCATGGCCGGGATCGATCACCACGGATTTTGTCAGCGGGACAGTTTCCGCCGCGGCGCGGAATCCCCCTGTTCCGGACCGGATAATCCAGTATATGGTCAGCAGCAAAGCCGCAGCCAGCAGCAAAATAAAGCCGGCAAAAATCCCCCGACCGACCGAATGAGCGTTCCCCCATCTGACCTGCCGGATTTTGGCGCTTTTCCGCATGGCAACCACCCCTGCCAAACAGTATGCGCCCGCCCAACGGAAAATGCCCGCGGAGTTATCGTTTGGACGCCTTCGCCGGCTTTTTCTTTTTGTAAACCAGCCGGCCGAAAAGCTCGACCTGCCGATATCCCAGGATATACCCCACCGTGGCAAATGCCGGTACAGCCAGCACCACTGCCCACAACACCCAGATCGCCGTCTGGAAATGATTGATGACAAATACATACGGAATATGGCAGATGAAATAGATCAGCCGAATCCAGTCGTTATTCCAGTGGGCCGCCAGATCCACGGTAAACACCAGCGTCAGCACCGCCAGAGGAGCTTCAGCAATCAGCCCGGCCATCAGCCCCTTGGGCATAAACGTGTGGATATGGCCATACCGCACCCGATTTGGGTCGCGGAAGCCCTCGTTCCATGCGGCCGAATAGACCATCCACCACAGCAGCAACAGCGAAAAGGCGGTGAACGCGAGTTTCACGCCCGTGCGATCCAGCCAGTTACCGAAACAGGCGAACAGAATCAGGGCGATAATATCCGCCCCCAGAATGCTGCCCATCATGGTGGCTCCCAGTTTCCAAATTAATTTTTTCTGCATTGCAAACCCGGCCTTTCCTGTAATCGAACGGGACCGTATGCGGCCGCCGGTTAAGTGCTCCAGCCGCGGCGATCCCTCGGAAGTTATCCTTCTTTATTATAATTATATTACACAAGGGCATGGGGCACAAGCGCAAGTCTGAATTCCGCCGGGTTTTCATATGGTATAGGAGGCGCCGACCGATATCGGCTTCAATCCGCCTTGCCCGAGTATTTGTGGCGCGGGGCGGCGTGATTTCAGCCAATACGGACAAAGCTTTCCTGTCTATTAAACAATGCCTGAGAAAGCGGGGACGCACATGGCAGGCTGGTGCAGAATACGGCGCACTGCGTGCTGGCTTGGGCTGGCCGTACTGACGGCGGCATGCCTGCTGGCGGCCTACCGGCTGCCTACATTTTCCCGGGCGGGTCGAAGCCACGCGGCCGCGCAGCCGGTCCGGCAGTACGCCATCCTGATCGACCTGGATGAAAACACCCTCACACTGCTGGAAAACGGGCGCGTCATCCGGCGCTGCCCCTGTGCCACGGGCAAGGCCGATACCCCCTCCCCCGTCGGCTACTTCAAAATCACCCGAAAATCCCGCTGGGGCGAAGGCTTCGGCGGCTATTTTCTGGGGATGAACGTCCCCTGGGGCATATACGGCATCCACGGCACAACCAGCCCCGATTCGGTGGGACAAAACGCCTCTCACGGTTGTTTCCGCCTTCTGGACGACGATATCCGGGAGCTTTATGAAACAGTGGGCCGAGGCACGCCGGTGCTCATCGTCAGCGGTGTCTACGGCGCATTCGGGCATGGATTCCGCACCATATCCCCCGGCATGTCCGGGCAGGACGTGCTGCTGATGCAAAAGACCCTGCGGCGTCTCGGCTATTTTTCTGGTGAATGCAGCGGCCGGTATGACACCCGGGATTTCCAGGAAGCCATACACCGGTTCCAGCAGGATTACGATTTGCCCATAAGCGACTCCATCGGGCGGAAAATGGCCCAGATCATGGGCCTTTCCGTGATTGAATGAGCGACCTCAATCTTCCCGATTCCGTTCCAGGGCCAGCAGACGTGCCTTAACGGCCGGGCCACCGCGGTAACCACCCAACGAGCCGTCCTGCCGCACGACCCGATGGCACGGCACCAGGATCGGCACCGGATTGAGTCCAACCACCCGGCCAACCGCCTGGGCGCCATGCACCCCACACATGGCGGCCATGCGGGAATAGCTGACGGTCTCACCGTAAGGGAACCGCAGGATTCCGCCCCATACGGCCCGTTCAAACCGGGTGCCGACTAAGGCGGGCGCCACGGTAAAGCGCTTGCGCCGCCCCGCGAAATACTCGTTCAGCTCGTCGGCAAAGTGCCGGGCTAACCGGCTGGCCTCCGTGTCACAGTGGGAGTCGCACTCCCCTTTCAGACGCTGGAGCTCCCGTTCCAAGTTGTCGCTGGGGAACAAAAGGCGTATAATAAACGTGTCGTCGCACAGAATTCCCAGCCGGCCAACCGGCGTATCGAGGGGAAAATAAGCGAATCTTTGCATCTGGTGCCCTCCCGGTGCCAAAACGGAGTGTGGAAAATGGAAAAGGATGTATTGCAGGAAGCACCCGGTGTACTCCGGGATTTTCTCGTATATATGCAGACCATCAAGGGGAAATCTCCTAAGACGGTCGACGAATACTATCTGGATCTGCGTACTTTTTTCCGTTTTCTCAAAAAGCGGCGGGGAGCCGTCGCCCCGGACGTGGATTTTGAAAAAATCCCCATCGACGATCTTGATCTGGCCACGGCCGCGTCCGTCACGCTGACGGACGTGTACGAGTATCTGCTATATATCACGCGGGAACGGCATAACGGCCCGGCTACCCGATCGCGGAAAGTTTCCAGCCTGCGGTCGTTCTATCACTACTACTGCGACAAAACGGGGCAGATAGCCGAAAACCCGGTGCGCAATCTGGAAACACCGAAAAAAAAGCGCTCGCTGCCCAAATATCTAACACTGGAAGAAAGCATGCAGTTTTTGCAGAGCGTCGACGGACCCTATGCGGCACGGGATTACTGCATCATGGTGCTGTTTCTCAACTGTGGCCTACGCCTGTCGGAGCTGGTGGGAATCAACCTGGCCGATTTTCACGACGATGCCCTCACCGTGACGGGCAAAGGCAACAAACAGCGCAATGTCTATCTCAATCAGGCATGTCTGAAGGCGGTTGCAGAGTATCGCGCCCAGCGCCCGCAGAATGGCGTACGCGACAAGGAAGCGTTTTTCCTCAGTCGCCTCATGACACGCATCAGCCCCAAAACCGTCCAGTACATAGTCAAAAAGGACCTCAGGGCCGCAGGTCTGGCCGGGAGAGGCTTTTCCACCCACAAGCTGCGTCATACGGCGGCCACGTTGATGTATCAGCGCGGCGGCGTCGATGTACGGGCGCTGCAGGAACTGCTCGGGCACGAAAACCTGAGCACGACGGAGATATACACTCACACTTCCAGCCGCCAAGTAAAAAAAGCGGTCGAGAATAACCCGCTTGCCGGTTTTTCCCCCTCTAAACCCGACGAAACCAAGCCTGACAAATGACACGCCGTTTGGGTAAAAGGGCCCTCGTTCCGATGGAACGGGGGCCCTCCTGTCATTTTTCCCGACCAGTATCCTCAAAGACCGGTTCTTCCTCCGGTTTTTTCTTTTGGTTTTCGGGATTCGGGTCGATCATAAATTTTTTCACGACTGGCCAGACCCAGAAATTGACGATGAGTCCGATGGTGCTAAGCGTCAGCAGAGGCACAAAAACCACCGCCAGCGGCAGGAAATAGAACGAAATCACCAGTGCGATGACACAGAATATCGTGATAAGGAGATTACGCCCCAGCCCCAGAATGGAAAAAATCAGCGCGTTGCGGAATACTTGCGACAGCGTCAGGCGGAACGTGACGATCAACACATAGACGTAATACTGCATAAACAGGAATAAGATAGAAATCAACAGTGAAAAGATAAACGGAACCACGAATGCAAAGCTGCGGTGGATATTCTGATAATAATAGGCGGTGGCAAACACCAGCAGCATCCCGGCGACAACCTGTATAATCCCGGTGGCCAGTGCCTGTTTCCAGTTGGATTTAATGGTGTCTTTATAATCAGACCAGAGGAATGCGTGCTCTTCCCGTGCAAAATTGCGCAGAACATAGGTGAAACCGGCCGTGGCCGGCCCCGCTAGCGCCAGCGGCAGCAGATATAACAGCAGCCACGGATTGGGCAGGTGCATGGCCACCCCCCCACTGGTAAAGGACAGGAAGAGATTGCCGACCATGTTTTTGTAATCGGAAAAGAGCGGGACCAAAATGAGCGCGAGGGGAATAAAAAACCAGACGATCGAGATGAAATATAGTAGATTCATCTTGATAAGATCCCAGAATTTTCGGAAATAAATGTCGAAGAAAAGGAAAAAAGCGGTTTTTTGCGGCGCATCTTTACTGACGCCCGGCCCCGGTTTCATATACCCATTGAAAAGACCCATATCTACGTCCTCTCCTCATGCCATCGGGTGGCAATGGTCGTACACCGACTGATAGTGGCTGCGGATGACCCGTGCGTAAACCTGCGTGGAGGAAATGTCGGCATGGCCGAGCATTTCCTGTATCCATTTCAGATCGGCACCGTTTTCCAGCAGATGCGCCGCGAAAGAATGGCGCAGCGTATACGGCGTGATGTGTTTCTGAATGCCGGCCTGCATGGCCGCCGTCTTTATTATTTTCCAAAATCCCTGTCTTGTCAACCGGTTTCCGCTGCAATTAACAAAAAGCGGGCTATCGGGCCCTCTCCGGCCGTATTCCTCTTCGACTTGTTCCATATACTGGGATACAGCCTCCGCGGCATCGGGGTAAATCGGGATCATCCGGCATTTCTGCCGGCCCCGGCAGTATAGCATGCGCATGTCCAGGTTGATGTCACGGATATCCAAATCCACCAGCTCCGAAACGCGGATGCCCGTGGCATATAGGATTTCCATCATCGCCTTGTCGCGGCATCCTTTGAAATCGTCGCACACCGGCTGGCGGAACAAAAGCTCCAGTTCTTCCCCACTGAGTATTTCCGGCAGACTGCGCTTGAAACTCTCGCCGTGCAAAGAGGCGGCCGGATCATCCTTCAGAATGGATTCCGAAACCAGATAACGAAAAAAACATCGCAGCGAGGCTTCTTCCCGCGAAATAGTCGCGGGCGAACGGCCTTGTGTGCTGAGTTGCTCCGCATAGGACTGTATGTAATCTGTGTCCACCTGGCGCAGGCTTGCAAGCCCGTCCTGACGGCAGTAAGCCAAAAACTGCGATACATCCCGCTGGTAGGATTGCCGTGTGTTTTCGGAAACCGCTTTTCGTTCCGTCAGATACCGGACGAAGCCGTCAAGATATCCATCCATACATTTTCATTTCCCTTCTGTTCAGGAAAAAACCAGAGATGCGAACGCAATCGTGCCGGCGGCCTGCACCAGCGCTGCCAGCAGCACCAGCAGGAAGCAGAACACATATTTGTAACAGTATTCGCAAAAGCTGCCCCAAAGTTTTTCCTGCAAGCCGTTGGGAGCCAGAGCCGCCGCCATGCGCATGGAAAAGCGGATTCCCTCCCGGCAGGCAATCATCAGCGCAAGGCACGTAATGATCGCCCACGGCAGAATGAAAAGGGCGCATATGCTCACGCCCTTGACGCCGTACTGCAGATAAACATACCCCATGGTTAGGCCGATACCCGCCCCTTTAAAAAGCAGCACGGCAATTTCGCCGAGCAACCCGGCGGCGCACAAGCCGAAAATATAGGCTGCGCACAGCAGCACCGCCGAAGAAAAAAACGACGAAAGGAACAGATTGCCGAACCCCTTGGCCGCAGCATCCTTCGACAGCATTTCCTGCATCAGGACGCTGAAATTCTGTTCCTTGCCCAGCCCCGCCCGTTTGGCTAGCACCGCCCCGATGGTGACGCCGACCAGAATAAAGACAGCCACCAGCAAATACTGGAGCACCGGCGCCCGCGCGCCGGAAGCGGGCCGTTTTTCCGGCCTTTTCCGATGTCTGGTTCGCAAGGGCTTGACCCCCTTTTGCATTTGATCTGATATTCCGATATATGCAAAAGGGGATGCGTTTATGCCGCTGACACAAAACAAAAAATCAAACGGCTCAGCGGCCGAGCTCTTCCGCCCTGGCGGTGCAGCGATCCATCGCGTCGACGACAGCCTGCTCAAAATGATGCGCTTCCAGCGCTTCCAGCGCCTTGAGTGTGGTACCGCCGGGGGAAGAGACCTGCCGGATCAGCTCGTCCGGCTCCATGCCGGAATGCATCACCATGGCGGCGGAGCCGACCAGCGTCTGGCAGATCAGTGTTTTGGCCGTCTCCGCGTCAATACCCTGCCGCACGGCGCCATCCATGACGGCCTTGACGAACAGATAGACATACGCCGGGCTGCTGCCGTTCACCGCGATGACGGCGTTCATCTTATCCTCCGGCAGCACGGCGACCTCGCCGCCCGCCGCAAAAATGGCCCGGATTTTATCGAAATCTGCATCGACGACACCCAGGCCGCGGCTGAGTGCTGTGGCGCCGCAGCCGAGCAGCAGCGGTGTATTCGGCATCACCCGCACGACCCGGCATGCCTGACCCAGACACTTACGGATGTAGGCGGTGGAAATGCCGGCCGCGATGCTCACGATCAGTCTCCGCCCTCCGTCCGCAGCCGCCAGATCCCGGAGCACCTCGGCGTAATTCTGCGGCTTCACCGCCAGAAACACGATGTCGCACTCATGCGCCAATTCCGCAATGGAACCCATGACCCGCACGCCCCGCTGGGCGAAACGATCACATTTGACCGGCGTCCGGTTGCAGACCGCCAGATTCGCCGCATCCGTCACCTTTTTATTCAGGATGCCTTCCACAATGGCCCAGGCCATGTTCCCCGCGCCGATAAACCCGATTCTGTCCGTCATCCCCTGCATGCTCCTTTTTTCGACGAATTCCCGCAAAGTAACTTTTATGATAGCCTATTTTGCCGGTCGATTCAATATCAAACGGCGCATCGCAGGGAAATGCGGCCAATCTTTGTGCGATATTGCCAGTCCATGCCATCAAATATTATGTAAACAAACGATCAATCCGCGCCCATTTCTTCTTTCGCGGCATGCAGCATCAGCGCGCACTCCACCCGTTTGCGTTCCAGCTCGCATGAAATCCCCATCGGGTGGAGGATGTCCCCTTCATAAGCATAGTTATTGGCGTTGCAGCCGCCGCCGCAGAAAAATTTGGCCCAACACTGAGCGCAGCCCTGCTTGGTGGTCAAATTGGCACGGGAAAATTGCTCTTTCATATCGGTGCGCACGAGCTTTTCGCCCGGATTCATCACGTTGCCCATGATAAATTCCGGCTTGCCCACAAACTGATGACAGGGATAAATATCTCCTTCCGGCGTGACCGCCACATACTCGTTTCCGCACCCGCAGCCGCGCATGAGCTTGATCAGGCAGGGCCCCTCATCCAGGTCGATCATAAAGTGGAAGAAATTGAACCCACGGCCCGCCCGGAAGCGGCGGACCATCTCATCTGCCAGTGTGTCGTATTCCGCAAAGATACGTGGCAGGTCCTCCCGGCGGATGGAATACGGGTCGCTCTCGGCTCCCACCACCGGTTCCACTGACACCTCGTCGAAGCCCTCGTCGACCAGATGGAGCACATCTTTGGAAAAATCGAGATTTTCCCGGGTGTAGGTCCCACGGACATAGTAGGTCTTGTCGCCGCGGCCCACCACCAGTTTGCGGATATGAGGCATTATCGTGTCGTAGCTCCCGCTGCCGTCAACCCGCCGGCGCATACGGTCGTTTACTTCCCTGCGCCCGTCGATGGAAAGCACCACATTGGACATTTCGCGGTTGATAAAATTGATCTTCTCGTCGTCGAGCAGCATGGCGTTGGTCGTGGTGGTGAATCGGATGTTCTTTCCCTTGGCCTTTTCCGCCTCGCGGGCATAGGCCACAATGCGTTTGACGACGTCGAAATTCATCATCGGTTCGCCGCCGAAAAGGTCGACTTCCAGATTACGGCGCGAGCCGGATTTTTCCAAAAGAAAGTCGATGGCGGCCTTGCCCACTTCAAAAGGCATGAGCTTGCGGCCCCCGCCGAAATCCCCCGTCGAAGCAAAGCAGTACTGACAGCGCAGATTGCAGTCGTGGGCCACATTCAGGCACATGGATTTAATCGGGGACTCTTCCCCCGCCTTACCATACCGCATGAAATCATCCGGCGAATCGAGCATGCCTTTCTGATAGAGCTCGTAAAGCTCCGCCCAAGATTCTTCCAGATCGGCGCGTGCAAAACGGGGGGTCAGGGCGGTCAGAGCAGCCTCGGGTATATGCTCCGTCATGCCGGCGCCGGCGTAGTCGGCAAGTGCATACGCCGGCTCATCCACGGTAAAAAATGCGTTGCTGTTGACATCCAGGATCATGTAATAGCCGCCCTGTGAAAACTTATGAATCATATATAGGGTCTCCCTTCCCCTTATGGGTACGCCGCTGTCGGAAAAGAACACGACAGGCGCGTCGATTTCCGGGAATGTGCAAGCCGTCCGAAAGATTCGGACGGCTTGCGACAAAAACCGCCGGGAAATCCGGGGGCGTCAGAGCGCCCGCCGATTCCCCGGCGCAGTTCATCCGGCCAAATTACTTCTTCTCACACTTCTGGTTAGCCACTGTGCAGGAAGTCTTGCAGGCAGACTGGCAGGATGCCTGGCATTCGCCGCAGCCGCCGTGGCAGGCTTCTCTGGTCAGATCGCGATCGTTGAGCACTTTGATGTGTTTCATTTTTGTTCCTCCGTTCGGTTTCCGAATCTTTAAGTGGCGCGTAATGGCGGACTTTACTTCCCGCCGGCGCGGCGCCGGTGCCCATTCATCCCGATGACGCCGCCGGCACCGCCGGCCATAAGTACGACGGCCGCTTTCCACACCAGATCCACGTTGAACTGGGTCTGACGGGTCAGCAGCCCGGCCAGATACAGGATCACCAGGAAAGCGAGACCGTTGACGGCGCCCACCACGAGACCGCGGCGGCGAATCATGCGCGAAGCAATGAACCCACCCGCAAACGAGCCGCCGGCCACGCTCACATAGGAAAGCGCCAGAATGGCGGCCGTCGGAATATCCCGCATGGCCATAACCATGGAAAACGCGCTGAGCAGCAGCAGGCTGATGACCAGCGCCCCCACGATGCCGAAAAGCATCGGGAATACGGCAGAGCCGGGAGATGCCTGTTTTTCACCGGTGGTTTTCAATGTGATACCCTCTTTCCGCCCATACAAAGCGGGCCCGATACGGAATGATTCCATTCCAATCTATTCGGAAAGCAATGGCAATATTCCACCGGCAGGGTCCCATCGGCTTCAGCTGTCATGGACGGTGGTGCAGCTCTGGACCGCCCACTTTTTCACGCGGATCTTATTGCGATCCGCTCCAGTTTCCACAATTAAAGTATCATCCTTAATCGAAACAACCCGGCCGACGATGCCGCCGACTGTCACGATTTCGTCACCGACCTGCAGGGCACCGCGCATTTTCTGGGTATCTTTTTCTTTCTTGCGCTGAGGACGGATCAGGAAAAAGTAGAACACAACGAGCACGATGCCGAATGTGACGATCATATACAGCACCGATCCAACGGAGTTGCCGGAAGCTGCACTCGTGTCGGCCAAGGGGGACAGCACGGAAATTGGCATATATACACCTCCTGTCGTTTCGGTTTCATCTGCGTGTTCATTCGGCACACCGCGTCGGCACTGCCAGGGGCAGACCGCCGCATCCATGCCATTTTTCAACACTTGTCTTCATTATACCCGCAATACGGACGCTTGGCAAGCCGAAATTTCAAATCCGGCGGTCGAGCGCTTCGCCGATCTCTTCCCGCATGGCGGCAAAGCGGTGTTCTTCCAGCGCGGCGCGGATTTCCGCCATCAGATGGTTGTAAAAATAGAGGTTATGGATGACGCAAAGCCGCATAGCCAGTATCTCACCCGCCTTAAAAAGATGATGGATATAGGCCCGGGAATAGCTGCGGCAGACCGGACAGCCGCAGGCTTCATCCAGCGGGGCCGGGTCACGCGCGTATTTTGAATTGAAAAGGTTGCGCCGCCCCTGCCGGGTGAAAATATGGCCGTGGCGGGCGTTGCGGCTGGGCATGACGCAGTCAAACATATCCACCCCGCGGGCGACCGCCTCGAGGATATTCCGCGGAGTACCCACCCCCATCAGATATCGCGGCCGGTCGGCGGGCATATAGGGCTCGACACAGTCGATGATGTGATACATCACTTCCGTCGGCTCCCCCACCGCCAGCCCACCGATGGCGTAACCGTCCAGCCCCAGTTCGGCGATAGCCTGCATGTTGGCTATGCGGATATCCTCAAACGTGGCGCCCTGATTGATGCCGAAAAGCATCTGCTGCGGGTTGACCGTGTCGGGCGCTTCGTTGAGCCGCTGCAGCTCGTCGCGGCAGCGGTGGAGCCACCGGATCGTCCTCTCGCTGGAAGGCCCCGCATACTCCCGCTCGGCGGGATTGGCGACGCACTCGTCGAAGGCCATGGCAATGGTGGAGCCAAGATGCGACTGGATGCGCATGCTCTCTTCCGGGCCCATGAAAATGCGCCGGCCATCCACATGGGAAGCGAACTCCACGCCCTTTTCGGAGATATTGCGCAGCTTCGCAAGTGAAAAGACCTGAAACCCGCCGCTGTCGGTGAGCAGCGGTCGGTGCCAGTCCATGAATTCACGCAGCCCCCCCATGTCGTACACCAGGTCGTCACCCGGGCGCACATGCAGGTGATACGTGTTGCTCAGCGCGATCTGACAGCCGATCAGTTCCAGATCATGGGCCGACAGGCCGCCCTTGATGGCGCCGCAGGTGGCGACATTCATGAACGCGGGGGTCTCCACGGTGCCGTGGACGGTCGTCAGCCGGCCGCGCCGTGCCCGCCCTTCGGTCTGAAGGCATTCAAACATCCGGTTTCCCCCGTTCAATGGATAAACATCGCGTCGCCGAAGCTGTAAAAGCGATATTTCTCCCGAATGGCTTCTTCATAAGCAGCCAGAATATGTTCCCGGCCGGCGAAGGCGGAAACCAGCATGATCAATGTGCTTTCGGGCAGATGGAAGTTGGTGATAAGCGCGTCGATGGCCTTGAATTCAAAACCGGGATAGATGAAGATGCCTGTCCAACCCTCGGCCGGCTGGATGCCGCCCTCCATATGAGCGACGGTCTCAAGGGTACGGCAACTGGTGGTGCCCACGGCGACGACGCGGCCGCCGTTTGCCTTGGTATTGCGGATCAGTTCCGCCGTGGAGGCGGAGAGCTCGTAATGCTCGGTGTGCATCACATGGTCCTCGACGCGTTCCACTTTCACGGGTCGGAAGGTGCCCAGCCCTACGTGGAGCGTCACATACCCGATATTCACGCCTTTGGCTTTGATTTTCTCAAGCAGCTCGGGCGTAAAGTGGAGCCCCGCCGTGGGTGCCGCCGCCGAGCCCGGATTTTTGGCATAAACGGTCTGATAGCGTTCCTTATCCTTGAGCTTGTGGGTGATATAGTGAGGCAGCGGCATCTCGCCGATCTTTTCCATCAATGCAAAGAAATTGCCCTCATAGGTAAACTGCACGAGTCGGTTTCCACCCTCGACAATTTCCAACACTTCGGCCTCCAGCAGACCGTTGCCAAACACGAAGTGGGTGCCGGGCTTTGCCATGCGGCCGGGATGGACAAGCACCTCCCATACACCGGTGCGCTTCTCGGTGAGCAGCACGAATTCCATGCGCCCGCCGGTGCCCACTCGGTTGCCGTAAAGGCGCGCCGGCAGCACCCGCGAGTCGTTGAGGATCAAACAGTCGCCGGGGTTTAGCAGATCCACCAGCTCGCGGAAATGTCTATGCCCCACCTCACCGGTACGGCGATCCAGCGTCATAAGGCGGGACATGTCCCGCTCCTTGAGCGGCTCCTGCGCAATGAGCTCTTTTGGCAGCTCGTAATTAAAGTCCGATTTTTTCAAGGTCATTCATATCCTTTGCGAAAAATTGACCATTTCGCCGTGGCCGGCGCTTATGACAAAAAGAATGTTTGACATGCGGGCACAACCATGGTAATATAGCCTCAAGTGAATATACTGGGATAGAGGAGCGTTTTTGATCAGTACGCCGTACCGATGGCTCGCCGGAGCCGGTGAGGGCGGCGGAAAGGCAAAATCGCCGAAGGGGAATGACGTCGGCCGTCTTTCCGCCTGGTCTTCCTTTGAATAAAAGGAAGATTGTCATCATGCATTATGATGGAGAGCTATTCGCACGCGCAAGGCGCCAATGCTTCTATTATATTGCATGTATGACCGGTTTTCAACCGGTTTTTTTCATACCTGGGGCCGTTTAGACGCATACACGGCACGGGGTATGGGCAGCGGCGGCGCTTCTCTGCTCGGTCATCCGCCAACAGCGGCATTCCAAGTTTACAGGCTTATGCCTCTCGGCATAAGGCCGGGAAAGGCATGAGTCAGGTTATGAGAAAGTACAAAGTTGGTGTCATCGGAGCCACCGGAATGGTGGGCCAGCGCTTTGTGACGCTGCTGGAAAATCACCCCTGGTTTGAAGTCACGGAGTTGGCGGCCAGCGCCCGTTCCAGCGGCAAAGCCTATGAGGAGGCCGTGAACGGTCGATGGGCCATGCAGGCCTCTATCCCGGAAAAACTCAGGGGTATGACGGTGCGCGACGCCGATGCCGACGCGGAACGGATCGCCTCTGCGGTGGATTTTGTCTTTTGCGCCGTGGCGCTCAAAAAGGACGCCGTGCGTGCGCTCGAAGAAAAATACGCGAAGCTCGAGTGCCCGGTCATTTCCAACAACAGCGCCAACCGGCTGCTGCCGGATGTACCCATGATCATCCCCGAGATCAACGCAGCCCATGCGGCGGTCATCCCCGCCCAGCGCAAACGACTCGGCACGCGGCGCGGCTTTATCGCCGTCAAATCCAACTGCTCGCTTCAGAGCTATGTGCCCGCCCTGAGCGCTCTGCTCGAATATGAGCCGACCAAAGTACTTGCCTGCACTTATCAGGCCATTTCCGGCGCAGGTAAAACCTTCGAGCGCTGGCCGGAAATTCTCGACAACGTCGTCCCCTACATAGGCGGCGAGGAAGAAAAATCCGAAATCGAGCCGCTCAAAATATGGGGCACACTGAGAGACGGCGCCATCGTACCCGCGGTGTCTCCCTCCATCACCACCCAGTGCCTGCGCGTGCCGGTGTCGGATGGTCATATGGCCGCGGTCTTTGCTTCTTTCGCCCATACGCCTTCCATGGATGAAATACTGGGAAAATGGGCGTCCTTTAAGGGGAGAGCGCAGGAGCTCAACCTGCCCAGCGCGCCCAAGCAGTTCATCCATTACTTTACGGAAGACGACCGTCCCCAGACCCGGCTCGACCGCAATCTGGAAGGCGGTATGGCGGTTTCGGTCGGCCGGCTGCGGCCTGACACCCAGTATGACATCAAATTCGTGAGCCTTTCTCACAACACCATCCGCGGCGCAGCAGGCGGCGGAATCCTAATGGCCGAGCTTCTCTGCGCCGAGGGATATATGGATTAAAAACCGGCGGCTCCCTTCCCCGATCACATATTACCGCACGGCCGCCGGCCGCGTACGGGAACCACCGGTCAAAACAGAACAGGGGGTTTATGTCACATGAAACAGACGATTTTCACCGGCGCGGGCGTCGCCATCGTGACGCCGATGCACCCCGACGGCACCGTCAATCTGGAAAAGCTGGGCGAACTTCTGGAATTTCAGATTGCCCGGCACACCGACGCCATCGTCATCTGCGGCACCACGGGTGAGTCCTCCACCCTTTCCCACGAGGAGCATACCGCCGCCATCCGGTACACGGTCAACAAGGTGGCGGGGCGCGTCCCGGTCATTGCCGGTACGGGCAGCAACGACACGGCCTATGCGGTCAGCCTTTCGCTGGAGGCCCAGCGGGCGGGCGTCGACGGGCTGCTGCTGGTGACACCCTATTACAATAAGACGACCCAGACGGGTCTGATCCGCCATTTCAATTATATTGCCGACCATGTGGAACTGCCCATCATCCTCTATAATGTGCCCAGCCGCACGGGGCTTTCCATCCGACCGGAAACCTTCCGCGAGCTTTCCCGCCATCCGCACATTGTCGCAGCCAAGGAGGCCGGCGGCAATATCGTCGACACGGCCCGTACGGCCGCGCTTTGCGGGGACGACCTGGCAATTTATTCCGGCAACGACGACCAGATCGTGCCCATCCTGTCGTTGGGCGGCAAGGGTGTGATCTCGGTGCTTTCCAACATCATGCCGGCGCAAACCCACGAAATCTGCGCAAGCTATATGGCGGGCGATGTGAAGACCGCCTGCCGGCTGCAGTTGGAGCTGCTCGACCTGATCGACGGGCTTTTCTGCGAAGTCAATCCCATCCCGGTGAAGGCGGCCCTGAATCTGATGGGGTATGACGTGGGCGAATGCCGGATGCCTCTGGCCCCGATGAGCGCTCCCGATCTGGAAAAACTCCGCAGGCTGCTAACCAAGCACGAGCTGCTGAAAGCGTAAGCCCGCACGCGAGAATCTGCCGGGCAGAGCCCGGGAAGGGACGTCGAATACACATGTATCATTTTTTACTCAGCGGCTGTAACGGCAAAATGGGGCGGGTCGTCACCCATATCGTGCAGGAACAACCAGATTGTGATATCATCGCAGGCTTCGATATAAACGGCAACCCGGCAGAATATCCGGTCTATGCGCGGCCGTTGGATTTCCCCGGCACGGCCGACGCACTCATTGATTTTTCAAATCCCGCCTATCTCCCCGCTCTGCTTGAGCTGGTGCGTCAGCGCCGGATACCGGCCGTCATCGCCACCACCGGTCTTTCGGAAGCCGACGACCGGCTGATCGCGCAGGCGGCACAGGATGTGCCGATTTTCCGGTCGGCCAACATGTCCATCGGCATCAGCCTGCTCAGCGAACTGGTGCAGAAGGCGGCGGCCGTGCTTTCCGACAGCTTCGACGTGGAAATCGTCGAAATGCACCACAACCAGAAAGTCGACGCGCCCAGCGGCACAGCACTGATGCTGGCGGACGCCGCCGCCGCTGCCATGCCGGAAAAGCCGGAGTATGTCTACGACCGGCATACGCAGCGCAAAAAGCGCGGCAAAAATGAGATTGGCATCCATTCGGTGCGTGCGGGCACCATCACTGGGGAGCACGAAGTGATTTTTGCCGGCCCCGATGAGGTCATTACACTGCACCATTCGGCCGCTTCCCGGGATGTATTTGCGGGCGGCGCCGTCCGCGCCGCCCGGTTCCTCCGCGGCCGGCAGCCGGGACTCTATTCGATGCAGGACCTGATTCGAACCACGGGAGGTTGACAGTATGGAAGCCATCACCAAAATTACGGTCACGGAAGATGTGGCGCTGATCACCCTGCAAAATTCGCCTTCCCAGATGGCGTTTATCACGCGCGTATTCCGCGAAATTGCCGGCAAGGGCATCAATGTCGATATGATTTCCCAGACTGCGCCGCTGGGGGGCAAGATCAGCCTTTCCTTTACCGTTCCCGGTTCCGCGCTGGGCGACGTATTTGATATCTTCAAAATGCTGCGGGTGGAAACCCCTGAGCTCAAGCCGGTCATCAGCGGGGGCAACTACAAGATCTCACTTTCCGGCGAAATCATGCGTTCGTTACCGGGCGTGGCCGCCCACGTTTTCGACGTGATTTCCGGGCTGAATATCGACATCCGCATCATCACCACGTCGGAGGTCGACATTTCCCTCCTTGTGACCCAGGCGGACTACCACTTGGTGGCCGACGTGCTGGAAAACAAGTTTCACGTCAAGCCCGAAATACAGTAAAGGCATTTTGCTTTACAGCATGTTTTACCATATTTATTTTCCATTTTTAGCCGTTCGGCCGTTCAAACCGCCGAGCGGCTAATTTTATACCCCGATGCCATCTCCCTGGGTTCTGCGAAACGACCATCGCAGCGTTTTGCACAGGGATTTGCGTATGGGTACGCATGCCGGCGCCGGCTGCCGAATACAACTGTAAGGAAGCATCTGCGCAAGAACGGCATAAGGCGGTTAGGGGTATGACAGCAGCGTCGAAGAAAGCGGGCCGTAATGCGGTAAAGGGCACCCTCGTGCTGATTATCGGCAATCTCATCGTCAAGATCATTGGGGCGCTTTTTAAGCTGCCTCTCGCCAATATCGTCGGAGCCGACGGCATGGGGCTTTATAATGCCTCCTTTATCGTTTACGACATTTTTCTGGTGCTGGCGACGGCTGGATTTCCGCTGGCCATTTCCAAAATGGTGGCCGGGCGCGCGGCCCACGGTGACACGGGCGGCGCCATCCAGATCTTCCGTGTGGCGCGCCGGACTTTTCTGCTCATCGGCGGCGTGTTTTCCGCCATCATGTTTCTGGGAGCACGGATGTTTTCCCAACTCATCGGCAACACGCGTTCCTGCCTTTCCATCATGGTACTGTCGCCCGCCATCCTGTTCGTGTCGGTCATGTGCGCCTACCGGGGATATTACCAGGGCACCAATGATATGATTCCGACCACGGTTTCCCAAATCATCGAAGCGGTCTGCCGCCTGATCGTGGGTCTGTCGCTGTCATGGTACCTGAAAGCCAGAGGCTACGACATGCCCGTGGTGGCGGCCGGTGCGCTCGTGGGCATCACGGTGGGCGAATTTTCCGCCACCTTCGGTCTGGCACTGATACATCATCACCGGCGGCGCAGACGGCCCCGCCCCGGTGTCTGCCGGTTTACCAACCGGGATATCGTCGGGACGATGTTTCGAAATTCCATCCCAATCGGTGTCGGTACCATTGTGATCAGTGTGATCAATATGCTCGACAACGTCGTGGTCATGCACCGGCTGCAGGATATCGGCTTTAACGAGCCCCAGGCCAACACCCTTTACGGCACATATAACATGGCGTTTGCCGTGTTTTCCCTCCCTGTCACTATTGTGTCCGCTTTGCAGACAGCAGTCTTTCCCATTTTTTCGTTTGAATGGGCCAAAGGCAGCTTTGCTCATGTGGAAAAAACCGTGCAGGCTTCCCTGCGCATCACCATGATTGTGGCGGCCGCCTCCTGTGCCTTTTTTATTTCCCTCTCTTCGCCGGTCGTGCGGCTGCTGTATTTCAATCAGCCGGCAGCCGCCGCGCAGGCCGCTTCGCTTTTGCTGCTGCTGGCCCCATCGGCCGTGGCCATCTCGCTAAGCATGATATCCTCCTGCATATTGCTTGCTACCGACCACATGGTCTTCCCCACCGGTACGATGATCGCGGGCGGCATCGCATGCCTTGTCTCCAACTGGTTTCTGGTCGGCAGTCGTCTGGGAATCTACGGCGCTCCGTTTGGAATCCTCCTGTGCTACACGATCACATCCGTACTGAATCTTTGGAAAATCCACCGCATGCCCCAGATGCATGTCAGTTACCGTCGTCTGTTTTTCAAGCCAATCTTACCCGCCGTGTGCATGGCGCTGGCGTCCGTCCTCGTCTACCAGCTGGCGATGCCTGTCTGCGGATGGATCGGCGGCACAGGGCTGGGCCTGCTCGCTGGTATCCTGGCGCTGCTGGCTACGCTATTCCTTAATAACACCGTCTCGCGCAGCGATCTGGTCTTGCTGCCCGGCGGGCGGAAGATCGCCGCCACGCTGCAGAAATTTCACCTTCTGGAACCCAGAATCCGCATGATCCTGTTCTGAACGGCCACATTTCGAACATCCCACCCATCCCTTTCATATTCTGGTATTGCACGAACTGTGGAAAGGGTGAAGATGGAATGGATATTCATAATAATCGGGCGGGCTATCCGGGCATGGATGCAGACGAGCTGGCCCGCCTGCAGCGGCTGACGGGTGCTTCGATGGGCACCGGAGCCGCCAGACCCATGGCCCCGGCATCCATGGGCAACTCTGCAGTGCCGACCACACCGCCGGCTCAGCAATCCGCCGGTCAGAACGTTTCCATGCCTGCGGCGGGTGTCAGCCCTGCCTCCATGATGGGGCAGCTGGGCATCCCCACGGAACAGACTCACACACGTATGCAGGCCCCTGGCATGACCGGCATGGCGGGTATGCCCTCCAACGGAATGACCGGTATGTCCGGTATGCCTTCCAACGGAATGACCGGCATGTCCGGTATGCCCTCCCACGGAATGGCCGGCATGTCCGGTATGCCTTCCAATGGAATGACCGGCATGTCCGGTATGCCTTCCAACGGAATGGCCGGCATGTCCGGTATGCCTTCCAATGGAATGACCGGCATGTCCGGTATGCCTTCCAACGGAATGACCGGTATGTCCGGTATGCCTTCCAACGGAATGGCCAGCATGTCCGGTATGCCTTCCAACGGAATGACCGGCATGTCCGGTATGCCTTCCAACGGAATGACCGGTATGAACACACCGGTTGCCAACCCGGCTGCCGGCATGCTGCCTATGGAAGGCATGTTCCCCATGGAACGGATGATTGCAAACAGCGCATCCCAATCGGCGGCCCCCACGTTTGCAGCCGCGCCGACCACGACACAGGCGACCGGAAACACATCCGTTGCCCGGAGCGCCATGCCAGCCGATGCGGCGGATACAACTGATGCCGACATGCAAAACTTTATGGAGCAGGGCTACCTGATGGGACCGAACTGTTTCGGCCGGGACGCTCGGATATATGCCGAACGTCTGATGGAATACATAAACGATGAGTACCGCGATCATCTGACCTACATGGCGCTGAGCCGCCGGGCTCCGGATTCCCAGGCGCGGACGATTCTGCGCAGCATCGCCCGGGATGAAATGCGTCATGCCCGCCGTTGGGCCGCCGCCTATTTTCTCATCACCGGCAAGCACTACTTTCCCGAGAGAGGCACCGTCGAGGCCGCTCCCGTCGCTTCGTACTCCCAGGCGCTGCGCGAGCGGTATCTGGCGGAATCTCAGGACGCCATCAAATACCGCCGGTTTGCCCGCGAAACCAACGACCGCTGCCTGCGCCGGCTGGCCAATGAAACTTCCGATGACGAGCGACAGCATGCCCAGCACATCCTCGATCTGATCCAGCGGCAATACCACTGAATACGCCCCGGCAAGGCAGCAATTATAGCGGCATATTTCGGAAAAATTTTTCCGAAATATGCCGCTTTGCGCGTTTCCATCAGGAATTGCCCTCGACCGGCACACGGCCTCGGAATACGAACAGGTGCTGAGCCACAAAGCTGAACACAAACAGGATCGCCTCGGTGAGTATCTTACTTAGGAGCAGATCAAGCTTCAGCCCCTCGGAAAGAAAACGCAGGATCAGATAATTGAGCATCAGCAGGCTGCCTGCCAGCAGATAATAGCTCAATATCTCCCAATGGCGCCGGCCACCCTTCACATAGTGAAAGACCAACGAACGGTTGAGCGTGTAATTCACGGCGGAGCTCACCAGTCGGGCACCGACGACCGACAGAAACAAATTGTGGATCATCCACTGAAAGAAAAACAGCAGAAAGTAGTCGATCACGGCGGCCAGAATGCCCGAAAGACTGAAACGAATAAACGGCAGCCCGACGCGCAGGGAATCCCGGACAGTGCGGAAGTGAGAGGAGCGGTTTCCGTCGGTATACACGGTGCGGATGTCGATCTGCCGCAGGCCGTAACCGGCGGACTGCGCCTGCAGCAGCATATTCATTTCGTATTCAAACCGTTCACCTGACAAGCCCGTGAGCCACGGCAGCATGCGCAGAGGGAAGCCGCGGAGCCCTGTCTGGGTATCCCGGATGTATTTGCCGCTCGACATAGTGAAAATTCCCCGGATCACCGCGTTTCCGACACGGCTGCGCAGAGGCACCGGCCCCACAAATTTTCGTACGCCCAGCACGATTTCCCCGGGGGACTGTGCGACCGCGCTCGCAACCCGCAAAATATCCTCCGGCAGATGCTGACCATCCGCATCCGCCGTGACGACGCCCGTTTTTTCCCGGGTCTTTTGCAAAATATGGGCAAACCCCGTTTTTAGTGCGCATCCCTTACCCCGGTTGGAGGGGTGGGTGAGCATCGTTACACCCATGGCCTCCACTCGCCGGAAAATACCGGCGTAGCTAGGCCCGCTGCCGTCGTCCACCACGATAATGGGATCGGCGCAGCGACTTTGCAAGCCGGCAATCAGTGCCGGCAGACGGTCATCCGGTTCAAACGCGGGGATCAGAATGGTCATGCCGTCACCCTTTCCGCCTTTGTTTCCATTGACCCCGAAAAAAGACGATTCGAAAAATAGTATGGTTGGGACTATGGAAAATATTACGCAGCCGACTTGAGTCCCGGCAGGGAAACTTATGTTATAAAAAAGAGAAGCCCCCTTCTGGAGGCTTCTCTTGCAGGGAATTTGCTTATTTCATGCCGTTGATCGAGCCGGAGGCCATGCTGTTTTCCACCTGGGAAATCATCTTTTTGACCATCTGGCCACCGATCGAGCCGGCCTGCCGAGAAGTCAGGTCACCGTTGTAGCCCTGCTTCAGATTGACGCCGACTTCACTGGCGGCTTCCATCTTAAAGCGGTTGAGCGCCTCGCGCGCCTGCGGAACCAGGGTGTTGTTGCTGCTGTCGTAGCTAGCCATATATATCTCTCCTTAAAAAGCTTTTTGTTTGTGCGTTTGCTTTACTATTTTTATCGGGAGCGGATATAATATGACATGCAATTATTAGCATCACACACACTTATTGGAAGCAAGCCGAAAATGGGCTCTTCAGCCCAAGGAAAGTCCGTTTTCCGGCAGCTGCGCGCCGGAAAGCAGCAGCACCGACATCGCCGCCAGCATCGGGTAATCCGGCTTAGGGCGGGAAAAGGCAAGCGGCACCTCCCGCGGCAGGATGTCTTCCCCGTCGATGGACTGGATTTCCCGCTGTAGGCTGACGACGGCGCTGGTTTCCGTCAGGCTCGAAAAAGTGACCGTATCCCGTTGAGATAATCCGCAGGTCACAGTGCGGATGCCCTGTGCCTTGAGCAGATTGGCCGCGGCGATGTTGCGCGGCTCCAGCACAGCCACGAATTGCGGAGGAAACCGCATTTCCGGTGCCGATCCGGCCATATCCGACCGGAAGACCACGATACCCGATGACAGGCGGTAATCGGCGATCGTTTCATTATCCACTACCAAATAGTCGGCGGTGTCACGGTTCCCGGGCGTAAACGAAAGCGAATGGGAAGCCAGGTATAAAAATCCGGCTCCGACGCTGCGAAAAAAAGCAAACAGCGTGTTGGTCACGGCGCCGTCTTTTTCTTCACCGCAAAGTATGACCGTATTCATTTCGACTCCTCCGCATCCATGACCGGCGGGAATCGGCAGCCTGCCCGGCTTTTTCCTGTCTTTCATGGCATTTCTGTAATCTCTTCCTATTCTTTTTCGATTCCGGCCATTTATGAATCCACGTTTCATTTTATTTTTTCAATTCATTTGGCGGAGGAAGTCGCATGGGAGGAAGCTGCGGACGCAGTCTTGCCCGCCGACTGAGAGGAGGCGGTGGATTTTGAGTTTGCCGCAGGTTTGGAGGCGGCGGACGCAGTCTTAGAGGAGCTTCCCGAAGGCCTGGCGGATGAGGACGCGGTGGCGGATGCCGTCGACTGGGCCGAGGAAGCGGTATCCAGCACATGCTGGGTGCCGGCGCGGTCGATGGTATAATCACCCGTGTAGATCAGCTGGGAGATCGGTACGATCTGGTAGCCCTGCTGTTGCAGACTGCTGAGGATGGCCGGCAGCGCCTCCGGCGTGTGTTTTGCAGCGTTATGGAACAACACAATGGAACCGCTCTGCACCTTAGGCAGCACATTTTTCTGAATCTGGGCGGCGGGAATGCCCTTCCAATCCAAGCTGTCGACCGACCATTGTATCGGATAGTGACCGGAGGACTCAAGAGTCTCAACCAGCGCATTGTTGTAATCGCCATAAGGTGGGCGGAAAAGTATCGGCTTGACGCCCGTGATTTTCTGCACCTTTTCGTCGCACGCGGTGATCTGCGCAAGCATTTTTTCCTGGGAAAGACTGGTCATATGCGGGTGGGTATCCGAATGATTCATCACTTCGTTGCCCGCGTCGACCAGCGCCTTAACGGACTCCGGATATTTATCGACCCACTGCCCCACCACAAAAAAGGTGGCGTGCACTTTATACTGATTCAGGATATTGATGAGCTGTTGCGTGTCCTCGTTGCCCCACGCTGCATCGAACGAAATGCTGATTTTTTTATCCGAACGATCGACGCTGTAAATGGGTACTTTTTTAGTGGAAGCCGACGCGGCCACCACTTTCGGTACCAGTGTCGTCACCGACACGATCAGCGCTGCGCAAAGCCCCACGACCAGCGCGCCGAAAATCAGTGATTTTTTCGTCACCATAAATACTTTCATCCCACTACCCCTGCCTTTCCCGGGCGCTGCGGTGCAGGCCCGCCGGAAACTTGCTGTGTCATAACGGCAGCAGCCGGATAACGGCTACTACCAGTGCGATGGCCAGCACGGCCACGGTGGCGCCGTAGGCGATGGATCTTTTCGTGAGCACCAGCACTTTCATAACGGCTTCGCCCCTTTCCGGTCTGCCTCATTTTTACAAAACTCGGATGCGGCCAATTATAGTGTATGCAACCGGTTCGGGCGCTTATGCCGCATGAACGGAAAACTGTTGCTTCCTTCGTCCACCGGCAGCCGATCGTGCTATAATAGAAACGGCGGAATTTTACGGTCGGCGCGCCGACCGGCGGATTTTGACCTTATGGATACCGAAAGGATCATTATGCAGAACGTAACGGAAAATTTTGAAGCCGTGCTGGCCCGGCATCGGGAATTTTTTGAGACGGAGAAAACGCAGAATATCCGTTTCCGCCTCGACACGCTCATCCGCCTGCGGGAAACTATCCGGACCCACGAAGCGGATATCCTGCAGGCGATGTTTCATGATCTGCACAAGTCGGAATTCGAATCCTACGCCACGGAAATCGGCATCGTGCTCGACAGCATCGGGCATGTGCTGGCGCATCTGCCGCTGTGGGCCAAGACCCGCCGGGTGCGCACGCCCCTGGTGCAATTCGGCGGGTCCAGCCATATCATTTGGGAACCATACGGCACGGTGCTGATCATCGGGCCGTTCAATTATCCCTTTCAGCTCGTCATCGAGCCGCTGATCGGTGCGATAGCGGCCGGTAACTGCGCCGTGCTCAAGCCTTCCAGCAGCACACCACAGGTATCGGCCGTCATCCGCACAATCGTGGCCGAAACATTTGACGAAGGCCATGTCAGTGTGATTGAGGGAGGCCGCGACGTGATTGCCGGCTTGCTCGGCCAGCCCTTTGACTATATCTTTTTCACAGGCAGCGCCGCCACCGGCCGAGTGGTCATGGAAGCCGCCGCCCACCATCTCACGCCAGTGACACTGGAACTGGGCGGCAAAAGTCCCTGCATTGTGGAGCGGGATGCCAAGCTCGCCGTCGCCTGCCGCCGCATTGCCTGGGGAAAATTTCTCAACGCCGGTCAGACCTGCGTCGCGCCCGACTATCTGTTGGTACACCGTTCCCTACGCCCCACGCTGGTGGAAGAGCTGAAAAAGACGATCGTGGATTTTTACGGTGAGGACCCGATGCAGAGCCCCGACTATGGACGCATCGTGACGACACGGGCCGCACAGCGGCTTACGGAAATCCTTCGGCAGGATACGGCCCGCATCGTGGCGGGCGGCCGCTGCGAGCCGGAGGCACGCTACATCGCCCCCACTCTGCTGGACGATGTCCGCCCGTCGGACGCCTGCATGCAGGGGGAGCTTTTTGGGCCGATTCTGCCCATCCTCTATTATGACGAGCTGGAGGAAGCGCTGGAATTTATCCGCCGGCGCCCCAAACCGTTGGCTCTCTATCTCTTTACCGAAAATCACAAAACCTGCCGACAGGTGCTCCGCGACACCACATCGGGCGGCGCGTGCATCAACGACACAATCAACCATCTCGCTACGCCTTATCTGCCCTTCGGCGGCGTCGGGGAATCCGGCATGGGCGCCTATCACGGCCGGTTCGGGTTCGAGACCTTTTCCCATGCCAAAAGCGTGCTGACTAAAACGACCCGATTCAGCGTGCAGCCGGTGTTCCCCCCGTTTGGCGACCACATCAAGCTGCTGCGGAAAATTTTGAAGTGACCGTAGTGTGACACTACGGTCGGTCTCTGGAGTGCCAAAAGGGGCCTGCCGCAAAACGCACATAGATGCGCTTTGCAGCAGGCCCCTTCATGCGGATACGCCGCTATTTCAGAAGTTTCTCAATGATGTATTTGGGACGCGCCTTTGTTTCCAGATAAATTTTGCCGATATATTCGCCAATTACGCCGACGGCCAGCAGCTGCAGCCCACCGATTGCCCACATGGAAAGTACGATGGTCGTCCAGCCGTGGACGGTCTTGTTTTCCAGGTACACGATGAAGAAATAGATGAGCATCACGATGCTGACCAAAAAGATGGTGAAACCAATCATGGTGATGAACTGGATGGGCTTGATGCTGAAGGACGTAATGCCCTCCGCCGCAAACGACAGCATCTTTTTAAGCGGATATTTGGATTGCCCGGCAAATCTCTCATGCCGTTCATAGGGCACGGTGGCGGTTTTGAAACCGATGAGCGGCACAATGCCGCGCAGAAACAGGTTGGTTTCGCGAAAATTGGCCAGTTCATTTAGCGCGCGGCGACTCATCAGCCGGTAGTCGGCATGATTGCCGACCAAATCGACGCCCATGCCGCGCATGAGCTTATAAAACAGCGCCGCCGTGTTGCGCTTGAAAACCGTATCGGTTTTACGTGCGCTGCGCACGCCGTATACGATATCGCATCCCGCGTCAAAGTGCCGGATAAACTCGTCGAGCACTTCGATATCGTCCTGTAGATCGGCATCCATGGAAACAACCGCGTCGGCGCAGTCTTTGGCCGTCATAAGCCCAGCCAGCAGCGCATTCTGGTGCCCCCGGTTGCGGGAAAGCTTCACCCCGCAGAAATGCGGATCGGCCTCGTGGAACTGCCGGATAAGCTCCCATGTGCCGTCGCTGGAACCGTCATCCACAAAGAGCACGCGGCTTTCGTCGGAAATAAGCCCGGCGGTGTGCATCCGTGTCAGCTTATCCTTGAGCCGGGCGGAAGTTTCCGGCAGTACGGCTTCTTCGTTATAGCAGGGCACCACGATATAGAGAGTATCCAATTTTTCATCCTTTCCGCCGGAGGTCTTACGCAGGGATGAATTCCGGCAGCCAGATGCGGGCTTCCCGCTCGGCGGCCTCGGGTGAGTCGGAGGCATGGATAAGGTTGCGCACCAGACGGTTCTCCGCCGCCGAACGTTCGTAGCTGTCGCTCAGGCCCAGATCCCCGCGGATGGTGCCGGGGGCTGCTTTGGCCGGTTGGGTGGAACCCACGATTTGCCGCACGAGAGCCACGACCCCGGGCGAGCCCGTGAGGATCACCGGAATCACCTGGCGGTTCTCAAACATGGCCAGCGTTTTCCGACGAAAATCCGGCCCGTAATTCCGGATGTTCTCGGCATAGTGCTGCTCCATCTTTTCCGCTGTGGCGGTCTGCAGGTCAAAGCAGCGGATTGCAATCCCCTTGCCGTCAAAATAGGACATGACCTGGAACACAAGGTGCCGATCCAGAGCATCCGGCTTGAGCATGACAAAAGTCCAGTCGGTCAATGCGCGTCA
Source organism: Bacillota bacterium (assembly GCA_023391835.1). Lineage (GTDB taxonomy): Bacteria > Bacillota > Clostridia > Oscillospirales > Ethanoligenentaceae > JAEWAE01. The sequence goes on from JAEWAE010000036.1 coordinate 110,742, forward strand.
CGCCTTTCTGTAATGCCGCCCCGTGGGACGGTTATTTTTGGTAATTCGCTGCCCTTATTATAGACGGCCTGGCCGGGCCCCGTCAAGAGCCCGCGCAATTATTCCCCTTTGACGGCGTCGGCGGCGCTCGGCCGGCGCAGCAGCCCGGGGCCGATAGGCGGCTCCGCCCGCACGAGCACCCGCATATCGGGGTGAGCGGCAGCAGGCAGTCGCATGCCGTCCATATCATAGATGGCGCGGATATGCACAGCCTCGCCCAGGGAGCCGGGGTGCAGCCACTCGGCCTCTTCCCCCGCCGGGAACGGATTGCGCACCCGGCATAATGCCAGTTCCCCGCGGCGCTCACCCACCGACGCCAGCATGTCATAGGTACGGATATAGCTGTGGGAACCGTCCTGCCCGTTTTGCACCGGGCCGAAATAAAAACCGGTGCAGAAGCGCCGATGGCTCGCTTTGGATACTTCCTCAAGAAGCCGTGGATCAAACGGCCGGGGCGGCATAGCCATGCAGGCGTCGATAGCCATGCGGTAGGCATTTGTCACCACGCCCACATAAAAGGCCGATTTGGCCCGACCTTCGATTTTAAGGCTCCCGACGCCGGCGGCAACCATTTCGGGCACATGGGCGATCATGCACATATCCCGCGCGTTGAGGATATACGTGCCGCGGGCATCCTGCTCGATGGGGAAATACAGCCCCGGTCGGCGTTCCTCGGTGAGAGCGTACCGCCAGCGGCAGGGCTGGGCACAGGCGCCGTGGTTGGCGTCCCGCCCGGTGAGATAGTTGGAAAGCAGACACCGGCCGGAAAAGGAAATGCACATGGAACCATGAGCGAAAGCTTCCAATTCCAACTTTTCCGGTGTGTGGCGGCGAATGCCGGCAATCTCCTCCAGGCTCAGTTCCCTGGCGAGCACGATGCGGGAAGCGCCCAGCTCAAACATGGCGTTGGCAGCCGCATAATTCACGATGCCCGTCTGGGTGGAAACGTGCCGTTCCACCTGCGGCGCGATCCGCCGGGCCATGGCGATTACGCCGGGGTCGCTGAGGATAAATGCGTCGGCGCCGGCATCGGCGCAATCCGACAAAAAGGCCGCCACGTCGTCCAGTTCCCCATTGCGGGGGAGAATATTGCACGCCACATACAAACGTGCATGACTTGCATGTGCTTCCCGCGCCGCCTGCCGGATTTCCTTCGCGTCAAAATTCCGGCAAGCAGCGCGCATGGAATACTGACTGCCGCCGATGTAGACGGCATCCGCCCCAAAAAGCAGCGCGGTGCGCAGACTTTCCATATCGCCGGCCGGAGCCAGCAATTCCGGCTTTTTCACTTGACGGCCCCCTTCGCCCGGCCGAATCGTCACTGCACGACGTTGGTACCCGTCGCGCCGCCGGACTTCATGGCTTTTTTGACGGCTTTCTGATGCTCGGCATAGGTGGAAGAATAGTAATAGTTTCCGCTTTTATCGGACACAAAATAATAGTAATTGGTACTTTCCGGGCTGAGCACGGCCTGTATGGCGGCAAGGCCCGGGTTGCAGATGGGCCCCGGCGGCAGCCCTTCCACCTTGTATGTGTTGTAGGCGGAAGAAATGGCGGTTTCCGACGACGTAGGCGTCGAGCTGGTGCCATTGCCCCGCAGCACATAAAAAATGGTGGCATCCGACTGCAGGAAGTGCTTGCCGCCATTGTCTTTGACGCCGTTTTTCAGGCGATTCTCAAACACCGAGGCGATTTTGCCCATTTCGCTGGTCTTGCCCGCTTCGGTCTGCACGATAGAGGCGAGCGTCACCGTCTGATCGACCGTAAAGCCAAGCGAGGAGGCTTTTTGCACCATATCGGCTGTGAATTTGCCGCTGAAATTGGCGAGCATCTTCTGCGCGGCGGTTTTCCCGGAGGAATTCTGATAAAATTCGTATGTATCCGGGAACAGATACCCCTCATAGCGATAGAAGCGCCCGGAGGTGTTCGGAATCTGGGAATCAAACGAAAACCGGAATCCGCCGGCCTCCACCTGGGTCAGAAAATCCTGCGACGTGCAGACCTTGTTGCTCTCGAGGATCTGACCGATCTGGCGCAGCGTTTTCCCCTCGGGGATCGTTACCTTCACCAGCTGTGCGTTGTTGGAGGCATCCTGAAGGGTGGTCACGATGGTCTCGTATCCCATGTTGGAATTGAGCGTATAGGTACCCGGCTGGAACCCTTTCGCTTTGGTAAAATGCACATAGGCGCGGAAAATCGGGCCGAACCGGATGACCCCATCCTTTTGCAGCGTCTTGGCTATCTGCGCTGAGTCGGCGCCCTTGGGAATATCCACATCAATTTTCTGATCGGCCTTGAAAATGCCGAACATATCGCAGGCGGCCAGCAGGATACCGATGGTCAGCAGCGCCGAAAAAGCCGTGATGGTGACGGCATATACCATGGCATGGAGGCAGCCGTGCCGACGCTCTCTCGCCGGGGGCTCCGCCGCCGGGTTACCACCATCGTCGGATTCGTCAGCGGAATCGTCGGATTTCTGGTCATAAAGCTCGTCAATGGGACGCTCAAAATGAAACTCCCTCCGCGGTGAGGGAGCCGGATGCTCCGGCTGCGCGGGGGTTAGCGCCTGCCCGTTGTCGGGCTGGCTGTCATCGGCAGATGGATCGCTCCCGGCCGCATCGGGTGTCTCCGGAGGCATATCGCCGGGCTGTGCGCCTTCGGACAATGCGCCGCTTCCCGCCTGCCCGGTCGGCTCCGATGGGGCGCCCGCTTCGTCCGACTGCGGCCGTTTCGCGTTTTCGTCCTTTTCCATATGTAGACCCTGCCTTTCGTTTCCCCGAGACCGGCCAAAGAAAGAATCACCCGGCGGAACAAGCCGTCATATGATGGTGTAGGTTCCCTGCGGTCGTCCCATAAGACGGTGCCAATTGCCTGTCATCCGATTCCGCCAGCGCGGGCCGGCTTACAGCGCTGGATTTTTCCCGAACTTTTGGAAGGGCCGCCAACAAAACCGGGAGGTTACTGCTGATGTGTATGAATAACTTTGGAAAACACTCCGAGTGGATCCTGCTGATCATCCTGGTCCTCATCCTGTGCAGCTGCCAGGGCCATGCCGAATGCGGCAAACGCTGCTGCTGACATCGCTGGGCCGCCGACATACGGAAAAGATTTTGCAAACTTAATCCAGTAAAAGGTTGATGTAGGCGTGCGACGTGTCGCACGCCTCTTTTGCGTCCCCGCACGGACGCAGCATGCCGTAAGGCATCTTTTTTGCGTTGGGGAAAAGTGCCGAATCCGGTGGAAGAAGGAACTCAAACCGGTCGGCCGGGTAACGCGCAAGCAGCAGCGCGGCCACCCTGGGCCAATCGGTGCGCTCCACGCACAGTTCCTTCACCAGCACCCGGCCGCCGGCCTTATGGCACAGGCTGTAGCCGCCCTCGAAGGCGATCAGTTCCCCGCCGCCGTACTTCCATTCGCACACGGCATAGGCGAGCATATCCTGTTCCCACAGTACGGCAGGGGCAAAATAGGCGCGTCGCATGCGGCAGAGGCTTTGCATACTCACAGGGATCAGGCGGGCAGGCTCGGTCCCCGCGGCGGCGGCAAGTTCGGCCCGGTCGGCCGAGGCCGCCCGGACGAAAAAGGCAGTGGAAAATCCATGCGCCCCATAATAGGCATAAAGCTTTTCCGATGCCGGCAGCAGGCAGGTAAATCGGCATCCCCGCTCCCGCCCCAAAACATCCGCCCGCTCGATCAGGCCGGCCATCCGGCCCTGCCGGCGGCACTCCGGCAGGGTCGCCGCCGCATACAGATACTGCACCGGCGCCGAAGCGCCCGTCGCATCCACGTACTCCGCCGGCAGCAAATGCACCGCCGCGGCCGGTCGGCCGGCATCGTCGAGCGAAAGCAGGCAGCCGGTCGGGTCAAACCGATTACGCATGAAAAAGTTGATGTATTCCGGCGGATCGCCGAAGGCGGACGCCCAGATGGCCGCCACAGCGGGCCGGTCAGTTTCCCGAGCCAAACGAATCACAGCGCAACGCCCTCCCTGAGCACCGCAAGGCCCCGATCCTGCAGTAGCACCGGCTGGTAGGAAAGCTTTGCCCGGCGCAGCCCTTCGTCACCCAGATCTTCCTCGCGGTTTACATATTCGAATTTTTGGCAGCTATGGGTCACAAACTCGTTGTTGATCACCGGATAGGCCCCGTCGACGTTGCCGAAGGCTTTTTCAAAATGGACGACAAACGTGTCATGGCAAAGCGGTTCCCCGATGGTGTAGGCCACCACCCGTTCGCCCATGCGCAGCATCCCACCGGAAAAGCCAAGCTCCTCGTAATGGTCGAATGTTTCCTGAATGGCGGCGTACTCAAATTTCAGGCTCTTATCGCCGGCCTCTTCGTTCTGGCGGAACCATTCCTCGTTCATGGCACGGCATTCCGGTAGGTTCTGCGGCGTGATGGCCTCATAGGACCAATCGCCCATCTCTTTAAAATGGGTGATGTGCGTGCGTTTGGAATGATATTTCCGTCCTGCCAGGTCGCTCAGGTCGGATGTGCGGTAAATATAATCAGCCTCGCTGCGGTTGGATGTCCACTCAAACGCGCCCGGAAAAATCTTTTCCAACTCGTGTGCCATATCTTTGGAAACCGCTGCCAACCGGAGCCGGCTGCCGCACTCCGCCGCGTCCGCAGACAGCGCCCGCACAGCCGTGGGAATATCCCCGCCCGCGGGATAAAGATACGCGGGCCGGCCTCCCAGCAGGAATCGCACCAGCAGACTGCCGCCCGCGAAGGCGACGGCCGGTTTAAACCGGCGCCGCCAGATAAAGATATTGCCGAAGCAGTAATCGTTGCCGCGGTAAGCCCCCGCATGGAACACGGCGTCCGCTTTCGGTTTGTCGGCAAGCGTCGGTTCTTGGAAATCGATCATGATGCTGAAAAGCCTCCTAAAAATCAGGGGCACGGCGGCCCGCTGTGCCGGTCAGGGATGCGCCGTCCGGCGCAGGATCTCTTCCCGTATTTCCCGCACACATTGTTCCAGATCCCCGTTGGCAAAAGAGCGCTCGATGCCGCACGCCGCGAGCCTGTCGGGGCTGAAATCTTCTTCGTCCGCCAGATACCGGCGGCACATTTCTGCGTAATCCGGCCGGCCGCTCCGACGTTCCCGGCGCATGGCACGCGTGAGGCGCTCGCCGTCTTCCACTTCAATGTATATGGGTACCACCGCCTCGCCGAAGGCACGGCGGAGATTGTGGATTTCCTCCGGCGTTGCAATCAGCAGGTAGTTTCCCGTCTTCAAATCGATCTGGCCGTCATCGACCGTGCAGTAGCACCAGACGCCGTGCACCGTGTGATAGCGGCGCAGCTCGATAACTTTTCCCTGTTTTTCCAGATCGCGTAACGTCTGCTCACTGATAAAGTGATACTCCCGCCCCTCGGTTTCACCGCCGCGCTTGGGGCGGGTCGTATAGGGCACCACGCCCCGCAAGCCAAGTGACGGGTCATAAATCAGCCGACGGAATACGGTATCTTTCCCCACGCCGCTCTTGCCGGCCAAACAAAATATCTTTCCCATTCAGTTCGCCCCGGAAGCGAAAAGAGTGCACGGCACGGCCATCGTGTTCTTCCCCGACTGCGGGATAGGTGCAAGTCGCGTCACTTTCATGTTGAAAACCCGCTTTCGCTGGTATTATGGGTTCGGTCCGGGCCTGTCCGCCTTCTGGTCGGGCTTGTCCGCTTTCGGGCCGTGCAGACGGGCCGCACAGGCCCGCAACACATAGCGCGGCAGCGCAAGCATCCGAATCAACCGCCATGGCTGCCGGATCAGGCGGTAAAACCATTCCAGATGGTGGTCGATAAAAAACTGCGGCGCCCTCTGCGCCCGACCCGAAAGAATATCCAGCGAGCCGCCGAGGCCCATCATCACACCCACGTCGAGATTCGGGCGGTTTTGATACATCCAGAGTTCCTGCCGCGGGGAGCCCAGCGCCACAAAAAGCACGTCGGGCCTGGCCCGGTTGACTTCCGCCAACACCTCGGTGTCTTCCTGAAAATAGCCGTGATGGGTGCCGGCGATACGGATGCCGGGGTATTGCCGGCGGATATTTTCCGCCGCTGCGTCGGCCACGCCGGGCTGCGCGCCCAGCAGATACAGGCTCATGCCCCGCTTGCATATCAGCGGCAGCATGGTCACGGCCATGTCGAAGCCGCCCACCCGGCCGCTGAGCGGGTCGCCCAGTATCCGGGAGGCAATCACCACGCCGATGCCGTCCGGCACGGCCATATCGGCGTGGCGGACGGCTTCCCGCAACGCGGGATTTTTCCCGCACTGTTCCGAAATTTCAGGGTTGGGGGTCACCACATAACGGGCCCGGTGCCCTTCCGCCATGGCAAGCACCGCCTGTGCCGCCTCGGGTATGGTGGTATCGGTATATCGAATTCCCAGTATTTCTTTCTGCGACATCTGATTCCTCGATTTGAGCCCGCGGCTGCGCGGGCATCGTTTCGCATATTCTGGCCAAAGCCCTATAAATTATACCAAGTAGCCCGACGGATTTCAAGCGTTACCAGTCACCGCTTTCCGACGAGTCGCTGGTGCCGCGGTCCTCCTGCAGCGTGATGCGCACATCAAGCTGTTTGCCGGTGCTGCGCCGATAGACGGTCAGCGTCACCTGGTCGCCCGGCTTATGTTTATCCCGCTGAGTGATCAGCGAGTCGGTATCGGTCACCGGTACGCCGTCCATGGCCGTGATGATGTCGTCCTCCTTGATCCCGTTCTGGGCCGCGCTGGACGACGGTTCCACATAGCCCACGTAAATGCCGACTGGGACACTGTTGGCCTGGGCGGTCACGTTGTCGATCACCTTGCAGCTCAGGCCGAGCTTGACGCGGCCCTGCACGAAGCCATATTCCAATATGCTGTCGATGACCGGCTTCGCCGTGTTGACCGGGATGGAAAAGCCCAGCCCCTCGTAGCCCTGCTGGGCGATTTTGGCTGAATTGATGCCGATGACCTGCCCATACATATTGACCAACGCGCCGCCCGAGTTGCCCGGGTTGATGGCGGCGTCGGTCTGGATGAGATTCATCGGTCCGTTGCCCACGTCAATGTTGCGGTTGAGGGCGGAAATGATACCCTGCGTCACCGAGCCGGCCAACTGGATGCCGCTGGGGTTGCCCACGGCGATGACCTGCTCCCCGACCCTGCACTGATCGGAATTGCCGAACGTGGCGTAGGCAAGCCCTTTGGCTGTGATGCGGATAACAGCCAGGTCGGTGCGGGCGTCGCGCCCCGCCACCGTCGCGTCATATTTTTTACCGCTTGCCATCACCACTTCCAGCCGCGAGGAATTTTCGATGACGTGGTAATTGGTGATGATGACCCCGTCGGCGGTCATGACGATGCCGGAGCCCTCCCCTGACTCGCCAATAGAGCCCTGCCGGTACTGGATGATGCCCACGACGCATTCCCGGATACGGTTGGCCACCTGCTCGGTGGTCAGCGCGGACTGAGATTTCTGCGGCTTGCTGCGCAGCACCAGCATGGTGCCGGCATGACCAGAGGAGGCGGTGCCGCTTTCCGTAGCCCCCACAGCAGGGCCTTTGCCGCGGGGAATCAGGCTGAGCACGAGCACTGCCGTGAGCACCACCACCAGCGCCGACAGCACGATAGTGGTCACATCCCACGCAGAGCGGCTCCGGGAGCCTGTCTGATCGGAGCGTCGGTCTTTCCACATCCGTACCGGGTTCCACCGGCTGAGTGGCGTATGCGATTCCGGTTGCCTGCGCATCGGATATCACCTTCCGGATTTACTTGCCGCCATCCCTGTGGGATGCCGCCGGCCGGAATGTCACGGTCTGACCGCATCCCGCGTGCCTTCACATAAGGCGACATGGCGTATACCACAATCTATGCCGCCGAAAAGGCCGGCATGATAGCGGACATCCACCGCGGCCGATAAAACCGCCGCAAACGGCAAGCGGGGCGTGGCAAACGCTTTCATGTGTTTGCCGCGCCCCGTAAAGGACGCTATGATCCGGCTCCCGGCCGATCCGGGCCTTTTCACTCATCGAGGGCGGCCCCCAGCGAAGCGGTGAAATCGCTTGCCGACCGCAGGGCTTCCTCAGACGTGGCGGCCGCATCCACCCGCCGCACGATGGCGCTGCCGACGATCAGGCCATCGGCATATTTTTTGAGAGCGCGCACCTGCTCCGGGCCGGAAATGCCGAAGCCCAGCGCCGTGGGCACATGGACGGCGGCATTGATATGAGCGAAGAAATCCTCAAAATCGGTGGAAAACTGACTGCGCACACCCGTGACGCCCAGCGATGACACGCAGTAAAGAAAGCCCTCCGCGTCCCCGGCAATGCGGGCGATGCGGTCGTGAGAGGTGGGGGCCACCAGCGAAATTGCCTTGACACCATATTGCCGGGCAGTGCCGGCGATCTCGTCCTTTTCCTCATAAGGCAGGTCGGGTACGATGACGCCGTCCACTCCCCCGGCGGCACAGTTTCGGAAAAACCGTTCCGTGCCGTATTTGAAAATGCAGTTGATATACATCATAAACACGAGCGGCATCTGTGTCTGCCGCCGCAGGCGGCCCACCATGGCGAAAATGTCGTCGGTGCGCAGCCCTTTTGACAGGGCGCGGATATTGGCCCCCTGGATCACCGGGCCCTCAGCCACCGGGTCAGAAAACGGCACGCCCAGCTCGATGAGGTCGGCTCCCGCCTTTTCCATGGCGGGCACCAGCTTTTCCGTGGTGCCGATATCAGGATCGCCTGAAGTGATAAACGTGATCAGCGCTTTTTTTCCCTGCGCCTTGCGCGCGGCAAACATCTGTGCAATCCGGTCAGTCATGGATATTCACCCCCAGATACCGGGCGATGGCCGCCACGTCCTTGTCGCCCCGTCCGGAAATATTGATGACCATAATTTTATCCTTAGGCATCGTCGGCGCGAGCTTGCGCGCATACGCCACGGCATGGGCGCTCTCGATGGCCGGGATAATGCCCTCCACACGCGAAAGATAGCGGAAGGCATCCACCGCCTCGTCGTCGGTCGCGTAAGCATACTGCGCCCGGCCGGTGTCGTGCAGCCAGGCGTGCTCCGGCCCAATGCCGGGATAATCCAGCCCGGCCGAAATAGAATAGACCGGTGCGATCTGGCCGTCCTCATCCTGCAAAAAATAAGATTTCATGCCGTGAAAGACCCCGAGACTGCCGCGGTTGACCGTGGCGGCGGTGCGGGGCGTGTCGACGCCTTTGCCGGCCGCCTCCACGCCGATCAGACGCACCGAAGATTCCCCGATAAAATCATAGAAAAGCCCCATGGCGTTGCTGCCACCGCCCACACAGGCCACCAGCACATCCGGCAGCCGGCCGATATGTTCCCTGAGCTGCGCTCGCACTTCCCGACCGATAATGCTCTGGAAATCCCGCACGATCATGGGATAAGGATGCGGCCCCATGACCGAGCCCATGACGTAAAACGTGTCGGAGACCCGGCCGGTCCATTCCCGAAGCGCCTCGTTGACGGCATCCTTGAGGGTCTTGGTACCCGAGTCCACCGGATGGACCTTCGCACCGAGCAGCTCCATGCGGAACACATTGAGCGCCTGGCGGTCGGTGTCTTCCCGCCCCATGAATATCTCGCAGTCGAGCCCCATCAGGGCCGCCACAGTGGCCGTGGCCACGCCGTGCTGACCCGCGCCGGTCTCGGCGATGACCCGGCGCTTGCCCATCTTTTTGGCCATGAGCACCTGCCCGAGCACATTGTTGATTTTGTGGGAACCGGTGTGGTTGAGATCCTCCCGTTTGAGATAAATCTGCGCGCCGCCCAAATCCTCTGTCATCTTTTGCGCATAATAGAGCCGCGACGGGCGCCCTGCGTAATCGCGGTATAGATCCGACAGCTCTTTTTGAAAAGCGGGGTCGCTTTTGTAAAAATCGTAGGCCTTTTCCAGCTCGATCAGGGCGTTCATCAGCGTTTCCGGCACATACTGCCCGCCGTGAATGCCATACCGGCCTTTTTTACCCATGAAAACCACTCCTTTGCCGATTTGTTTCCTATTGATACAGTTAATACGGCCAATGCCGCGTGGGCTCCCCGCTGTGCGGCGGAGCTTACAGCCCGGCCCCGGCGGCAGCCGCCCGGGCGGCCGCGATAAAGGCCGCCATTTTGCCGCCGTCCTTGACGCCATCCGTTTCCACACCGCTGCTAACATCGACTCCAAGCGGGCGGACGGTGCGCACCGCCCGGGCAACGTTTTGAGCATCCAGCCCGCCGGCCAAAAAGCAGGTCCGCCGGGTCCGTGCTCCGGCCAGCAGCCCCCAGTCGAAACTGTGCCCGCTGCCGCCGGCCACGCACGGCGAAAACGCGTCGAGCAGTACCATATTGCACGGCACCCGCCACGCCGCGGCCAGATCCGCCGCCCCACGCACCCGCACAGCTTTCCATACCCGGCAGCCGACCGGGAGAAGCGGGCGAAGCGACGCGATGTAACCGGCGTCCTCCGCCCCATGGAGCTGCACGGCCCCCAGCCGGCAGACGCGGGCCGCTTCCGCGACGGCCTGCGGCAGCGCATCGACGAATACCCCCACAGCCGTGACCGATACGTCAAGACGCGCGGCCAGCTCCGCCGCCAGCGGCACCGTGACCTGCCGGCGGCCCGGCGCAAACACAAACCCGGCGTATTCCGGCCGAAGCCGGTTGACCCACTCAATATCCTGTGCACGGCGCAGACCGCAGATTTTAATCTTCATCGGCCGCCTCCCGTAATTCTTTCAGCCGTGCGCCGGGGGAAGGCGCACGCATGAGGATTTCGCCCATCAGCACGGCATTGGCGCCGGCCGCATGCAGGCGGCGCATATCCGCTGCATCCGATACGCCGCTCTCGGCTACGAAAACCACATCCCGCGGCACCATCGGGCGCAAACGCTCGGCGCGGGTGAAATCCACGGAAAAATCCCGCAGGTCACGATTGTTGACGCCAACCATCCGGGCACCGGCCCCCAGCGCCTTCTGCAGCTGATCGGGTGTATGGGCCTCCACCAAGCACTGCATGCCCAGCTCCCGGGCCGTCTCTATCAGACGGGCCAGCGTTTTCGCATCGAGAACGGAGGCAATCAGCAGAATGGCGTCGGCGCCCAGAAGACGGGATTCATATACCTGCCAGACATTGATTATAAAATCCTTACGCAGCAGCGGCAGCTTCACCGCCTGCCGCACCGCCTTCAGATAGTCCCCGCTGCCCCGGAAATACGTCTCTTCCGTCAACACGGAAAGGCAGGCGGCGCCGGCCGCCTCGTATTCCCTGGCGATTGCCACGGGGTCGAAGTCCTGCCGGATCAGCCCCTTGGACGGTGAGGCACGTTTGATTTCCGCAATCACCGACAGCCCGCCTCCGCGCAGAGCCCCGGCAAAATCCGCCGTGGGGTGGCTGCGGGCGTGTGCCCCGGCCCGGGCAGCAAGTATCTGGGCCGGGCATTTCTTCTGCAAAGCGGCCACCTGACGGGCGCGGTTTTCCAGTATCGTATCGAGTATCATGGCGGCCATCCTTCTTTCCCTTGCGGCTGTTTCAGCACGTCAGCACGAGTGGGTCGCGGCAATCCACTCATCCAACTTGGCAGCCGCCCGGCCGGAGTCGATAGTCTGCTCCGCCAGCCGTGCGCACACCTGTAAGGAATCCGCTTTGCCGGCTATGTAAAGAGCCGCGGCGGTGTTGATGACCACGGTGTCGCGCTTGGGGCCCCGCTGACCGGCCAGAATCTGCCGCGCGATTGCGGCGTTCTCGACCGCTCCCCCGCCCGTCAGATCTTCCATCCGGCAGGAATGGACGCCAAAGTCTTCCGGGGTAAGAGTATAACTGCGCAGCTCGCCGTCATTCACCTCGCAGACCTCCGTCCGACCGCAGGGGGAAATTTCGTCCAGCCCCGGTTCCCCATGCACGGCCATGGCGCGGTGCACACCGAGGCTGACCAGCACCCGGGCCATGGGCTCGCACAGGGCCGCGTCGTAGACTCCCAACAGTTGCAGGCGGGCACCGGCCGGGTTGGCCAGCGGGCCGAGAATATTAAAAATGGTGCGTACGCCCAACTCCCGCCGGGGCCCGGCGGCATATTTCATGGATTTATGAAAAACCTGTGCGAACATGAAGCAGATGCCGGTGCGTTCAAACACGCGCTGCACCTGCGCGGGGCTCAGCGAAATGTCGATACCCAGCGCCTCCAACACATCCGCCGCGCCGCATTTGCTGGAAACCGACCGATTGCCGTGCTTGGCGACCAGTACGCCGGCCGCGGCGGCCACGATGGCGCTGACCGTGGAAATGTTGAAGCTGAAAGCCCGGTCGCCGCCGGTGCCCACGATTTCCAGCACGTCGCCGGCCGTACGCACTTTTTCGCCCTTTTCACGCATGATGCGGGCGCTGGCGGCGATCTCCTCGGGCGTCTCCCCCTTCATGCGCAGGGCGGTCAGATAGGCGCCGATCTGGGCGCCGGTAGCTTCCCCGCTCATAATCTCATCCATGGCACGGGCGGCTTCCTCGTCGGTGAGGGAACGACCGTCCACCGCTTTCTGAATGGCCTGCTGAATCATCTGAAACCCCTTCCTTTCTGTCTGGTGCCGGCAATGCGGCACGAAGTGGATACGTGAACTCTGTCATGTGCCGCCCACTGATTTGAGACGTCCGGCCGGCAGGCGGAGAAAATTTCGAAGGATTTCCGCACCGCGCTCGGTGCGAAACGATTCGGGGTGGAACGGCAGCCCATATACGGCGGTTCCCGGTGAACCAGCGCCATGATGTCCCCTTCGGCATCCTCCGCGGTCACCCGCAGACAACTCGGCAGTGTACGGCGCTCGACCACCAGCGAATGACAGCGCATGGCCTCGATTTCCGGTGGCAAACCGGCAAAAAGCGGGCAGCCGGTATTCAGTCGGATACGGCTGGTCTTGCCGTGCATCAGCCGAGGCGCATGCGCCACCCGGCCGCCGAAGATATCCATACTGCCGCCAAAGCCGATGTAGCCCACAGCACCGCCGTATACGCCCCGCCGGGCGGATTCCAGCTCGTCGATGATTTCCCATGGCCCTCACCTTGGGCACACCCGACAGCGTCCCCGCCGGGAGGAGGCTGCACAGCGCGTCACAGGCGTCGTATTCCGGGCGAATACGGGATGTGACCAGCGTGGTCAGATGCATGATCTGGGAATACCGTGCCACCTGCACGCTGCCAAAACGACTGATGCGGCCCAGATCCACCAGCATGTTGTGCTCGGCCAACTCTTTTTCGTCATTTTTGAGTTCCCGCTCCAGCGCCGCGTCCTCCACGGGAGTGCACCCCCGCGGCCGGGAACCGGCGATGGGGCTTGTTTCCAGCGTGCCATTTTCGAGCCGAATGAGCGTTTCGGGCGAAGCGCCGGCGATTTCGATACCGCCCATACGCAGATAATACATATAGGGTGACGGGTTGCGCACCCGCAGTGCCCGGTACACATCCAGCAGATCCGTGTGCATTTCCGCCGTGAGACGGCGGGAAAGCACCACCTGAAAAATGTCGCCGTCGCGGATATACTGCTTAGCTTTGCGCACAATAGACATGAATTCCGCCGCGTCCGGTCGTGTGCGCCATTCCGGCGGCGAAATCTGTCGATGCGGCGGCACGTCGTCGGGGAGGCTTTCCATCCGGATACGATTGGAAATTTGGAATATTTCCTCCCGGGCCTGCCGGTAATGCGCCTCTATGTCGCCGTCCGTGGGGATGGAGACGATCACCGTCATCGTCTGTCGGACGGTATCGTAGGCGATCAGCCGGTCGACCACCAGCAATCGCATGTCGGGGTACCCGGCGTCATCCGGCGGGCATGCGGACAGCCGCTCGGCATACCGCACCATGTCGTAGCCAAAATACCCGATGGCTCCGCCGGCAAACCGCGGCAGATAGTCGAAAACCGGCGCTTTCATTCCCCGCAGCAGACGGCGGAGCACGGCGAGCGGGTCTTTGCGAAACACCTGCTCATCTCCTTCCCGGTTGGTGACGGTGGTGCAGCCGTCGCGGACGTTGATCACCAGTGCCGGATCGTACCCCACGAAGGAATAGCGGCCCCATTTTTCGCCGCCGTCCATACTCTCAAGAATAAAGCAGTCATGGCTTTTCTGCCGGAGCTTTTTGAGCAGGCACACCGGCGTTTCCAAATCACCGGCAATTTCCATAGAGATGGGGATGCGTCGGTAACTCCGGCTCAAATTCCGGACAGTTTCAAGCGACGGTCTGATGGATTCGGTCATGCTAAGACTCCTTTCCGACACGGTGCGAAAAGGCGGCGGCACCCCGTTTTTTGAAAAAAGGGTGCAAAAAAGCCCGCCCCTGATTCACAAGGGCGGGCATAAATCCCGTGGTACCACCTTGATTCGTGATTGCTCACGCGCTTTCGCAGAGTGCCAACACACTCCTCGCCTATAACGCTGGCGCAGCGTCGGATACTACTCGGTCAAAACCTTTCGCACCGCCCTCTGGGGCCCATTATACCCGCTCGTCCCATGCCAGCATCCCATCGCCGCCGGCTCTCTGAAATGGTGTATTCGGGTTTTACTTCCCCATCTGCAGTTTAAATTGCAATTATCGTATCACACCGGTGCTCTTGTGTCAATAGGCCGATGCATTTTTTGCAAATCGGCGGGCAAAAATCCGTCGGACAGGCTGCCGGACAACTATTGACAAACGCGTCTGGTTTGTGGTAACATATGACTTGCTGCTTGCGGGGAGAGATGTCCGAGTGGTTTATGGAGCTGGTCTTGAAAACCAGTGACCCGAAAGGGCCGGGGGTTCGAATCCCTCTCTCTCCGCCACAAATGCCGCCTCGGCGGTACGGCATCCGCCGGCACACAATCCTGCGGCCGGCCCGGATGCCGGCATAACTCTTTCATTTACCACACGGAGAAGTACTCAAGTGGTGAAGAGGCGCCCCTGCTAAGGGTGTAGGTCGGGAAACCGGCGCGAGGGTTCAAATCCCTCCTTCTCCGCCAAAGAAAGATCAACCGTTTCGGTTGGTCTTTTTTTCGTATAGGCCTGTTTTTGGCATAGATAAGCCATAAATCGAAAATATCATATATTTATATGCGTTCGCGTTCTTTTTATGCCACATATGACACGAAATATGACACGAAAACGTCCCTCCGGAGAATACCAGAAGAGCGTTTTTTAAAATGGCTTGTCTTTATTTTGCGGCGCTGTCTGCCGTCACTTTTGCGGTCGCTTTGTCGAGCTGCTTTGTCGCATACGCTGCCACCTGGTTAAAAATATTCTGCACAAGAGCTGCAAGGATGGACTTCGGAATGAACGGGCGTACCGGCGCGGGAATCAGTGCATAGAGTTGGCCGATCACCCATTCAAATTTCTGGCCGCCGCTGTTGGCGTCCTGATATAGGCCCTCTGCCGCCGTGATTAAACCCGTCACCTTAGCATACAGTTTTGTATTCGCTTTGAAATATAGCGACACAAAGCCGATGATAATGGAAAGCGCCGCAAGTGCAATATTGATGATTTCAGAAGTGTTCATATATCCTCCTTATTTTATGACGGCAGCAATCACGATACCGGCAATTCCGGCCCCGATTGCGCCGATAAATGCGGATTCCAGCATGTCCCATAGCTTTGACGGGCGCTCTTTGATGGCCGAAACGGCCTCTTTCAGCTCGCCGAGAGCTTTAAAGAGCTCGTCCAACCGCTGGGCAATGACAAGCGGACTTGTGCGCGGGTCGTCCATTTTGCTTGCAATGCCACCCACTTGACTTTCCAGCTTTTCCACGCGCACCGCAAGGGTTTCAACCGTATCCATCCGTTATGCCTCCATCAGCGCGGGCCATGTGGCCGGCCCGACTATCCCGTCGGCGTTCAGATTGTGCGCCTGCTGAAATGCTTCAACTGCCTGCTCCGTCTGGCTGCCGAATTGGCCGTCAAACCGGATACCGAGGCGGTATTGCAGGTAACGCACGGCAGCCCCGCGAGAACCGTATGTAAGCGTTGGCTGGCTGGTGATGGTGTTGTAGGCGCTCTGGCACTGACTGCCCCATACGCCGCTATCGGCGGTCAGGCCACACACCTGCTCCATCACACGCACGCCCTCACGGGTAAGCGGGCCAGCATATCCGTCCTCGTCAAGCGCCGGGCGCGGAATCTGGATGGCGTTCAGCTTTTGCTGGACACGCCGCACAGCCCGGTCGCCGGTAAAGGCGTTTGCAGGCGCGGCGCTGGCACTCCCTGTACTCTCCCCTGCGTTCGTTTTGGACTTGCCGATAAAGATAGAGGCCGTCGCTTTATTCGCGTCCACGCCGCTTGCAAGGCCCGGCCAAGACGCGCGATCGGTGTACTGCCACATAGCCCACATTCTCCCGGCCACCTGTACCGAAATGGAACGCGGTCCGTCCACGAAAGGCGACGAATAGTCGGCAATCCAAAGCGGCGCATCGGCCGGCAGCGGGTCAAAGAAGCGGTCAATCTGCCCGGTCGACACATAGATCATGCAGGTAAGGCCGGTTTCGGCTTTGACTTCGGTGCGTAATGCTTCGACCGCCGCCGTCACCGCCTGCGCACTGTAGCCGTTCGATTCCTCCACATCCACGACTGGCAGGCAAGTATATGAATACTTGGAAATGGCGCTCACGAAAAAGTCCGCCTGCTGCTTGGCGCTGGCGATAGAGCCGGGCCAAAAGTAATGAAAGAATCCGAAGTCCAGCCCGTTTTCCTGTGCGCCGGTCGCCCATGCGTCAAGCGTTTGGTCGGTATATGTAGTGCCCTCCGTAGCCTTGGCGTAGATTACGCTGGTATGTTGCCGAAGCACCGCCCAGCTTGTCACCGCTTCGTGGTGCGACACGTCTATGACATTGGTATAGGCGGCTTCGCCGTCAGGCTTCATGAGTACGGTCGCGGCGCGTACATTGTATGTGGGCAAAAGCAACAGAACGAGCGCCGCCGTAAGAATGACCGATATGATTGAACCAGACGTTAAGGCAGTCGGGCGACTGATTATCCAGAATCTTGTATTCCAAATCTTCCAGATTGAGGCCGCCGGAAACCTCGGACAGTGCCCATTGTTTTGTTTCCGGCGCTTTGAGCACTTTCAGAGCCATTCCGTTACCACCCCGTCACATTCAAAATTTCCGTTTCCCCCGTATCGGTTGGGGATGCAAGAAGCTGTGCCTTTTGCTGATATTCATTTATGAGTGTGGTGCCAATGTCCGGGCGCTCGTCAAGTAACAGATGCCCGGCCACGTAATACGCCACAAGCTCCTGCGAATCCTCGTCAAGTTCCAACTCCGTGGTTGTGGGAGTATTTCCGTCTATGGTGGCAGGGTACCGGAAGTAATTTACCGTAAATTCGCCCTGCTCAAAGTAACTGACTGCCATTTTATTCGGCGCAAGCCAGTAATACGGCTTAGACT
Organism: Bacillota bacterium; assembly: GCA_023391835.1. GTDB lineage: Bacteria > Bacillota > Clostridia > Oscillospirales > Ethanoligenentaceae > JAEWAE01. The sequence goes on from JAEWAE010000036.1 coordinate 128,160, forward strand.
TTGTAAACGGCTCCCCATCACTGAAATTTCCCCGGAACACCACGCCGTCTGGTTGAATCTGAAAGAAATCATCCGGCATGGCATATACATTGTCCGGCTGATACGCCGGAATATCGCTCACAGACGCATGAAGCACGCCAAAAAAAGCCACATTGCGGATATGGTATGCGTATGAGCCTGCAAAGCGGATGCGCACTTGGTTTGACACATTCGATGCGCCGACAAAGCCCTTGTATGCTGTGTAGCCCTCCGGTTTAGTGGCAACGCTGATGTGAATAGGCGTCGGCAAGTCCTGCCACACACCGTTTACCTGCTCTTCTATGTAGACGTCGCACAGGTAGTCCACTTCAAAGTAATATTCCTGCGCTCCGGAGGCTTGAAAAACCACATCATCGGAGATATGCGGCGTAATGTCGAAGCAATACAGCGGATTCGGAAGAAGATTCGGTACCGGATATTGCGAAAAGATGAACTGCGCCGGGATTTTCTTGTAAACGGATGCAATTTCCCGCTGCGCGTCATTGATAAGTCGCGGCATCCGTTTCAGATAGTCCATTTGCGTACCGTCAGTCAGCGAAATGTCAACGCCGCTCTGGCTTTTGTTGTTGATAAGGACAATCGCCGCGTCCTCAATATCCGCTATGGTCTTGGGCATTTCTTCACCCCGCCTGTATCGTAATCACCTGGAAATTGTCGTCATAGTCTTTACCGGCTTCAAACGTCGCGTCATTCAGAACATTGGCCGAATGCGTAAGCGTACCGGTCACTGTTCCGTTATCAGACACGACATTGAAAGTCGCCTGCGTCACGCTTTCGGTGCTGTTTACGCCCGTACAGTGAAAAGTCAGAATCATGTCTATCGCTCCTTAATACGGATCCCAAGCCGTTGCTGTATTCCCCTGTTCAAGTTGCATGCGAAATGTGTAATTGGAAAACACGGCACCCGGCTCTATGTACACAAAATAAACGGATGCGATCTGCCCGGTCGCGGTGATTGTCTCACCCGCATGAACGATATTTGTGCTATCGCTGGTTCGGATGGCTTGGCTCCATGTGCCGGATGTCGTACCAGCTATAACGGTTGCCGAGCATGTATATTGCTTTACGGGCGAAAGCGGCACGCGGCCCATGCTTATGTTCTGATTCACATAATTGGTGGCAGTTCCATTGATTGTAATGATACCGCCCTGTGAAATTGTGAAAGAAACTCCGTTTGATGTTGCGCTACCGGCGGATGGGCTGAATAGATTCTTACTGAACCGGCGTGCTTTATAGGTTTCGTTTCCGATTCCTAACATTTTACAGCCCCCTGACCGCCCAAAGCTGGCCGGATGTGAGCGTAATACTGGAAAACGAAAATGGAAGGATAGTCCCTTTTGTATCTGTTTGTCAAGGACCTACTTATAAAATTTCCATCCTTGCGTTTCAGTTGTACCCATTTTGGTAACGACTGAAACCTTTTCTGATGACTGTATATCGGGTACACAGCCCGCCTAGCG
>JAEWAE010000057.1 GCA_023391835.1 Bacillota bacterium
CACCGCCCGGCCCCCCCCGCCCGTCCTTTGCGGCAAAGGAGGATGCGGACTCCCCAATCGGCCCACAAGACAGCCGGATTTTCGCAGCGCCCGGCCGCCAACGGGGTGCCATTTCCGCCATGGCATACTGTACAAGCGGCCTCGCATACGCTGTATCGAACACGCCAAAGGAGTCGATCGTATGCCGGACTGCCGTCAGCCGAAAGCGCAGAGCCAAGTTGCGGCTAAGCAAGCCGCATCGAATGACCCCGTGGATATCGCCTCGGTCATAATCGATGCAACCCTGCCACCCGCGCGGCGAATGCAAAGTTTCCTGACACAAATCAAAGATCCCTACCGCTTTTTATGCGGCAAAACTCCGGTTCGCGTATCGTTCCGCCCGGACGGCAAGGACTTGGGCGATTTGCTCCGCCGCTATTTTATAAGCCTGAAACGTGGCTGATTCTTATGCAAATTCATGCGGCTGATTCAGTGAAACACCGATGATGAAGGGAAGGAGGAAGCATGGCCCGTATCCGCCCAACGCGGGGCTTATTCGGGGAATCCGGCAAAAAGCAGGCGGTCTGGCAGATCGCCGCCTATATCCGGCTTTCCAAAGACGACGGAAACGACGAAAGCCTCAGCGTGACCAATCAGAAAAAAATTATACGGGAATATCTGGAGCAGTTTTTCGGAGAGGAATACCGGGTCGTCGATTTCTATATTGACGACGGTCTGACGGGGACGGACTACGAGCGCCCCGATTTTCAAAGGATGCTGCACGACGTCGAAACCGGGAAGGTCAACTGCGTCATTTGCAAAAACTTATCCCGCGCTTTTCGGAACTACTCCGACCAGGGCTATTTTCTGGAAAACTACTTCCCGCTGCACAACACCCGATTCATTACCATCGGCGATCCGAAAGTCGACAGCTTCAAGCAGCCGGAAACGATTCAGAACCTGGAAGTGCCGATCACCGGCCTGATGAACGACCGATATGCCTGCAAGACTTCCAACGACGTGCGTGAAACCTTCGATACCAAAAGGCGCAGGGGCGAATTTATCGGCGCCTTCGCGCCCTACGGGTATGCCAAAGACCCTCTGGATAAAAACAGCCTCGTCGTGGATGAGGAAGCCGCCCGCGTCGTACGGGACATTTTCACCTGGTTCACCCGGGACGGTCTGAGCAAAAGCGGTATCGCCAAACGGCTTAACGAATTGGGCATGCCCAACCCGGCGGAATATAAGCGGCGCAGCGGGCTAAAGTACCGCAATCCGTATGGAAGCGTAAACGACGGCCTCTGGAGTGCCTGCACGATCACCCGGATTCTCAAAAGCCAGACGTATATCGGCAACATGGTGCAGGGCCGGCAAAAAGTCATCAGCTACAAAGTGCATGACAAGGTGGCGGTGCCGCAGGAGCAGTGGTTCATCAAGGAAAACACCCATGAGCCGATCGTGGACCCGGAAACCTTTGCCGAGGCACAGAGGCTCCAACTGCGGGATACACGGACGGCCCCCAAGCAAAAACAGCTGTATCTGTTTGCCGGATTGCTGCGCTGTGCCGACTGCCACAAAGCGCTGACCCGGAAAAAAGCCAAGGGGATCGTGTATTATTCCTGCCGGACGTATCATGAAAAATCGACGACAAGGTGCTCCAAGCATTCCATCCGGGAGGACGTGCTGGAGCAGGCCGTTCTGGCGGCCATCCAGAAGCAGATCGAACTGATCGGCACGCTTGCCGATATACTCGACGCCGTCAGCCTGGCTCCCGCCGTCCATGCGCAGTCGGCCCGGCTGACCCACATGCTGAAACTTCGCACACAGGAGTTTGACAAGCTCGGCGGCGTGATCGACAGCCTGTACATGGATTGGAAAAACGGCGACATCGGCCGGGATGAATACCGCCGGATGAAGGCCCGGTTTGAAAAGCAGGCCGGGCAGCTGCGGGAAGTGATTCAAAACCTGAAAAACGAGATGCAGGCGACGGATGCGGGCACCCAATCGGACGAACCCTTTTTGGAAAGCTTTTTGAAATACCGGAACATCCGTCGCTTGGAGCGCGGAATTCTGGTGGAACTGGTGGACACCATCTATGTGCATGAGGGCGGCGAAATCGAAATCCAATTCAACTTTGCCGACCCATACCCGCACGGGACCGGCTGTACCGAGAGTCACCGCCCTTGATCGGCATGGAAAGATCCGGGAGCTTAAAGCTTTCTATACTTTTTCCGCTCCCTTTGCCGCAAAGTTGTGTATCAATCGATGCACCCGTGGCACCGGTAGACCCTGTAGCGCCCGTTGCACCCGTAGTACCGGTGGTTCCCCTGGCCCCTGTGGCCCCCGTGGCGCCTGTGGCTCCCGTGGTACCTGTGGCACCGGTAGCGCCCGTGGCACCGGTAGCGCCCGTGGCACCTGTGGCACCGGTAGACCCTGTAGTGCCGGTGGCACCCGTAGCGCCTGTAGCGCCCGCGGCACCTGTAGCGCCTGTGGGACCAGTACCCGTCGCTCCCGTAGGCCCGATAGGGCCGGTGGGACCGGTGGCGCCTGTGGGACCAGTACCCGTCGCTCCCGTAGGCCCGATAGGGCCGGTAGGACCGGTGGCACCTGTGGGACCGGTGGCACCTGTGGGACCAGTACCCGTCGCTCCCGTAGGCCCGATAGGGCCGGTAGGACCGGTAGGACCGGTGGCACCTGTGGGACCGGTACCCGTCGCTCCCGTAGGCCCGGTGGGACCGGTGGCGCCCGTGGCTCCAGTACCCGTCGCTCCCGTAGGCCCGATAGGGCCGGTAGGACCGGTGGCACCCGTGGGACCGGTACCCGTCGCTCCCGTAGGTCCGGTCGGACCGGCGGGACCGGTGGCACCCGTAGCGCCCTTCGGGCCGGTCGGACCCGTCGGGCCCGTCGCTCCCGTGGCGCCGGTCGGCCCCGTCGGGTCGCAGCAGCACCAACGGCTTCTGGGGGAGCGAAGCAATTCTCCATCCGTTTGGCTGTCATCATAATGGTTCTTATAGATATGCATATTGTCACCATTTCCCGTATAGTACCGATGGCGACGGAAAAATATGTCTTTTACCCTCCGAGCAAAAGACACGCCTCCATTTTCCCCATCGGCCGGAGATACGACCGGCCGGATGCCGGCTTTACGTTCCCATTCAATTATATGAACCCGCCGCGAGGATTGGCACAACAACAAAGGCTCCGCCCGGACCCACCAAATGGGCCGGACAGAGCCTTTGCCGTCAGAGGAACAAGATCTCAGATATGGCAGCGGACCGCGATCCGCTCTTTTTCCGACTGGAACGCGGCGTCGATGACACGCATCACCCGCATGGCCTCGGCCGGCTGGACGGCCAGCTTCTCACCCTGCTCCACCGCGCGCACAAAGTTGCGGTAGTAATCCTTTTCGTCGGTTTCCACCGCAGGCAGCGGGATCTTCTCAATGGTCTCGACGGGGCGGGGCGCCATGGTGCGGGTCGGCCCGGCCGCCGTGTAAACGATGCCCGGCTCCCAGTGCATGGTGGATTCCTTCACCCGCGTGATGCCGCCGTTGCAATCCCAGTCGCGCACCACCAGCGTGCCGGCATCGCCCGACACATGCCACCGGGGCAGCGGGTCGAGGCAGTAGGTATCCACCTCCACCAGCGCGGAAAGATCGTTTTCAAACCGCAGCAGCACCTTGAAATTGTCATCCACATCGGGGAAACGGACGCTCAACAGATGGGCGAACACCGACGTGACCGGGCTTTTGACCATGAAAAGCAGCTGGTCGATGAGGTGCACGCCCCAGTCTAGGAGCATGCCGCCGCCGGCTTCCTTCACGCAGCGCCAGTCGCCGGGCACGCCGTTAGAACCCTGCACGCGGGACTCGATGTAAAACGGCTTGCCCACCAGCCCGTCGGCAATGGCTTTGCGCACGATGCAGAAATCCCGGTCCCACCGGCGGTTTTGGTGCACGGTGAAAAGACGGCCGGCTTTTTCGGAAGCGGCGATGATGTCGCTTAGCTCCGTGCTGTCGAGCGTGACCGGTTTTTCGCTGATGACGTGCTTGCCCGCACCGAGCGCCTGGATGGCCATGGGGCGGTGAAAATTATTCGGCACGGCCAGCAGCACCGCGTCGACGGCCGGGTCGGCCAGCACCTGCTCGTAACTCGAGTAGACTTTCCGGCCCGGGCGGCCGAGCTTGGCTGTCTTTTCCGGGTTGATGTCATAGACGCTCGTGACGGCAAGGCCGGTATCCGGCGTGATATATCGGATGTGATGACGGCCCATGCCGCCGCAGCCCACTACGCAAATCGAAACCAATGAAATTGCCCCCCGCTCTTTATGCCCACCACATGCCGGTGGGCTTCGGTTTATGGATCATGACTCTCTGAAGGAATTTGACGGCCTTTTCCAGCCCTTCGCGGGGGTCCATCACGCTGTCTTCATGCTCGATGGAGGCCACATAGTCGTAGCCCGCCAGCCGCAACTCGCTGAAAATGTCGCGCCAGACCTGCTCGTCGTGGCCGTAGCCCACCGTGCGGAACACCCAGGAGCGGTTGATCTCGTCGGAATAGTGGGTGGTATCCAGCACGCCCTTGAAGGCGGTGTTGGCCGCGTCGACGCGGGTGTCTTTTGCGTGGAAATGGTAAATAGCGCCCTTGAGCGCCCGGATGGCCGTGACCATGTCGATGCCCTGCCAGAAAAGATGCGACGGGTCGAGGTTGGCGCCGATGGTCGGCCCCACTGCCTCGCGCAGCCGCAGCAGCGCGGCCGGGTTATAGACGCAGAAGCCCGGGTGCAGCTCCAGCGCGATTTTCGTCACGCCGTGGCTGTTTGCAAACTTCACGGCTTTTTCCCAATAGGGGATGAGCACCTCGTTCCACTGCCAGTCGAGGACTTTGAGGTAATCGTCCGGCCAGGGGCAGGTCACCCAGTTGGGATATTTGGAATTTTCGCAGTCGCCCGGGCAGCCGGAAAAGGTGGTGATGGTGTCAATTTCCAGCTTTTCGGCCAGGATACAGGCCGCTTCGAACTGGCTGTTGAATTTGGCGGCGACCGCCTTGTCGGGGTGCACGGCGTTGCCGTGGACGGCAAGCGCCGAAAGTATCAGATTGTGCCGGCCGATGGTTTCTTTGAGCTTCTGGAAGGCCGCTTCGTCACGGATCAGCGCCTCGGCGTCGGCATGAGCTGTGCCGGGGTAGCCTCCGCAGCCCAGCTCAAAGGCCTCGACCCCGATGCTTTCCAGATAGCTCAGCGCGTCTTCCAGACTCATGTCGGTGAGCGCGCTCATCAGAACTCCCAGTTTCATGGAATATACCTCCTTTTCGGGTGCCGTCGGCTCACGCGCCGGCAGCGGGTTCCAGCGGTTCGGTATTGGGGCAGTTCACTTCGCCGCGGCGTACGGTGGGCGCGGCCCAATGGACGGCATTGCGGAGCACCTGCTGGATATGGGGATCATAAAAGGTCGGGCAGCTCTCGTGCCCGGGCTGGAAATAGAAAACCTTGCCGTAGCCCCGGTGGTAGGTCACGCCGCTGCGGAACACTTCGCCCCCTGAAAACCAGCTGATAAAGACCGTCTCGTCCGGTTCCGGGATGTCGAAGGGCTCGCCGTACATTTCCTGCACCGCCAGCTCGAAATGCTCCGGCAGGCCCGCCGCAATGGGGTGGGCGGGGTTGACGCACCAGATGCGTTCCCGGTCGTCATCGCGCCATTTGAGTGTGCAGCTGGTGCCCATGAGCCGTCTGAATGGCTTGGAAAGATGCCCCGAGTGAAGCACGATCAGCCCCATGCCGCGCAGCACCGCCTGCTGGACTTTTTCGGCCACCTCGTCGGGCACGGCGTCGTGAGCCGTGTGGCCCCACCAGATGAGCACATCGGTGGTGTCGAGCACACGGTCGGGCAGGCCGCATTCCGGCTCATCCAGCGTCGCGGTGCCCACAGTCAGGCCCCCATCTTTCGACAGGAAATCCGCAATGGCCCCGTGGATGCCGGCGGGATAGACCCTGCGAATCGCTTCGCTCTTTTTCTCATGGCGGTATTCGTTCCAGACCGTCACACGGATCGGCATTTGCAATCCCCGCTTTCATATAATCGTTCGGTTCGGCCGTTTGCCGGATATGTCAGCCGAAATAATAGGGCTCGCCGCTCTTGGCCGACTGATAGATGCCGTCGAGAATTTTCGTGACCACGATGGCCTGCTCGGGCAATACGACAAGCTTGCCCTTGCCCCGCACGGCGTTGAGCCAGGTCTCGGCCTCCACGTCCTCCGCCTTGCGCTTTTTGCCGTCGAAAAAGGCCACGCCGCCGGCCTGGGTGTCGGGCTTGAGCACATACTGCAGGCCGTTGCGCACCCCGTTGATGCGCAGCCCGTCGAGCATATCGCCCCCCGCCTCGGTGCCGCAGATCTGGGTGATGGCCTCGCCCACATCCAGCCGGTTGAGCGCCCAGCTCGACTCGAGGATGATGGTGGCGCCGTTTTTCATCACGATGAAGCCGAAGGCGCTGTCTTCGACCGTAAATTTGGCCGGGTCCCAGTCACCCCAGGCGTTGCCGGTGCGGGTGTCTTTGTTGTGGGCGTGGTAGGCGGTGCCCACGCAGTATTTCGGCTCGTAATTGTTCATCATCCACAGCGTCAGATCCAGCGCGTGGGTGCCGATGTCGATGAGCGGCCCGCCGCCCTGCTGGTAAGCATCCAGAAATACGCCCCACGTCGGCACGGCCCGCCGGCGGATAGCCGTCGCCCGGGCAAAATAGATGTCGCCAAAGGTGCCTTTTTCGGCCTCCTCTTTCATAAAGAGCGAGTCGGGGCGATACCGGTTCTGGTAGCCTATGGTCAGCAGCTTGCCGGTGCGCCGGGCGGCGTCGAGCATTTTTTGCGCTTCCTCGGGATTGATGGCCATGGGCTTCTCGCACATGACGTGCTTGCCGGCCTCCAGTGCGTCCACGGTGATGAAACTGTGGGCCCGGTTGGGCGTCAGCACATGGATGACTTCGATGCCGGGGTCTTTGAGCAATTTCTTATAATCGGTGTAGACCTTGGCGTCCGGGGTGCCGTATTCCTTGGCGGCCTTTTCGGCGCGTTCGCGCACGATATCGCAGAAAGCCACCATTTTGGCCAGAGGCTGGCGGGAAAGCGCGGGCATGTGTTTGCCGTTGGCGATGCCGCCGCAGCCGATGATGCCGATACGAATGGGTTCCATAATCCGGTCATCCTTTCATGTTGAAGCGATGGATTCCGATTGGAGGGGCAAGGCCGGCAACCGCCGGTCAATACCCCATGGCGCGCAAATTGCGGCGGGAAACGGCCGCGCACTCGAGGGAATCGCCGTCGGTGCGGTCCATTTCCACAAAGGCCCACTCCACACCCTGTTTCTGAGCCGCGGCCAGGAAATCGGCCACCGGCAGGATGCCTTCGCCGATGTTGGCGTTGACACGGCGTTCCTCGGGTTTTTCCTTCATATCTTTAATATGGATATGGCGCAGCCGGCCGACATTGAGCCGCATGTAATCGAGCGGATTCACGCCCGCATAGGCGCACCAGTAGGTATCGAGCTCCATGCCCACTTCGGGCAGCGTGCGGAAAAAGTCATCCAGCGGATAGGCGCCGCCGGACGTTTCAAACTCATGATAATGATTGTGATAGCTAAGCCCCAACCCCGCCGCCGCGAGCTGTTTTTGGATGCCCGCCACCTCGTCGGTGACTTCGGGGCGGTTGATGGGGTGGCGGGAGGTGCCGGCGATGGTAATATCCGGGATGCCCAGTGCTTTGGCATAGCGGATCTGTTCCGGCACCGAGCCGGTCAGAGCCTCCAGCCCCACATGGGTGCCGGCGGCTTTGAGACCGCAGCGGCTCAGCATAGCCTCAAGCTGCTCGGGGCTGTAACCGTAGTAGCCGGCAAACTGCACGCCCTCATAGCCGGCCTGCGCCAGAGCGGCCAGCGTGCCCTCCAGATCTTTTTCGGCATGGTCGCGCACGGTGTACACCTGGATTCCGATATGGATGGCCATGGAAATCTCCCTTTCTCCGCCGAAGCACGATAGCCGGCAGGTACGGCGGCACCCCTGCCCGCGCCGGTGTCAGACGCCCGGGCCGACCGAGCCACGCCGGGCAATGCGGTAAGGCAGCAGCGTGCGCATTGGCACGGGTTGCCCCCGGATGCGCCGTATGATGAGCTCGGAGGCCCGCTTGCCGATCTCAAAGGCCGGCTGGATGACGGTGGTGAGAGGCGGGCGCGATTCTCGCGACAAAGGGATGCCGTCGAAGCCGGCCACCGACACATCCCCCGGCACCCGCAGCCCCGCGTCGGTAAAGCGGCGGATGGCGCCCAGCGCCATGATATCGGCCAGCGCCAGCACACCGTCCGGCCTCTGAGGCAGCAGCATCCCGGCGGCCCGTTTGCCCGCGTTGTAGCCAAGCGGCCCACGGACGACGAGGGCCGGTTCCGGCGTCAGTCCTCTTTCCCGCATGGCGTCGGCAAAGCCCGCCTCCCGCTCGCGCAGCGACACGATGGGCAAAGCGGAGGATATCAGCGCGGGGCGGCGGCAGCCGCTGTCGAGCAGCAGCCCGGTGATGGCCCGGGCGGCGGCGCGGTTGTCGATGGTGACATAGGGCACGTCGTCGGTGACGTATTCGCTGCACTGCAGGATGGGGTACTGCCGGTGGAGTTCCCGGATGACATCCGGCCCCACCGAGGGGGAAATGCAGATGATGCCGTCCACCCCGCGGCTGCGCACCAGGTCGAGGTAGCTTTGTTCCACAGCCGGGCTGCTCTGGGTGGTGCCGATGAGGATGGAATAACCGCACCGGCGCCCCACATTCTGAATGCCCCGGATCACATGGGAAAGAAAGGTGTTTTCCACCGAAGGCATCAGCACAAGAATAAAATTGGTGTGGGTGGTGCGCAGATTGCGCGCCTGCCGGTTGGGCAGATAGCCCAGTGCCTGCACCGCGTCGGCAATGCGCCGCGCCGTTTCCGGACGGATGTCGGCCGTGCCGTTGATCCAGCGGGAAACTGTCGCCACCGACACACTGGCCATGGCTGCTACTTCTTTGATCGTTGCCATCTGATTTCTCCCACTATGTAATCGATTACACGAGGTATTATAGCATCGCTATTACCGAATGAGAACCCTCAAAACGCCCAAACTCTTCCGGCTTTTTTCGGTGGATTTGACCGAAGGCGGCATAGCACCCGCCGCCGGGCATGAAAAAACAGGCCGCAGAAATTTCCGCGGCCCGCCGGGTGCAGCTGGCTATTCTTTTACAATCGCGTAATGGGCCAAATTGCAGAATCGCCCCCGGTGCAGGATTTCCCCGCGCCCGGTCCCTTCGAATCGTATATCGGCCTTTTGCATCCCGATCCGGGCACTCACCGGCGGATCAATCGCTCACTCCTCCGCCTCACTCCGGCGGGGCACCGGGTTGAATGCCTGCCTGCGCAGCTCGGCGCGGCGAATTTTTCCGCTTGCGGTCTTGGGCAACTCATCGACGAATTCGACGATACGGGGGTATTTATACGGGGCCGTCTGGTGCTTGACGTAATCTTTGAGCTCCTGCGCCAGCTCGTCGGTGGGCAGGTAATCCCGCGTGAGCACGATGGTGGCCTTGACCACCTGGCCGCGCACCGGGTCGGGTGCCGCAGTGATGGCGCACTCGAGCACCGCCGGGTGCTCCATAAGCACACTCTCGATCTCAAACGGCCCGATGCGGTAGCCAGAAGATTTGATCACGTCGTCGGTGCGGCCCACATACCACAGGTAGCCGTCCTCATCCTTCCAGGCCGTATCGCGGGTGTGATACCAGCCGTCGTGCCAGACCTTGCGGGTGGATTCCGGGTCGCGATAATAGCCGGTGAAAAGGCCCGCGGGGTGCCCGCCCGACACATCCACCGCGATCTCGCCGGTTTCCCCCGGCGCGACGGGGCGGCCCGCCTCGTCGATAAGCTCAATGTGGAAAAGCGGCACCGGCCGCCCCAGCGAGCCGGGCTTCGGCGTCGTGCCGAACAGATTGCCGATGAGCACCACCGACTCGGTCTGGCCGAAACCTTCCATAATGCGCACGCCGGTGATTTCGTAAAAACGGCGGAAAATCTCGGCGTTGAGAGCCTCCCCTGCCGTGGTGGCATAGCGCAGCGCGGGGAGCGTGTGGCCCTCCATGCCGCCCTTGATGAAAAAGCGATAAATAGTGGGCGGCGCGCAGAAGGAGGTCACGCCGTAACGCTCCATTTTTTCAAGCAGATCTTCGGAATCGAAGCGGTCGAAGTCATAGACAAAAAGGCAGGTTTCCATCAGCCACTGGCCGTAGATTTTGCCCCAGCCGGCCTTGGCCCAGCCGGTGTCGGCCACCGTCAGATGCAGCCCGTCGGGCTGCACATGCTGCCAGTGCTTGGCGGTAATAATGTGCCCCAGCGGGTAGGAATAGTCGTGGGCCACCATTTTGGGCAGCCCGGTGGTGCCGGAGGTGAAATACATGAGCATGGGGTCGCACACGCGGGTAGCCCCGGCGCCCCGGGGGCGGGCAAAGTCGGGTGACGCGGCGGCCAGCCCCTCGTGGAAGGAGAGCCACCCCGCCCGACGGCCCCGGGCGATGATCTTGTGGCGCACTCCGGGGGCCTGCGCCTGCGCCTCGTCGACGCAGTCGGCCGTGTCGCCGTCGGCCGTGCACACGACCGCCTTCACACTGGCGGCCTCGAAGCGATAGACCAGGTCTTTGGCCGTAAGCATCGCCACGCCGGGGATCGCCACCGCGCCGATGCGGTGCAGACCGAGCACGGCGAACCAGTACTCATAGTGCCGCTTGAGCAGCAGCATGACCCGGTCGCCCTTTGCAATGCCGAGGCTTTTAAAAAAGTTGGCCGCCCGACAGCTCTGCTCCCTCATATCGGCGAAGGTGAAAAGGTGCTCCTCCCCCTGCGGGTTGCACCAAATCATGGCGGGCTTCTGCGGCGCGCGGCGCGCGATCTCATCCACCACGTCGAACGGGAAGCTGAAATCATCCGGCACGTTGAGCCCGAAATGAGTAAGGCGCCCCTGTGAATCGTAAGTTTCGCGGACATACTGACGATGAATACCCAGCATAATGCTTTCTCCCTCACGGTCGCAGATTTCCCCTGTCGTGCGCCGACCAGGCGCATGAACCCCGCAAATAGCTGTCTGTGCGCCCAAAAGGGTAAAAAAACAAGGCCCGCCCCAGACAAGGGGCGAGCCTTTATAGCCCGTGGTACCACCCAAATTCGTTTCAAACGCACTTTGCAGGATTCCAACAAATCCATTGCCTTAACGCGGCCCGACGAGCACCCCTACTTTTAAAATTTCAGGGCACCTGCTCGGAAGTGACAGCAACGGTCAGACAGCCTGCCGGCTTTCAGCAAATGCCGGCTCTCTGGGAGGTCTCCGGTTCCGTGCGCTCTTCGTCATCGCATTTAATATTGTTACCAGTATAGCGGCCGTCGGGCATTCTGTCAAGACATTTGCACAGAATCTTTCAGCCGATCGGTTTCATCAGTCGGAAAGCCGCCCGCTGTTGACCGCAAAAGGCGAGCACCAGGCCCGGCGGCCGTAAAAATCCACAAGCTCCACCCGCACATAGCGATCGGTAGGCTCCACGCGATATGTAGCCCGGCCGCCGCCGCCCTGTGCCAGACGGTCGGGGCTCCAGACGGTGTTACTAAGGAACACCACCCGCTCCACTGGGGAACACTCGACGGTGACGACGCCGTCCTCATAATCCACGCGGTAAAACTCCGGCCCCTGGCTGGCGTAAAAGTCGCCCTCCGACAACGCCTGCCGGACAGCGGCGGAGGAAAGCTCCGGCGCTTTGAGCCGGATAAACGATCGGGTCTGCTCGCCGGTGTAATAATGGCTGTCGTCGGCGGCCATGCAGCGCATCCGGCGGCCGCGTTTGGCCCAGATGTCGAAGTAAAGAGAGGAATCCGGCCGGGCGTTGTTCCACGGGATGCCCGAGACCGTGTTGTAAACTTCCGCCCCCGCAAGGCCGTGGAGTTCCATCACATCCGCCGGGTCGGTGAGCGACCACGCCGGGTGGGCCAGAATGGCGGCCCCGCCGGCGGCCCGGATGGCGTCGATGATCGCCTGGGGCTGCAGCTCGCGGGAGCGCTGCAGCCGGGCGGGGGACTGCATGCCCACGCCCACGATATGAAACACCGGCGTGTGCACCATGTCGCCCGTATCCCACTCGCAGCCGGCAAGCCGGAGCAGGCCGTCCTCTGTCTTTTCGCTGCTTGGATGCCAGTGGTCGGTGAGCGCGAGAAAATCATACCCGGCCCGCCGGTAATATGCCACGGCCTCCTCCGGCTCCAGACGACCGTCGGAAACCGTCGTGTGCATGTGCAGGTTCCCCTTGAACCATTTGCCTTTTTCCGGGAAAAGCTTCATTGGAAATACCCTCTCTTTTCTGCGTCCTTCCGGCTCGTGATGCGATACCGCTTTTCATTATAGCACATTCCGGCCGGGGAGGACGCCGGGAAGATATCATCCCGTGAGCCTTTCGCGCAGCATACGCAGGATGCGCCGCTCGCGGCGGGAAACCTGCACCTGGGTAGTGTCGAGCATGCGGGCGGTCTCACACTGGGTCTTGCCCTGGAAATAGCGCAGCACGATAAGCCGCCGGTCGTCGACCGGCAGGCTGCCCAGCGCCTCCTTGAGCGCGAGGCGATCCACCACCGACTCCTCGGAGGATTCCACCGGTATGTCGGCCTGGATCTCGTCGCCGTCGTCATCCATCGTCAGCGACACCGGCATAGCCGCAGCCTCCAGCGCCTGGGCGGTCTCGGCCACATCCATCCCCAGCGCGGCGGCCATCTCCGCGATGCTCGGCTCACGCCCCAGAGTCATGCGCAGCGACTCGCGGATACGGTTGGCGCGCATCGACTGTTCTTTGAGCGCACGGCTGACTTTGATCGGGCCGTCATCCCGGAAAAGGCGGCGCATTTCCCCCAGGATGACCGGCACCGCATAGGTGGAAAATGCCGCGCCGCGGCTCAGGTCAAAGGCGGCCACCGCTTTGACCAGCCCCATGCACCCGGCCTGAAAGAGATCGTCGTATTCCAGCCCCCGGCCCATAAAATGGTGAGCTGCGGAATGGACCAGCCCCATGTTTTCTTCGACTATGCGGGATTGGGCCGAGGCGTCCCCCCGGGCGGCGCGTTCAAACAGTTGACGGTTTTGCTCCGGCACAGGCACGGCAATCCCCTTCCCCTATTCGGCCTTTGGACTCAGTCGCTTTTCCATGGCGACGGTCGTGCCGTAGCCGACGCGGGAACGGACGCGGAGCTTATCCATGAAGCTCTGCATGACCGTAAAGCCCAAGCCGGCCCGCTCGCCCCCGGTGCTGGTGGTGAACATCGGCTCCATGGCCTTGCGCACATCCGCAATGCCGCAGCCGCGATCCCTCACCGTTACCGTCATCCGGCTGTCGCCATAGATGCGGACGGTTATGTAAATGGTGCCGATGGTCTGGGCGTAAGCGTGCACGATGCAGTTGGTCACGGCCTCCGAAACGGCTGTCTTGATGTCGGCCATCTCGTCGAGGGTGGGGTCGAGCTGAGCGATGAACGCGGCCACCGCCACCCGTGCGAAGCTCTCGTTCACCGACCGGCTCGGGAAGCTCACTCTCATCTCGTTTACCTGTTTCATTGTGGACCCATCCTTTCCGGTATCCGGGCGGCCGCGGCCGCTCACTGGAATTCGGCGAGCCGGTCGATGCCCGCCAGACGCATCACTTTGCGGATATGCTGGGACGTGTGGCGGATGACGAGCCGCCCGCCCGTTTCCTGTATCAGCCGGTAGCGGCCCATCACCAGGCCGATGCCGGAGCTATCCATAAAAGTGACGTTGCGAAAATCCAGCGTCAGCACCTGCGGCCGGAGCCGGTCGACAGCCTCGTCGATCTGTTCCCGGATACCGGAGGCCGCGTGATGGTCGATTTCCCCATCCAGCCATGCCGTAATTTCGCCGTCCGCACAATCCAGTTTCAGCGCCATGTCGTTCCCTCCGTTGTGTTCCCGGCCCGGGCCGGGGATGACACGCAGCCGCCCCCGCGGCAAACTCCGCAGGGCGACCGGTGTATTTTCGGACAAGCCAAAACCCTTTATCCATAAGAATAAAGGGTTTTGGAAAATAATTCAAGTCTTTTTTGCTAAATTTCAGCGTTTCCAACGTCAGGCAGCATAATATTTCCGAATCAGCCGCCGCATGGGCCCGGCCAGATAGAGCGAGCCGCAGACCAGCACCACGCCGTCGGCGGGCGTATGGGCCAGCGCGTCGTCGAACGCCCGGCCGTAATCGTCATACCACACGGCGGCAGGGCAGCAGGACGCGGCTTCGCGGCAGGCCTGCTCCGGCGGCAGCGCGCGGGGGCTGTCGGGCCGCACGGCGATGAAGCGCGCCGCACGGCGGGCCAGCGGCGGCAGGACCTTCCGATACTCCTTGTCGGCCAGCACGCCGGCGATCATCGTTACCGGCCGCCCGCCGAGGAAACGGTCGATGGAGTCGGCCAGTGTCGCCGCGCCGGCCGGGTTGTGGGCCCCGTCAAGGATCACCAGCGGCCGGCGGTGCAGGATCTCCATCCGGGCGGGGAAACGCACCGCCGCAAAGCCGTCGACGACGGCCGACTCCGGTATGTCGAAGCCCCGGTGGGTGCGCAGAATATCGAGGGCCTCGTAAGCGGTGAGGAAATTGGCGACCTGATGCCGGCCGCACAGCGGCAGAAAAAGCTCGGTGCCGCGATAGACAAGTTTCGTGCCGGCGATGCTTTCCTCCCGCACCCGGGCACCGGCGAGATTGGGGATGGTGAGCGTATTGCCGGTCCGGGCGCAGTGCTCCATAATGACGGCGAGGGCCTCCGGGTCCTGCCCGGGGCTCGAGACGGTGAATCCGTCGGGTTTGATGATGCCGCACTTTTCCCCCGCGATGGCCGTGAGGGTATTACCGAGTATCTGCATATGGTCGTAGGAAATGGAAGCTATGACCGACACCAGAGGCGTGTCGATTACGTTGGTGGCGTCGAGCCGGCCGCCGAGGCCCACCTCCAGCACCACCACGTCGCACTTCCGCTCTTTAAAATAGCGGAAGGCCAGCGCCGTGATGAGCTCGAATTCGGTCGGGCGGCGGGTGCCGGCCCCCTCCTCCCCGCCGCCGGCGGGGTATTCCGCCTCGGCCAGCGGGCGCAGCTCGGCGGTCAGGCGGGCCAAATTGTCGTGGGCGACGGGCTGGCCGTCGATCTGGATGCGCTCGCAGAAATCCTCAATATAGGGCGAAATGTAAAGCCCCGTCCGATACCCGGCACGCTGCAGCACCGAGGCGACGGCGGCGCAGGTGGAGCCTTTGCCGTTGGTGCCCGCCACATGCACAAAGCGCATTCCTCTCTGCGGGTCGCCCATGCGCCCGAGCAGGCCGCGGATGCACCCGAGCCCCGGCTTTGAGCCGAAACGGAGCGTGCTGTGGATAAACGCAAGCGCTTCGCTGTAATTCATCGGAATCCCCCCGGTTCACAAAAAGGCAGGGGTCGCCGCCAAACGCATACGCAAGCGTTTTGCAGCAACCCCAACCGCTATAAAGCCACCCGGAAAAGCCCACACAGGCGGGACGCCGCCAAAGTCTATGCGGCACCCTATGCCGGGCAATTTATTGGCGCAGAGCCGCGAGGCTTTCCTCCAGGCTGCGCAGTTTTTCCGTCAGGCGGCCGACTTTGTCGCGTTCGGCCTGCACCACCGGCGTGGGCGCTTTGGCGACGAAGCTCTGATTTTGCAGCTTGGCCCGGACCGACGCAAGCTGCTTTTCGCAGCCGGCCCGTTCCTTATCCAGACGGGCGATCTCTTTTTCGATATCCACCAGCTCGCCCATAGGGATGTCGATGACGGCGCCGTCGGCTACGATGCGCACGCTGTTTTCCAGCCGGAAGCTCTCGCCCGTCTCGACGCGGGAGGCAAAGGCCAGCCGCTCGATGAAGGGCGCGGCCGCGTCAAAATCGGCCCGATAGGGCGTGGCGACGTAGACGTGGGCCTTGCGGGAAGGCGGCACGCCCATCTCGGCCCGGCGGTTACGGATGGCGCGGATCGCCTGCATGATGCGCCCGAAGGATTCCTCCTCGGCCGGGAAATGCAGCTCCTCGCGGTATTCCGGCCAGTGGGCGGTCATGATGGTGTCGCCCTTGTGGGGCAGCGTCTGCCATATTTCCTCGGTGATGAACGGCATGAACGGATGCAGCAGCATCAGCGTGTGGGACATGACATAGCACAGCACCCGCCGCGCCCGGTCGGCCGTCTCGCCGCCCGCCTGCAGGCGGGTCTTGGTCAACTCGATATACCAGTCGCAGAAGCTTTCCCAGATGAAGTCGTACAGCTTCTGCACCGCCATGCCGATCTCGAAGTGCTCGAGATTTTCGGTCACTTCGCGGCAAAGGGTGTTGTAAAGGCTCAGAATCCACATATCCTCGGTCTCAAGGGTGTCGGGCAGGCCCGTTTTCACCGGCTCGTCGCCGCTATTCATCAGGATGAAGCGGCAGGCATTCCAGATCTTATTGGCGAAATTGCGGCTGGACTGCACTCGCTCGTCCGAAAAGCGCATGTCGTTGCCGGGGCTGTTGCCCGTGGCGATGGTGAATCGAAGCGCGTCGGCACCGTATTTGTCGATGACCACCAGCGGGTCGATGCCGTTGCCCAGGGATTTGGACATTTTGCGCCCCTGCGTATCGCGCACCAGACCATGGAGATAGACCGTGTGGAACGGCACCTCGCCCATCTGCTCGATGCCCGAAAAGATCATGCGGGCCACCCAGAAAAAGATGATGTCGTAACCCGCCACCAGCACGCTGGTGGGGTAGAAATAGGCAAGCTCCGGGGTCTTATCCGGCCAGCCGAGGGTGGAAAACGGCCACAGGGCGGAAGAAAACCACGTGTCGAGGGTATCCGGGTCCTGATGCAGATGATGCCCGCCGCAGTGGCCGCAAGCGTCGGGCGTTTCGCGCGAGACGGTGATTTCGCCGCAGTCGTCGCAATACCACGCCGGGATACGGTGGCCCCACCAGAGCTGGCGGGATATGCACCAGTCGCGGATATTCTCCATCCAGTTATAATAGATTTTTTCAAACCGTTCGGGTATGATGCGGATCTTGCCCGAGCGCACGGCCTCGATAGCCGGCTCTGCCAGCGGTTTCATTTTGACAAACCACTGCTTGGAGACCCGCGGCTCCACCACCGTGTGGCAGCGGTAGCAGGAGCCCACGTTGTGCTTGATGGGCTCGACGCGCACCAGATAGCCGCCGGCTTCCAGATCCGCCACGATGGCCTTGCGGGCGTCGTCGCGGCTCAGGCCCTTGTATTTGCCGCCGTTTTCGTTGACGACAGCGCCGTCATCCATGATATTGATGACCGGCAGATGATGCCGCAGCCCCACCTCGAAATCGTTGGGGTCGTGGGCCGGGGTGATCTTCACCACGCCGGTGCCGAATTCCCTGTCGACGTATTCGTCGGCGATGAGCGGGATCTCGCGCCCCACCAGCGGCAGAATGAGCTTTTTGCCCACCATGGCCTTGTATCGCGCATCCTCCGGATGCACGGCCACGGCGGTATCGCCGAGGATGGTCTCAGGCCGGGTGGTGGCAAGCTCGATCCATCCGCTGCCGTCGGCAAAGGGATAACGCAGGTGCCAGAAGGAGCCGTCGTGCTCGGCGTATTCCACTTCCGCGTCGGAAATGGAGGTGCGGCAGTGGGGGCACCAGTTGATGATGCGCTCGCCGCGGTAAATCAGGCCCTTGTCATACAGCCGGCAGAACACCTCGCGCACGGCCTTGGAGCAGCCCTCGTCGAGGGTGAAGCGTTCCCGCTGCCAGTCACAGGAACAGCCAAGCTTTTTGAGCTGCTTGATGATGCGTCCGCCGAATTTTTCCCGCCAGGCCCAGGCGCGTTTTAAAAACTCGTCGCGGCCGATTTCTTCCTTGCTCAGGCCCTCTTTGCGCAGCGCCTCGACGATTTTCGCCTCGGTGGCAATGGAGGCGTGGTCGGTGCCCGGCACCCACAGGGCCTCGTAGCCCTGCATGCGCCGCCAGCGGATGAGGATATCCTGCGGCACATTGTCGAGCACGTGCCCCAAATGGAGCTGGCCCGTGATGTTGGGGGGCGGAATCACGATGGAAAACGGTTTTTTACGTGCGTCCGGCTCGGCGTGAAAATACCCGCCGTCGAGCCAGAACCGGTAAATGCGGTCCTCCACCTCGGAAGGCTCATAGGTTTTGGCAAGCTGCCTGTCCATTCTTCAATCATTCCTTCGAAACGCACCCGCAGCCGGGCGCGGATTGCGGCTTTCGGCATATTCCCGCCCGGCGCGCCATATGGTAGTACTGTCGTGCCCATGCCGGAGCACGCAGGTCGGGGCGGGAAGATACGGTTATTTAGTATTATATTCCGCCCGCCGGGAGGTGTCAAGGAAGCCGCTCCCGCTAGGGTTCCGGCCGGGGAGCTCCGCTTGAATTTCGGCATAGAAGCTGAATTTGCGCGATATTATTGGCGTGTTTTATGGAAATTATCCCGTGCCACTCTTGAAAACGGGCAACGGCGAATTTATACTTGTCTTATTACAGCAATTCCATTAAAAATGGGAGAAGCCGTGTCCCCTCTGCCCGCCTTCGGCGGAAAGGTGAAACACGCCGCAAACTCTCTCTTTGCCGGAATTGCTGCGGGCGCCCCGGGGAAAACGCCGCCGGGGCGGCCGGACGCTTGCCGCATTATGAAAGGAGCATGAGTTTTATGGAGTCGTATCATCCAAGCCAGATCCGGAATATCGCCCTGACGGGGCATACGGGAGCGGGAAAGACCTCCCTGGCGGAAGCCATGCTGAGTGCGGCGGGCGTCATCGGCCGGGCGGGCAGCGTGGATGCTGGCAACACCGTGTGCGATTTCGACCCGGAAGAGGTCCGTCGCCGGGTGTCGATTTCCTGTGCGGCGGCGCCGCTGGAATGGAAAGGCTGCAAGCTCAATCTGCTTGACACGCCGGGCCTTTTCGATTTTGAGGGCGCCCAGGTGGAAGGTCTGCGGGCGGCGGACAGCACCGTCATTGTGGTGTCGGGCAAAGCCGGCGTGGACGTCGGCACGGAAAAGGCATGGCGGTACGCCCTCGGCTCCCACATGCCGAGGGCATTTTTTGTCAGCCGTCTGGATGACCCCGACGCGGATTATTATAAGGTTTTCGAGGAGCTCAAGGCCGCCTTCGGCGCGGCGGTGTGCCCGGTGATCGTGCCTTTTACGGGGGCGGACGGCCCGGTATATGTGAATCTGCTGGAAATGAAAGCCTATCGCTACGACGGACGCGGCACCGCCGCCGAGGCTCCCATGCCGGAAAGCGAGCACCGGCTTCAGGGTCTGATCACCGCCGTGAGCGAAGCGGTGGCCGAGACCGACGACGCGCTGTTTGAAAAATACTTTTCCGGCGAGGCCTTCAGCCACGATGAGCTGGTGACGGGCGTGCACGCCGGGCTGCGGGAGGGCAGCATCGCGCCGGTTTTCTGCGGCTCCGCGGCGACGGGGGCGGGCGTCCCGGCGCTGCTCGACGGCATCGCCGACATTTTCCCGGGGGCCGATGCCAACCCGCCCGCCGAACTGCCGGACGGTGTGCGCGAGGACGGCCCCACGGCGGCACTGGTGTTTAAGACGGTGGCCGACCCATTCGTAGGCAAGCTTTCCTATCTGCGGGTCTACTCGGGTGCGGTGACCGGCGACGCGATGCTGCGCAATTCGCGCACAGGGCAGACTGAAAAGATCGGCAAGCTCTATTTCCTGCGCGGCAAGAAACAGCTGGACACCGATCGTATCCCGGCCGGGGATATCGGCGCGGCAGCCAAGCTCGACGCGCTGACCGGCGACACCCTCTCCGCTCCCAATGCGGAAATTACCCTGCCTCCCGCCGCCTTTCCCGCCCCGTCGCTGTCGATGGCGGTGACGCCGCTGACCAAGGGCGACGAGGACAAAATGTCCCAGAGCCTGCGGCGGCTGTGCGAGGAGGACCCGACGCTGCGGTTTTCCACCGACCCGGAAACCCGGCAGCAGATTTTATCGGGGCTGGGGGAATCCCATCTGGAATACGTGCGCGCCCGGCTCAAGGCAAAATTCGGCGTGACCGTGCGGTTGGAAAAACCCGAAGTGGCCTATCGCGAGGCCATCCGCAAAAAGGTGAAAGCCGAGGGCAAGCACAAGAAGCAGACCGGCGGACACGGGCAGTACGGCCACGTCTTTATTGAATTTGAGCCCTGCGACAGCGAGGAAATGGTGTTTGAAGAAAAAGTGTTCGGCGGCGCGGTGCCGAAAAACTTCTTCCCCGCCGTGGAAAAGGGGCTGCGCGAGTGCGTGGCGCACGGCGTGCTGGCCGGGTACCCGGTGGTGCACCTCAAGGCCACGCTGGTGGATGGCTCCTATCACCCGGTGGATTCTTCCGAAGCGGCCTTCAAAGCGGCGGCGGCTCTGGCTTTCCGCGCGGGGCTTGCCCAGGCGGCGCCGATGCTGCTCGAGCCTATCGGCACGCTCAGCGCCCGTGTGCCGGATGCCTGCGCCGGCGACATCATCGGTGAAATCAACCGGCGCCGCGGCCGGGTGCTGGGGATGGAACCGGCAGAGCCCGGCGTACAGGAAGTGACCGCCGAAGCGCCGGTGGGCGAGATGCAGGATTTTTCCACCGTGCTGCGCGCGCTGACCCAGGGACGGGGCAGCTTCCGTTTCGCCTTTGCCCGCTATGAGGAAGCGCCGCCCCAGGTGGCTCAGGCGGTCATTGGGAAATCCCGCGCTAACTCCGCGGTCGGATAAGTCTCCCGCCGCCGGTTGAGGGATGCCTTGACCTTTCGCGCGGTTTGGGTTACACTGATACCAACAACCGGCGAGGGGGGCACGGCATGAAATACTGCATGGGCTGCGGAGCGAAGCTTGAGGAAACGGACCGTTTCTGCCCGGTGTGCGGGATGAAACAATGGGTGTCGGCCGGCGCCGTGCGGGCGCAGGCCGACGGGGTCGCGGATTTGGATATCCCCCGCCCCGGCCCGCTGATGGTGTGGGGCGTCGTGCTCTTTTTCCTGCTCAACCCCGTGGGCACCCCTCTGGCTGCCGCGGCGCTGCTGCTGACGGTCATCGCCCACAGCGGCGGGCCGCGGGCCGGCGCTCAGCTGCGGGTGGCCCACAGTCTGTGCGTGGTGGGCGGCGCGGCCGACCTCATCACGGCCGCAGCTTTCCTGCTGGGCGCGCTGGTACGGCTGGTAAGCGGCGGAGCCTGACCCGGCGGCGGCACTTTCAAAAGACAAGCCCCTATCGGGGACCGATCCGGTCTCTGATAGGGGCTTTTGATGCGCTGCGGCCGATCAGGCGGACTGACCGGGCACCCACGCGTCTTCCATTTCATGCTTTTTCTGCCGCCCCATCAGGTCTTCGATCGCCTTGCGGGGGTCCTTGCCCTCAAAGAGCACGCAGCAGCACTCCGCGACGATGGGCATGTCGACACCGGCGCGCCGGGCCAGTTCCCGTGCCGCGCGGGCGGTGTTGTAGCCTTCCACCGTCATGCCCACCTTTTCCACCGCCGCTTCGCCTGTCAGGCCCTGGCCGATGAGGATGCCGGCCCGGCGGTTGCGGCTGTGCATGCTGGTGCAGGTGACGATAAGGTCGCCGATGCCCGTCAGCCCGGCGAAGGTCTGGGGGCAGCCGCCCATGGCGGCACCGAGGCGCGCCATCTCGGTGATGCCGCGGGTCATCAGCGCGGCCTTGGTATTGTCGCCCAGCCCCAGACCGTCGCAGATGCCGGCCGCCAGAGCGATGATGTTTTTAAGCGCCCCGCCCAGCTCCGCGCCCACAATGTCGGCGTTGACATAGATGCGGAAGGTCGGATTCATAAACAGATCCTGAATCCGGCGGGCGGCATCGATATCGGCGGAGGCCGCCACCACGGCGGTGGGCACCCCGCGCGAAACTTCCTCCGCGTGGGAAGGCCCGGAGAGGGCCACCACCCGCGCGTCGGGCAGCTCCTGACCGATCACCTGTGACATGCGCAGCAGGCTGCCCTCTTCCAGCCCCTTGGAGACGACCGTCACCAGCTTGCCCGCCGGCAGCGGCAGGCCGTGCAGCCGCGCGGCCGTCTGCCGTACGGCAAACGAAGGCACCGCCACGACAACGGCTTCGGCATCCCGCGCCGGGGCAAGGTCGGTGGTCAGTTCCATTTCGGGCGGCAGCGCCACGCCCGGCAGCAGGCGGCGGTTTTCCCGGTCTTTCCGCAGGGCGTCGATATCCTTGTCAAAGGGCGACCAGAGCGTCACACGCGTGCCGAACCGGGCACACATGACGCCCAGAGCGGTGCCCCAGCCGCCTGCGCCCAGGATCATCACGCCGCTCATCCGCATTTACCCCCATGACGCAGCGCAATGCGGGGCTCGCTGTGGGTCATCAGACGCCGGATATTGGCCCGGTGCCGGACAAATACGATCAGCCCGGCGCAAAGCATCACCCCGGCGCCCTGCAAGGCTACCTTCGGCCCGGCATGAATGTATACCGCAAACGCGGCAAACGGCATGATTCCCACCGCAATCAATGCGGAAAGCGACACGATGCGTGTGAGTACCAGCAGCAGGATGAACACCGACATGCCGATGGCAAAGGCCCGCGGCTCCACCATCAGCGCCAGTCCGGCCGTGGTGGCCACGCCCTTGCCGCCGCGGAAGCTGAAAAAGAGCGGATACATATGTCCCAGGATACAGCCTATCCCGGCGGTGCCGGTGATGTAAAGCGGCGCGACCATGGTCGTGCCGAAGAAATGGAAAAGCCACCGGCCGATGAGCACGGCAATGACGCATTTGCAAAAATCCCCCACGAAGGTCAGCGCCGCAGGCAATTTGCCGGCCGTGCGCAGCACGTTGGTGGTGCCGGCATTGCCGCTGCCGTGCTGGCGCACATCCGTGCGCGCGAAAAAGCGGGTGATGATGATGGAAAAGTCGACGCTGCCGATCAGATAAGCCGCGACCGCCGTCAGCAAAAACGGCAGTATGCTGTCAGCTGCAAGCATGCGGAAACCTCCTCCTGTTTTCGTACTTCACGACCGTCGGACCGTCAGGCCTTGTCGCCTCTCTGGCGCACGACGAACCGCATGGGCGTGCCCTCCAGCCCGAAAGTCCCCCTCAGCTGGTTTTCCAGATACCGCTGATAGGAAAAGTGGAACAGTTCCTGCCGGTTGACGAACACCACGAATGTGGGCGGACGCACCGAGGCCTGCGTCATATAGAGAATTTTCAGCCGCCGGCCCTTGTCGGAAGGCGGCTGCACCCGGGCCACCGCATCGGCCAGCACATCGTTGAGCTTGCCGGTGGGCACCCGCATGGCATTCTGCGCATCCACATAGCGGATGGTCTCGAAAAGTTTCGGAATCTGGAGCCCGGTCTTAGCCGAAATGCACAGGATAGGCGCATAGGGCATGAAGCTGAAATCCTGCGCCAGGCGTTTGGCATACCCGTCGGCCGTTTCGCCGGTACCGGCCATCAGATCCCATTTGTTGACCGCGATGATGCAGGCTTTGCCCTGCTCATGGGCATAGCCGGCGATTTTGGAATCCTGCGCCGTGAAGCCCTCCCGGGCGTCGAGCAGGATGACGCAGACGGTGGCGCGTTCCACCGCCGCATAGGAGCGCAGCACGCTGTAACGCTCGACGCTGTCTTCCACCTTGCTGTGGCGGCGGATGCCGGCGGTGTCGATGAAGACATAGCGGCCGGTCTCGTTTTCGATTTCCATATCCACGGCGTCGCGGGTGGTGCCGGGGGCATCCGCCACCAGCACGCGCTCTTCCCCGGCGATGTGGTTGATGAGCGAGGATTTGCCGACGTTCGGCTTGCCGATGACGGCCACGCGGATGGCGTCGTCCTCCGCCGTCTCGGCCGGCTCGTCGGGCAGCAGCTCCATCACCCGGTCGAGCAGATCGCCGGTGCCGTGGCCGTGCACGGAAGACACCGGGTACGGGTCCCCCAGCCCCAGATTGTAAAACTCGTACACTTCGGCCGGCGCGTCGCCCAGACTGTCCGCCTTATTGACGCACAGCACCACCGGCCGGCCGCTGCGCCGCAGCATGGCGGCGACCTCCGTGTCCTGAGCCGTGGGGCCGGTCTTGAGGTCGGTGACCATGACGATCACGTCCGCCGTGTCGATGGCGGCCTGGGCCTGCTCCCGCATGCGGGAAAGCATCTCGTCGCCGCCCATGTCGATGCCGCCTGTGTCTGCCAGCAGGAAGGACCTGCCGCGCCATTCGCAGGGCGCGTAGATCCGGTCCCGCGTGACGCCGGGGGTGTCTTCCACAATCGAAAGACGCCGGCCCACCAGTTTGTTAAACAGCGTGGATTTGCCTACGTTGGGGCGCCCCACGATGGCCACAATTCGTTTTCCCATTCTTTTATCGGCCTCCTG
Source organism: Bacillota bacterium (assembly GCA_023391835.1). GTDB lineage: Bacteria > Bacillota > Clostridia > Oscillospirales > Ethanoligenentaceae > JAEWAE01. The sequence goes on from JAEWAE010000057.1 coordinate 24,391, forward strand.
TCCCCCGATCGGGTGACGGTGCCTTTTCTCCTTTTAGAGCCTATCCGTAAATAAGCGGAGGCAAAATCCGCGGCAAATTTCCCTGCGGCTCTCTCCCACTCAATTGTGGATCGCTCTTAGTGTTTCGGGTTTCGGGCGGGCTATCCGCCATACGGCCCCCGCCGGATATTACAAATAGCATAAACCATGCCGCCGATTTCTGCAACCGGTTTTTCCGCCAACTTTTTCCGGCGGTACCGGGTGCTTCGGGATAAAAAATAAGGAAGGATCGCTCCTTCCCCATTTTCATGGCCGGGCACAGGTTTTCGGAGCACCCGGCAGCGCCGGAACCCGTCAGGCCTGTTCTTTGCTGACTTCTTCCTGCTTGACAATTTCCTTGCCCTTGTAATAGCCGCAATTGCCACAGACCCTGTGGGGCATTTTCAGTTCCCCACACTGGGGGCACTTGACAAGACCCGGGGCCTCCAGCTTCCAGATGCTGGAACGCCGCTTGTCGCGTCTGGAGCGCGACACCTTACTCTTCGGAACCGCCATTCAAAACCCTCCCTCACCACAACACGAAGCCGTGAATTATGGATTCAATATCATAGCAAAACGGCGGAAACGGTTTTCACCGCTCGCAGCCGCAGTCGCTTTCGTTGAGATTGTGCCCGCACACCGGACATAGGCCCTTGCAATCCTCGCGGCAGAGATTTTTCATCGGCAGGCTCAGCACGACCAGCGAGCGCACCAGCTCGTCCAGATCCAGCCGATCCCCGAGGCAGGGAATGAGCTCGTCCGCTCCTTCCCGCCGCCACTGAGTCGATTCGGGCTCGTCGACCGGGTTTTCCGCCACCAGCAACCCCGCCAAAGGCACCGAGCCCGCCATGTCGATAGGCGTCAGACACCGATCGCACCGGGCATGCCAGCTAAAATCCGCCCGGCCTTCCAGCGAGACGGCCCCGGCACGATTTACCGCCGAGCCCGCCACATGCACCGGCTCAGAAAACGGACGGCTGCCGTCAGCCGCCTCATAACCGCTCAGGTCCAGCTCATAATCGAAATCGACGCGCGGCACGCCGCCCGCGAACAATTCCTTCAGCTGCAGAACCATATCCGACCTCCGAAACTGGCGGCACCTGCCGCCGGATACCATGCGGCCGACATCACCGAAAAGTGAAAAAAGCGCAGTAATTTCGCTGCGCCCCGCAAGGCCACTTAAACAGTATACCCACGCGGCCGGGGTTTGTCAATAGTTGTTTTCCGCCGCGGAAGCAGGCACAAAGGGAGCCGGAGCATCCGCTCCGGCTCCCTCCGGCCCCGCAGAGGGGCAAATCACACCAGGTTTGCTACTACGTATTTACGGATGCCGTCGGGCAGATCGTTCTCATCGTGGGAAACCGTCATCACCACGTGGAAATTGCCGTCCGCGCCGATGGAATTGACCTTGTCGAAAAATTCGACCGCCTTTTCCGCATCGTCGCCGGTGATTTTGGCAACCGAATCGACGAAGACATCCGTCACATCGTAATCCGAAGCCGCAATACCCGCCAGGAAACCGTAAAACGCGTCGAAACCGGAGACCTGATAATCCTCGGTATTGAAAAGACGGACGTTGTGCGCGATGTCATAGGTAAGTTTGCTGCCCTTCTCAATGCAGACGGCTTTGCCGCTGGTGGTTTCGGCTGCCTCATTGACCATGGAGATCAGCTTTTTGGTCTTGCCGGAGCCTTTTTTCCCGGAAATCAGTTTCAGCATACGCAGACCCTCCTGTGTTTTTTCTCAATCTATGTGGAGTGTGAGGATTTCAAAATCAGAGCTTGCCGAGCCGTTTTTCCAGGGTGGCTTTCTGTGCCTCGTAACCCGGCTTGCCCAGCAGAGCGAACATATTCTTCTTATAACTCTCGACGCCCGGCTGGTTGAAGGGGTTGACCCCCAGCATATAACCGGAAACCGCGCAGGCCTTTTCGAAGAAATAGATCATATAGCCAAGCTCGCTCTCGCTGACTTCAGGCGTTTCCAGCACGATGCTGGGCACACCGCCGTCGGCATGGGCAAGGACGGTGCCCTCATAGGCCCGGTCGTTGACATACTGCATGGTCTTGCCTGCCAGGAAATTGAGCCCGTCGCCGTCGCCCTCGGCTTCGCCCAGGGTGATATCCGCTTTGGGCTTGGCAAAATGGACCACCGTCTCAAACATGGTGCGGCTGCCCTGCTGGATAAACTGGCCCAGGGAGTGCAGATCGGTGGAAAAAGTGGCCGAGGCCGGGAAAAGGCCCTTGCCGTCCTTGCCCTCGCTCTCGCCGAAGAGCTGTTTCCACCACTCGCCCATCATACCGAACGCCGGCTCGTAGCTCACCAGCAGCTCGATAAGGCGGCCCTTGCGCGACAGAATATTGCGGGCGGCGGCATAGCGCACCGCGGCGTTATCCATGCCGCTGCCGGCAAGCTCGTCCCGCGCCAGGGCGGCACCGGCCATGAGCGCACCGATATCCGCGCCCGACACGGCGATGGGCAGCAGACCCACGGCGGTGAGCACGGAGTAACGGCCGCCCACGTCATCCGGGATGACGAAAGTTTCGTAGCCTTCGCGGTCCGAGAGCTCCTTGAGAGTGCCCCGGGCTTTGTCGGTGGTGGCATAAATGCGGCTCTTGGCGCCTTCGCGGCCATATTTCTTTTCGAGCATTTCGCGGAAAATGCGGAAAGCGATGGCCGGCTCGGTGGTGGTGCCGGATTTGGAAATCACGTTGACGGAAACATCCCGCCCCTCGCAGATGGCGAGCACCTCGCTGAGATAACCGGGATTGATGCTGTTGCCCACAAAATAAATGTCGGGCGTCGGTTTGCTGATGCCGTTGTAAAGCGGGGATTTGAGCAGCTCGACGGCCGCCCGGGCCCCCAGATAGGAGCCGCCTATGCCGATGACGATGAGGATGTCGCTGTTTTTGCGGATGCGCGCAGCGGCGGCACGGATGCGTTCGAATTCATTGCGGTCATAGTCGGCGGGCAAATCCACCCAGCCGAGGAAATCGCTGCCCGGGCCGGTGCGCCGCTCCAGCAGCTCGCACGCGGCGGCGGCCTGATACCCGATGGCCTCAAACTCACTGTCGGCGATAAACTCGCCCAGATAGCGCCCGTTAAACTTCACAGCCATATGATGGCCTCCATATTTTGGTGTGTTCCGGGAGCCGCCGCACCGGCGGACCACGGCCTGCCGGCGGCAAAAAAGCGGCCTTCCGACCCGGCTTCCTATAATTATTGTACTTGAATCCACAGGGGATTGCAAGCCTCCGGCCCGTATTTTTGCTGGGCGGGCGCCAAATTGCGCACCCGCTCATCACACGATATGGGAAAACAGCCGGGCAAACGCCGAGCCGAAAGTCATCACGCCGACGGCCTGTGTGGCCTTGAGCGGGACCGAGCCGATTTTCTGGTTATCAAGCCAGAAGGTGATCTCCCCCACCACCTGACCCTTGACCACCGGCGCCATCACATTGGGCGCGCAGGTGATTTCGCGGCGGATACTCTTTTCCTTGCCCTTCTGGGTCAGCAGCGACGCACCGTCTTCCGCCGCCGCGGCCACGGCGTCTTTCTGCCCGTGAAGCACCTTGACTTTGAGATCCTTGGCGGAAATGTCGGGCGTGACGCGGGAATAATTGGCGAAGCCGTAGTCGAGCATGTTGCCCGCGGAGAGGAAGCGATCCTTCATATTGCTGCAATCCAGGACCACGGCAATGAGCTGCATGCCGTCCCGTTTGGCCGTGGCCGACAGGCAGCAGCCGGCCTTGCCGGTGGAGCCGGTCTTGAGCCCGTTGCAGCCGTCGTAAGAGTGGATGAGTTTATTGGTATTATAGAGTGCGGTCTTGCCGTCGCGGAGGGAGTCCATCCAGATGCTGCAATAATTGAAGATATTCTCGTGGGCGATGAGCGCACGGGACATGAGCATCACGTCGTAGGCCGACGTGGTGTTGGCGTCGGTGTCGTCGAGCCCCGTGCAGTTGACGAAGGTGGTGTCGTTCATGCCCAACGCCTTGGCCTTCTCATTCATCAGGGCCACGAAGGCCTGCTCGGAACCGGCGACTTTTTCGGCCAGGGCCACCGCCGCGTCGTTGGCCGAGCTGATAGCCATGGCCTTAAACAGATCGTTGACGCTCATCACTTCGCCCGGCGCCAGCCATATATCCGACCCGCCCATTGAGGAGGCGTGGGGGCTGGCTGTGATCTTGTCGTCAAGCGAGAATTTGCCGCCCTCGATGGCCTCCAGCACCAGCAGTTCGGTCATGATCTTGGTGATGCTGGCGGGGTAAAGCTTCTCGTGGGGGTTATTCTCATAGAGCACCCGGCCGGTGGAAGCCTCCGCCAGCACGGCCGCCTTGCCGCGCATGTCGATGGCCGGCTGCGCGGCCTGAGCCGAGCCGCTCTGGCTGCCGCCCGATGAAGCCGAGGAGGAACCCGATGCCACCCCGGGCGAGACCGCGGAGGACGGCGATTTGGATGCGGCGGAGGACGCCGCAGAGGATGCCGCGGACGCGGTCTTAGTGCCCGACGTCCGGGCGGACGATTGAGCCGCCGGGGACCCGGCCCCGGAGGATGTCTTGGATGCGGCCGATGAGGCCCCCGCCGCCTGGGAGCCGGATGCCGCGACGGTCGTCAGCAGCACGGCTGCACACACCGTCACCGCGCACACGGCCGCCACCATTCGCACAAGTTTCATAGTCAACCCTGCCTTCCCGGCCTGCGGGCGTCCGGGCATGCCGGCCGCGGGAACAGACCCGTCTGCTTTGCCGGTCTGCCGGACGGGCAACACCGGCTTCCCAAAAAAGTATATGCACAGACATGGCCGGGCAATACAAAAAGAGGGCCCGCGGTAAACCGCGGGCCCTCTTTTAACGGACAATGTGAGATCACTTCGCCGCAAACGGCGCAATTTCCTTTAGGAAAGGAGAATCCGGATCGCAGCGGGCGTCGAGCTTGATGGGCTTGGAAAGATCCAAGCTGAAGATGCCCATGATGGATTTGGCATCAATCACATAGCGTCCGGAGGTCAGATCCACTTCAAAATCATACTTGGAAACTATGTTCACGAAATTTTTGACATCATTGATGGTGTTCAGAAGAATGTTTTCACTCACCATGATAACTGCCTCCCTATTTTATCAAATCTTATAGGAATCGCCTAGCTTTACTATATCAGCTGTGAAATGCTTAGTCAACAAGCAATTGTATTTCCGGCGCATTTTTATTATAATATACAAATAGGGTTCTGTTTTTTTCACAGTTCGGATTTCCGCCGGCGCAGGCGCCCGGTCGGCGCAGGCGCCCGGTCGAGGGCCCCTCAGGGCGGAGGAGGGTCAATGAAAGCTGCCTTTTACACGCTGGGCTGCAAAGTCAATCAGTACGAGACGCAGATCATGGAACAGAAGCTGGCCGAGGCCGGTTTCGAGATCGTCTCGCCCGATTGCCCGGCGGATGTTTACATAATTAATTCCTGTACGGTCACGGCGGAAAGCGACCGCAAGACCCGGCAGATGCTGCGCCGGCTCAAGCGGCATAATCCCCACGCGCTGGCGGTGCTCACGGGCTGTTTCCCCCAGTCGGCGCCCGGGCGTGCCGCCGCCTTTGAGGAAGCGGACGTGGTCACCGGCGTGCGCGGCCGGGGGCATATCGACCGGCTGATCGCCGAGGCCATGGAAAGCGGCCGGCGCATCGTGCGGGTGACGGATTTCACGCCCGGCGAAGATTTTGAGCCCATGGAGGCGGAGCGTTTCGCCGAGCGCACGCGGGCGTTTGTCAAAATCGAGGACGGGTGCCGCAATTTCTGCTCCTACTGCATCATCCCCTATTCCCGGGGGCCGGTGCGCTCCAAGCCGCTGGACCAGCTCCGCGAGGAACTGGAAGGACTCGCCCGGGCCGGCTACCGGGAAACGGTGCTTGTGGGCATCAACCTGTCGGCCTACGGCAGCGATTTCGGGCGGGGACTTGCCGACGCGGTGGAAACCGCACAGCATACCGACGGCATCGAGCGCATCCGGCTGGGCTCGCTGGAGCCGCATATCGTCACGGAGGATTTTGTGGCCCGGGCACTTCAGTGCCCCAAGCTGTGCCCCCATTTTCATCTATCGCTCCAAAGCGGGTGCGACGCCACTCTGCGGCGCATGAACCGCCGTTACGCCGCCGACGAGTACCGGCAGGCGGTGGCGCGGCTGCGGGCCGCTTTCCCCGGCTGCGGCATCACCACCGACGTCATCGTCGGTTTTCCCGGCGAGACGGAGGATGAGTTTGTGCAGTCGCTCGCCTTCGTGCGGGAAATCGCCTTTTCCCAGACCCATGTATTTTGCTATTCCCGCCGGGCGGGCACCCGGGCGGCTTTGATGCCGGATCAGATCCCGCAGGCGGAAAAGGAACGCCGCAGCCGACTGATGATCGCCGAGTGCCGCAAAAGCCGGGATGCCTTTTGGCAGGCCATGGAGGGGCGGGTCTGCCCCGTGCTGTTTGAGGAACGCAAAACGCCCGGCGTCAGCGAGGGCTTCGCCCCCAATTACGCGCCGGTGCAGGTACAAACCGAGCGGGATCTCCACGGCTCCATTCTGCCGGTGCGCATCACGGGCGCCGACCGGAACGGCTGCGTGGGGGAGCTGACCGGATAAATCCCGTCGGCCGCGCCGACGGTTTTTTCATTATAAAGTCTGCCCGCCGAGGGGCGGTGCGGGAACGCGGGGAAGAATGAAACCGAATCACGGGAGTGTGTAACAATGGCGGTATATCGCATTTATGTCGAAAAGCGTCCGGAATTCGCCGTGGAGGCCGCGGGTGTACTGGCGGACCTCAAAAATGCCCTGCGTCCCAAAGGGGTGGAGGGGCTGCGCATTCTCAACCGTTACGACGTGGAGGGCATCTCGGAAGAAACCTTCGCCACCGCCAAGAGCACGGTGTTTTCAGAGCCGCAGGTGGATGTCGCCTACTCAGAGCTGCCCAATGCCGGGGAAGCCTGCCGGGTTTTCGCAGTGGAATATCTGCCGGGCCAGTTCGACCAGCGGGCGGATTCCTGCGCCCAATGCATCGCGCTGCAGACCCAGGGGGACAAGCCCCTGGTGCGCACCGCGCGGGTCTATCAGCTCACCGGAGCCATTGACGACGACACCTTTGCGCGCATCAAGGCCTATCTGATCAACCCGGTGGAAAGCCGTGAGGCCGCGCTCGAGCCCCGCGAAACGCTCAAGCAAGCCTACAGCGTGCCCTCGAAGGTCAAAATCCTGCTCAATTTCCGCAAGCTCACCCGGGAACAGTCCGTCGAATTCATCCGTGAATTCGGGCTGGCGATGGATGTGGACGACCTGGAATTCTGCCGGGATTATTTCCGCGACGTGGAAAAACGCGACCCGACCATGACCGAAATCCGCATGATCGACACCTACTGGAGTGACCACTGCCGGCACACCACCTTCCTTACCCGGCTGGATAAGGCCGACATCGAGCCGGAGTACGTGCGCCGCAGCTATCAGAAATACTGCAAGGCCCGGCGGGAGGTCTACGGCGACAAGGAACGCCCTCAGACGCTGATGGATATCGCCACCATGGGTGCGAAATACCTCAAGGCCAAGGGCCGGCTGCCCGACCTCGACCAGTCGGAGGAAATCAACGCCTGCTCGGTAAAGATCCAGGCCGACGTGGACGGCAAGCCCGAAGACTGGCTGCTGATGTTTAAAAACGAGACTCACAACCACCCCACCGAGATCGAGCCCTTCGGCGGCGCGGCCACCTGCCTGGGCGGAGCCATCCGCGACCCGCTTTCCGGCCGGTCGTACGTGTATCAGGCCATGCGGGTCACGGGCGCGGCCGACCCCCGCGCCCCTATGGAAAAGACGCTGCCCGGCAAACTGCCCCAGCGCAAAATCACGCTGGGCGCGGCGCAGGGCTACAGCTCCTACGGCAACCAGGTGGGGCTGGCCACCGGGCAGGTGAGCGAGATCTATCACCCGGGCTACGTGGCCAAGCGGCTGGAAACCGGCGCGGTCGTCGGTGCGGCCCCCGCCGAGAATGTGGTGCGCACCACCCCCGTGCCGGGCGACAAGGTCATCCTGCTGGGCGGGCGCACCGGGCGCGACGGCTGCGGCGGCGCCACCGGCTCTTCCAAATCCCATACAGTGGATTCGCTGGAAGCCTGCGGCGCCGAGGTACAGAAGGGCAACCCGCCGGAGGAGCGCAAGATCCAGCGGCTTTTCCGCAACCCGGACGCCACGCGGCTCATCAAACGCTGCAACGATTTCGGCGCCGGCGGTGTGTCGGTGGCCATCGGCGAGCTGGCCGACGGGCTGAGCATCGACCTGTCGGCCGTGCCGCGCAAATACGATGGGCTCGACGGCACCGAGCTTGCGATTTCAGAATCGCAGGAGCGCATGGCCGTGGTCGTGGCCGACGGCGACGTGGAAAAGTTCCGCGCACTGGCTTCGCAGGAAAACCTCGAGGCCACCGTGGTGGCCGAAGTGACCGAGGAGCCCCGGCTTAAAATGAGCTGGAACGGCAACGTCATCATCAACCTGACGCGGGAATTTCTAAACTCCAACGGCGCGCCCAAGCATGCCTCGGTGGAAGTGGAAAACGGCGAGGTCGTGGGCATGGGTCTGACCCAGAGTTACACCGACCTGGGGCAGAAATGGCGGGAAGTGCTCGCCGACCTGAACGTCTGTTCCCAGAAGGGTCTGGGCGACCGGTTTGATTCCACCATCGGGGCCGGCTCGGTGCTGCTGCCCTACGGCGGCAAACGGCAGGCGACGCCGGCGCAGGCGATGGCCGCGAAGCTGCCCGTGCTGCGGGGCGAAACGACCACCTGTTCGCTGATGAGCTGGGGCTACAATCCCAACGTGGCCAGCGCCAGCCCCTATCACGGCGGCCTGCTCGCCGTGGTGGAGTCGGTGGCGAAGCTTGTCGCCGCGGGCGGCAGCACCCAAAAGGCCTGGCTCTCGCTTCAGGAATTTTTCGGCAGCCCGCGGGAGGACCCGCTGCGGTGGGGTCAGCCTTTCGCCGCGCTGCTGGGGGCGTTTGAGGCACAGATGAGCCTGGGTATCGGGGCCATCGGCGGCAAAGATTCCATGTCCGGCTCGTTTGAGGAGCACGACGTGCCCCCGACGCTGCTTTCCTTCTGCTGCGGCGTCACCAACGCCCAGCGGGTGCTTTCGCCGGAATTCAAGGCGGCGGGCGACAACGTGGTGGTCTTCCGCCCCCGGTATCACAAAAACAACATTCCGGATTTCCGCAGCCTGCGGCGGCTGTTTGCCAAGATCGAGTGTCTCGTCGCCGCCCACCGTATCGTGGCGGCGTGGGCGCTGGGCTCCGGCGGCGTGGGCGAAGGCTTGGCGAAGATGGCTTTCGGCAACGGCATCGGTTTCAAGTCGGAACGCCGGCTGGATATGGCCCAGCTTTTTGACCAGTGCTACGGCGGCTTCGTGGTGGAGGCTGCCGGCCGCCGCCGCATCGGCGGCAAGGTCATCGGCGTCACCACCGAGGACCCCCGCATGGTCATTGGCGCGCTGAGTCTGCCCCTCAAGGATCTGGAAAGCGCCTGGACGGCGCCGCTGGAGGGCATCTTCCCCACCCAGGCCAAGACTCCCGCCGCCCACGCCCGGTCGTTCTCGTTTGAAAAACACTCCGAGTTGCGGCCCAAGGCCCACTTTTCTTCCCCGCGGGTGCTCATACCCGTCTTCCCCGGCACCAACTGCGAATACGACGCGGCGCGTCAGTTCACCCAGGCGGGCGCGGTGTGCGACACCTTCGTCATCCGCAACCTGACCCCGCAGGCCATTGAGGAATCGGTCAAAGAATTTGAAACGCGTATCCGCCAAAGCCAGATCATCATGATCCCGGGCGGCTTTTCCGGCGGCGACGAGCCGGACGGCTCGGGCAAATTCATTACGGCCTTTTTCCGCAACCCACGCATCCGCGAGGCGGTGATGGATCTGCTGGGGCAGCGCGACGGCCTGATGCTCGGCATCTGCAACGGCTTCCAGGCACTCATCAAGCTGGGGCTGGTGCCCTACGGCGAGATCCGCGACATGGACGCCCAGTGCCCGACGCTGACTTTCAACACCATCGGCCGGCACCAATCCACCATGGTGCGCACACGGGTCAGCTCGGTGAAATCGCCGTGGCTTTCCTATGTGAGCGTGGGGGATGTGTTCACCATTCCGGTTTCCCACGGCGAAGGGCGGTTCGTGGCGCCGGCCGCCTTCATCGACGAGCTGGCGAAAAAAGGACAGATCGCCACCCAGTATGTGGATGCCGCCGGCCACCCCACCATGGATATTACGGGGAACCCCAACGGCTCGATGGACGCCGTGGAGGGCATCACTTCCCCCGACGGGCGGATATTCGGCAAGATGGCCCACAGCGAACGCATCGGCAAATACGTGGGCAAGAATATCGACGGGATGAAAGACCAACGGATTTTCAACGCGGGCGTGGATTATTTCGCCCTGTAAAAGTCGCCGGCTTCCCGGTCGGATACCCCATGCAAAAGAGGACGCGGCCTTGCGGGCCGGGTCCTCTTTTGTCGCTGCGGGAATGTAGCGCCCGCCGGGTCATCTGCCCGGGCAGGCGCCGGCCGCGCGCTATTCGGATGTCTAGGTTCCAAGCCGCAAAGACGGCTTCCAATACCCTTCCAGAGATTTGAGCGGTATCGAGTACTCTGCAGTTTCGCGCCCAGCCGCGCCGCCCGGCTGCCCCGCGATCACCACCAGCGCATCGTCTGTCATATAAAACTCCGCATACGGGCTGATAGCAGCCGCGGTTTTGCGTGCGGCGCTGTCGGTCTGTTTTTCAATCTGTTCCCGCAGCGCACCGGTATAATCGGCCCCGGTCAAAAACAGGTCGCCCAGTCGGTAGGTTTGACCGCTCACCGTGTCGACGGTGACACCCTGCCTCCGCGTACGGGTTTCCCCTCCGCGGGTGAGTGTGTCGGTCAGGCGGACGCTCAGCAGCCCGTCCCGGTTACGGGTCACGTCATAGGAAAACGCCCCTGTCACCTGACCCGGGTGCTCCCTGTGAGCCAGCGCCGCCGCACTTCTGGCGGACAGCGCCTTTTCCTGAAAACGGACGTTGAGCATCTGCTGACGGGAAAGATTCTGAATTCCTTCCACCCGCGGGTAGGCACAGTTGTAACTGAGCCCCGCCTCCGGCGCGGGCAGCGTCATTTTCTGCACATGCAGACTGCCGGCCGCGCCGGCAAACACCGTGAGCAGCACCGCTGCCAGGCCCGGCGCCGCGACTTTCAAAAGTTTCCTCATGCTGCCGCCACCCCCTGAATGAGTGTCTGGACGCGCGGCACGTTTTTAGTGTTTGCCGGTCGGGCGGCGGGTATCCTGCCAACTTCTGAGCGCTTTTTTGAAATTTTCAACGTATATTATCCTGACCGTATTATTAAAAAATATGATTCCGACGTGCGGCGGCGAAATACCTCGTGCGGATGAGAAAAGCGACGACCGTTTGGAAAAATAGTCCTTTCCTGCCCCGCCGCATCCGATTCGGGCCGGCGGCGGGATTTCCCATTTTAATATTTATATGATATCATTTCAATATCATATATGAGGAGGCTTTTCCATGAATCAAACGGTGGATGGCGAGACCCGGCTGGACGGCCATTCGGGCTGGCCTTTTCTCGCGTTGATGCTGGCGTCGCTGGCAGGCTCGGTCGCGCTTTTTATTTGCTCGGGGGTCAACGCCAACGGTGAAAACCCGGCTATGGGCTTTTTTATTCCCGCCTGCGTGCTGATCGTGGTCTTTATCCTGCTTTGCATGGGCTTTTTCAACCTTGCACCCAACCAGGCCAGTGTGCTGAGCCTTTTCGGCGAATACAAAGGCACTTGCCGTCAGACGGGGCTTTTGTGGACCAATCCCTTTTATTCGAAAAAGAAGCTTTCGCTGCGTTCCCACAATCTCAACGGGGATAAGCTCAAAGTCAACGACCAGATCGGTAACCCCATCGAGATCGCGGCCGTGGTGGTCTGGAAGGTGGAGGATACGTACCGCGCCTCTTTCGACGTGGAAAATTATGCCGATTTTGTCAAAGTGCAGAGCGAATCGGCGGTGCGCCATCTGGCAAACCTTTACCCCTATGATTTTTCGGAAAACGACGGCAATATTTCGCTGCGGGGGAACACCGAGGAAGTGGCCCACGCCCTGACGCAGGAATTGCAGGAGCGGGTGGAAAAGGCCGGCGTAAAAATTGAAGAAGCCCGCATTTCCCACTTGGCTTACGCGCCGGAAATCGCCGCCGCCATGCTCCAGCGGCAGCAGGCTTCCGCCGTGATCGCCGCCCGGCAGATGATCGTGGAAGGCGCCGTGGGCATGGTAGAAATGGCCATCGACAAGCTCAGCCACAACAATGTGGTGGAGCTGGACGATGAGCGCAAGGCCGCCATGGTGTCGAACCTGATGGTCGTGCTCTGCGGTGAAAAGGGTGCCTCCCCCATCGTCAACACCGGTACGCTGTATCAGTGACCGGCGGGCACTCACCATGTCGGAGCTAAAAAACACCGCCCCGGAGGGCGGCAAAAAGCGCCCCGGAGCGGAACGAAAAGCGATGCTGCTGCGGCTCAACAGCCATCTGTGGGATGAACTGGCCGCCTGGAGCGAGGAGGAGTTCCGGTCGGTGAACGGGCAGATCGAGTACATCCTCACCGAAGCAGTGCGGCGCCGCCGTGGGCACAAGCCCGAATAGGTAAGGTGCGCCGTATTGCCGGCCCCTTTGCGAATGGCTATTCGCCGCTCGTGGAGGGGCCTTGGTGCGCCTGTGGGATACGGGAAGTCCACCCCACCCGCAGCACCAGGATGGTGGCGATGACGGCGCAGGCATAGTTGGAAAACAGGTTGCCCCAAAATACCGCGTAAAACGACAGGAACCGCTCGGTCGCCAGGATGAACACATAGCGCAGCAGCCACACCCGCAGGATGTTGAGAATCATGGGCACCACTGTGCGCCCCAGCCCGATGAAAGCGCCCAGCTCGGTCATGGTGACGCCGAAGCCCACCACCGAATAGATGTAAATGTGCAGCGCATGATTGGCGATCACCAGTACCTCCTGCTGGCGGGTAAAAAGCCGGGTGAGGAACGGAGACAGCGGCAGCACGATGGCGATGAGCACGACGGCGCTCACGGCGCTGACCGCCGACCCAATGAAGCAGGATTTGCGGGCCTTGCGCCCCTGCCCTGCGCCCACATTCATGCTGACGATGGTCGTGACGGACGAACCGAAGGAACCGGGCACGGTGTAGCAGATGCTGGTGATATTGCTGGCAATGCCCTGTCCGTTGAGTACAATCGCGCCGTAATGTTCCACTTCGTTATTGATCAGGAAGAAACCCAGGTTGAGCATGAGGCTGGAAAACATGGAGGGCACACCGATGTGGAACAGTTCCCGGATGACCTCCCAGTCCGTCCGGTAGCCATGGAGGGTCAGACGGTCCTCACCCGGCTGGACAAACATCTCGTAATACATCCAAACGCCGATGATGATGTTGGCGGCGAGTGTCGCCATGACGGTGCCGACGATGCCCCAGCCCAGCCACACCAGAAACACGAAGCTGAAAATGACTTTGAAAATCAGCATCAGTACCATGCGGATAAAGGGTGCCTCCGGCTTGCCGTTGGCATTTTTGATGGCGTTATAGATGTTTTCAAGAAACTGAAACGGCACGATGGTCGCCGACAGCGTCAGATACAAAAACACATTGTGGGAAATCGAGGCGGTCACATACCGGGAAATCGGGAACGCCAGCAGCACCAGGAACGGTGCCATGATCAGGCTCAAAAACACTGACGCCACCACGATCTGGGTGGAAATATACCGGGCGTGGGCAAAGTCGCCCCGGCCGTTCATCTGGCCGATGATGGCCATACCGGCCGCGCCCAGACCCTGGGCCAAAGCGATGGTCATGTTGACGATGGGCGTACAGTAGGTGACGGCGCTGGCGGCTTCCGTCCCCGCCATGTTGTTGATGAAAAGGCCATCGATCAACGGGATCATGGACTGGACCGTGCCCATCATGATCGTGGGGAGCGAGAGCAGCAGGATGGTCGGCAGCAGTTTACCCGTGAGGATCATGTTGCGCCGGCTGGCCGTGCTTTGATGCAGCAGACTGAGATGCATGAGTTCACCATCCTTAAGAAAGAAACATCCGCGTGACAAAAATAAGACGCACAAACCGGGTACCCCATTCGCTATGGGAATACCCGGTTTGTGGTCCATACCAATGGATTATTTGGTCTGCGAAGCTTCCACATCCTGAATGCTGAGACTTCGGGCGTGGATGATTGGCTTCCATTCGACCTTGCCGCGGAAACAGCAGCGACAGTATATGGGCAGCCACATAACGTTAAAGATGGGGAATGCCAGCACCGCCTTATACATCCGGCGCAGGTCCTTCTCCTCCAACAGTACCGTGAGGAAACCCACGATCCAGAAGATACCCACCGCTGCGATGCCGAGGAAAAACAGATTGAGCGCCATCCCCATGGGCGGGAAAATGCACAGGATGCCCAGCAGAGCGGAAATCACCGCCGCGCCTGCGCCAATAAAGAACATCGGCATCGAAATGAAAAACATCAGAATATCGAGCTTGACCCAACTGGGGTGTTTCACGAGGCTGCGCATGAATTCACCGAAATAACTGACCATCACCTGCATAAAACCGCGGACCCAGCGGGTGCGCTGCCGCATTGACTGCGAAACGGTCAGCGGCTGCTCGTCATAAACCTTGGCTTCCGGCACCCAGTCCACGCGGTAGCCCTTCATGGTCGCCTGCATGGTCAGCTCCAGATCTTCCGTGACGGTCTTCATGTGGAAACCGTTTTTGCGCAGATACTCACGGGAAATCATAAAGGCCGTACCGTTGATGGTGGCCGACAGGCCCATGACGCTGCGTGCCTGGTTGTAAAAGCGGTTTTCCATCCAATAAAAAAGGGAGTGGCAGCCCGAGACCCAGTTGTCGGTGGGGTTTTTCATATCCCGGTAGCCTTGGGCGATATAGGAGCCGTCGCAAAGCGCCCGGTTCATATGCCAGATAAATTTGCTGTCCACCAGATTATCCGCATCGACGACACAGAAAGCATCGTATACGTCGTGATCCGCGAGGATCTTATCCAGCGCGAAGCGTATCACGTAGCCCTTGCCGATTTCCGCATGGTTGAAGCGTTCCAACACGATGGCTCCGGCTTCGCGGGCCCGCTCGGCCGTGTGGTCGTCGCAGTTGTCCGCCACCACATACACATCCAGATGATCCTGCGGATAATTCTGAAGCTTCAGGCTCTCGACCAGCTGCGCGATGACGGCTTCCTCATTGCGGGCCGCGATGAGCACCGCAAAGCGGTGATAGACCGTCGGCTCGGATTCCTCCCGCTTCTGACGATGAAACCCCGCGACGGAGATCATCAACTCATACAGGCAGTATACCGTTGCCACAAAATTCAGCACCAGCATGATATGTATCAACAGATTGTATAGCATAACATTCCCACCTATCACCCCGAAGGGCTCGCGTTGCTCCGTCGGTAAAACCGTCGCAGCCGTAAAAAGCCGCCCGACAAGATGACCTGTGGGCGCTTTTTCTAACGGATATGCGGCACGTAAAGCTGTATAATGATAGAAGTTTTTCCTATTACCATTCATTATGGACGAAATCACAAATCTCATTATATTCTTTTTTCACAAGAAATCAAGACGAATTCCGTGCAAAAGATAACCGGAAAAACCAATTTGGCATTTAATTTACAAATCAATTGCAACAAACTCCGGCTTACGCCGGCGGAACACACAGTAGGACTGAAAACCGGCCCGCCGCGCCAGACGCAGCCCGTCTTCCAAATTTGCACCCAGGTCGGCGGTGCGGTGCGAATCCGACCCGACGGTGAGGATGCGGCCGCCCATGCTATGGTAAAGCTGCACACAGCGCAGATCGGGCAGCGGGCGACCGTAAGGCTGGCGATAGCCGGAGGTGTTGACCTCCAGGCCGATGCCGCGCTCAACCAGCAGCCGCAGCACCCGCTCGACGGGCTCGCGGTAATCGTCCAGATCCACCGGGATATGATGCTCGCCCACAATATAACGAAGCGGATAGGTCAGATGGGCCAGCACGTCGAAATGGCCCCACTGCACCATCTGCGCCAATTCGTCGAAATACTGACGCAGCAGTGCCGGCACGTCCAGCGTGCTGTAGTCGAGGAAAGCGAAATCCTCCACCCCTTTTGGATGATGGAGCGAGCCGAGCACCAGATCGTAGGAATAGAGCGACGGCACTTTTTCCGCTTGGTCGGGGTCGCACAGGGCGTTGCCCAGCTCCACCCCAAGCTGCAGCTCCACCTGCCCGGCAAACACCTGCTGCGCCTTGCACACGTCGAAATGCGACTGACGCAGCACGGTGGCATACCGATCCTCTCGAAAACGGTCGATCTCGCAGTGATCCGTGATTGTAAAACTCGAAATTTTCCGTTTGACCGCCGCCTCGCAAAGTTCCATGACGGAATTTTCACCATCCGGCGAATTGTCGCTGTGCGTATGCTGATCCGCTAAAAACATCCGGAAACGCCCCCTCAGGACCGTAGTTTCATTCGTGACTTTTTATTATAAAACAAAACAATGCAAGTTTCCAACGCCGCCGGAAGCGACATGCAAACGTATAAAATTCTTTGTGAGATCGGTATGCATGGCTCTCACAGCGGCAGCAATTGACTTACAGAGCGTATCCGCAAGTGAATTGGAGAATAGTATAACACGTTTCGTCCCATTTGACCACCCGGGAAAATGCGGCGCGGCAAATGCGGTGGGGACCGGGCGCCACTTTGGCCGCTCCTTCCCCACCATATATATAACAATGCGCCGGCTGTGCCGCTGCGTTATTTTTCTGTCAGGATGACTGTTGCAATTCATAAAAAATGGATTATAATATAGATTCATAGCAAGCGAATGACTTGAGAAGGGCAGGGTTTTCCTTCAGCGAACCCAGCCGGAGAAGGAGTGGCCGTCCATGAAAGCTGTTATCACCGTTATCGGCAAAGATATGGTGGGGATCCTGGCACAGGTCAGCGCCGTGTGCAGTGAAAACCACGTCAATATAGTGGAAGTCACCCAGTCGGTGCTCCACGAATTCTTCGCCATGATCATGCTGGTGGATATGACCGGGGCCAACGTCGACTGCGCGGGCCTTTCGGATCGGATGACCGCACTTTCCAAAAAATCGGGACTTTCCATCCATGTGATGCACGAGGATGTTTTCAATTCGATGCACCGGATATAATCCGTTTTCTGCGCCGGCTCGCGGCCGCCGGGAGGGCGCCGGCTTTTCCTTCCATCTATACCCGGCGGAGAAACAGGGGTAATATGCTCAACATAGGAGACATTCTGGAAACCGTACGGATGTTTGAGGAGGAAAACCTCGATATCCGCACCATTACTATGGGAATTTCGCTGCTCGACTGCTGCGACCCGGATATCGACGCGGCTTGTGACAAGATTTATGCCAAGATTCTCGACAAAGCGGGGAAACTGGTGCAGACCGGTGAAGATATCGAAAAGGAATACGGCGTGCCGATCATCCACAAGCGTATTTCCGTCACTCCTATTGCCATGATTGCCTCCTGCTGCCGGAGCACCGATTACGTCAAATTCGCCCTCACGCTGGACCGGGCTGCCCGGGCCGTGGGGGTGAATTTTATCGGCGGCTATACGGCGCTGGTGCACAAGGGTTTTGCGGGCGCCGACCGCGGCCTGATTGAGAGTATCCCCGAGGCGCTGGCCGCCACCGAGTATGTCTGCTCGTCGGTCAACATCGGCTCCACCAAGACCGGCATCAATATGGATGCGGTGGGCATGATGGGCCACACGGTGCGCCGCTGCGCCGAGCTGACCGTCGACCGCAACTGCGTGGGCAGCGCCAAACTGGTCGTCTTTTGCAACGCACCGGAAGACAACCCCTTCATGGCGGGCGCCTTCCACGGCCCCGGCGAGCCCGAGTGTGTGATCAATGTGGGCGTGTCGGGGCCCGGCGTGGTGCGGGCGGCGCTGGCCAAGGCCGGCGACTGCGACCTCACCGGCGTGGCGGATATTGTGAAAAAGACGGCTTTCAAAATCACTCGAATGGGCCAGCTCGTGGCCACCGAGGCGGCCCGCCGGCTGAACGTGCCTTTCGGTATCGTCGATCTTTCGCTCGCCCCCACCCCCGCCGTAGGCGATTCCGTGGCGCACATACTCGAAGAGATGGGGTTGGAGGCCTGCGGTGCCCATGGCACCACGGCGGCGCTGGCGCTGCTCAACGACGCGGTGAAAAAGGGCGGCGTGATGGCTTCCTCCCACGTGGGTGGGCTGTCGGGCGCGTTTATCCCCGTCACCGAGGACGCCGGCATGATCGCTGCGGCCCGCAGCGGGGCGTTGCGTATCGAGAAACTCGAGGCCATGACGGCCGTGTGCTCGGTGGGGCTCGACATGATCGCCATCCCCGGCGACACGCCGGCGGAGATTATTTCCGCCATCATCGCCGACGAGGCGGCCATCGGTATGGTCAATTCCAAGACCACGGCGGTGCGGGTCATCCCGGCCATCGGCAAGCAGCCGGGCGACGAGCTTTCCTTCGGCGGGCTGCTGGGCGGCGGCCCCGTGATGGAAGTCAACCGCCATTCCCCGCTACGCTTTATTCAGCGCGGCGGACGGATCCCGGCACCCATGCAGAGCCTCAAAAACTGACGGAACTTACAAGCGTTCAAACTTTATCTTGTGCATGTTGTAAATATTTTCGTTTGCGGTATGATATATCATAGAATTGTTTACGATAAATATACGGGAGTAAGCGGGACACCGCGGATTGCCCGGAATGGAGGCTTCCAGTATGCAGGATATCATCCAGAAAATCATTGAGATCGACCGCCGCGCCCAAAAAATGACGGCGGATGCCCGCGCCATGCGGGATGAAGCGGCTTCTTCTATTGAAAGCGACAAGAAAAAGCTCCGTGACAAATACATTGCCGAAGCCCGCCACCGCATCGAGATCACCGATGGGACGGAACGAAAGTTCCTTGACGAGACGCTGACGGAAATCCGCCAGAAGTACGCGGCCGTTTCCCAGCGGCTGGACAAACTGGCGCAGGAACAAAACGACAAATGGGTGGACGATCTGTATCACCGGGTGATCGGCTGATACATCCGCCAGCGCCGTCAGCCCAAGCGAAAGGGATGGTTTCGATATGTCTATCGGCTCCGGGAACGAGGCGCTAACCGCCAAGCTGCATGCCATGCACGGCAAGCGGCTTACCCCGCAGAATTACCGGGAATTGATCCGCAAACAGAATGTGTTCGAGATTGCCTCCTATATTAAGCAGCAGACCTCCTATGCGTCGGCGCTGCGCGACGTCAACGAGAATTCGGTGCACCGCGGCCAGTTGGAAAACAACCTGCGCCAGCAGCTTTTTCTCGATTACACCAAGGCGCTGCATTATGTGGGCGCGGAGGAAATGAGTTTTTACGATTTCTTCCTCATCCGCATGGAAATCGACGAAATCCTTAGTTGCTGCCGCTTCCTCAACGCAGGGCGGCAGGGGGAATACCTCTTTTCCCTGCCCTCGTACTTCGCCAAGCATGCGAAATTCGATCTTTTCGGTCTGGCAAAGGTCAAATCCTATCGGGATCTGATGGCCCTGCTGGCCAATACCCCCTACGTGCCCATCCTCAAAAAATTCGACCCCGAGGCGTCGGACCGCGCCGACAGCATCCGGCTGGAAAATGAGTTTTACCGCTATTATTATTCCCACGTGTTTTCGACGGCCGACCAGTATTTCGGCGGCGAGGTGCTGCAGGAAATCCGCACGGCGTTCGGCATTGAGGTGGATATGACCAATATTTCTCTCATTGTGCGCCTCAAGCGGTATTTCCAAAAGGATGCCAAGTACATCCGGCCGCTGCTGTTGCCTTTCACCGGTTACTTGAAATCCGCCGATCTGACGGACATGGCCGCGGCGGCCGACAGCGAGGGCGTCGACCAGGTGCTGCTGCACACCAAATACGGCCGGGAACTGGCAGGCGGCTCTTTTGATTACATTGAGAAATTTGCCAAGCAGGCCGTCTATCGCTACAACCGTCGGCTGCTCGCGTTTTCCAATGCTTCACCCGTGGCGGTGGTCGCATATCTCAACCTCAAACGCATCGAGCTGGAAAACCTGATCAGCATCATCGAGGGCGTCCGTTACGGCCAGCCGCCGGCTGAAATCGAAAAAGTGGTGGTCGGCACCGCCGACTGACCCATATCCGCGGCAGAATGATTAAGGTGGTGGTACCATGGCAGTTGCCAAAATGGAACTGGTCAATATCGTGGGGCGGCTGAAGGATTTCGACCGCGTGGTGCGCACTTGCTGCATCAACGGGGATTTTCACCCCGAGCAGTCCTCGCAGGCACTGGAAAACATTGAGGATTTCGTGCCCATTGAGGCCAGCAACCCCTATGAAAAATCGCTTCAGCGGGCCGTCGACATCGCGGTGCATTCCGATGTCGCTCTGGAGTATCGCAAATTTGATAAGCTGGGCTTCACCGAGGAACAGCTCTGCCAGTATGTCGAAAAGGCCGGCGGAGAAATGGACACCCTCAACGGTCGTGTCAACGACGCGGCGCAGCAAAGTGCCCGCACCCGTCAGATTCTGACTTCGCTAGACCATCTGCAGGGGCTCGGCATCAATTTGGACGCCGTGTTCGGCTGCCAGAGCGTTGTATTCCGTTTCGGCAAGCTCCCGGTGGACGGGTATCTCAAGCTCGCCTCCGACCCGGAGGACGAACATCTGTTTTTCCCGATCGAGCAGGACGACCTGTATTACTGGGGCTTTTACGCCGACCGGCGCAGCCAGATCCAGGCGACGGACGAATTTTTCACCTCGCTCTATTTTGAGCGTATCGACCTGGTGGAGCAGGCCCACGGCACGCCGCAGGCGGCGCGGGAAAATCTGCAGCGCCTGCTGACACAGACCGAGTCGGATCTGGAAAAAGCACGGGAGGCTGTGCGCGACTATTGGAAAGAGAACCGGGAGCAGTTCCTGCGGGTCTATTCAAATCTGCGCTACCTGCACGATTCCTTCGATGTGCGCCGCTATGCTTCCAAAATCGACGACAACTTCTATATTTTCGGATGGGTCACGGCGGAAGAAGTCCCTGCTTTTGAAAAGAAATTTGCGCATATTTCGAACGTGGACTGCATTGTGGAGCCCACCGAGGAGGCCGGCGACATCCAGCCGCCCACCAAGGTGGTCAACCGCCGATTCTTCAAACCATTCGAACTGCTGGTGGGCATGTATGGCCTGCCCGATTACAACGAGGTGGACCCGACGCCTTTCCTCGCGCTGACCTACATGCTGTTTTTCGGCATCATGTTCGGCGATCTGGGCCAGGGCGCCATCATATTCGCCGCGGGCCTGTTCCTGTGGCTCAAAAAGAAATTGCCGTTGGGCGGTATCATGTACCGTATCGGCATCGCGTCGATGATTTTCGGCACGCTTTACAACTCGGTCTTCGGCTACGAGAACGTGCTGCCCTTCACCGTGCTGCCGGTGCACCGCAACGACCCGACCACTACGATGGCAATGCTCGGCATCACCATCGGCCTGGGCGTACTGGTCATCGTCATCGGCATGATCATCAACGTGGTCAACGGGTTCCGTCAGAAGGACCCGGAAAAATCCATCTTCAGTTCCAACGGTCTGGCGGGGCTTATTTTCTATGTGTCGCTGCTGGCTCTGGGCGCGATGCTTTTCCTGGTCAAGGGGCTGCCGAAGGCCGTCGTGTATCTGATGCTCATCTTCCTCATCGTGGTGCCGCTGCTGGCAATGTTCCTCAAGGAACCGCTGGGCAAGCTCATGCGCCACGAAAGCGACTGGAAGCCCAAGAGCGTGGGCGAATTCATCATTTCCGGCTTTTTCGAATTGTTTGAAGAGCTGCTGTCTTTTCTCACCAACACCATCTCCTTCGTGAGAGTCGGGGCCTACATCCTCAGCCACGCAGGCATGATGACCGCGTTCTTTGTGCTGGCCGGGCTCGCCGGCGGGCCGCTGCAGCCGGCGATTTATACCCTGGTCATGATTATCGGCAATGCCTTCGTGCTCGCTCTGGAAGGCCTCGTGGTGTTCATCCAGTGCATCCGTCTGGAATATTACGAGATATTCGGCAAATTCTACGACGGCGGCGGCAAGGTATTCCAGCCGCTGACCATTCATTACGGCCAATGACGGCGGTCAATCCGGCCCATGCGTATGACCCGTCCCCTTCGCGGGGCGCTCATATATAAAAAAGTCAATGAATTAATTGGAGGAATTATCATGCTGTATCTGTTTCCGCTCGTACTCATCGCCATCATCGCCATCCCGCTGGTGCTCGCCTATCGGCAGCGTGTCAATGGGAAAAGCAACAGCACCGTCAAGAGAACCTTGATTTTCAACGCGGCCGCTTTCGCGCTGGTGATTCTGGCCGCCATCATCGTGCCGTTCGGCGGCATGGCTTCCGCTGCGTCGGTTGACGCTTCCACTATTTCCATCGGCGGCGGCATGGCGTATCTCGCGGCGGCTCTGGCCACCGGTCTTTCCGGCATCGGCGGCGGCATTGCCGTGGCCAAGGGTGCGGCGGCGGCCATCGGCGCCATCACCGAGGACCCGAAGGTGTTCGGCCGTGCCATCCTGTTCGTGGGCCTGGGCGAAGGCATCGCGATCTACGGATTCGTCATCTCCGTCCTTCTGTGGATCAAATTCTAAGGAATCGGGGGAAGCCAGATGCGCTTTTACCTCATCAGCGATAATATCGACACATATGTCGGCATGAGGCTGGCCGGCATCGAGGGCGTCGTAGTGCATGAAAAGAACGAAGTCCGGGATGCGCTGGCGGGCGCGATGGAAAACAAGGATATCGGGATCATCCTGATCACCGAAAAGCTGGTCAACCTGACCCCGGACCTTGTCTATGACCTGAAGCTCAACCGGAAACGGCCTCTGATTGTGGAAATCCCCGACAGGCACGGTTCCGGCAGAGCAAAGGACTCCATCACCCGCTATGTCCGAGAGGCCATCGGAGTAAAGATTTGAGGTGTGCTTGATGTCCCAGCCGGAAAAGAAACTCGATAAGTTCAGCTCGGCCGTTCTGCGGGACGCACAGGAAGAGCGGGAAAAAATTCTCAAAGAGATTGAAGAGTACCGCAAAACGCAGATGGAAAAGGCCGAGGAAGAAATTCTGCACGAAGCCTATATCATGATCCAGAACGAGATCGCCGCGATGAAAAACAAGCAAAGCCGCGAGGTTTCTCTCGCCGAGCTGGAGGGGCGGCGCAAGCTGCTCCAGCAGCGCGAGGCGATTTCCGATAAGGTGTTCGCCCAGACGGCGCAGCGCCTGCTGGATTTTACCCGGACGGAGGATTACGTCCGGTATCTATGCGACCGGGTACGCGAGTGCGTCGCGCAGCTGCCCGATGCGCCGCTGGTCATCCGTCTGAAAAAAGACGACATGAAGCTGGCCGACCAGGTCGTAGCGGCAAGCGGCCGGCAGGCCACGGTGGAAGAAACCGCCGACATTGCCATCGGTGGATTCGTGCTACTCAGTTCCCAGGCGGGTCTGATGGCGGACGAAACCATCGACCGGAAACTCAGCGGCCAGCGGGACTGGTTCGCGGCGGCATCCGGGCTTACCCTCGGGCTGTAAGGCGGGGGTGCCCGACGTTCGGCCGGGCGGATATCCCCAAAGGCTATGCTTGAAAGCTTGACTCTTTCAAACCCGGAATTTGTGCCTTCGGACCCTGTCCGGATTCCGATGAACCGGAAGCGCGCAATTTCCCGAAAGGAATGGTCATTAAAATGGGTTCCAACAATGTGATTTTTGGTATCAACGGCCCGGTCGTCACCATCCGGAATACCCGTGATTTCCTGATGCAGGAGATGGTCTATGTCGGCAATGACCGCCTCGTGGGCGAGGTCATCGGCATCACCGACAAGCAGACCACCATCCAGGTTTACGAGCAGACGACCGGCCTGAAGCCGGGCGAGCCGGTCTATACCAGCGGGCATCCCATGTCCGTGACGCTCGGCCCCGGCATCATTTCGAATATTTACGACGGCATTCAGCGCCCACTGCAGCATATTGCCGACAAGGTCGGCCCTTTCATCGAGCGCGGCGTGTCGGTCTCCCCGCTGGATGAAGAGAAAAAGTGGGACGTCACCCTCACGGTGAAAGAGGGCGACGAGCTTTCCCAGGGCATGGTCTATGCGACCTGCCCGGAGACTTCGCTGATCCAGCACAAGTGCATGGTGCCGCCGCAGGTCTCCGGCAAGGTGGTCAAGGTCGCGCCCAACGGCCAGTACGCCATAAACGACACGGTCGTGGAGCTGGAAGACGCGCACGGCAAGAAGCATGCGCTCACCCTGTGCCAGCAGTGGCCGATCCGGGTGCCGCGGCCTTTTGCCAAGCGTATCCCCATCGACCGGCCGCTGGTGACCGGCCAGCGTGTCATAGACGCCCTCTTCCCCATTGCCAAGGGCGGCACAGCGGCCATCCCGGGCGGATTCGGCACCGGCAAGACCATGACCCAGCATCAGCTGGCCAAATGGTGCGACGCCGACATCATCGTCTATATCGGCTGCGGCGAGCGCGGCAACGAGATGACTCAGGTGCTGGAAGAATTCAGCGAGCTGATCGACCCGAAGTCGCAGAAGCCGCTGACCGACCGCACCGTGCTGATCGCCAACACCTCCAACATGCCGGTGGCCGCCCGTGAGGCATCGATCTATACCGGCATCACGCTGGCGGAGTATTACCGGGATATGGGCTATCATGTCGCCATCATGGCCGACTCCACCTCCCGCTGGGCCGAAGCCCTACGCGAGATTTCCGGCCGTCTGGAAGAGATGCCCGCCGAGGAAGGCTTCCCGGCTTACCTGCCCTCCCGTCTGGCGGAATTTTACGAGCGCGCCGGCTATATGAAAAATTTCAACGGCACGGAAGGCTCGGTCACCATTATCGGCGCCGTGTCGCCTCAGGGCGGCGACCTTTCCGAGCCTGTGACCCAGAATACCAAACGGTTCATCCGCTGTTTCTGGGCACTGGATAAATCGTTGGCCTACGCCCGGCATTACCCGGCCATCAACTGGATCACCAGTTACAGCGAGTATCTCAACGACCTGCGGCCGTGGTACGACAAAAACGTCGGCCCCGACTTTATGAAATACCGCAACGAGATGGCCGCCATCCTGCACGAAGAAAACAAGCTCATGGAAATCGTCAAGCTCATCGGCTCCGATGTGCTGCCCGACGACCAGAAGCTGATCATCGAAGTGGCGCGGCTCATCCGCGTGGGCTTTTTACAGCAGAATGCCTTCCACGCGGAGGACACCTATGTGCCCATCGAAAAACAGCTGAAGATGATGCAGGTCATCCTGGATTTCTATCACCGGTGCCGGGAGCTGGTGGCCGCCAGTATCCCGATCTCCCGCATCCAGGAAACGGGTCTGTTCGACAAGATCGTCAAGATGAAGTACGACATTCCCAACAACAAGCTGGAGATGTTCGACGCGTATCTCAAAGAGATTGCCGATACCCTCGGCCACATCACGGCGGGTGCGTAACGGTTATCCGCGCGCCTAAAAAGGAGCATATGGTAGTATGAGTCTTGAATATGTAGGCCTTAAGGAGATCAACGGCCCGCTGATTGTGCTCGACCACGTCAAGGACGCCGCCTATGAGGAAATGGTGGACATCGTTCTGGACGACGGCAGCCATCGCACCGGCCGTGTGGTGCAGATCGAGGGCGACAGAGCCATCATCCAGGTTTTCGAAGGCACCCGCGGCATCGGTCTGACCAACACCCAGACCAGCTTTCAGGGCCGCCCGATGGAAATCGCGCTGTCGAAGGAAGTGCTGGGCCGCATTTTTGACGGCGCCGGTCGGCCAATTGACGGACTGGGCGAAATCTTCCCCGAAGAACGCCGCGACATCAACGGCAGCCCGATCAACCCGGTCTCCCGCGTATATCCCCGCAACTATATCCACACGGGCATTTCCTCCATTGACGCCCTGATGACCCTGATCCGTGGCCAGAAGCTGCCGATCTTCTCGGGTTCCGGCCTGCCCCATAATGAGCTGGCCGTGCAGATCGTGCGTCAGGCGCAGATCGCCTCAAACGACGGGAGTGAATTCGCCATCGTCTTTGCCGCCATGGGCGTCAAGAACGACGTGGCCGACTATTTCCGCCGCTCGTTTGAGGAATCCGGCGTGCTGCAGCGCGTGGTCATGTTCCTCAACCTTGCCAATGACCCGATCATCGAGCGGATCGTCACCCCGCGCTGCGCGCTGACGGTGGCGGAATACCTCGCGTTCCAGCAAAACATGCACATCCTGGTCATTATGACGGATATGACCTCTTACGCCGAGGCGCTGCGTGAATTCTCCTCCTCGAAGGGCGAGATTCCGGGGCGGAAAGGATTCCCCGGCTATCTGTATTCCGACTTGGCCTCAATCTATGAGCGGGCCGGCATGATTAAGGGCAAAGGCGGCTCCGTGACACAGATCCCGGTGCTGACAATGCCCAACGACGACATTACCCACCCCATCCCTGACCTGACCGGCTACATCACCGAGGGTCAGATCGTGCTCGACCGCAATCTGGATCAGACGGGCATTTATCCGCCTATCGGCATCCTGCCGTCGCTTTCCCGTTTGATGAAGGACGGCATCGGCGAGGGCTTCACCCGGGCCGACCATTCGGTCGTCTCGAACCAGCTCTTCGCTTCTTACGCGAAGGTGCAGGACGCCCGGTCGCTGGCGTCGGTCATCGGCGAAGAGGAACTTTCCGACATCGACAAGAAGTATCTGGAATTCGGACGCAAGTTTGAAAAATACTTCATCGCACAGGGCGCCAACGAGAACCGCTCGATGGAATACACGCTGGATCTTGGCTGGAAACTGCTGGCCCTGCTGCCCCGTGAGGAGCTGGACCGTGTCGACCCGGCCATGCTCGACAAATATTACAAGCCTGAGAACGCCGAGGAATTCAAGGGGGAATAAGGTTTGGAAAACTTTTTTCAAACCCGACCGGCCCGGCGTCCCCGGAACACACGGCCAGAAAAGCGGGGGCGTAAAGTCTGAGAGGCGGCGCCTTTCAGGCCCACCCTCTGCGAAAGGATGGTCACAACTATGGCAGAAACCGTATTCCCCACAAAAGGCAACCTGATCGCCCTTAAGCGTTCCCTTGCGCTGGCGCGGCTCGGCTACGACCTGCTCGACCGCAAGCGCAATATCCTGATCCGGGAAATGATGGGCCTCATCGACACCGCGAGCAAGGTGCAGGGGCAGATCAACGACACCTATGCGCGGGCCTATCAGGCGCTGCAGCAAGCGAACATCACGCTGGGCATTATCGAAGACATCGCCCGTTCGATGCCCATTGAGAACGGCGTGAACGTCTCTTCCCGCAGTGTCATGGGGGTGGAAATCCCCATCGTCACGATGGAAGACACTCCGCCCGAGCCGTATTACAATTTCAGCTCATCCAACTCCATGCTGGATGACGCGTATCTCTCATTTTATCGTGTCAAGAAGCTGACCGCCGTGCTGGCGGAAATCGAAAACAGCGTCTATCGCCTGGCCAACGCCATCAAAAAAACCCAGCGACGGGCCAACGCCCTAAAGAACATCATTATCCCCCGCTTTGAGGCCAATGTGAAATTCATCACCGAAGCGCTGGATGAAAAGGATCGGGAAGATTTTTCCCGTCTGAAGGTAATACGCCGGGTCAAGGACCGCAAACGCGAAGAGGCGGAAGCGGAAAACGGCGCCCGCGAGGCGTGAAAAAACAGATTTGCAGTTTATCTGCAAATCTGTTTTTTTTCGTATAACCGGCCGGAAAACGCATACACTAAGTCAATGCCGATTGCAGATGCGGTGCCCGCATATTATCGGCCGCAGCGGAAATACTACGGGGGAAAGCAGAGATACGACTGCTCACACGTCGGCCGGCCGCTGTTGCCGCCGGCCGCCGGATGCGATAGGATAAGGAGTGATTCGACATGCTGGACCGATTGTCATTGATTTTAGTCATTATCGGCGCTCTGGACTGGGGCAGCATCGGGCTTTTCAAATTCGACGTCATTGCCTGGGCCTTCGGCGGTCAGGGTGCGGCGGTCAGCCGTATTCTTTACACCCTGGTGGCCATTGCCGGCATCTGGTGCATATCTCTGCTTTTCCGCGAACGGGAAATTGTGGAATCCAAGCACACCTCGTGACCGCGGGCATGTAAAAAAGAAGGAGTCCTGCCTTTGGGCGGGGCTCCTTCTTTTAACTGCGTGCAAACACGCTTATTTTTTCAGCGTGGTGACGATATTGCGGGTATCCACCGCAATCATATACTCCTCGTCGGTGGGGATGACCCAGGTGTGCACACCGGCGCCGGCGCGGGAAATCTCGCCTTCCTTGCCGTGGACCATCGCCTCGTTGAGAGCGGGGTCGATGTCGATGCCCATATAC
Source organism: Bacillota bacterium (assembly GCA_023391835.1). Lineage (GTDB taxonomy): Bacteria > Bacillota > Clostridia > Oscillospirales > Ethanoligenentaceae > JAEWAE01. The sequence continues at coordinate 52,879 of JAEWAE010000057.1, forward strand.
TGCATGTTGTCGCAGACGTTGTGGCGCATGCCCACGTCGTTTTCACCAATGCCGCCGGTGAAGACCAGCGCGTCGATGCCGCCCATGGCCGCGGCGTAAGCACCGACATACTTTTTGATCTGATAGTGCTCGATGTCGAGGGAAAGCTGCGCCAGCTTGTCTTTTTTATCCGCCGCATCCTCCACGTCGCGCACGTCACTGGAAATTTTGGAGATGCCGAGGAAGCCCGATTCCTTGTTGAGCAGCTTTTCCATCTGCTCGGCGGAAAGGTGCTCGTTCTGCATCAGGAAAGTCACGACGGAGGGGTCGAGGTCACCGCTGCGGGTACCCATGATGATGCCGCCCAGCGGGGTGAAGCCCATGCTGGTGTCGACCACCTTGCCGTGGTCGACGGCCGTGATGGAGGAGCCGTTGCCCAGGTGGCAGGTGACGATGCGCAGCTCGTCGGGCCGCTTGCCCATCAGTTCCGCACAGCGCAGACTGACATAGCGATGCGAGGTGCCGTGGGCGCCGTACCGGCGGAGCTTGTACTTTTCGTAATACTTATAGGGGATGCCGAAAATATACGCCTTGGGGGGCATGGTGTGATGGAACGCCGTGTCGAAAACCATGACGTTGGGCACATCCTTGCCCAGCACGCCGGGGCACTCGTTGATCACAGCCAGTGCCGCCGGGTTGTGCAGAGGCGCAAAATTGATGACCTCGGAAAAATCCTTCAGCACCTGATCGGTGACCAGCACGGACTCGGAAAACCGGTCGCCGCCGTTGACGATGCGGTGGCCCACGGCGTCGATTTCCTTAACGCTGGAAATAACCGCGCCCTCACCCTTGGTGAGCACGTCGATGACCGTCCGGAATGCGGCGGAATGGCTGGGCAGCGCGCGCCTGTCGGCAATCTTGCGCCCGTCGGCCGTCTTATGGGTGAATTTGCCGTCAATGCCGATCCGCTCGCAGTTGCCTTTGGCCAGGACATGTTTCTTCTCAATATCAATCAGCTGATATTTCAGAGAGGAACTGCCCGCGTTAATTACAAGTATATTCATGCTTTGACCTCCCGAAAATGACGTTTGCCGGGGCCGCCAAGCGCCCGCAAAGCAAAACAAGGCCGCCCACGCCGTTGCCCGCCATTCCTGCCCCAACAGGCAGCGGTACCGCAACCGGCATGTTCGTCCCATTACAACATTCTTATTATAGAATGCGGCGGGCTTGATTGCAAGATTTCTGCGCATATTATCCGATAATTCCCGAATTTTCGGCCAAGGCACCAATAAGCTGCCCGGAAAGGCCGCTATTTTTCATGCCAGCGCAAAATATCGCTTGCCCACGGGCCGCATATCGGGTATGATGGGAGGGAAATTCGATCGGCGGCCGAAGGAGGCGCAGTTGCATGAAGACGGCAGGCATCGTGGCGGAATACAACCCCTTTCACAACGGGCATGCCTATCAGATCGCACAGACCCGGCAGGCCGGCTGCACCCATGTGGTGGCGGTGATGGGCGGGTATTTCACCCAGCGCGGCGAAGGCGCCCTGATGGGGCCGGCGGCGCGGTGCGAAGCGGCCCTGCGGGGCGGGGCCGACCTGGTGCTCGAGCTGCCGCTGCCGTGGGCGGCCGCTTCGGCGGAAACCTTCGCCAGGGGGGCGGTGAGCCTGCTCGACGCGCTGGGTTGTGTCGACGTGCTCAGCTTCGGCAGCGAGAGTGGCGACATCCGCACGCTGACGGCCGCCGCGGAGGAGCTTGCCCGGCTTGACGGCAGCGCCCGTCTGCATCGTGCGCTGCAGGCGGGCGTATCTTTCCCCCGCGCGCGGGAGGAAGCCCTCGCCGGCCGGCTGGACGACCCGGAGCTGCTGCGGCGGCCCAACGATATCCTCGCGCTGGAATATCTGGGGGCGCTGCGGCGCCTCTCTTCCCCTATGCGGCCCATGGCCGTGCGGCGGGTCGGTGCCGGGCACGACTCGTGCCGCACGGCCTCCGGCTTCGCCTCCGCCTCCCGCATCCGCACCCTGCTGACCGGCGGCGCCTTTGACGGGGCCGCCCGCTTTTTGCCGGCGGGAAGCCTCGCCGTCTGCCGGCGGGAATGGGCGGCCGGGCGGGCGCCTTTCCTGCCCGCGGCGGCCGAGCCGCTGGTGCTGGCCCAGCTGCGGCGTATGGGCCCGGAGGATTTCGCCCGGCTGCCCGACGTAAGCGAGGGGCTGGAAAACCGGCTTTTCCGGGCGGTGCAGTCGGCCGTCGCGCTGCCGGAGCTCTATGCCGCCGTCAAGACCAAGCGTTACACGCTGTCGCGGGTGCGGCGGGTCGTGCTGGCCGCCTTCCTGGGGCTGCCCGGCGGCCTGACGGCACAGAGGCCCCCCTATCTGCGTGTGCTGGGGCTCAACCCGCGCGGAGCGGAAATTTTACGGGCGGCGCGGCCCGCGCTGCCGCTTATCAGCCGCCACGCCGATACGGCCGGGCTGGACGACCGGGGGCGGACGGTTGACGCGTTGGAATGCCGCGCCGCCGACTTGTACGGTCTGTGTCTGCCGCGGCGGCAGCCCTGCGGTGCCCGGCAGCGGATGAGCCCTCTTTTCGTACCCGGGGAATTGGCAGGAAATATTGAAAATGCCGGGCGGATAGGATACAATAAGGATAATTGATAAAGGGGTGGTCTGCATGCCAGGCGTCAAATTGGAAATAACCGAATACAAGAATTTTGGAAAATGTCTGAAACTTTCCAATGGAATTATTGAAGCACTCGTCACCGTCGACGTGGGGCCCCGCATTATCCGATTCGCCTTCCCCGGCGGGGAAAATTTCCTGCACGAAGACATCGGACGCGAATCCGTCACATCCGGCGACGTGATCGAGGATGTGTTCGGCAAAGGTTCCAAGTGCGAGCTTTATGGCGGCCACCGCCTGTGGCTCAGCCCGGAAGACATGCCCCTTACCTATTACCCCGACAACGACAAGGTGGTCTGGCACGAGATCCCCGGCGGGGTGGAACTCATTCCTCCGGCCCAGCGGGTCAACGAAGTCCAGTACCGCATCGAGGTCGTCATGTCGGCGGACAAGCCCCGCCTGCACGTCGGGCATTTCATCCAAAACATCGGCCAGAGCACCAAACGGCGGGCCGCCTGGGCGCTGACGCTGCTGGCGCAGGGCGGGCTGGAGGTCGTGCCCCAGCCGCTGCATGACACGGGGCTGCTGGCCAACCGGGTGCTTTCCCTCTGGCCCTATTCCGACATGTCGGACAGCCGGGTCTATTGGGGCAAGAAATTTATCTCCCTGCGGCAGGACCCGGGCATCCGCAGCAAATTCAAATTCGGCATCAACAATCTGCGCGGATGGGCCTCCTACTTCAACCACGGCGGCATGTTAGTCAAAAAGTATGAGTGCAACCCGGGCGGGAATTACCCCGACTACGGCACCTCGTTCGAGACTTTTACCAACAATCTCATCATGGAAATGGAAAGTCTCGGCGAGCTGGTGGACATAACCCCCGGCAGCACCATCTATCACGGGGAGGAATGGTCGCTTTTCGACCATGTGGAGCGCCCTGCGCCGGACGATGAGCAGACGATGGAAACTCTGACCCGGCTTTACATCGAGAAGTGAACCGACGGGCCGGCTGCAATCCGGCCCATCTTTTTTACGCAAAGGGCGCGGGGACGCAGATCCCCGCCCCGGACGAGAGGATGATCAAACGGGTGAAAATTCTGGTGGACGCCGACGCCTGCCCGGTGAAGGCGATCGTGGTGCGGCTGGCACGGGTACGGCGTATCCCGGTGTGGATGTTTATCGACACCAGCCATCTGATCGACGACGGCTATTCCCGCGTCTTTACGGTGGATAAGGCCCGCGACTCGGCGGATTTCGCGCTGGTGGCCCGGGCGGAGCGGGGCGACGTGGTGGTCACGCAGGATTACGGCCTGGCCGCCATGGCCATGAGCCGGGGTTGCCGGGTGCTCAACCAGGATGGGCTCGTATTCGGCGGCGACAACATCGGCGCGCTGCTGGAAAGCCGGGCCGCGGCGGCACGTTACCGCCGTGCCGGCGGGCGCACCCGCGGCCCGGCCCCCCGCACCCGGCGGCAGGACCGGGATTTCGAGGCGGCGCTGACGGCGCTGCTGGCCGGCGGCACAGAGCCGGCACACACCGCACCCCAGGACGGAGGCAATGCATTATGAAATATGTGACCTATGAATCGGACGGCTTGGAACATCCGGGCCTGCTCACCGCAGCCGGCGTCGTCGATGCCGATACGCTGCTCACCGGCGCGGGGCTGCCCGCCGCCGGCTCCCTGACCGGCCTGATCCGCCGCCTGGCGGACGGAAGCATCCCGGCCGGATTCTTTTCCCGCCCCATGCCGGTGGGGTGCGGAGTGCTCCCTCTGACCGCCGTGCGGCTGTTGGCCCCTATCCCCCGCCCGGCACGGAATATTTTCTGCCTGGGCAAGAACTACGCCAAGCACGCAGTGGAAGTGAAAATGACCCGGCTTTCGGGCACCGGCGTGCCGCAGTACCCCATCTATTTCACCAAGATTGCCAACCCCGCGGTGCCCGACGGCGGCACCGTGCACTTTCCCCCCCGGCTGACCCGATGCCTGGATTATGAGGCGGAGCTCGCCTTTGTCATCGGGCGGGAGGGGCGGCATATCGACCCCGCCCGGGCGGAGGATTACATTTTCGGCTACACGATTCTGAACGATATTTCGGCCCGGGACGTGCAGGCCCGCCACGAGCAGTGGTTCAAAGGCAAAAACTTCGACACCTTCTGCCCCATGGGGCCCTGTCTGGTGGGCCGGGATGAGATTCCCTTCCCGGTGGAGCTGGATATCACCGGCCGGGTCAACGGCGAAGTGCGCCAGCATGACAACACCCGGCATTTCATCTTCGACATCCCCACCATACTGGCCGATCTTTCCGACGGGCTGACCCTCGAGCCGGGGGATATCATCAGCACCGGCACGCCCGCCGGCGTGGGCGCGGGCTTTGATCCGCCCCGGTTTCTCAAAGACGGCGACACGGTGGAATGCGAAATCGATAAAATCGGCTCACTGCACGTCATGATTAAGGCCGACTGAGCTGCGGCCCGCAGCATGCGGATAGGCAAACGGCGCCCGGGCGGGGTCACCCGCGCGGGCGCCGTTTTGTGTGCCGTCAATCCCGGATTTTTTCAGCGTCCGGCTGCCTGCTCACCGGCCTGGGAAGCGGCGTCTTTCGCCGTGCGCAGAATATCGAGCGTTTCGCGCATGGTATCCAGCGGCGTCTGGCCGGGTTTGATCTTGACCGAAATATAGGGCTTCTGGCCCGCGTTGACCATCACCCGACCGCGCAGCCGGGCCACCAGCGCGGAAACTGCCTGAAAATCCACATGCTCGGGGTAAAAGAGCAGCGCCTCGCCCCGTTGGGCGATCTCGCCGATGCCCAGCCCGGCGGCGGTGTTGCGCAGCAGCGCCACATCCACCAGACTCTTGACGGCCGGCGGCAGATCGCCGAAGCGGTCGATCAGCTCGTCGATGACGTCGGACATATCCTCCGGCGTGTGGATGTCGGCGATGCGGCGGTAAATTTCCAGCCGCTGGCCGGCGTTGGCGATATATTCTTCCGGAATATGGGCGGTCACCTGCACGTCCACCATGCACTCAGCGGCCGTGGCGGGCTTTTCACCCTTTTCTTCCAGCACCGCATCGTTGAGCAGACGCAGATACATGTCGTAGCCTACGGACTCCATATGGCCGTGCTGCTGAGCGCCCAAAATATTGCCCGCGCCGCGGATTTCCAGGTCGCGCATGGCGATCTGGAAGCCTGCGCCGAACTCGGTGAATTCCCGGATGGCCGAAAGGCGCTTGGTGGCGATGTCACTGAGCGCCTTGCCCCGGCGGAAGGTAAAATAGGCGAAGGCCCGGCGGGCGGAGCGGCCCACCCGGCCGCGGATCTGGTGGAGCTGCGAAAGACCCATGCGGTCGGCATCCTCGATGATGAGCGTGTTGCAGTTGGATACATCCACGCCTGTCTCGATGATGGTGGTGCACACCAGCACGTCGATTTCGTTATTGAGCAGCCGTTCCCACACCACCGACAGTTTATCTTCTTCCATCTTGCCATGGGCGATGCCGATGCGGGCATCCGGCACGAGCTGGTGGATGCGGTGGGCCGTCAGTTCGATAGTCTCGACCCGGTTGTGCAGGTAATAGACCTGGCCGCCCCGGCGCAGCTCCCGCCGGATGGCGTCGCCGATGAGGCCCCAATCGTGCTCGAGCACGTAGGTCTGCACGGGGTGACGGTCCTGAGGGGCCTCCTCAATGACCGACATGTCGCGGATGCCGGAAAGCGCCATGTTGAGCGTACGCGGGATAGGCGTGGCGCTGAGAGTCAGCACATCCACGTTGCGAAACATATCCTTGAGCTTTTCCTTCTGGGCCACGCCGAAACGCTGCTCCTCGTCGACGATCACAAGCCCGAGTTTGCGGAAACGCACATCTTTCTGCACCAGGCGGTGAGTGCCGACGATAATGTCGATTTCCCCCCGGCCCAGCCGGTGGAGGATATCTTCCTGCTGCTTGGGCGAGCGGAAGCGGGAAAGCAGTTCCACCTTGACGGGGAAACTTTCAAATCTTTTGCTGATGGTCTGGTAGTGTTGCCACGCGAGGATGGTCGTCGGCACCAGCAAGGCGCACTGATAGCCGGCCTCCAGGCACTTGAACGCGGCCCGGAGAGCTACCTCCGTCTTGCCGAAACCCACATCGCCGCAGAGCAGTCTGTCCATCGGGCAGGCTTTTTCCATATCCGCTTTGATCTCCGCGGCGCAGCGCAATTGGTCGCCTGTTTCGTCGTACTCAAAGCGGTCCTCAAAACTTTGCTGCATATCGTCGTCATCGGGGAAGGCGATGCCCTTGACCTGCTGCCGGGCGGCATAGAGGGCGATGAGCTCCTTGGCCATATCCTTGACGGCGGAGCGCACGCGGGATTTGGCTTTCTGCCACTCGCTGCCGCCCATTTTGTTGAGCCGCACCGCCCCGTCATCCCGGGCACCGATATATTTGGAGACCAGATCCAGCTGGGTCACGGGCACATAGAGCGTGTCGCTGCCGGCATAGCGGATCTTAATATAATCCTTGACGATGCCCTGGACTTCCAGTTTCTGAATGCCCTCGTAAATGCCGATGCCGTGGGCCGAGTGGACCACATAATCCCCCGGCGTCAGCTCCGCAAGATTGCGGATACGCTCCCCGGGCTTATGCTTCCGGGCGCGCATTCGTCCTGCCGCCGCGGGTGTGCCGCCATAGGTGAGCACCAGAAAGCGGAGCGCCGGGTACTCGAAACCGGCGGAAAAACGCCCCGGCACCACCAGCACTTCCCCCTTGGCGGGTGGCTTGGTCTCTTCTCCGGGCGGTAAAACCCGGGCCGGAATCTGCTGTTCCCGCAGGTCGTGGGCCAGCGTCTCGCAGCTGCGGCCGGTGCCGGCGGCCACGACGGCGCTGCCTCCTTCCCGGATATGGGGGGCCAGGTCCTCCAGCAGCACCTTGAGCCCGCCGCCCCAGACTGCCAGCTGCCGCACGGTGAAGGAGCAGGTGAAGCGCACGTCGGTCTCATAGGCGGAGCGGGCAAAAGTCTCGAGATAGACTGCGCCCCGGTTTTCATATTCCGTGAGCATCCGTGGCCAGTCGATATAAAAGCGGTCCAGCCCGCGGCAGAACATGCCCTCTTCCAGCAGGGCGGAAATATCCTCCCCATGCTGCCAGAGGGTGTGTTTGGCACGCTCGTGGACGCGGGATTCTTCGCTGACGAAAAGAAGCGAGTCCCCCGCGTAATCATAAAGGGTGGCGGGCTTATCGTAGCACAGCCCGAGATACCGGTCCAGCGCCGCGGGCTCGGCACCGCCGCCCAGCAGTTCCAAATCGGTCTGGAAGCTTTGCTGCGCCTTGGGGGCCACTTTGCCGAATTTGCCCGTCAGAATACTGCCGATGCCCTCGGCCAGCGCGTGGGAGGATGGGAAAAGCACCTCCCGCGCCGGGGTGATGGTCACCGCTTCCACCGGGTCGGTGCGCCGCTGGGTCTCGGTCTCGAAAAAGGTCATGGAGTCGATTTCGTCGCCCCAGAATTCCGCCCGTACCGGATGATCGGCGTCGGTGGGGAAAAAGTCGAGGATGCCGCCGCGCAGGGCAAACTGGCCGCTGCCATCCACCTGGTCGCAGCGGCGGTAACCGGCGGCAAGCAGCGCTTCCACCGCCCGCGCGGGGGAAATCGACATCCCCTGCCGGATTTCCACGCTCGAGGCCCGATAGCGCGCGGGCGGAATGGTCAGCTGCATGGCAGCGTCGGCGCAGGTCACCACGGCGGCGTAATCGCCCGTGAGCATGCGGCCGAATATGCGCAGCCGCTCATGCTCGTATTCCCGCGAAACGCCCTCCACCGGGCGCAGCGTCAGGTCGCGGGAGGGGAAAAAGTATACTCCCCCGCCGAAAAGCATGTCGAGATCCATGCACATGCGGGAAGCCTGCTGCTCGTCGGCAGCCAGCACCAGCGCCCGTCGTTTCACCCGCCGGCACAGGGAAAATATCAGGTGCGCCTTGTGCACGTCGGGCAGGCCCGAGACGGCCGCCGGCAGCCGACGGTCGGCCACCGCCGCGCAGAGGGTGCGGTATTCTTCCAACGGATCGAGAATGTGTGTAAAGAAATCCAATTCATCACTTCCGGTTCCGGGCAGCGCTTTCGTCGGGGCGCCCCGGCTGCTGCCCACTTGCGGCCGGGTCGGCGTTATAGCGGTTCATGGCGTCGGCAACGCCATGGTCGACAATGTCGACAGCGGCCTGCCCCGCACGCGCGAGCGCGTCGGCAAACAGCAGCTGCTTCTCTTTGGGCACACGGCCCAGCACCCACTCGGCCAGATCGTAATCCCGCCGCGGCTTGGGGTCGACCCCGATGCGCACGCGCGGGAAAACATCCGTCCCGGTCAGATAGATGATGTTTTTCAGCCCGTTGTGGCCGCCGGCAGAGCCCTTGCCCCGCACCCGCAGCCGCCCGACGGGCAGATCGATGTCGTCGACCAATACGATGACCCGCTCCATGGGGAGCTTATAGAATTCGGCCGCGTCGCGCACCGACTCGCCGCTGAGATTCATAAACGTCTGGGGTTTGAGCAGCAGCGCCCGACGGCCGGCGACCTCGGCCATGCCGTAAAGGGCCTTGAAGCCGATGCGGTCGACCTTTGCCTCCAGCCGGGCGGCCAGACCGTCCAGCGCCATGAAGCCGGCGTTATGGCGGGTGCCGTCATACCGGTCGCCCGGGTTGCCCAGCCCTACGATCATGAATTCCGGCGGGCCGCCGGGCGGCGTCCTGTTTTTTCCGATGAGTGCGAAAAGGCTGTCGAGTGTGGATGCCATGCGTTACCTCCGGGTCAGCTGACAGAGGCCCGTTTTCAGTCAAACAGAGTGGAAATGGGTTTGTCCTCATAGATGCGGTCGATGGCCTCGGCGAAAACCGGCGCCACCGGCAGCGTGACGATCTTGTCGATCTGCTTCTCGGGCGGTACGGCGATGGTGTCGAGCAGCAGCACCTCTTTGATGCAGCTGGACCGCAGCCGTTCCACCGCGGGGCCGGAAAGCACGCCGTGGGTGGCGCAGGCATAGACTTCCTTCGCGCCGCCGATGTCGATCAGCGCCTGAGCCGCATTGGTCAGGGTGCCGGCGGTGTCGATGACGTCATCCACCAGAATGACGCGTTTGCCCCGCACGTCGCCGATGATATTCATCACTTCGCTGACGTTTGCCTTCTGGCGGCGTTTGTCGATGATGGCAAGCGGCGCGTCAAAACGCTGGGCGAAATTGCGGGCTCGGGTCACCGACCCCAGGTCGGGGGAAACCACGACCACGTTCTGCCGCTCGTCGGCAAATTTTTGCGTGTAATACGGCACCATGAACGGCACGCCGAGCATATGATCCACCGGAATGTTGAAAAAGCCCTGAATCTGCGGCGCGTGCAGATCCATGGTGAGCACTCGGTCGGCCCCCGCCGCCGTGATCAGATCGGCCACGAGCTTGGCGGAAATGGGATCGCGGGCCTTGGCCTTGCGGTCCTGCCGCGCGTAGCCATAATAGGGGATGACGGCGGTGATACGCCCGGCGGACGCCCGTTTGAAAGCGTCGAGCAGGATCAGCAGCTCCATCAGGTTGTCATTGACCGGCGCGCAGGTGGACTGCACGACGAATACGTCGGAGCCGCGCACCGACTCCTTGATCGAGACGGAAATTTCCCCGTCGCTGAAGGTGCCGACTTCCGCCTGCCCCAGCGGCAAACCCAGGGTCGCGGCGATCTGCCGGGCCACATTCGGGTTGGAGTTGCCGGTGAATATTTTGATATCCTTTCCGTGGAGGTTCATGGAGTAAATCGTCCTTTCCTTTTATATCCCGTTTCTATCCCGTCCGCTTATATACCGTCCGCGCGGTCAATCCTTCGGCGGGCGGCGGCGGGTCACCCAGCCCTCTATATTCTGCTGGCGGGCACGGCCCACGCCCAGCGCGTCGTCGGGCACGTCCTTTGTGATGGTGGAGCCCGCGGCGGTGTAGGCCCGCCGGCCTACCGTCACCGGCGCCACCAGATTGGTGTTGCAGCCGATGAAAGCGTCGTCACCGACCGTCGTGCGGTATTTTTTCACCCCGTCATAATTGGAAGTAATGCAGCCGCAGCCGAAATTAACCCGGCTGCCCACATCCGAATCCCCCACATAGGTCAGATGGGGCACCTTGGAGCCGACGCCGATTTCGGAATTTTTAATTTCGACAAAGTCGCCCACGTGCACTTTTTCGTGCAGCAGGGTGTTGGGCCGGATATGCACGAACGGCCCGACGGTGACGCCATCCTCGATGCGGGAATGGTAGGCCTGAGAGGCGTTGAAACGGATGCCGTTGCTGAAGGTGCAATCCTCGATGAGGCTGCCCGGGCCGACGACGCAGCCCTCCCCGATGACGGTCCGGCCCCGGATAATGGTGCCGGGCAGGATCTCGGTGTCGCAGCCGATGCGCACATCCGGCCCGATGAGCACGCCGGCGTCGTTCGGCACCGACACGCCGTCTTCCCGCATGAGGCGCTGAAGCACCCGGCGGCGGGCGATCTCGTTGAGAGCGGCCAGCTGCACCCGGTCGTTGGCACCCGCCGTCACGGCCATATCCTCCACGGCAAAACCGTCGGTCTTTTCGCCCGACGCACCGACGACGGCCACCGCGTCGGTCAGATAATACTCGCCCTGGGCGTTGCCGTTGCGGATGGCCGGCAGTGCGCGCAGCAGCGTCTCGGTGCGAAACCAGTAAGCTCCGGAGTTGATTTCCCGGATGGCAAGCTGCCGGGCGTCGGCATCTTTCTGCTCAACGATGCGCAGCACGCGCCGGTCGGAGCCGCGCACGATGCGGCCGTAGCCCGTGGGGTCGGGTGCGTTGGCCGTGATAACCGTCAGCGCGCACTCTTCCGCCCGATGATGGGCATAGGAATCGGCGATCACCTGCGGGGTGATGAAGGGTGCATCGCCGCAAAGCACCAGCACGTCCTCCGGAGCTTCCCGACGCAGAAATGCCTCGGCCTGGCGCACCGCGTGGGCCGTACCCAGCCTTTCCGGCTGCACCACCGTTTCGCACCGGCCCTTCAGGTGTTCCCCGACCTCGTTGTCATCCGGCCCCACGACGGTACAGACGGACTCGATTCCAGCCCGGTCGACGGCGTCGAGCACCCAGTCGATCATCGGCTTGAACAGTACCTCCTGCATCACTTTGGACCGGCGGGACTTCATCCGCTTGCCCTTGCCGGCCGCCAGCACCACCGCTGCTGTCCGCATATGCATTTCCTCCGTATTCTTCCAATGAATCGTTCTCTTATGATTCCGACCCTGCTTGCGGCAGCTCCGCTTCAAAACAGAGTGCCGATCGGATAACCCGCCTGTGCGCGGGTGCCAAAACGTCCCCGGCAGCTTTTAAATTGCTGCAGAGACAGGAATATCGCCGGAACGAGCCGTCCGCTCCCCCCGACGCAAAAAGGTCCTGCCCCATTATCGCAGTTTCCCCGCACAATTTCAACCCTTATCGGGTGCGCGGGCCGGATTTTCCACGCGCCGCCATGTAGCCCGCGGCCGCACATGGTCGAATTTTGTCGATATTGTGAATATTTCGTCATAAATAAAATTTAAGTATCAAAAGTTCAATGGATATTCCATACAACATTTATAATTAATTCACACTGTAATATATGGAAACAAGCTATCGTTCGTGCTATAATGCAAGAGAGCTGTGAATGCATGCGCAGCTACGTCGGAGCTAGAAAAGAATCGGGAGGTTGTTATCAGTGAGCCACAAGTATGTGTATTTGTTCTCCGAAGGCAATGAACATATGCGCGAGCTGCTTGGCGGGAAGGGCGCGAATCTGGCAGAGATGACAAATCTCGGAATGCCGGTGCCGCAGGGCTTCACCATCTCCACCGAAGCCTGCACCCAGTATTACGAAGACGGCAAGACCATTTCCCCGGAAATTCAGGCTCAGATCAACGATTACCTTGCACAGATGGAAAAGATCTGCGGCAAAAAGTTCGGCGACTCTAAAAATCCCCTGCTCGTATCCGTCCGCTCAGGCGCGCGGGCTTCCATGCCCGGCATGATGGATACAATTCTCAACCTCGGACTCAACGACGAGGTAGTAGAGGGCGTCAAGGCCCTGACCCACAACGACCGCTTTGCTTACGATTCCTATCGCCGGTTTATCCAGATGTTTTCCGACGTCGTGATGGAGCTCCCAAAGTCAGAGTTTGAGAAGATCATCGACAGCGTGAAAGCGAAAAAAGGCGTCAAGCTCGACACCGAGCTGGACGCGGACGATATGAAGACCCTGGTCAGACTTTTCAAGGAATTTTACAAGGCGAAAAAGGGCGAGGACTTCCCCACCGATCCGGCTGTGCAGCTGATGGAAGCCGTCAAAGCCGTCTTCCGTTCGTGGGATAACCCCCGCGCCAATGTGTACCGCCGCATGAACGACATCCCTTACAGTTGGGGCACCGCCGTCAACGTGCAGATGATGGTTTTCGGCAACATGGGCAACGATTCGGGCACCGGCGTGGCCTTCACACGCAACCCGGCCACCGGCGAAAAGAAGCTTTTCGGCGAATTTCTGATGAACGCCCAGGGCGAAGACGTGGTCGCCGGCATCCGCACTCCCCAGACCATCGACCAGCTCGCCGGCGTGATGCCTGAAGTCTATAACGAATTTGCGGACATTGCCAACCGTCTGGAACAGCATTACCGCGACATGCAGGATATGGAATTCACCATCGAACGCGGCAAGCTCTATATGCTCCAGACCCGCAACGGCAAGCGCACCGCCACGGCGGCTCTGAAAGTCGCCATCGACCTGGTGAACGAGGGGCTGCTCACCAAGGAAGAAGCCATCATGAAGGTCGAGCCCAAGCAGCTCGACAATCTGCTGCATCCGCAGTTTGACACCAAGGCCCTCAAAAGCGCTAGGCCCATCGCCCACGGGCTGGCCGCCTCCCCCGGGGCTGCCTGCGGCCGGGTCGTTTTCAATGCCGACGACGCCGCCGACTGGGCCAACAATAAAAAGGAAAAGGTCATCCTCGTGCGGCTGGAAACCTCTCCCGAGGACATCGTCGGCATGCAGGTTGCCCAGGGCATCCTCACCGTGCGCGGCGGCATGACCTCCCACGCGGCCGTGGTGGCCCGCGGCATGGGCACCTGCTGCGTATCCGGCTGCGGCGAAATTGCCATGCATGAAGAAGAAAAATATTTCGAAGTCGGCGGCAAGACCATCCGCGAGGGCGATTACATATCGCTGGACGGCGGCACCGGCAATGTCTATGAGGGAGCCATTCCCACTGTTCCGGCTTCCATCACCGGCAATTTCGACACTTTCATGAAGTGGGCGGACGAGATCCGCACGCTGAAGGTGCGTGCCAACGCCGATATTCCGCGGGACGCCGAGCAGGCTTTCAAATTCGGCGCCGAAGGCATCGGCCTGTGCCGCACCGAGCACATGTTCTTTGACACCGACCGCATTTATGCGATGCGGGAAATGATCGTATCCGACACCGAGGAGCAGCGCCGCAAGGCTCTTGCCAAACTGCTGCCCATGCAGCGCGGCGATTTCGAGGGTCTCTATGAATCCATGCGCGGCCGCCCGGTGGTCATCCGCTATCTGGACCCGCCGCTGCACGAATTCGTGCCAAATGACGAGGACGACATCCGCTCCATGGCGAAGGATTTCGGCCTGCCCTATGAGACGCTCAAGAAAAAGATCGACAGCCTCCACGAATTCAACCCGATGCTGGGCCACCGTGGCTGCCGTCTGGCGGTCACTTACCCCGAAATTGCCGAAATGCAGACCCACGCGGTGATCGAAGCCGCCATCAACGTCAAGAAACGGCACCCCGACTGGCCGGTGGAAGCTGAAATCATGATCCCGCTGGTGGGCGAAGTCAAAGAGTTCAAGTACGTTAAGGATATCGTCGTGCGGGTGGCCGACGAGGTCATCAAGCAGTCGGGCATCGACCTCAAATATAAGGTCGGCACGATGATCGAAATCCCGCGGGCGGCCCTGACGGCCGACGCCATCGCCGCGGAGGCCGAATTTTTCAGCTTCGGCACCAACGACCTGACCCAGATGACCTTCGGTTTTTCGCGCGACGACGCCGGGGCGTTTTTGGGCGACTATTACGACAAGAAGATCTACGAATCCGACCCCTTCGCCAAGCTCGACCAGATCGGTGTGGGCAAGCTGGTGCAGATGGCCGTGGAACTGGGCAAAAAGGCCCGGCCGGATATCATGCTCGGCATCTGCGGCGAGCATGGCGGCGACCCGAGCACCATCGAGTTCTGCCACAACGTAGGGCTCGACTATGTCTCCTGCTCGCCCTTCCGCGTGCCGATCGCCCGTCTGGCGGCGGCGCAGGCCCGCGTCAAGGAGCTGGCGGCCAAGAAAAAATAATCATTTCGCGGTCGTACTGTGATACGGCCGTACTGTGATAAAGAAGGTGGCGCTCCCAAAGGG
>JAEWAE010000063.1 GCA_023391835.1 Bacillota bacterium
CACCCCCAAAAATTGGCTTTGGCGGCCAGGTCCCTTATTTTAACAGATCGGTCTCAAACAGCGCCCGCAGAGCAGGCACGTCGGCGGCTAGATACTCCGCGCCGGCCCGGGCGAGTTCTTCCCGCCCGCCGTAGCCGAAAAGCACCCCCACGCAGCGGACACCGACCGCATGGGCGCCCGCCACGTCATACCATCGGTCGCCCACCATAACGGCCCGAGCGGGGTCGGCCCCCGGCAGATGGGCCATAGCCCAGCCGATGACCTCGGATTTTTCCGACCGGCTCTCATCCGGCAGGCTGCCGCCCACGAAATCGAAATACCCGGCCAGGCCGAAGTGGTCGAGGATACGCCTGGCATAAAATTCGGGTTTGGAGGTGGCAAGTGATAAGATGCGCCCCTGCTGCCGGAGCCGCGCGAGCAGATCCGGCATGCCCGGGTACACGGTGCACTCAAAAATGCCCCGGTCGGCATAGTATTCCCTGTATTTTTCCACTCCGCGTATGGCGTCCGCCTCATCCATGCCGTAAAACTGGCGGAAGGATTCCTTCAGCGGCGGCCCCACGAAGCGGCGCAGACGGGCGGGGTCGGTTTCCGTGATGCCGAAAGCCCGCAGGGCGTGGGCCGCCGCACGCATGATGCCCGGGCCCGAGTCGGTGAGGGTGCCGTCGAGATCCAGCAGCACCGGCGAGGATATTTTCATGGCCGCTCCTTTCGCCGCCATGCGGCGGACGCGCCGTACGACGGATATGAAAAGGCCGTCCGCGGAATTCGCGGGCGGCCGCTTTAATTGCGTGTTATTCGGCGGAGGGAGAGGAGTCGTCCGGTCCGGAAGTATCCGGCTCACCGGCGTCCGCGGTCCCGGCAGTTTCCTCACCCGTTTCTCCGGCATCCTCGGTCTCCGCATCCGCTGCGTCAGACTCTTCCTCATGAGGCGTGCGGGCGACGGTGACCACATGGGTGCTCTCGTCGATGCGCATGACATGCACACCCTGGGCATAGCGGGAATAGACGGGAATCTCGGCCATAGGCACGCGGATGATGACGCCGTCGGAAGAGATGAACATGGCGTCGTCGTCATCCTTCGCCATAAGCAGCCCGGCCACCCGGCCGGTCTTATCATTCACGTTATAGCTCACAAGGCCTTTACCGCCACGGTTCTGCACGCGGTATTCGCCGATTTCCACCCGTTTGCCGAAGCCGTTTTCGGTGACGCTGAGCAGCCGGCCTTCGTCACCCTCGCAGCTTGCCACGCCGACGACCTCGTCGCCGTCCCCAAGGTTGATGGCCCGCACGCCATGGGCCGCCCGGCCCATGGGACGCGCGTCGCTTTCGTGGAAGCGGATGGCGCTGCCGCCGGCCGTGCCCACGACGATGGTGGAATCGCCGCCGGTGAGCATCACGCCCACCAGCTCGTCATCCGGGTCGAGCAGGATGCCGATGACGCCGGCTTTGCGCGCGGTGTCGTATTCCGCCAGCGCGGTGCGCTTGACCACGCCCCGGCGGGTGACCATCACCAAATACTGTCCCTCCTCATAGGCGGGGACGCGGATCATCGAGGTGATCTTTTCTTCCTGGGTGATGGGCAGGATATTGACGATGTTGATGCCCTTGGCGGTACGGGAGCCCTCCGGCACTTCATAGCCCTTGAGCCGGTAGACCCGGCCGAAGCTGGTGAAATAGAGCACATAGTCGTGGGTGGAGCAGGAGAACAGCTCCTGAGCGAAGTCTTCCTCCCGGCGGGTGAGGCCCGAAATGCCCCGGCCGCCGCGGCGCTGGGTGTGATAAGCCGACGCGGCCATGCGCTTGATATACCCCATATGGGTCAGTGTGAGCACACACTCCTCGACCGGGATGAGGTCTTCCACATCCACTTCGCCGCTGATCGCCTCGATGGAAGTGCGCCGCTCGTCGCCGAATTTCTGCTTGAGGGCGAGCGCTTCTTCCTTGACGATTTCGAGCACACGGTGCTCGTCGGCCAGGATGGCGAGGAATTCGGCGATCTTGGCCTCGAGGGCTTTGAGTTCATCCTCGATCTTTTCGCGTTCCAGGCCGGTGAGCTGGCCCAGGCGCATCTGCACGATGGCCTGCGCCTGCACTTCGTCAAGGCCAAAGCGCTCCATCAGGGCGGTTTTGCCCTCGGGGATGGATTTTGCAGCCCGCAGGATGGCGATGACTTCGTCGATGTAGTCGAGGGCGATTTTCAGCCCTTCGAGTATATGGGCGCGTTCCTGGGCCTTTTTGAGGTCATAGCGGGTGCGCCGGGTGATGATTTCTTCCTGGAACTTGATATAGTCGGTGAGCATGTCGCGCAGCGGCAGATATTTCGGCTGGCCGCCCACCAGCGCCAGCATAATGACGGGGATGGTGACCTGAAGCTGGCTGTAGGTATAGAGCTGATTGAGCACCACCTGCGGGTTGGCGTCGCGCTTGAGCTCGATGACCACCCGCAGCCCCTCGCGGTCGGATTCATCCCGCAGATCGGAAATGCCGTCCACCCGCTTGTCGCGGTGCAGCTCGGCGATGCCCTCCATCAGGCGGGATTTGTTGATCATATAGGGGATCTCGGTGACGACGATGCGGAAACGGCCGTTGTCTTCTTCCTCGATGGCGGCGCGGGCCCGCAGCGTGATGCGTCCGCGGCCGGTGGTGTAAGCCTCCCGCATGCCGGCGTGGCCCATGATGATGCCGCCGGTGGGGAAATCCGGCCCCTTGATGACGCCCATGAGCTGATCAAGGGTCGTGTCGGGGTGGTCGATGAGCAACACCATGCCGTCGATGACTTCCGACAGGTTGTGCGGCGGGATGTTGGTGGCCATGCCCACGGCAATGCCGGAGGAGCCGTTGACCAGCAGGTTGGGGAAACGGGCGGGCAGCACGGTGGGTTCTTTGAGACGGTCGTCGAAGTTGGGCGACCAGTCGATTGTTTCTTTCTCGATATCGGCGAGCATTTCGACCGATATTTTCGACATGCGGGCCTCGGTGTAACGATAGGCGGCGGGGCCGTCGCCGTCGATGGAACCGAAGTTGCCGTGGCCGTCCACCAGCGGGTAGCGCAGTGAAAAATCCTGCGCCAGACGCACCAGCGCGTCGTAAACCGACGCGTCGCCGTGGGGATGATAGCGGCCGAGCACGTCGCCGACGGTGGTGGCCGACTTGCGATAAGCTTTCTCGGGCGTCAGCCCGTCTTCATACATGGTGTAAAGAATGCGGCGGTGCACAGGCTTGAGGCCGTCGCGCACATCCGGCAGGGCTCGGGCCACGATCACCGACATGGCATATTCGAGAAAGGATTTTTTCATTTCCTTCTCGATATCCACGGGGATAAGTTTCTGTCCCTCAAAATTCATGCGAGGTGCTCCTTTCGGGCGGGGGTGTCCGTTTTACGGCGCCGAAGGCCGTCAGATATCCAGATTTTCCACATAGCGGGCGTTGGTCTCGATGAAATCGTGCCGGGGCTCCACCTTGTCGCCCATGAGGATGGTGAAAATCTCGTCCGCCGCGGCGGCGTCCTCCATCTCCACCTTGAGGATGGTGCGGAACTCCGGGTCCATGGTGGTTTCCCACAGCTGGATCGCGTCCATTTCGCCAAGGCCCTTGTAGCGCTGGATATCGCAGTTGCCGCCCATCTCGGCGATGATGCGGTCACGTTCCGGGTCGGAAAAGGCGTACCGCGCCTGTTTGCCCTTGATGACCTTGAAAAGCGGCGGCTGGGCGATATAGATATGCCCCTGCTCGATGAGCGGGCGCATGAAACGGAAAAAGAAGGTCAGCAGCAGCGTGCGGATGTGAGAGCCGTCCACATCGGCATCGGCCATGATGATGATCTTACCGTAGCGCAGCTTTGCAATGTCGAAATCCTCGCCGATGCCCGTGCCCAGGGCCGTGACCACCGGCATGAGCTTCTCGTTGGAATAGACCTTATCCAGCCGCGCTTTTTCGACGTTGAGCATTTTGCCCCACAGGGGAAGGATGGCCTGGAACCGCCGGTCACGGCCGCTTTTGGCCGAGCCGCCGGCGGAGTCGCCTTCCACGATATAAATCTCGGTGTAGGTGTTGTCACGGTCGGTGCAGTCGGCGAGCTTGCCGGGGAGGCTGGCCGATTCCAGCGCCGACTTGCGGCGGGTCAGATCCCGGGCGCGGCGGGCCGCCTCCCGCGCGCGGGAGGCGGTGAGGGCCTTTTCATAAATGGCCTTGGCCACGGCGGGATTTTCCTCGAAATAGGTCATCAGCTTTGAGTAGACCATGTTGTCGACCAGTTGGCGCATCTCGGTGCTGCCGAGCTTTGTCTTGGTCTGGCCCTCGAAAACGGCGTCCTCCATCTTGACGCTGATGACCGCCGTGAGTCCTTCGCGCACGTCCTCACCCGAAAGATTCTTGTCGGCGTCCTTGAGAATGTTGTATTTTTTGCCGTAATCGTTGAACACCCGGGTCAGCGCGGCTTTGAAGCCGGTCTCGTGGGTGCCGCCCTCGGTGGTGTGGATGTTGTTGGCAAAAGAATAGATGACCTCGTTGTAGCTGTCGTTATACTGCATGGCGACTTCGGCGGTGGAACTGCCGTCGGCGGCCGAAAAATAGATCACCTGGGGGTGCAGGGACGTCAGGCCCTTGCGGGTGTTGTCATACTCCACGAACTGCCGGATGCCGCCCTCGTAATGAAGGGTGTCGTGGCGGCCGTCTTCCTCGCGCTTGTCTTCGAGCGTGATGCGCAGCCCGGCGTTCAGGAAGGCCTGCTCCCGCAGCCGCCGCAGGATGACGTCGTAATCGTAGACGGTGTTTTCGAAAATTTCCGAATCGGGCTTGAAGGTGATGCGGGAGCCGGTGTGGTCGGCGGTACCGGTCACTTTCAGCTTGCACACGGCGGTGCCGCGCTCATAGCGTTGGAAATATACCTTGCCTTCGGTGCTCACTTCGACTTCCAGCCATTCCGACAGGGCGTTGACCACCGAGGCGCCCACGCCGTGGAGCCCGCCGGAGACTTTGTATCCGCCGCCGCCGAATTTGCCGCCCGCGTGCAGCACGGTGAACACCACCGTCACCGCCGGTATGCCCATCTTGGACTGGATGCCCACGGGGATGCCGCGGCCGTCGTCGGTGACGCGGATGATGTCGCCTTTGAGGATTTCCACCCGGATATGGGTGCAGAACCCCGCCAGCGCCTCGTCGATGGAATTGTCGACGATCTCATACACCAGGTGGTGCAGGCCTGCCAGGCCGGTGGAACCGATATACATGCCCGGCCGTTTGCGCACCGCCTCAAGCCCTTCCAGCACCTGGATCTGGTCGGCACCATAAAGGGTGTCTTCGTTCACACGGGTCTCTTCGCTCATAGTTTCCATGCTCCTATCCGGTTCAGCCATGAAGGGGAACGGAGGCTGTCAGGTGTCGGAAGAGTCCCTCGGGAGCTCTCCGCCGCCGGCCGTCCGCTTCAGTAAGGTTGTTGACGAAATCTGGGAAATATATACGGCGTCCTGCTTCTGCCGGCCGCTGCCGTCGCGGCAGAGGATAAAGGATTTCGGCAGCTCGGGCGTCACATCCACCACACGCCCCTCTTTCTGAGCGTTGGCGAGAAATTCGCGGGTCAGGGGAGAAATGCTGGAGGTGTCGATATCGAATATGCCCACGATGTCGGAAAACCGCACCACTGCATCCTGTCCGATGTGCAGATACACGCTTATTCTCCTTTTCCGGTCGTAAGGCGGGCGGATTCGGCGACCCGGCCCGTGGCGATGGCAAACGCCCGGCCGCCCGCAAACCCGTGCAGGCCCTCCGGGTCACAGCAGGTGATGAAAACCTGCTGGCCCTCGATGTGGTTGAGCAAATAATCCTGCCGGCCGCGGTCGAGCTCCGACAGCACGTCGTCGAGCAGCAGCACGGGGGCTTCGCCGGTTTTTTCCCGCAGCACGGCGGCTTCCCCCAGCTTGAGGGCCAGCACGGCCGAACGCTGCTGGCCCTGGGAACCGAAGACCCGCGCCGACAGCTCGTTGACCCGCACGTCCAGGTCGTCCCGATGGGGGCCCGTGCGGGTGTAGCCACACTCGAGATCGGCCGCCCGGCATTCCGCCAGCTCCCGCAGCAGGGTGGAGGAAATGGCGCGCAGCGCACCGGAGGTATCGTCCAGCCCGCCATCATATTCCGGCCCGTCGTAGCGCAGGGAAAGCGACTCTTTCCCCGCGGTGATGCCGGAATAAAACCCGGCGGCCGCTTTTTCCAGCCGCCGCAGATAGCGCAGCCGGGTAAAGACTAGCAGCGCCCCCGCACGGGAAAGCCGGTCGTCCCATACCTCCAGCGTATCCAGCAGCTCACTGTGGCCGGGTATATCCTTGAGCAGAGCGTTGCGCTGGGTGAGGATGCGGCGGTATTCGCCCGCCGCCGCCACATATTTGGGCATCAGCTGGCAGATGGCCCCGTCGAGGAAACGCCGCCTGAGCGACGGGCCGTCTTTGACCAGCCCCAGATGCTCCGGTGAGAAGATCACCGCGCAGAATTCGCCCGCGAGCCGGGAGGGACTTTCCAGCGGAATGCCGTTGAGCTCCGCCCGGCGGCCGTTTTCCAATGTCAGACGGATCTGCTGCTCCCGTCCGGCGTCCTCAAAGACCATTTCCAGTGCGCTGCGCCTGCCGCCCAGGCGCACCATGTCGGCATCCCGTGCGCCGCGGAAGCTGCGGGAGCCGGTGCACAGCCATATCGCCTCGACGAGGTTTGTCTTGCCCTGGGCGTTATCGCCGTAGAGCACATTGACCCCGTCGCCGGGGGTAAACACCCCGTCGAGCAGGTTGCGGAACCCGTCGGTCCGCAGGGCTTTGACCGTCATGACCGGGCGACCTCCCATTCGGAGCCGCCCATGCGCACCCGGTCGCCTGGGTGCAGCGTGCGGCCCCGCTGGCGGCATATTTCACCGTTGACGGCGACTTCGCCGTGCATCACAGCGGCCTTGCTTTCCCCGCCGGTGGCACAGGCTCCCGCCAGTTTGAGAAATTGCCCCAAAGCGATGGTCTCGGTCCGCACCGGTACCGGCACGGGGCTTCTGGCGTCACTCATCGGCTTTGAGCCGCACTGGCAGCACCAGGAAAATAAAGCTGTCGCCCTCCGGCGGATAAATTTTCATCGGTGACAGCGGGCCGTTGAGACACAGTCGTACCTCGTCGCAGTCAGTGGCCTTAAGGGCATCCAGCAGATAGCGGTTGTTGAAGCCCATTTCGAAAGAATGGCCCTTCAGGGCGGCGGGAATCTCGTCAAATGCCCGGCCGATGCTTGTGGTGCAGCGCACCTTGATGCTTTCCGGGCCGAAAACGCAGCGCACCGGTGATTTGAGCCGGTCGGAAATCAGCAGGGAGGCGCGGTCCACGCTGCCGAGGAAGTCCCGTACGCTGACTTTGACTTCGGTGTCGCATGGGCCGCCGAGCACACTGCGGTAATCGAGAAATTCGCCCTCCAGCAGGCGGGAAATCACCGAGTATCCGTGGATTTCGAAGAGCGCGTGTTTCTGCCCCACGCTGAGGGTGATGAGCTCGTCGCTGTCTGGGCTGAGCATCTTGAAAATCTCGTTGAGCGTTTTGCCGGGTACGACAAAATGCAGGTCGGCCCCGTCTTTGATTTTTTCGGTGCGGATGGCCAGGCGGAAACCGTCCACCGAAACCACCCGCAGGGTGTCGGCGGTGACTTCGAAGAGGGAGCCGGTGTGTACCGGTTTGGAGTCGTCATCCGAAATGGCGAAACTGGTCTGCCGGATCATGCTGGAAAGCAAATTCTCCGGCAGTTGGAGTCGGGTGCCGTCGGTGAGGGCGGGCAGCTCCGGGAATTCACCGGCCGGGATGCCCAGAATGGTGAATTCAGCCGCGCCGCTGGTCACGGAGGTCATGAGTTTTTCGTCGGTGCGGATATCCACCCGGTCGGCCGGCAGCTTACGGACCATATCGGAAAAAAGCTTTGCGTTGAGTACGATGTCGCCGGATTCCCGGATTTGACCCTCGATGGAGGCAAACATGCCGACCTCCAGATCATAGGCGGAAAGGCTGACGGTGCTGCCGTCGGCGCGCAGAAGGATACCTTCCAGGGCCGGGAGAGAGGATTTTGAGGATACGGCTCTCTGCACGACGCCGACCGCGTCGGCGAGTGCATGGGTGTCACAGGAAAACTGCATGGCGCTTCGTCCTTTCTCTATAAAAGAATAAATATAAAGCAGTAGTAATAGGAGCGGTGAATTTGTGGACAAGTTCCGCCGTGCCGCGGGGGGACAGGGTTTGTTCGATTTTTCCCGGTGAAATCCGTGTGGGAAAATTCGAAACTTTTCACCGTCTGGGCGGCTCTTGAGTGGAAAATTGGGAAAACGGTGAGTGGAATGTGAAAAGACGGGGCAGAAAACCGGGGAAAATTTCCGCCGATGAAAATGGCCCCGCAGCGGCAGACAGTGGTGTGTGGAAAATTTGGCAAGGGCCGCTGTGGAAAACGCTCAGTTGGCGCGGATGTTTTTAATGATATCTTCCACCGTCGCCTTAAAGCGTGGCTTGTTTTTCATGTCTTCCTCCACCCTCTGGATGGCGTAGACTACGGTGGAATGGTCGCGGCCGCCGAATTCTTCGCCGATGGAGGAGGTGGACATCTGGGTGATTTCCCGCACGACATACATAGCTACCTGCCGTGCGGTGGAAACATTGCCCGATCGCGGCTTGCCGCGGATGTCGTCGCCGCTGACGCCGAAGGTGCGCGACACTTCGCCGATGATGCGGTCCACCGTCACAGGCACCGGCTGGTTGTCGTTGAGGATGTCGCGGATGGCGTTCTGGGCGATGGCAATGGAGGGGGGGTCGCCGGCCAGCAGATTGTAGGCCTTCATCTTCTTGACTGTGCCTTCCAACTGCCGAATGTTGTTTTTGAGCCGGTTGGCGATATATTCGGAAACTTCGTCCGGGATGGAAAGCCCCAGCAGCTCCGCCTTTCGGCGGATAATGGCCAGCCGTGTTTCAAAATCCGGCGGCTGGATGTCGGCGATGAGACCCCACTCAAAGCGGGTGCGCAGCCGGTCTTCCAGCGTCTGGATCTCTTTAGGCGGCCGGTCGGAGGTGAGCACGATCTGCTTTTTCGCCTCATAAAGAGAATTGAAGGTGTGAAAGAATTCCTCCTGGGTGGATTCCTTGCCGGCGATAAACTGGATATCGTCCACCAGCAGCACATTGGTCTGACGGTATTTGTTGCGAAACTGAAGCTGGCTGTTTTGTCGGATGGATTCCACCAGCTCGTTGGTGAAATCCTCCCCCTTGATATAGAGGATATTGTAGCCGGTGAAGCTTTTGAGTATTTCCTGCCGGATGGCGTGGAGCAGGTGGGTCTTGCCCAGCCCCGACGCGCCGTAGATAAACAGCGGGTTATAGGCCATGGCGGGGTTGGTGGCCACGGCCAGCGATGCCGCGTGGGCGAATTTATTGGAAGAGCCGACAATGAAAGTGTCAAAGGTGTATTCATAGTCGGCGCTGGCGTAGCTTTTTTCGATGTCTTCCGGATTCTGCGTGACGACGTAATCGTAGTGGGAACGATAGCCGCTGGGCTTGTCCTCCTCCGTCACGATTCGGATGTCCACCGGAAAGCCGAGGGTCGCCTCGAAACCGCTGCGGAGCAGCCCGTCGTACCGGTCTTTGATGATTTTGCGCTGGAAATCCGAGCGCACAAAAAAGACCGCCTCGTTGTCCTTGAGCTCAATGGGCTCCATACAGTAAATCCAGGTTTTGAAAGCCACGTCGCTGATTTTGTCTTTGCAGTAGCTGCAAACCCCGTCCCATACTTCCTTAAAGGACTGCATGTAGGTGTGACCTCCGAAAATAAAATATCCGGGAAAGAAATCCACCGGAAAGTGTGGAAAACTCGGTGGAAAGTGTGGAAACGATGTGAAAAGGCGGGGAAAAAGGCGGTTTCGCCGGGGAAAATCCGCCGCTCCCAGCCCATAAAAAAACAAGGCCGAACCATCCGGAATGGCTGCCATGCATACGAAATGTGGAAAAAACCGATCAAAAGCGGATATTGCCCGGCACCGGGCCTGATTTAGAGGGACGAGCCGGTGTTTCTGCTTCGATTTACTATCTATCTTACCATAAATAAGGCTCTCATTCAACAGATTTCCCCACAGGGGGGGTGAATAATTTCACGCACGTGGTGAAAGCCTCCCGGCTTCCGAGGCCGTCTGGTGGCCTTCTGGGCGTCGTGGAAGGGATGGCGCCGAAATTTACCCCCACTTTCCACCGGCGGATTTTCCACCGTCGGACGGCGGGTAGCGAAGCGAGCACCCGGGACGGCTGGAAATGGGTCGAGGACCCGTGGCCGTGGGAATTCACCGCCAACGAGGAGGCCTGAGGAAAATGTTCAATTACAATAAAAAGCTGCAGTATCCCGTCAAAAT
>JAEWAE010000076.1 GCA_023391835.1 Bacillota bacterium
CGGCGGGAGTTTCCTCCCGCCGGGCACCGCTTTATCAAATTTCAAAAAGAAAGCCGGGCAAAGAACCATATAATACGTACGGATTGCTATCTCAAAGCCATAAAACGCTTCTGCGGGATACGCGCGAAACAGCCCGCCACAGCCCTCCACGTCTACTCCCGCACCAGCTCAGGGAAATGTGCGCGGATAAACCCGGCGATGATATGGGCCACCCGGGCATAGCCCTCGTCCGAATAGTGCAGCCCGTCGGGGCGGAAGCGGCCATCATCCAGATAGCAGCTCATGCCGCCCATGGCGTACATATCCAGCACCGGCAGACTGTAATAATCTGCCGCTTCGACAATCGCGTCCCGGTACTCTTTCAGCGTATGGCCGACGCCGTTGGGGGTGAAAGTTTCCCACCCATACAGGCGGCTGCGGCACTTGGGCGGCGTGATAAAAAAGATGTCCGCTCCCGGGTACCCGGCGTACAGCCGCCGGGCCAGCGTGTCGAGGGCACCGTAAAACGTGTCGATCCCCCGGTCGCCGAAATGCCCCAGCGCGGCCCCGCCGCAAAAATCATTCATGCCGCCCCAGACGCTCACCAGGCTTGCGCTCCGCGCCATCGCGCCGCAGCGGTCGGCCATGCCGCCCGGGCCGGCCAGCCGGTTGCCGTTGATGCCGTAGTTGCGGCAGCAAAGTCCCGTCAGCGACGGGATATAGGCCGTCCACGGGGTGCCTTTGCCCCCCTTGCCCGTGTTGTCGCCGTGGGTCAGGCTGTCGCCCAGCGCGTTGAGATACCGCTGCTCATTTTCCACCGTCATTTTGATTTCCTTTCCGTGCGGCAGACGTGCCGCACCTTATGCGCTCATCTGGGCCATGAAAAGACTGTAATAAGCCCCCCGGCGCGCCATCAGCTGGGCATGGGAACCGGCCTCCACGATCTGCCCGCCGTCGATGTAAAGGATGCGGTCGCAGCTCTGGATGGTGCTCAACCGGTGGGCGATGATGAAGGAGGTGCGCCCTTTCAGCAAAGCGCCCAGCCCCTCC
Source organism: Bacillota bacterium (assembly GCA_023391835.1). Classification (GTDB taxonomy): domain Bacteria; phylum Bacillota; class Clostridia; order Oscillospirales; family Ethanoligenentaceae; genus JAEWAE01. The sequence goes on from JAEWAE010000076.1 coordinate 1,030, forward strand.
TGCAGCAGCCGCTCGGTACGGGTGTCGATGGAGGAGGTGGCCTCGTCGAGCACGAGAATTTTCGGGTCGGCCAGCAGCGTGCGGGCAAAGGATATCAGCTGCTTCTGCCCCTGGGAAAGCCGGCTCCCCCGCTCGTTGACCTCCGTGAGATAGCCTTTTTCCATTTCCGCGATAAAGTCGTCGGCCCGCACCACTTGGGCGGCGCGGACGACCTCCTCGTCGGTGGCGTCCAGCCGGCCGTACCGGATGTTATCCATAATGGTGCCGGAAAAAATGAAACTGTCCTGCAGCATGATGCCCATCTGGCTGCGCAGCGAATCGAGGGTCACTTCGGCAATATCGCTGCCGTCGATCAGCACCCGGCCCCCCGTCACGTCATAAAAGCGGCTGATCAGGCTGACCACGGTGGATTTGCCCGCGCCCGTGGGCCCCACCAGCGCGATGCTCTCGCCGGGGCGGACGGTGAAATTCATGTCGCGGAGCACTTGCGTATCCGCGTCGTAGGCGAAATCCACATGGTCGAAGGTCACCGCACCGGTGATGGGCGGCAGCGCCGTGGCGCCGGGCGCATCCTGGATCGCCACCGGCTCGTCGATGGTCTCGAATATCCGCTCCAGATAGGCGATCGTATTGAGGAAGTTGTTGTAAATATTGGCGAGGTTGGTGATGGGCTGCCAAAAGCGGGAGGCATAGTTGCCCATAGCCAGCACGGTGCCGAAGGTGATGACCGCCCCCGACCAGTCGACCCCCGTGATGTACACCATCGAAAACACGATCTGGGAGATATTCTGCACCGAGTACCACATCAGGTTCGACAGATAGACCGCCCGCATCCAGCGGTCGCGGTATTCGGTGCAAAGCCGGTGAAAAATGCGGTGGTTTTCCCGCTCGCGGGTAAAAATCTGGGTCACCCGCATGCCGTTGATGCTCTCGTGCACATAGGCGTTGAGGTTGGAACTTTTATTCGATATGGACTGCCAGGCCCGTCGCTGGGCCGGCTTGACGGCCGTGAGGATGACAAGCAGAAACGGCAGCCCCGCCAGCACCACCATGGTCAGGCGCACATCCACCTGGAGCATAAAAACGACGATGAGCACGAGGTTGAAGATTTCGAGAAAGAAGTTGATAATGCCGTTGGAAAGCATGTCGGAAACCGAATTGACATACTGGATCACCCGCACCAGGATCTTGCCGTGGGGGCGGGAGTCGTAATAGGCAAACGGCAGCTTCTGCAGATGGGCGAAAAGATCCTGCCGGATCTCGAAAATCACATCCTGCCCCACCTGCGCGGTGAGGATGCTGCGCAGTGTGGTGAAGGCCACACTGATGATAACCGCCGCCCCCATGATGCCCGCCAGCAGGATCAGCTGCCGCACATCCCGCCGGGGCACCGACTGATCGACGGCGATTTTCATCAGGTACGGCCCCAGCAGGCTGCAGGCGCTGGCGATGAGGCTCAGCACCACGGCTGCCAGCAGCTTGCCCTTATGCCGGTTGACATATACCAGCGCCCGGAACAGATGCTTGAGGCTGAAGGGCGTTTCCAGCGTCTCGTCGATGTCGTATTTATTGCGCTGCATGCAATCGCTTCCCCCCTGGACACTCCGCCGGACGGCCGGTCACTCGGCCGCCGCTTCCTCCTGCCGGACCCCTTCCTGCTGGAGGCGGCAGATCTCGTAATAATAGCCCCGCCGGCGCATCAGCTCCTCGTGGGTGCCCTGCTCGGCAATGCGGTGGTCGCGCAGGATGAGGATGCGGTCGGCGTGACGCACCGATGTGATGCGCTGGGCGATGATGATCTTGGTGCAGGGAAAATCCAGTGTCGCCAGGTTGTGCTGGATGAGCTTTTCCGTCTCCATATCCACCGCGGAGGTGGTGTCGTCGAGAATCAGGACGGGCGGCTTGATCGCCAGCGCACGGGCCAGCGCCAGGCGCTGTTTCTGCCCGCCCGACAGCCCCACGCCCCGCTCACCGATGATGGTGTAATACCCCTCCGGCGTTTCGCGGATAAACCCGTCGGCATCGGAAAGCCTGGCATAGCGCCGCACTTCCTCCTCGGGCAGCTCCGGGTTGCCATAGGCGATGTTGCCGTCGATGGTGTCGGAAAACAGGAGCACATCCTGGGTGGCCATGCCGATGGCGCTCCGCAGCTTGCGCAGGTCATAGCGGCGCACGTCCACGCCGTCCACCAGTATGCTGCCGCCGGTCACATCCTCGAACCGACCGATCAGGTTGGCAAAGGTCGTCTTGCCCGACCCGGTGGGGCCCATGATGCCGATGGTCTGGCCGGGGCGAATATCCACCGAGATGTGGTCGAAAACCGCCTCTTTGCCGTAGCTGAAGGACACATCGCGGAACTCGATGCCGCCGCGCGTGGGGGCCTGCTCCACCGGCTCGGCGGGCGGGACGATACGGGGCTTCGCATAATAGAGCTCGATGATTTTGTTGGCCGAGGCGAAAAAACGCTGGGAATCATTCAAAATCTGCCCGAGCATACGCATGGGGTTGGCGATGGCCCAGGTCAGCGCCGAGAACGCCATCAGCTTGCCATAGGTCAGCTGCCCCCGGATGATGAACAGCCCGCCGCACAAAATGGTGATGATCGTCAGCGACTGGGCCAGGAACTCCAGCACCGGGTAAAACTTCAGCCATGTATAAGAGGCTTTGAGGTTATTCTGGCGATACTCTTCGTTTTTTTCCGTAAATTTATCCACTTCGTATTTTTCCCGGTTGAATGCCTTGACCACCCGGTTGCCCGAAATGTTTTCCTGGGCGGCGGTGTTCATCTGAGAAAGTTTTTCGCGAAGCCCGATAAATACCGGTCGTATTTTATTTGAAAACAAATACGCCACGGCAAATATCAGCGGCGTCATGCCGATGAGCATCAGCGTCAGCTGCCAGCTGGTGGTGAAAAAATAGATGATCGTCACCAAAAAAAGCACGATGGAGTCGGTGACGTTATAGACGATCCAGGAGCAGAAATGCCGCAGCATATCCAGATCGCCCGTGAGGCGGGTCATCAGATCGCCCGTGCGATAGGTGTGGTAAAAGTGCATATCCTGCCGCTGCAGGTTGTCGAAAAGCTTTTCCCTCACCACGATAAGCAGATGCTGACTGGATTTTTCAAACAACACGATCATCAGGTAACGCAGCGAGGAAATGGCCAGCTGCACCCCCACCATCAGCGCCAGCAGCGGCAGCAGCAGGGAAACATGGTGGTCCACCGCGCCGGAGGCCGTCTTGGTGCCCACAATAATTTCGTCGACCACGGTCTGGGAAATACGGGGGTTGATAATGACAAACGCCGAGGTCAGCACGGAAAGCATGATGGCGACGGCGAAGGATGCCTGTTTTCCCTTTAGGTTCTGCCAGATCCATTTGAGCTGAAACATCGTCCCATCCCCTTTTCGGCTCAGTTCCGCGGCGGCCGCACCGCCCGTTCAAAGCACTATATATTTTACTGTATCGACCCCGGCATAGCTATGCACGAATGTTGTGAATTCCTATACTTATGTTGCAACAATCCCCTGCGCGGCGGCGTGTGCCGACGTGCTTGCCGCGCTCTATTGCGTCCGACGGCAAAAAAAGGATATAATAAGGTAGACTTTCAAATTGCCGCCTGCGGGCGGCCGCAAGGAGGCGGTCCCTTTGGACATGCCGGTTTCCGAAAGCATCCGCTCGGTGTGCGGGGCAATCGCCGAGCTCTTTTCCCCCGAGCGGGTGATTCTTTTCAGCGTCAAGCGCAGCGTCACCGGCGCGGTGCGCAGCTTTAAGGTCTGTGTGGTGCTGGATGCTCCCCGAGCCGCCGATATCGAGAAACGCATCTATCTCGAGATCGACAGCAAGCTGCCCTTCGACGTGCTGGTCTATACCCCGCAGCAGTGGGCGGAGCTCGTCGGGCAGCCGGGCAGCTTCGCCCACACCATCATCAGGGAAGGGACGGTTGTCTATGAGGCCGGGCAGGAACCGAAGCGCCGGTAATGACAGCCGGCGGTATTACGACTGGATCGAACGCGCCAAAGAGGACCTGGAGGCCGCGCGTCTGCTGCTGGCACATGACGTGACCCGGGACGCGGCGGCCTTCCACTGCCAGCAGTGCATCGAAAAAGCCCTCAAGGGGTATCTGCTTTACCGCACCGGCAACGGCGCCGACGGGCACAACCTCACCTGGCTGTGCAAACAGGCCATCCAAAGCGACGCCCGGTTTTACGAGTGGCTCGACGAGAGCGCCGCCCTCAACCGCTACTATATCGAGACCCGCTACCCCGCCGACATCCCTATGGAACTGACGCCCGAACGGGTGGAGCGCGCTTTCCGGATGGCCGAAAGCATGTACGATTTTATTTGCCGGGAGGTCCCGGAATGACTTGCACTTTTCATACTGCTTTGTTAAAATATTAAATAAAGTGTGTTCGACCGCCGGGCGACCCGGTCAGGCCGATGATCATCGGGGAGGATTTCCTATGAAAGAAACCTATCAGGATGCCGCCGCCGCGCGCAATGCCATTGACGGCGGCTTACTGGATGACCGGCTGAGTCTGCTCGGCGGCGGCCGGCCCGGAGCGGCCGTGGAAATGCGCCGGCGTTATCGCGACCGGCTGGAGGCTTTTGCCGCCGAATTCGGCCCCGGGGGCGACATCCAGCTGCTGAGCGTGCCGGGCCGCAGCGAGGTGGGCGGCAACCACACCGACCACAACCACGGCCGGGTGCTGGCCTGCGCGGTCAATCTCGACATCATCGCCGCGGCGCGGAAAAACGACGACGGCGTGGTGCGCATCCATTCCGAAGGGTTTGAGCCCGACGTGGTGCCCCTTGACGACCTGAACCCCCACCCGGAGGAGCATTATCAGTCCCGCGCGCTGGTGCGCGGGGTCTGCGCGCGGCTCAAAGAGCTGGGCTACCGGGTGGGCGGCTTCGACGCCGGCACGGCCTCGGCGGTGCTCAAAGGGTCGGGGCTTTCCTCCTCCGCCGCCTTTGAGGTGATGGTGGGCAATCTCATCAGCCATCTTTACAACGACGGCAAAATCGACCCGGTGGTGCTGGCCCAGGCGGGTCAGTACGCCGAGGGGGAATTTTTCGGCAAGCCCTGCGGGCTGATGGATCAGACCGCCTGCGCGGTGGGCGGCTTCATCACCATCGACTTTGCCGACAACGACCACCCGGTCATCCAAAAGCTCGATTTCGACTTTTCCGCGGCGGGTCATTCCCTGTGCATCGTCGACACGGCCGGCGACCACGCGGATCTGAACGCGGATTACGCCGCCATCCGCGGCGAAATGGAGTCGGTGGCCCGGCTGCTGGGGCACCGCTATTTGCGGGAATGCGACGAGGCGGCGTTTTATGACCGCCTGCCCGAGATCCGCCGGGAGCTGGGCGACCGCGCGGCGCTGCGGGCCATTCACTTTTTCGGCGACAACGCCCGGGTGGCGGAGCAGACCCGGGCCCTCAACGCGGGCGACTTCGCGCGCTTTAAGCAACTGGTCATCGAGTCGGGCCGCTCGTCGGTGATGTATCTGCAAAACAGTTACTCCGTCCGTGACCCCCGCAGCCAGGGCCTGACGCTGGCGCTGGCGCTGGCCGAAAAAATGCTGACCGGCAAAGGGGCCTGGCGGCTCCATGGCGGTGGATTCGCCGGCACCATCCAGGCCTTCGTACCCGACGCGCTGGTGCCCGAATTCACCCGGGTAATGGATCACGCGTTCGGTGTCGGCGCCTGTCATGTGCTTGCGGTGCGGCCGGTCGGAGCCTGCCGGGTATTGTGACGGCCCGAGTCGGCTTTGCCTACATAACCTAAAACGACTGATCGGATTTTTTGATTCAGCGGGGCTGCCTGAAAAGGCAGCCCCGCTTTTCGGCCGCTCCCCCAAAATCCCGCCCCGATTGAAAAAAGCCGCCGGATAGCCTATAATGAAAAAAATGACTGCGTCAGGAAAGGCGGGAGCTTTATGGAGCCAGATTCCCCCCGCCCGGCGGATACCGGGACGGATCATACCGAGTGGGTGGAGGACGAGCCGGTCTTTCTCACATCCACCGACAGCGCGGTGGATTCCCGCCTGCTGGAAGGCAGCCTGCGCGAAGCGGGCATCCCCTTCGACGCCAAAATGCACAACGACCGGGGCATCACCCGCGTATTCATGGGCACTTCCCCGCTGGGGGCGGATTTTTACGTCCCCTCTAAGCTGCTGGAACGTGCCCGCGCCTGTATTCCCGGCAGCGAAACCGGGCCGGAGCCTGCCGCCGATCCGCCGGACGCATCCTCCCCGGCGGGTGCCGGGGAGGAAAAACCGGGTGCCGCCGTCCGGCGGCACCCGGCAGCGGTGATCGTCACCGCTTTGGCGCTGGCGGCGCTGCTGTTAGCTTTTTATGCAATGGATGCGCTGCTCGGTTGGTTTCGCAGTCTGATGGGGTTCTGAAATGGCACGAAAAACATCTGGTAAAAAGTCCAAACGCAAGCAGCGCCCCTCCTGGGGCTTTTGCTGGAGTCTCGCGCTGCTGCCGGCCGCGCTGCTGCTGCGGCAGTATCTGGCCGCCCGCCCGCAGCTGACGGAAAAGACCTACAGCCGCGAAGTCTACCCAGTGCTCAGCCGGATACTGGCGGGCATCACGGGCCTTTTCCCCTTCTCGGTGGCCCAGGTGCTGCTGGTGATGCTGGCCGTGTGGGTGCTCTGGGTGGTGGTGCGCAGCTGCATACGCGCTGTGGGCCGGCGGCGGCCCTCCTGGCTGCTCCACGGGTTGCTGCGGCTCACCGCCATAGCGTCGGTGCTCGGGTGTCTGTTTTACGCCCTGTGGGGGTACAATTATTACCGCCTGCCTCTGGCGCAAAACCTCCACTATAAGAGCGGCACCCCCACGGCGGCGGAGCTCACCGCCCTGACGGCGGATGAGATCACCAAAGTCAACGCCCTCTGCCCGAATATTACATACAGTAAAAACGGCCAGTCGGTTTACGCCGGCGGCTTCACCGGCATGAAAAGCCAGGTCAATGCAGGCTACGGCTGGCTGACGGCGGATGAGAGTCCCTCCGACCCGCTGATTGGCCGGGCTTATTCTGCCCCCAAGGCGATGTGGTTCTCGTCCCGGCTGGCCTACACGGGCATCGAGGGGATTTTTGTGCCATTCACCTATGAGCCCACCATCAACACTGATTACCCGACCTTCGTGCTGCCCTTCACCATTTCCCACGAGACGGCCCACCTGAAAGGCTTCGCGAGGGAAGATGAGGCCAACTTCATGGCCTATCTCGCCTGTCTGCGCAACCCGGATATATACTATCAGTATTCCGGTCACATGAATGCGCTGCTTTATCTGTCGGACGCCCTCTATGAGACCGACCCGAATCAGTGGACCGCCCAGTTTAAGAAGCTCGACAGCCGGGCGGCCGCCGACCTTAATGCCTACACCGCCTACGTCAAGCGCCACGAGGGCTCGGTGGACCGCATCTCGAGCGAGGTAAACGACCGGTATCTCAAGACCCAAGGCCAGAGCGGGGTCGTCAGCTACGACAACTTCGTCATCCTGCTGGCCGACCGGTACCGCACGGGTCAGTGACCGTGCCGCGCATGAAAGGAGCCGTACCGTGACATACTATTCCGCCCGGGCGACGGGCCTGCTTAACCGTTCGCCGCTGCTGCACATGGATATGCTTGAAAGCATCCGGCGGGGGCACGCCCAGATGCTCGAGGTCACCGACCGCAGTGTGCTGCTGCGCGACCTGCCCTCCGGTGCGGTGATGCTCAGCGCCGCGGATGAGGAATCCACCCGCCGCGCGGTGCTGGCCGCGCCGCCGACCGCCCTTTTCGTGGCCCATCAGCCCTGGCTGCTCGACGCCATTCAGGCCGAGCTCCGGCTGCCGCGGCGGATGGTCTGCCGGCAGGCAGTCTACCCTGCCGACCAGCCGCTGCCGGTGCCGCCGGCAGCGGATATCCGGCAATTGGATCTTGCCTATCTGCCGCTGGTGGCCGCCCATTATTCCACGGCCGGCGGGCCGGATTATGTGCGGCAGCGGCTGGCCGCCGGGGTTATGTACGGCGCCTTTGTGGGCGGCGAGCTGGCGGGCTTCATCGGCACCCATCCGGAAGGCTCCATCGGCATGCTGGAAGTGCTGCCCGCCTGGCGCCGCCGGGGCCTCGCCACGGCGCTGGAATCGTACCTTATCGGTCGCATGCGCGCCCGAGGCTATACCCCTTTTGCTCAGATTGTCGAGGATAACGCCCCTTCTCTTGCGCTGCAGCAGAAGTTGGGGCTTTCGCTCGCCGAAGGGCGGGTTTTCTGGCTCACCCGGCCGGAATGACCACAGGTTTTCCACAGATGACGGGGCAAGCGGTGGAAAACCCGCGGCTCCATCCTTTCAAAAGCGGCGCCCCTCCGGGAGATTCCCGGAGGGGTGCCGCCTGATTTTTGAGTGTCAGCGCATTGCGTCAAGTTCCACCAGCCGACCGCCGGCAAGGCGGGATTTTTCCGCCGCCATGGCGATATAGTGGCTCTCCATTGAACGTTCCAGCGACGTGATGTTGGGCGCCTCTTTGCCTTCCAGCTCCAGATCGAGAAATTCGCTCACCAGCTGGTTGTCGCCGCCGCCGTGGCCGGAAAAATCCTGCGCCAGCTTGGTGACATCGATGACTTCCCGCGGCTTGCCAAATACCCCGATATCAATGGTATTCTGGTGCATGTCTGCCACAATGTCGCCCCGGGTGCCCATGAATTTGCCGTACCGGCCACCCTGGGCGGTAAACGCCGCCATCGTGAAGCTCATGGTGCTGCCGTCGGTCATTTCCATATTGACGACCTGATGGTCGACCACGTTGTTGTCGCAGTAATAGACGCAGCGGCCGTAGGGGCCTTTCCGGATCGCCTCGCGGATTTTTTCCTCGGTGGGGTGCATGGCCACCACATCACAAGGCCAGCCGTTGTGCCCATGGGCGATGCCGGTGGCCTCATTTGTGATATAAATTTTTTCCGCGTCGAAGGGGCAGTCCTTTTTCGCCTTGCAGCCGTCCATGCAGCGAAGGGCCGCGCCCTCGGGGGCATTCTCGGCCTTGAAAAGCCGGGTGCTGCCAAACGAAGAAACGCTCCGGCAGTGCTTGCCCGCCAGCCACAGATACAGATCCATGTCATGGCAGCATTTTTGCAGGATCATGGGACTGGTCTGGTTAGAGTTGCGCCAGTTGCCGCGCACGAAGGAATGGCACTGATGCCAGTAGCAGACGTTCTCAATGCCCATCATGGAAACCACGTCGCCGATGACGCCCGCGTCGAGCAGCTCCTTAAGCTTCATGTAAAACGGCGTGTAACGCAGCACATGGCAGACCACCACTTTGCGCCCGCACTCTTTCGCCACCTTCACGATTTCCCGGCATTCGTCGAGATTGGGCGAGATGGGTTTTTCCAGCAGCAGGTCGTAGCCTTTTTTCAACGCGGGGATGGCCTGCCGTACGTGTTGTCTGTCCTGTGTCGCGATCACCATCGCGTCGGCCAGACGGGGCTGCGCGAGCATCTCTTCCGCGCTGGAAAAGCAGAGCTCGGGCGGGATATGATACCGCGCGGCCACGTCGGCCACCTTGGCGGGGTCGATGTCGGCGATGCCGGTCATTTCCATGCGGTCGGCAAACAGCTTCACCGTGGGGGCGTAAGTATCCTTGCCGCGGCTGCCCAGCCCGGCAAAAGCCACTTTCAATTTCCTGCTCATAACGGATTCTTCCTCTCGCTTCATTTGCTCACAGTATACGGATTTTCCGCTCCGACGGCAAGGCACGATCGTCCGCATAACTATCCCAATTGTCCAATTCCCGGCCCGGCGGGGTGGTCGGCCGGCGGCGCGCGGGGGCAAACGACCGCCCCTCTTTTCGACGCGTTTGTCCTGCGGTATAATAGAATTATCCGAAAACCGACCGCTGCGGGGAGGGATCGCCATGGCTTATGTCAGCACCCGGCTGAACCGGGAAATCCGCATCGACAAAATTGTGACCGTCCACTATTTCGAGTACGCCAGGCACTTTGCCTTTTGCGGCGAGGCCCACGATTTCTGGGAATTTCTCTATGTCGATAAGGGCGTGGTGGAGGTGCGGGCGGGCGATACCCGCCGCACTCTGCGCCGGGGCGACCTGATTTTTCACCGGCCCATGGAGTTCCACGCCGTGAAGGCCGGGGATAACACGGCACCCAGCCTGGCTGTGGTGTCGTTTGTGTGCACCTCCCCCGCCATGGCGCGGTTTTACGGCGCGTTTTTCCGCACGGAGGACGCCGAGCGCCGGCTGATTTCACGCGTGATTACCGAGGCCCGGCTGGCTTTCGCGGCGCCTCTGAACCTGCCTGACGTGGAAAAACTCAGCCGCCGCCCGGCAGCATCATTCGGTGCCGAGCAGCTTGTCGGCGCCGCGTTGGAAGAGCTGCTCATCCGTCTGGCCCGGCGGCAGGACCGGATACTGCCCCTGCCCGGGGCTGTCGGTGGCCGCCTCGCATCGGCGCCCCTGCCCGACGCGGAAGCGGACGGCCGCGACGCCCAGACTCTGCGTTTTGTGCTGGATTATCTGCGCAGTCATCTGGGCGAGCGCCGCACGGTGCCACAGATCGCCGACGCAGTGCTAATCAGCCGCTCCTCCCTGCAGGAGCTGTTCCACCGCGCGCTGGGGTGCGGCGTCATGCAGTATTTCACCCGCATGAAGGTGGAGGCGGCCCGGCAGCTGCTTCAGGAGGGCGGGCGCACCTGCGCCCAGGTGGCGGAGCTGCTCGCCTTCGGCAGTCCGTCTTATTTTGCCCGCTGCTTTGGCAAAGAGACGGGCATGACCCCCCGGGAATACGCGGACTCGGTCAACCGCATCTCCGACGCCGTCAGCCGCGCCGCACGGCGGACGGAGACGCCCGGCCCGCTGTGACAACCGGCCGCCGCTATGGTATAATAGACACGCAGACCCCCAATCTGTCTGCAGAATATCGGAGGTATGGATTATGGATATGCCGGAAGGCTCCCTCACCCCCGCCATGCTGGCGGCGTTCGACCGCAGCTACGGGGCCGACCCCAACAATAAAATGCTCGAAAACATCATCACCCAGAACGGCCTCAAGCAGACCGCCCTGCGCCGTGACACCGTGACGCAGGACCCGATGGTTTTTTCCGTCGAGCTGCCCAAGGTCAAGGCGACCAATCAGAAAAAGAGCGGCCGCTGCTGGGCTTTCGCCGGGCTCAACCTGATCCGGCGCAAGGCGGCCGCGCGCCTGAGTGCCGACCCGGAAGATTTCGAGCTTTCGCAGAATTACACCACCTTTTTCGACAAGCTGGAAAAGGCGAACAGCTTTTACGAGGCGGTCATCCGGTTCCACGATCAGACGCCGCTGGACCGTGAGACGCTCTATCTGATGTCCAACGGCATGGCTCAGGGCGGCACCTGGGATTATTTCCGGGAGCTTGTCAAAAAGTACGGCGTCGTACCCAAGGCCGTCATGCCCGAAACCAAAGACAGTGAGGAAGCCGAAACCTATACGCGGCTGCTTTCCAAAAAACTGCGGAGGGACGCCGTCGAGCTGCGGCGCCTGCTTGGCGAAGGCCGCTCCGCGGCCGAGGTGCGCGCGGTCAAGGAAGCCCACATGGCGGAAATTTACGGCATGCTCTGCAAAGTGCTCGGGCAGCCGCCGGTCCGCTTCGCTTATGAGTATTACGACAAGGACCACGCCTATCACCGGCTGGAAGAAATGACCCCGCCGGAATTCGGCCGCCGGTATCTGGACACCGACCTGGAGGATTACGCGGTGATCGGCAACGTGCCCGCCTTCAATAAGGAATACGGCCGGCTCTATCAAGAGCGGGATTATGTGTCGGATATCTGGAAGCTGTCGAACCAACGTTTCCTCAATCTGGAGCTTGCCGACATGAAGGCCCTGACCCTCCGCGCACTGCAGGATGGGGAGCCCGTCTGCTTTGCCTGCAACGTGACGCAGGATTCCAACCGGGATCTGGAGCTTTTTGATGACGGCCTGTACCAATACAACCGGCTCTTCGGCCTGGATTTTTCCATGAGCAAAGGCGATATGCTCGACTATAAGGATGTCGAGCCGGAGCACATGATGCTCCTCACCGGCGTCAATTTGGTGGACGGCCGTCCCAACCGCTGGAAGGTCGAAAACAGTTGGGGCGACGAAAAGAAAAACAAGGGCTTTTTCGTCATGAGCGACCGCTTCTTCGACCTCTATGTGTTCGAGTGTGTGGTACCGAAAAAGTATCTCTCGCCCGAGCAGCTTCGGATGCTCGCCCAGACTCCCGTGGATTTCGAGCCATGGGACTGCATGCACTGACCGGCCTTTTGGCCGCATAAATCGGTACCCCGGCAAAAAATATTGAATCTTCAAAATGCATTGTGCATGGAGTTCCGTGACGGCCAGATATTCATGACAAACAAAGGGATTTGAACTCTGAAAGTTCAAATCCCTTTGTTTGTGTCTTATGCTCGATTTAGATGCAGGTAAATGGGCGGGAAAAAGCAAAACGCCCTCCACAAACGTGAAGGGCACAATTGCTTCCGGTGAAACCGTTGGTGGAGATGGAGGGATTCGAACCCTTGACCCCCACGTTGCGAACGTGGTGCTCTCCCAGCTGAGCTACACCCCCAAGTATACGGGAAAGGACAATCGTCTTTTCCGTCGCTTATCTATTTTACCGTCCGGCATGTCATTTGTCAAGAGTTTTTGTGTGCCGCGGCGGGAAAATCCGCCGCCGAGGGGCAGCCCGGCGCCAGACAGCACCGGTCGCACCGCGGCGCGCGCGCCGTGCATACCGCCCGGCCGTGCCACACCAGCCGGTGGCAGAACATGCCGGATTTTTCCGGCGGCAGCAGGGGCCGGAGCTGCTTTTCCACCTTGGCCGGGTCTTTGCTGGTGACAAGCCCCAGACGGTTGGTGATGCGGATGCAATGGGTGTCGCACACGATGGAAGGCTTGCCGTAAATATCCCCCGCCACCAGGTTGGCGGTCTTGCGGCCCACGCCGGGGAGCTTTACCAGTTCCTCAATGGTGTCGGGCACCCGCCCGCCGTAGTCGCGCAGCAGCATCTGGCACATGCCCACGATGTCGCGGGCCTTTGTCTTATAAAAGCCGCAGGAATAGATCAACCGGCCGATATCGGCCACATCCGCGGCGGCGAAGGCTTCCGCGGTGGGGTAGGCCGCAAAAAGCGCCGGCGTCACCAGATTCACCCGGGCGTCGGTGCACTGGGCCGACAGCCGGGTGGCGATGAGCAGCTCCAACGCGCTGCGGCTTTCCAGCGAGCATTTCGCATCCGGGTATTCTTTTTCCAGCATTTCCACCGCCCAAAGGGCCCGTCTGCGCAATTCTTCCATGGTGTGCCTCCGCTCTTTCGACTTTATGCGACTGTTTCCGCTCTCTATGATAGCACAAAAGCCCGGGCCGGTAAACCGGAAAGCCTTGTCTTCGCGCAGGCAATCTTATATAATAAAGGTATACGTTTCCGTCAGGCTCTGCCCCGGCGTGTCCGCCCCGTCCGGCCGCCGCTGTGCGAACTGCAAGTGAGAGGAAGTAGCAAATGGACGCAGATATGTTGGATACCATCGGTTTTGTCCGCCAATATGACCCGGCCGTGGGGGATGCCATGGCTGCGGAGCTTGCGCGTCAGCGCCGCAACATCGAGCTCATCGCGTCGGAAAACATCGTCTCCCCCGCCGTGCTGGCGGCCATGGGCTCGGTGCTCACCAACAAATATGCCGAAGGCTACCCCGGCAAGCGCTACTACGGCGGCTGCCAGGCGGTCGACGTGGTGGAAAATGTCGCCATCGAGCGGGCCAAGGAGCTCTTTGGAGCGGAACACGCCAACGTGCAGCCCCACTCGGGCGCCCAGGCGAATATTGCCGTCTATTTTGCGTTGCTTCACCCCGGTGACACGGTCATGGGCATGAATCTGGCCGAGGGCGGTCATCTGACCCACGGCTCGCCGGTGAATCTGTCGGGCAAATACTTCCACTTTGTGCCCTACGGCATTAATAAGGAAGGCTTTATCGATTACGACCGGGTCAACGACATCGCGCTGCAGGTGCGCCCGAAGCTCATCGTGGCCGGGGCCAGCGCCTACCCGCGCATCATCGACTTCGAGCGCATGGCCCAGATCGCCCACAACGTGGGCGCCTATCTGATGGTCGATATGGCTCACATCGCGGGGCTGGTGGCGGCCGGTCTGCATCCGAGCCCGGTGCCTTACGCCGACGTGGTGACCACCACCACCCACAAGACGCTGCGCGGCCCCCGCGGCGGCATGATCCTTTGCCGCGAAAAATACGCCAAGGCCATTGACAAGGCCATCTTCCCAGGCACACAGGGCGGCCCGCTGATGCATATCATCGCCGCCAAGGCGGTCTGTCTGGGCGAAGCGCTGAAGCCCGAATTCAAGGCCTATCAGCAGCAGATCGTCAAAAACGCCGCCGCGCTGGCCGACGGGCTGCGCAAGCATGGTTTCCAGATGGTTTCCGGCGGCACCGACAACCACCTCATCCTAGTGGATCTGCGCAATTTCCACATCACGGGCAAGGAATTCGAGCGCCGGCTGGATACGGTCTATATCACCGTCAACAAGAACGCCATCCCCAACGACCCCGAAAGCCCCTTCGTCACCAGCGGGCTGCGTGTCGGCACCCCGGCCGTGACCACCCGTGGGATGAAAGAGGCCGACATGGAGGAGATCGCGGATCTTTTCTATCAGGTTGCCACCGATTACGAGCACAAAGCCGACGCCGTACGGGAGCGGGTCAGCCGTCTGTGCGGCCGCTATCCGCTTTACGAGTAATTTTTCGAGAGCAAAGGAGCGTTTTGCATGGCTTTGCTGGAATGCAGTATTCAGTCGAATGAGCTGGGCATGTCCACCGCGCTGACCGTCAGTCTGCCGACCGACACCACCGCGATGCCTGCCGACGGCTACCCCGTGGTCTATCTGCTCCATGGGCACTCGGATGATCACACCGGCTGGCTGCGCCGCACCAACGTGGATTTTTATGCGCGGGAACGCGGCGTCGCCGTGGTGATGCCCGAGGTGCAGCGCAGCTTTTACTGCGACATGAAGTACGGCCTGCGCTATTTCGCCTATGTGGCCGACGAGCTGCCCCGGCTGTGCCGGCAGATGTTCCGGCTATCCTCCCGCCGGTGCGACACGCTGGTGGCCGGCCTTTCCATGGGCGGCTACGGGGCGCTTAAATGCGCCTTTTCCCGCCCCGAAACATTCGGCGCATGCGCGAGCCTTTCCGGTGCGGTGGATGTGCGGGCGATGCTCGAGCGGCAGAACGGTCAGGGCCTGGATGAATTCCGGGCCATCGTGGGGCCGGATCTCCAGATCCCGCCCGAGGACGATCTGTACGCGCTGGCCGACCGGGTGGCTGCGCGGCCCGCTGCCGAGCGGCCGCGGGTGTTCGCCTGCTGCGGCACCGAAGATTTTCTCAACGCCGATAACCGAAATTTTGCAGCCTATCTGACCAAGGCCGGCATCGCCCACCGGTATGAGGAAGGCCCCGGCGTCCATGAGTGGCCATTCTGGGATCGCTGGCTCCCCACCGTGCTGGATTTCCTGCTGGAAAATCGCCCTGCCGACTGAGCCGCATACATAAGCACCCCTCGCCCAATGCACGGGGCGAGGGGTGCTTTTTGCTGCATATCGTATCCTTATAGTATATTATTTGCGTAATTATCCATATAAGAGTTTACTATATGACTATTTCATATAAATATATTCATATAGTTTATTCCTTGAAAATTGAAGTTCTTTGCCAGGCTTTCTTTCAAGAAAGCCGCCGTGCAAAAATCCCGCCCAGGCTGACACCGAGGCGGGATTTTTGCACATAGTCTTATTCGTTGGCACCGCAGCACTTTTTGTATTTTTTGCCGCTGCCGCAGGGACACGGGTCGTTGCGGCCCGGCTTCTTTTTCACACGCATCGGTTTTTTCTTCTCGTCGCCCTCGTCGCCGTGACTCGCCTGGGTGGGCTGGGCCACCTGCTGCCGCTGCGGGGGATCGTCCTCCCGCCGCACCTGCACGGTGAAAAGCAGCCGCACGGTGTCTTCCCGGATGGCATCCACCATCTGGTCGAACATGTCGAAGCCTTCGATGCGGTATTCCACCACCGGGTCGCGCTGGCCGTAGGCCTGCAGCCCGATACCCTGCCGCAGCTCATCCATGGCGTCGATGTGGTCCATCCACTTCTCGTCGACCACCCGCAGCAGGATGACCCGCTCCAGTTCCCGCATCAGCTCTTCGCCAAACAGCTTTTCCCGCTGCTCATAAAGATCCAGCGCCCGATCCTTTAGTTCTTCCTTGAGCTCTTCCTTGTCCAGCTCCTGCAGCTCATCCCGGGTATAATTATAGTCGTTTTCGGTGGTCAGCCACCCCAGATAATAGTTGCGCAGACCGTCGAGGTTCCAGTTGTCGGCGGTGGGGTCGCCCAAAAACTGGCCGAATGCCTTGTCGATGCTCTCGTTTATCATGCCCAGGATATACTCGTGCATGTTTTCGCCGTCGAGCACCCGCCGCCGCTGGCCGTAGATGATCTCGCGCTGGCGGTTCATCACGTCGTCATACTGGAGCACATTTTTGCGGATACCGAAGTTGCGGCCCTCCACCTTTTCCTGCGCCGTCTCGATGGAATGGCTGATCATGCGGTTCTCGATGGGCTGGTCGTCCTCCAGCCCCAGCGTGGACATCAGCCCCTGAATGCGCTCCCCGCCGAAAAGCCGCATCAGGTCATCTTCCAACGACAGATAAAAGCGGGATTCACCCGGGTCGCCCTGCCGGCCGGCACGGCCGCGCAGCTGGTTGTCGATGCGGCGGGATTCATGCCGCTCGGTGCCGATGATGAAAAGCCCGCCCGCTTCGCGGACTTCCTCGGCTTCCACTTCGATTTCTGCCTTATATTGATCGTGGAGCCTGCGGTAGGTTTCCCGCGCCGCAAGCTGATCGGGGTCGTCGGTCTCGGCAAAGCTCGTGGCCCCGCTGATCAGCTCGTCGGAAACCCCCTGCTTGCGCATGTCGGCCTTCGCCAGATACTCCGCGTTGCCGCCGAGCACGATGTCGGTGCCGCGGCCGGCCATGTTGGTGGCGATGGTGACGGCGCTCCGCTTGCCGGCCTGGGCGATGATCTCGGCCTCTTTTTCGTGATACTTGGCGTTGAGCACCTGATGGGCAATGCCCCGCTTGTGGAGCATCTTGCTGAGCAGCTCGGATTTTTCAATGGAAATCGTGCCCACCAGCACCGGCTGGCCCTTTTCATGGCACTCGATGATCTGCTCGATGACGGCGTTAAATTTGGCTGCCTCCGTGCGGTAAATCACATCATGGTGATCTTCCCGGATCATGGGCATATTGGTGGGGATTTCGATGACGTCGAGCTTGTATATTTCGCGGAATTCCTCTTCTTCAGTCAGCGCCGTGCCGGTCATGCCGGAAAGTTTGCGGTACTGCCGGAAATAATTCTGGAAGGTGATGGTCGCCAGCGTTTTCGACTCCCGCTCCACCTTGACATGCTCCTTGGCCTCAATGGCCTGGTGGAGCCCCTCGTTGTAACGGCGGCCGAACATCAGACGCCCGGTGAATTCGTCGACAATGATGACCTGGCCTTCTTTGACCACGTAGTCCACATCCCGCTGCATAATGCCGTGGGCGCGGATGGCCTGGTTGACGTGGTGGAGGATGGTGAGGTTATTGCTGTCCATCAGGTTGTCAAGGCGGAAAAACGCCTCGGCTTTTTTGACGCCGGAGGGGGAAAGCGTGGCGGTCTTGGCCTTCTCGTCGACGATATAATCGCCGTCCATGTCGTCGTCGAGCTCTTTGTCGTCCAGTTCCCGCACCTTTTTCATCTTGAGGGTGCGCACGAAGCGGTCGGCCAGATCGTACATGTCAGTGGATTTGTCGCCCGGGCCGGAAATGATCAGCGGCGTGCGCGCCTCGTCGATGAGGATGGAGTCGACTTCATCCACGATGGCGTAGGCAAACCCGCGCTGGACCATCTGGTTTTTATAGATGACCATGTTGTCGCGCAGATAATCAAAACCAAACTCGTTGTTGGTGCGGTAGGTGATGTCGGCGCCGTAAGCCGCGCGGCGCTGGTCGTTATCCAGATCGTGGACGATCAGCCCTACCGACAGACCCATGAAGGTATAAAGCTTGCCCATCCACTCACTGTCGCGGCGGGCCAGGTAATCGTTGACGGTGACGATGTGCACGCCCTCGCCGGTGAGTGCGTTTAAGTAAGCCGGCAGCGTGGCCACCAGCGTTTTGCCTTCGCCGGTCTTCATCTCGGCAATGCGCCCCTGATGGAGCACCACGCCGCCCACGATCTGCACCGGGAAATGCCGCATGCCCAGCACACGGTCGGAGGCTTCTCTCACGGCGGCAAACGCGTCGGGCAGGATGTCGTCGGTGGTTTCGCCGTTCTGCAGCCGTTCCTTCAGAGCCGGCGTCACCGCCTTGAGCTCCTCGTCCGTCATGGCGCGGTACTGTTCCTCTTTTTCCAGCACGGCATCGACGATGGGCTGGATGCGCTTGAGCTCCCTGTGGCTGTGGGTGCCGAATACTTTTTCAAATATATTCATATCGACAGTTCGTCCCTCCCGGGGTTCGCTAACATTCCTATATATACATTTATATAGTCGGTCAATTTTATTATAGCATTTACCGGCTGAAATAACAAGAAATTTCCGGTTCCCGGAAATTTCCGCCAGATTGTCATACGTTTAACAAAAGTGCCGAAGCCCTCCCCGATTCCCTATGCACAATTGAGCTTGAAGTTTTAGGGACAATCCCTTATAATACAAATGAGTTGCGGCCCCCGAGGGGTCCTCGCGGCCGGTATTGTTTTTGAAAGGAGTCACATTATGAAGTATTCCAGCGAAGTGGAAAAAATGTGTCCTGTGACCAAGGGTCCCAAGCACGGCCCCGCGCCTATCCCGGAAGAGGGGCGCTGGGTAAAAGCCTATGAAATAAAAGACATCTCGGGCCTGTCCCACGGCGTGGGCTGGTGCGCTCCGCAGCAGGGCGCGTGCAAGCTGACCCTCAACGTCAAAAACGGCATCATCGAGGAAGCTCTGGTGGAAACAATAGGCTGCTCAGGCATGACCCATTCGGCCGCCATGGCCGCCGAAATCCTTCAGGGCAAGACCATCCTCGAGGCTCTCAATACCGACCTTGTGTGCGACGCCATCAACGTGGCCATGCGCGAAATCTTCAAGCAGCTGGTCTACGGCCGTTCCCAGACCGCCTTTTCCGAGGATGGTCTGCCCGTGGGCGCTTCGCTGGAAGACCTGGGCAAGGGCCTTTATTCCCAGCTGGGCACCATGTTCGGCACCAAGGCGAAGGGCGTGCGCTATCTTTCCATGACCGAAGGCTATGTGCTCAATCTGGCTCTGGATGAAAACAGCGAGGTCATCGGCTACCGCTTTGTGAATCTCGGCAAAATGATGCAGGCCATCCGCCACGGCACCGATCCGAAGGAAGCCTACGAGAAGAGCGTCGGCACCTACGGCCGTTACGCGGGCGCCGCGAAGTACATCGACCCGCGGGAAGAATAAGGAAAGGGAGGGCGTCGACATGGTACAGTTCGAGGGTTACGAAAGAAGAATCGACAAGATCAACAAGGCCCTGCCGGAATACGGCATTGCCTCGCTGGAGGATGCCAAGGCCATCTGCGACAAGGCCGGCATCAATGTGGAAAAGATCGTCAAGGGCGTGCAGGGCATCGCGTTCGACAACGCCGTGTGGGGCTACACGCTGGGCTGCGCGATCGCGCTGAAGAAAAAGGTCAAGACCGCCGCCGAGGCTGCCGAAGCCATTGGTCTGGGGCTGCAGGCCTTCACCGTGCCCGGCTCGGTCGCCGAGCAGCGCAAGGTGGGCGTGGGCCACGGCAATCTGGGCGCCATGCTGCTGCGGGATGAGACCAAGTGCTTCTGCTTCCTGGCCGGTCACGAATCCTTCGCCGCCGCCGAGGGTGCCATCGGCATCGTCCGCACGGCCAACAAGGTGCGCAAGGTGCCGCTGCGGGTCATCCTCAACGGCCTTGGCAAGGACGCGGCCTTCATCATCAGCCGCATCAACGGCTTCACCTATGTGAAGACCCAGTACGACTATTACACCACCGAGCTGAAAGTGGTGGAAGAGCACGCCTATTCCGACGGCGAGCGCGCGGCCATCAAGTGCTACGGCGCCGACGACGTCAACGAGGGCGTGGCCATCATGAAAAAGGAAAAGGTGGATGTTTCCATCACCGGCAACTCCACCAACCCGGTGCGTTTCCAGCATCTGGTCGCCGGCACCTATAAGAAATGGTGCAACGAAAACGGCGTGCGGTATTTCTCGGTGGCTTCCGGCGGCGGCACGGGCCGTACGCTGCACCCCGACAACGTGGGCGCGGGCCCCGCTTCCTACGGCCTGACCGACTCGCTGGGCCGTATCCATGGCGACGCCCAGTTCGCCGGCTCCTCGTCGGTGCCCGCCCATGTGGAAATGATGGGCCTGATCGGCATGGGTAACAACCCCATGGTCGGCGCGACGGTTGCCTGCGCGGTGGCCGTGGACGAGGCTTTGCAGAAATAACCGGTTTCCCGATCTACAGAAAAGGGGGCGTGTCGAAGCGGCGGCGTTTCGATACGTCCCCTTTCGGCATTTCGGGGATGTGCACCCCATGGCAGGAGGCAAACAAATGAAATACACCGTACGGCAGAAACTTTTCGCCCCTCGGTCGGAATATCTTGTCACCGACGCCGACGGGCGGGAAATATACCGCCTGCTGGGGGACGATTTCATCGGGCGGACGCTGCATATGTGCGACACCCGGGGGGAAGAGGCCGGCGTGCTCCATTTCCGCCGCCGGCGCGGCCTGGTGAGCTACCAGGTGGAGCGTCACGGCGAGACGCTGAAAATGCGCCAGAAGCTGACCTTCCTAAATTACCGCTTCGCAGGGGACGCTTCGCCGTGGGAAGTGGCGATCGGCCTCGCCGGCCGCCGCTTCACCCTGCGGGAAGGACACGACGGCCCCGTACGCCTGACCGCCCGCAAGCGCCTGTTTTGCTGGGGGGAGTGCTTCGACGCGGAAATCTCCCCCGGGGCAGACCCGGTGCTCTGCCTCCTGCTGCTGCTCGGCGCGGGCCGACGGTGAGCCGATGAAGGGGGAATGATTGCTTTGATGATCGCGGTCATCGTGCTTTTCGGCATGGCGGCGCTGCTGGCGGGGCTGGGCGCAGCCGTGCGCTTCGGTCACGCCTATTTCCTAATCTCGGGTTACAATACCTACACCCCGGAGGAAAAGGCCCATGTGAATACCCGCGGCATGGGCCGGGAAATTTGGCACATGTGTCTGACCCTGGCCGCCTTGCTCATGCTGGCGGGAGCGCTGCTGCTGGCCGGGCTGACGGAAGGTCTGCTCGGGCTGCTGTTCCTGATCCTGCCGGTGGTGGGCTTTTTCACGTGGCGCACGCAGAAATATAACGGCAACCTATGCGATGAAACCGGCCATGTGACGCACGAGGCCCGTGTCACCGTTTTGGCCGTGCTGGCCGTCCCCACCTTAATCGCCGTCGGAGCCGTCGCACTGGTGCTTTACAGCGCCCGTCTGCCCGCCGTGACTCTGTCGAGCGGGGGAGTTGCGGTCTCGGGCATGTACCACGAGACCATCGCCCGGTCGGATATTGCGCGCGTCGAGCTGCTCGATCGCATGCCCGCCGTGGCGTATAAGCGCAGCGGCACCGACGCGGGCAGTCGCCTGATGGGGAATTTCGTGCTCAAGGGCGGCCAGGCGGCACGGCTGTATGTGGATACCTCCCGCCCGCCGTTTGTGCGCATCACCGAGAAAAACGGCGGCGTCACCATCCTCACCGCCGGCAGTCCCGCCAAGACCCGGGCGCTCTGCGCCGCGCTCCAGACATCCTGATTGAACAGAAAGGACCGATCCGTATGACAACTTCGCTTTCGACCCGTCAGGTCTCCCTCACCCCGGCCGCCGGCAAACGGCTCATCGGCCGGGCGGTGGCCGCTCTGCCCGAAATGGCCGCGGCGCTGGCCGACCGCACCGTCGTGGTGCTCGGCGGCACCACCAATGCCTATGTGGCCCGGGCCATTCTTGAAACCCGCGGCCACGGGGAAGAAATCGACCCCCGGCAGTTTTTTCGCGGCATCGTGCTGCCGCCCCGCCAAAAGCTCGATCCGGAGGGACGCAACCGCTTCGCCGGCGATCTGGTTTTTGAGCACGGCCGGCTCATCCGCGGCAAACAGATTTTCGATGTGGCGGAAAGTCTCAAGGCCGGCGATGTGATTGTCAAAGGCGCCAACGCCGTCAACCTGCGCACCCGTCAGGCGGGCGTGCTCATCGGCAGCCCGGTCTGCGGCACAATGGGGGCCATTTTGCCCGCCGTGATCGGCCGGCGGGTGACGATGATCGTGCCCGTGGGGCTGGAAAAGCGGGTGGATGAAGACATAGGCGAGTTGGCAGCCCTGCTGGCCGACGGGCACACCGATGGCCCCCGGCTGCTGCCGGCCGCAGGCGGCCGGGTGGTCACGGAGCTCGACGCCGTCTCCATCCTCACGGGGGCCACAGCCCGTCTGGTGGCCGCGGGCGGCGTGGCGGGGGCCGAGGGCTCCTGCCGTCTGGCCGTCAGCGGCACCGACGCCCAGCTCGAGCAGACCGGCAAAATCCTGCGCGAATGCACCGGCGAGCCGCCTTTCGCCGTCTGAAGCGGTGGGCCGCCCGGAATATGCGCGCCGGTTTCGCAGTCGGGTCGGAATCCGATCCGGCTGTCGATGACCGGCCGGATATGTAAAAACTCCTCCGCCCTAAGCGGAGGAGTTTTTACGTATCGATACAGCAGGGATTCCAATCGCTTTTTAAAAGACACTCCCGCAAAGAGCTTCATCATATATCAATCTGAAGCTCTTTGCCAAGCTTTCTTAAGAGAACGCTGCGTACCATTTGCCACCGGGCGGTCTCAGGCCAGCATGCCGCGCAGAGCCTTTTCATAGTGGTCGAGCAGCGCCGCGGCATCCGCCTTGTCCTTGCCCCTCATCAGCAGGTACACCTTCACCTTCGGCTCGGTGCCGGAAGGCCGCACCACGGCGGAATTGCCGTCGGCCATCTCATAATAGAGCACGTTCGACTTGGGCAGCCCAGTGGGCGTGACCGCGCCGCCGTTCACTTCCCGCCGCACGCCGGTCAAATAATCTCGCACCGCCGCGACCTTCACGCCCGCAATCTCTTTGGGCGCTTCGGCGCGCAGCTTCTGCATGATTTTGCCCATGCGCTCCAGTGCGTCGTTGCCCTCAATGCGGTTGCTGAAATTGCGCTCGGCATAGTAGCCGTATTTTGCATAGAGCGCTTCCAATGCGTCATAAAGGGTCATGCCCTTGCGCTTATACCACGCGGCCATCTCACTGATGAGCATGGAGGCCACGACCGAATCCTTGTCGCGGGCATAGGTGCCGGTGAGGTAGCCATAGCTCTCTTCAAAACCAAAAAGATAGCTGGCCTTGCCGGTCTCTTCAAATTCCAGGATCTTTTCCCCAATGAATTTGAAGCCCGTGAGGGTCTCGAAAAACTGCACGCCGTTGCGCCGGCAGATTTCGGCGGCCATGCGGGTGGACACGATGGTGGAAACTACCGCGGCGTCAGCCGGCAGCTTGCCCGCCTCCCGCTTGGCGTTGATGATAAAATCGGTCAGCAGCACACCCACCTGGTTGCCGGTGAGGCTGACATATTCGCCGTCCCGATTGCGCACCACGATACCCGCACGGTCGGCATCCGGGTCGGTGCCGATGATGAGGTCGCTGTCCTCTTTCCCCGCCAGCTCAATGGCCAGTTTGAAGCCGGCCTTTTCCTCCGGGTTGGGGGATTTGACCGTGGGGAAGCTGCCGTCGATGACCATCTGCTCCGGCACCGGAATGACATGCTTGAAACCGAGCCGGCGCAGCACCTCGGGCACCAGCCGGTAGCCCGCACCGTGGAAGGGGGTGTAAATGATGCGGAAATCGTCGGCCACTTCGCGTACCGCGTCGCCGCAGACCGACTGGGCCAGCACGTTCTGCATGAATTTTTCGTCGAGCTCTTTGCCGATGGTCTTCACCAGGCCCTTGGCGCGGGCTTCTGCCAGCGGTATGCTGTGCACATCGTTGAAAATATCGTTTTCGCGGATCTCTCTGAGCACTTCGTCTGCATGAGCCGGGGGCAGCTGACCGCCGTCTTCCCAATAGACCTTGTAGCCGTTGTATTCCTTAGGGTTGTGGCTGGCGGTGACGTTGATGCCGGCGATGGCGTGCAGCTCCCGGATGGAGAAGGAAAGCTCCGGCGTCGGGCGCAGCTCGTCGAACAGATAGGAAACGATGCCCGCCGCAGCCAGCACGCAGGCGGCCTCATCGGAAAATTCCTTCGACATGTGGCGGCAGTCGTAGGCGATGACCACGCCGCGGCGTTTGGCATCCTCGCCCTGCTTGACGATGACGTTGGCAAGCCCCTGGGTGGCCTGGCGCACGGTGTAGATATTCATCCGGCTCAGGCCGGCGCCCAGCAGACCCCGCAGCCCGCCGGTGCCGAATTCCAAAAGCGAGCCGAACCGGGCCTCGATCTCTTCCTGATTGCCCGCGATGTCGGCAAGCTCTTGCTGAATCTGGGAATTATCCCGGGTGTTGGCCTTCCAGCGGTCATATTCGATCATGCAGCTCATTGAAACATTCATCCTTTCCCTTGTCACGCGAAAACGCCGGTCTCAGTCGGCAAAACGGCAGGAGCGGACACATTTATCGACAATGTCGTGGAAATGCAGATATAACGCCTTGCCCAATTCCTCAAACACGGGGCTGTTCTCCCGGCCGGCCAGCATGGCAAAGGTCTGGCCGACGGCGTCTTCCGGCGCGGAGGCGTCGCCGCCGTCCCGCCGCAGGCAGACGTAATAAAAGGAAAACGAGCCGGAAGAAGCCACATCCGCATAAAAGGCGGGCAGCGACTGCTTGACCCGGTCGGTGAATTCACGCAACACGACCTGGCCGAGCACCTGGCCCGGAATATCCTGCCGTACGGCCGAGTCGACCACAAAGGCCAGCAGCATCCGCCGCTGACGGCGCACCTCGTCGCTTTCGGAAGGGTCCTGCCCGAAAGCGGGGTCCCCGTCCTCATTGAGTATCCGGCACGCGAGCTCCCGGCCCAGCTCCCGGGCCTTGTCAAGGTTGCCGTTGCGCTTGTGGCGTTCCAGCTCCCGCACGTCGTTCATCGGGTCGTCCTCCGGCCGGGGCGATTCATGCCCGGCGATGCGGATATCGCTGTCATCCTCCGGCATACCTTCGCACAGCAGCACACCCCGCCTCGGTCCGGCGGCCTTACCCATCACAGCGGCGATCATACCCATCACCGCGGCGCAAAACAAAAACAGTTCCGTCATAAAGGAATCCTTCCCTTTCCCAACGGGCGGCACGAAAAAGCAATGCGGATGCCGTCCGAAATGCTGCCGGCTTTCCGGCAGATGGAGCGGGTCACTCTTCCTCGCCGGCCTCCTCGATAGCCCGGGCCAGTTGATCGGGGCAGGAAGTCCCCTTCTCGCCGCACCGGATTCCCTTAAGCAGCCGGACCACGTCATCGGCTTTCATGCCGCGCACCAGGTGCTCCACCCCCTGGGTGTTGCCGTCACAGCCGCCGTCAAAATGCACGTCTTTCACGATGCCATCTTCCAGCGTCAGCGTAATGGCGCGGGAGCAGACCCCGTGTGTCTGATAGGTGTATACCATGGAATGAACCAATCCCTTCCCGAATATGCCCCGATTCCGGGCGAATAACCCGCCGGAATCTATTTTTCGTCCTCGGTCGGTTCCGGGAGCATACCGCACCGCCGGAACACCGCCGGCAGGCTTTCCTCCGGAGCGGTGCGAACCGCCAGAAGATGCGCCTGCGCGCTGAAAAAGCCGTGGAAATCCGACCCGCCGGTCATCACCAGGCCGTAGCGCCGGGCAGCCTCCCGCGCGGCGCGTTCGTCCGATTCGCTGTGGCGGGGATGGCACACCTCGATGCCCTCCAGCCCCAGCTCGCTCAGCTCGCCGATCAGGCCGAAGCTGTCGTAGACCCCGGGGTGGGCCAGCACGCAGAAGCCGCCGCTTTGCCGCATCAGCTCCAGCGCCTGCCTGACATCGGGGTAAGACACCGGTACGCGGGCCCAGCCGTCCGGCGCGGCAAAAAGCTCCCGAAAAAGAGGCCCGAACACCGATTGCGCGTAACCCATGTGCCCCAGCGCCAGCAGGATATGCTGCTTATAGACAGCCTCGCTGGGCCCGGCAAAATGGCGGACCGTCTCCCAATCCACGGGGTAACGGCCTTTGATCCGCTCGACTATGGCCTTTGCAGCCTCATCGCGGGCATGCAGAGTCCGGGCGCACAGCTCGAGCAGCGGCTCCGGGTGCTCCGGAGCGTAAAGGAGCAGATGTACCTTGCGGCCGGTGGCGGGATTCATGGCCGAAACCTCCATTCCCTCCAGCAGCCGTATGCCCTTGCGTGCCGCCCGGGCCCGGGGGGGGCGCCCCGCCCCCCGGGGGTGGGGGGGGGGGGCGGGGCCCCCCCCCACG
>JAEWAE010000007.1 GCA_023391835.1 Bacillota bacterium
AAGGAGGCCAACGGCCAATGAAGAAATTCTGGAACTGGGTAAGGGACGAAACCACCGAGGAACGCACCCTCTATCTCAACGGCGTCATTTCCGACGAAACCTGGTGGGGCGACGAAATAACACCCAAGATGTTCAAGGATGATCTGCTTGCAGGCTCCGGTAACGTCACGGTGTGGATTAACTCTCCCGGCGGCGATGTGTTCGCGGCGGCGCAGATCTACAACATGCTCATGGACTACACCGGGAAGATCACCGTCAAGATTGACGGGCTGGCGGCAAGCGCGGCTTCGGTCATCGCCATGGCGGGCGGCGACGTATATATGTCCCCCGTATCCATGCTGATGATCCATAATCCTTCCACCATTGCCATCGGCGACAGCGAGGAAATGCTCCGAGCCAAGGCGCTACTGGACGAGGTCAAGGAAAGCATCATCAACGCCTACGAGCTGAAATCCGGGCTGTCCCGCGCGAAGCTTTCCCACCTGATGGACGCGGAAACCTGGATGAACGCCAACAAGGCGGTTGAACTGGGCTTCGCCGACAAGATCATGTTCGCCGAGGGCGAAAAAACCGCCGCCGACAGCCTGATTTTCTCCCGCATGGCGGTAACCAATTCTTTAATCAGCAAGCTGCCGAAGCAGCAAAAACCGAAAACGGGAACACCAATTGATGTCGCTAAAGCCACTCCCGTGGAGTGGCTTGATAAGCGGCTCTCTTTAATTTCCCACTAATTTTAAGGAGGATCACACAATGAGTAAAATTCTTGAACTGCGCGAAAAGCGCGCCAAGGCATGGGACGCGGCAAAGGCGTTCCTGGACACCAAGCGCGGTGGCGACGGTCTGCTCTCCACCGAGGACATGTCGACCTACGACAAGATGGAAGCCGACGTTGTGGCTCTGGGCAAGGAAATCGAGCGCCTTGAGCGCCAGTCCGTGATCGACGCGGAGCTGTCGAAGGCCACCAGCAATCCCATCACCAACACCCCTTCCAAAGGCAATGAGGAGAAAACCGGGCGCGCCTCCGCCGAATACAAAAGGTCGTTCTGGAACGCCATGCACACCCGCGCCGGCGAGGGGCTCGACCCGGTTGTGAGAAACACCCTGCAGATCGGCACCGACACCGAGGGCGGCTACCTCGTCCCGGACGAATTTGAGCGCAATCTTGTGGAAGCCCTTGAAGAGGAGAATATCTTCCGCAGGCTGGCAAACGTCATCACCACCTCTTCCGGTGACCGCAAAATCCCGGTTGTCGCATCCAAGGGGACGGCTTCCTGGATTGACGAGGAAGGCGCTATTCCCGAAAGTGACGACAGCTTCGGGCAAGTTTCCATCGGCGCGTATAAGCTTGGCACCCTGATCAAGGTTTCCGAGGAGCTGCTCAACGACAGCGTATTCAACCTCGAATCGTATATTTCGAGGGAGTTTGCCCGACGCATCGGCAATAAAGAGGAGGAATCCTTCTTCGGGGGCGACGGTTCCGGCAAGCCCACCGGTATTCTTGCCGCCACGGGCGGCGCACAGCTTGGCGTGACCACTGCCGGCGCTACGGCAATCACCCTGGACGAGGTGCTCGACCTCTTCTACTCGCTGAAGGCGCCCTACCGCAACAAGGCGGTTTTCGTGATGAACGATTCCACCGTCAAGGCCATCCGCAAGCTGAAGGATAGCCAGGGGCAGTATCTCTGGCAGCCCTCTATTCAGGCGGGTACGCCCGACACCATCCTCAACCGTCCGCTGTACACCTCCGCGTATGTCCCAGCCATCGCGGCTGCTGCGAAGACCGTCGCGTTCGGCGATTTCAGCTATTACTGGGTTGCCGACCGTCAGGGCAGGGTGTTCAAGCGTCTCAACGAGCTGTACGCGGCAACGGGTCAGGTGGGCTTCATCGCAACCCAGCGTGTAGACGGCAAGCTGATTCTGCCCGAAGCCGTCAAGGTTCTCCAGCAGAAAGCATCGTAAGGAAGGGGGTGCGGCGGTATGGCGCTGATTGACGATTTACTGCCCAAGGTCAAAGCAAACCTCATACTGGAACACGGCGCGGACGACGACCTTCTCAAAGGCTTCATCCGCGCCGCCGTTTCCTACGCCGAAAGCTACCAGCACATCCCCGCGGGCAGTTATGAGGAAACCGCTATGCCGCCTACCACAGAGCAGGCCGTAATTATGCTGTCGTCCCACTTTTACGAGAGCCGGGACGGCAGCACGGCCGGCGTTTTTGCGGACAGCCTGCAGGCCGGACAACAGGTGTGGGAAACGGTCAATCTGCTTCTGCGGCTTGACCGGGATTGGAAGGTGTGACATGAGCTACGGTAAAATGAATACCTTCATCGACATCATCTCCACCGCCCCGTCGAAGGACGCGGACGGCTTTGTCACCACGGGCGACCATATCATCGCTTCCGTTCGGGCATATAAGGAAGACCGCCACGGCAACGAGCGGTGGGCAAACATGGCGGCTTTCAGCGAAGCGACCGCCCTCTTCCGCTTTCGGAAGATTCCCGGCGTCGAGATAACAACAACGCTGTTTATCGCCTGTGACAGCGAACGATACCGCATTGTCAGCGCGGAGGATGTTCGCGGGCGTGGAATGTATATTGAGGTTCTGGCTGAAAAGCTGGAGCCGAGCGTGAGGTGACGGGCATGGCTAAAGTCGATATGAAAATGCCGGAGGACTTCTTGCTGAAGATTTCCCGCCTCGGCAACCAGACGGATACGATTATCCCTAAAGTGCTGGAGGCGGGCGGCGAGGTGGTGCTTGATAAAGTAAAAAGCAACCTTTCCGCTGTGGTCGGCAGCGGCACAAAGGAAAAAAGCCGCTCCACAGGCGAACTGGAACGCTCGCTGGGTCTTTCTCCCGCTTTGATGGACCGGGACGGAAATTTCAACGTAAAGGTCGGCTTTGCCGAACCTCGGAGTGACGGCGGCTCCAATGCCAAAATCGCCAATATCCTTGAATACGGCAAGCATGGTCAGCCGCCCAAGCCGTTTTTAAAGCCCGCGAAGACGCAGAGCCGGAGCGCCTGCATTAAAGCAATGAAGGCGAAGCTGCGGAAGGAGGTTGACGGTATATGAGCATATTAACAGAACTGAACACCCTTCTTGCTCCGGTTCTCCCTGTGGAGACCGGCGTTTTTTCGGGCGGCCCTCCCGACGAATACCTGGTGCTCACGCCGATGACAGACGAATTTGCGCTGTTCGGCGACAATATGCCGCTGGTCGATGTGTCCGAGGCGCGAATTTCGCTTTTCACCAAGGGCAACTACCTCCAGAGGAAAAAGCAGATCACCGCGTCGCTGCTCACGGCGGGCTTTACGGTAACCGACCGCCGTTACATCGGACATGAGGACGATACCGGCTACCACCACTACGCCATTGATGTGGCAACCAGCGTGACGCTGGACCCAATTTTGCCTGACGGCAATACACATACCATTTAAAGAGGAGGAAAGAAATTATGGCGACAATCGG
>JAEWAE010000059.1 GCA_023391835.1 Bacillota bacterium
TGGCAATGTGGAAGTGGCGGAATGGTCGTCCCTCTCGATTTATCCTGATTTTGCATTATGCCGTTTTCTCCTATGGAAAGAACCCATCCTTCGCTTAATGCGTCGGATGGGTTCTTCGACAATCTGAAAAGCCCGGTTTTACCCGGGCTTTTATTCAAATGTGTTATCTTACGAGACAAAGCATGTACCGGGGACGGGCGAAGTTACCTTTCCCTATCACACAGTATACCGCATTTGCAGCCGGCATGTGTAAATAAACTGTGAATTTTTAAATGCGCCCATGAGGCGGCCGCGGGTATAATCGGCACCGGGGAGCAGATACTAGGAACGGCTCCGAGCGGAGCCGTACATGCCGCGCTCCGGCGCGGATGACTTTCGGATGGCCGGCGCAGCCGGCCGGAAAGGCGGAAAACATGCAGGTACGGGATATTATGACCACCCGCATCGTCAGCGTGGAGCCTTCCTCCACCGTGAAGGATGCGGCGGCGCTGATGACGCGTCACAACATCGGCGTGGTGCCGGTGGTGGAAAGCGGGTCGGTCCGCGGGATGCTTACCGACCGGGATATCGTGCTCCGCTGCGTGGCGGAAAATAAAAATCCGGGCAATCTGAAGGTCGCGGATATCTGTTCCCAGGGGGCGGTCTCCGTCCGGCCGGATGAGGATGTGGCGGATGCGGTGCATTTGATGTCGGCCGAGCAGGTCCGCCGGCTGCCGGTGGTGGAAAACGGCCGGGTGGTGGGCATGCTCAGCTTCGCGGATATTGCCCGCGAAAAGACTGGCATGGAAGTGGCCGAAGCTATTTCCGAAATCTCCATGCCGTGACCGGAATGTGGCAAAACCACACTTTTGGGGCCTGTCTGGGTGACTTTTGTGCGGTGTAGCGTGTACTAAAAGGGGATGGGCCGTACGGCCCATCCCCTTTTGCGTCTGTCTAGCACGCAGGCGCAGACGCCGCCGATTGCCGGCAAAGCTCCAGCGCCCGGTCGGCGGCGCGGGCGGCGTCTGGCTCATAGGCGTCTGCGCCGATCTCGTCACAGTAACTCTGGGTCAGCGGCGCACCGCCCACCATGATGCGCACCGTATCCCGTATCCCGGCCTGCCGGCAGGCTTCCACCACCCGGCGCATGACCGGCATGGTGGTGGTCAGCAGCGCGGAGCAGGCGATGATCTGGCACTTTTTCTCGATGGCGGTGCGCACGAAAACCTCGGGCGCCACATTGACCCCTAGATCGATGACTTCCAGCCCACGGCCTTCCATCATCATGCGCACCAAATTTTTGCCGATGTCGTGCTTGTCTCCTTGTACGGTGCCGATGCACACCCGCCCGGCGGCACGCACGTTTTCGCCCGTCAGCAGCGGACGCAGCAGCTCGGTGCCCGCCGCCATGGCACGGGCGGCGATCATCACCTCCGGCAGATAGATGTCGCCGTTTTTAAACCGCTCGCCGATGACACCCATGCCGTCGAGCAGGCCGTGCTCGAGGATGTCTTTCGCGCTGCGGCCCTCCGTGATGGCCTGTGCCACCAGCTCGCGGACCTGGCTGACCCGACCCTTCTGGAGGCTGGCCGAGATCCGGCTTCCTATATCGTTTTCATCCGCCATATGAGAGACCTCCCGTTCCCACCGGGGTCAGCTGCACTGCACGATCCGGTCGTGGGTATTGATGAGAAAAATACGGAACGGCTTGCGCCGGCTGATGCAGCAGCCCAGCGCCTGCCGCGTGCCGCGGGAACGGCCGTCCCAGAAGGCGAGCACCATGTCGGCGCGCTCCACAATGTCGATGTTGCGCAGCAGCGGGGCGGAGCGGCCGTATTTGCGATAGCGCGGCCGCAGACAGGTGTAGCGGATATGCAGGGTGCCGGCGGCCCGTCTGGCCAGCGTGTCGACGCCGGCCGCGCCGCCGCTGACGATTTCGGAACATCCCACGGGCAGCGCCCGGAAAATCGTTTCCATTACTTCCGGCCCGGCACACCGGGAACCAACCACAGCCACGCGCATATTCCACCCAGCCTTTCTTCCCTTCCGCCCGTCCGGGCGGAGACTCCCCTTCTGTCTGCGCCCGAGCGATGCCGGGCCGCACGATCATAACTTTATCAATATACCATTTTGTCACATAAAAGGCAACTGCCCATGTGTAAAAGACCGCAATTGGCTAACATTTGGCCCTTGAAAAAAGAATTGCCAGGCGGCTCAGATTTTGCTTCTCATAGCGATGCCCCGAACGTGGCAGATTAAAAAGTGGAAGGGGACTTTGCCATGAAAAAATCAATCAGACGTCTGGCTGTTGCCGTCGGCGCCGCGGCGATGGCGCTGCTTGTGACGGGTCTGGCAGTGGCCCGCAGCCTACCCGACAGCTTCACGGTGGTGGAGGGCAGCCCGCTGCATCTGTCCAACCTGGCCCACGTGAGCCTTACCGGCACAGGGAGCGTGCTGGCCCAGGCGCGTCTCAAGGCCGGAGGCAGTTATCAGGGCGAGCTTCGCCTGCTGGGTCTTGTGGACGTCAAAAGTGTCAAGGTGAATGTGACCGGCGAGACCCGGGTGATTCCGGGCGGTCAGGTTTTCGGCGTGAAGCTATATACCAGCGGGGTCATGGTCGTGGGCATGTCGGATATAGACACTCTCAACGGCCCCAAAAATCCGGCGTATGAGGCCGGGCTGCGCAAGGGTGATATTATTATTTCCATCGACGGCAAAGAAATGAATTCCAACACCGAAGTGGGCGAGGCTTTTTCCGGCAGCGGCGGCAAACCGCTGAAGGTGCAGGCCCGCCGGGGCAGCCGAGATTTTGAAGTCAGCGTGCAGGCCCGCCTTTCGGTGAGTGAGAATGTCTATAAGGCGGGCATATGGGTGCGTGACAGCACCGCCGGCATCGGGACGGTGACATTTTACGACCCGACCACGAGCATATTCGGCGGGCTGGGGCACGGCATCTGCGACATTGACACGGGGGAAATCCTGCCGCTTGCCTCCGGCCAGGCAGTGGTGGCGGATATCACCGACGTGCTGCGCGGCACCAAGGGCCATACGGGCGAGCTGCAGGGCAGTCTTGAGGACCGTACGCTGGGCAGCCTTCTGATGAATCGCCAGACCGGCGTCTACGGCAGCATGGAAAGCACCATGCCTGCCAGCGGCACGGTGCCTCTGGCCATGTGCCAGGAGGTGCACACCGGCGACGCGACCATTCTTTCCACAGTGGATGGCACAGGCCCGCACAGCTATGACATCCGCATCGAAAAAGTCGACTATAACGACAGCACGCCAACCAAAAACATGGTCATCCGCATCACCGACAAAACGCTGCTCGCCAAGACCGGCGGCATCGTGCAGGGGATGAGCGGCAGCCCCATCATGCAGGATGGCAAGCTGGTCGGCGCCGTAACGCATGTGTTTGTCAGCGACCCCACCCGCGGATACGGGATTTTTGCTGAAAATATGTGGAATACCGCGCAAATACTTGCAAAATCTTCCCAGAATGTGGTATCATAAAACTACCCCGTCGGATTAAGTCGAAACGCGGGATGAAGCGAAGCGAAGCTAGTTGGCGGTGACCCTGAAAATTCTGTCAGCTTTTCACTCAAAAGAGCAGGAAAAGAAATTTTGACAAATGGAATGTAAATACTTGAAAAATATTCCATAATATGGTATTTTTATGACAACAGAATATTGGGGGGCATTTCAACGATGGACAATAAGCTGAAGGTTCTCGTGGCGGATACCAGTGCGGAAATGGGCCAGGTTTGTGCGGCTACGCTGAAATCCTATGGGATGGATGTGGTCACCGTCGCCAAAGACGGGCAGGATGTGCTCGACGGCATCAATAGCGAAATGCCCGACGTGGTGCTGATGAATGCGTTTATGACGCGCATCGACGCCATCGGGGTCCTCGCGGCCATGCGCAAGATGCACCTGAGCAAAAAGCCCGTGATGATCGTCATGTCGACGGATAACAGCGGCATGATCTGTTCCCAGGTGATGGAGGCCGGCGCGTCCTACTTTTTCCCGATGCCGTTTGATCACGACCTGCTGGCGGAACGGATCCATCAGCTGGCAGGTACGGGGGATCTGCCCCGCACGGCGGAAATCCGGCCGGGTGGCGTCTCCTATACATCCAGTCAGGATGTGGAAATCATCGTCACGAAAATCTTCCACCAGATCGGTGTCCCGGCACATATCAAAGGGTACCACTACCTGCGTGAGGCCATTATGATGGCCATTCAGGATATCGACATCATCAATTCCGTCACCAAGCAGCTTTATCCATCGGTGGCCAAAAAGTATGACACGACGTCCTCCCGGGTGGAACGGGCGATTCGCCATGCCATCGAGGTGGCCTGGGACCGCGGCGACGTGGATATTCTCAATTCCTATTTTGGTTACACCATTCACAACAGCCGCGGCAAACCCACCAACAGCGAATTCATTGCCATGATTGCCGACAAACTCCGTCTGCAACTGCATATCAGCTGAGTGAGCGGTATTTTGCCCGGCAGGCGACCCTCCGCGCCGCCATTTTTCCATGAATTGTGGAAAATGGCAGCGCGGCTTTTTAGTATTTCGGCATGTCCGGGCGTTCCGGGGGCCTGCCGTGGTTGAATTTGCAGGACGGACGTGGTATAATGGCCAAAATCATTGCAAATCGGGTCGGCTTTATCCGACCGGAGGGATTGCCATGCAGCCAATTTCCCATCGTTTGAATATCGTGACCGGCCATTACGGCAGCGGAAAAACGACCGTTTCGCTCAACCTCGCCGTCTGCGCCGCCAAAGCCGGCCGACGGGTCTGTCTGGTGGATCTGGATATAGTCAACCCCTATTTTAGGGCCGCCGACAGCGCCGGGCGTCTGGCGGAGCAGGGCATCCGGGTCATCGCGCCCATCTATGCCCGCACCAACCTCGATATTCCCGCGCTGCCGCCTGACATCTATGCGGCGCTGGAAGACACCGGCTGCACCGTCGTCATCGACGTGGGCGGGGATGACGCGGGGGCGGCCGCGCTGGGGCGTTTCGTGCCGATGATTACGGCGGAGCCCTACACCCACTATTACATAGTCAACGCCCGCCGCCCGCTCACCCGCACGCCGGAGGAAGCGGTCGCCGTCCTGCGGGAAATCGAGGCCGCGGGGCATCTGCCCGCCACCGCCGTGGTCAATAACACACACCTCGGCCCCGAAACGGACGCCGATGTGATCCGGCAATCCGCGCCTTTTGCCCAGGCGGTGGCGCAGCAGGCCGGGCTCCCGCTCGCTTTTACCTGTGTGCCCCGGGAACTGGCCGACGCCGTCGGGCGGCCGGACGCGTTCCCCATCGATATTCCCCCTTCGTTCCCCTGGAGCGACGCCTGACCGCGCCCGCCGGGAGCAGGATCCAGAAAGGAAGGTTCTGTCATGCCGAAAGTGACCGTGGACGAAAACATCTGTAAGGGCTGCGGGCTCTGCACGACCGCATGCCCCAAAAAGATCATGGCGCTGGATGAAAACCGGCTCAACAAAAAGGGCTATCATCCCGCGCACGTGACCGACATGGAAAAGTGCATCGGGTGCGCCATGTGTGCCATTATGTGCCCCGACGTGGCCATAACGGTCGAAAAATAAGCCACCGGCGCCTGAGAAAGGAATGGTCTAAGAAATGGCGGAAAAGATTTTGATGAAGGGAAATGAGGCGCTGGCCGCCGCGGCAATCCAGGCTGGCTGTCGACATTTCTTCGGGTACCCCATCACGCCCCAGACCGAGGTTGCGGCCTATATGTCCAAGCGCATGCCCAAGATCGGCGGCACGTTTTTACAGGCGGAATCGGAAATCGCGGCGATTAATATGGTGCTGGGCGCGGCCTCGGCCGGCGTGCGGGCCATGACCTCGTCCTCTTCCCCCGGTATCAGCCTCAAAACCGAGGGCATATCCTACATAGCGGGCTCCGACCTACCGTGCCTGATCATCAACGTGCAGCGCGGCGGCCCGGGCCTGGGCGGCATTCAGCCTTCCCAGGCGGATTACTGGCAGGCCACTAAGGCAACCGGCCACGGCGATTTCCAACTGCTGGTTTTCGCCCCCTCCACCGTGCAGGAAATGGTCGATACCGTTTTCAAGGCCTTTGACCGGGCGGAAACCTACCGCATGCCGGCCATGATTCTGGCCGACGGCATGCTGGGCCAGATGATGGAGCCGGTGGTGCTCGAGCAGCCCGAGGGCTATAAGCCCCATGAAAAGCCCTGGGCGACCACCGGGCATCAATTCAAGCGGGAGCACAACATAATCAACTCCCTCTATCTCAAGCCCGACCAGCTCGAAAAGACCATCGTCGACCGTTTCGCACGCTATGAGACGGTCAAGGCCAAGGAGCAGGAGGCCGAGAGCCTCTATACCGACGACGCCGATGTGGTGGTCGTGGCCTACGGCGCTACTTCCCGCATCGTCAAGAGCGCCGTCAAGTCGGCCCGCGCCAAGGGCATCAAGGCCGGCTGTGTGCGGCCCATCACCCTGTGGCCTTTCCCCGAGCGGGCACTGCGCGAAGCGGCGAAAACGGCCAAAAGCTTCCTTGCGGTGGAAATGAGCATGGGCCAGATGGTCGACGACGTGCGGCTCGCCATCGAGTGTTCCCGTCCCGTCCATTTCTTCGGGCACACGGGCGGCGTGATTCCGACGCCTGCGGAAGTGCTGGCACAGATTGAAAAGATCGCGGGAGGTGCGGAATAATGGCAGTCGTGTTTGAGAAACCCAAGGCGCTGACCGACGCGCCTTTCCATTATTGCCCGGGCTGTACGCACGGCATCATCCACCGGCTGGTGGCCGAAGCCATCGACGACCTCGGCGTCGAGGGCCGGACGGTGGGCGTGGCCCCGGTGGGCTGCGCCGTGATGGCGTACGACTATTTCCGGTGCGACATGGTGGAAGCGGCCCACGGCCGCGCGCCGGCCGTGGCTACCGGGCTCAAGCGGGCACTGCCCGACCGGGTGATTTTCACCTATCAGGGCGACGGCGACCTGGCCGCCATCGGCACGGCCGAGACGGTGCACAGCGCCACCCGGGGTGAAAACATCACCGTGATCTTTGTCAACAACGCCATTTACGGCATGACCGGCGGCCAGATGGCCCCCACCACGCTGCCCGGCCAGGTGACGCAGACCACGCCCTACGGCCGCGACCCCAAGGTGGCCGGTTACCCGGTGCGCATCTGCGAAATGCTTTCCACCCTCGACGGCGTGGCCTATGCCGAGCGCGTGTCGGTGGACAGTGTCCCGCATATCCTCGCCGCGAAAAAAGCCATCCACAAGGCCTTTGAGAATCAGGTCGAGGGGCGCGGCTTTTCCATCGTCGAGGTGCTTTCCAGCTGCCCCACCAACTGGGGCTTCACGCCGGCTCAGGCGCTGGATTGGCTGCGGCAGAATATGATTTCCTATTATCCGCTGGGTGTGTATAAAGACGTGACGGCGGAGGTGAAAAAGTGATGGCAGAGGATTACAGCGTGCTGTTTGCCGGTTTCGGCGGGCAGGGCATCCTATTTTCGGGCAAAGTCATGGCTTACGCGGGCCTGATGGAGGGCCGGGAAGTTTCCTGGCTGCCTTCCTATGGGCCGGAGATGCGCGGCGGCACGGCTAACTGCAGCGTTTCCATCTCGGATGAGCCCATCGGCTCGCCGCTCATCATCAACCCGAATGTGTTCGTCGCCATGAATTATCCCTCCATGGCCCGGTTTATCGACAACGTGCAGCCGG
The DNA here is from genome assembly GCA_023391835.1 of Bacillota bacterium. GTDB lineage: Bacteria > Bacillota > Clostridia > Oscillospirales > Ethanoligenentaceae > JAEWAE01. Next base: position 7,712 of record JAEWAE010000059.1, read on the forward strand.
GCGGCCGGGTGTTCATCGATTCCTTTCTCATCCCCGAAAAGGTGCAGCGCACCGATGTGCAGACCTTTTACATCCCGGCCACCAAAATGGCCGACGACGAGGGGCTGCAGGGGCTGGCCAACATGATTATCCTGGGCAAGCTGCTCAAAGAGACCGGCTTTGCCAGATATGAATCGGTGGAGGCGGGGCTTAAAAAGTCCATCCCGCCGCGCAAGGCAAATCTCATCGACGCCAATATCAAGGCGATTTCCATGGGGATGCATTACGGCGCATAACTCCCGCCGGCATAAAAACAGACCGGAAGGACGGCAAGTCCTTCCGGTCTGTTTTTTCATGTCCGCCCGCGTCGGTGCAAATGGGGACACTGTGGCGCATATACTGGGCGCAGGGAGCGGAGCCGTTTTATGCCGACACAGGGGGAGGAATCGCCGATGCGCTATCGCCGCAGAGCCGCCCGCCGGCATCGCAACCGCGGCGGCCGGGCCGCTTTCTGGCTGCTGGCGGCCCTCGGTCTGGCGCTGGCGGGCTACGTTGCCTTCACCATCCAGCTTATGCCGGTGCTGCAGACCACCGCGGTCTACCGTGCCAAGGTGGTGGCCGCTGACGTGGTCAACACCGCCGTGGGCAAGGTGCTGGAGCAGGATGACGTCACCTACGACCGCATCATGTCGTTTGAAAAAGATTCATCCGGCTCCATCACCGCCGTCAAGGCCGACACGCTGCAGATCAACCGCATCCGCACCGACGTGGTGAAGGAAGTCATCGCGGAAATCAACGCCATCCCGCCCAGCGAACTGGGTATCCCGCTGGGCACGGTGATCGGGGGCGGTCTGTTCAGCGGCCGCGGCCCCGTCATCCATATCCGCCTCTATCCCGTCGGTAATGTGACGGCGGAAATATCCAGTGAGTTTACTTCCGCCGGCATCAACCAGACCCGGCAGCAGATCAACCTTGACGTTCATACCGACATCGCCGTGGTCATACCGGGCTACAGCATCGGCACCGGGGTCGACAGCAATTTTTCCATTGCCGAAAGCATCATCGTCGGCAACGTACCCTCGACCGTCATCAACGGCTCGACCTCCGGCAGCTCCGACCAGGCGGTCATCTACGGCTCCTCCGGCTCGTCGTCGGCTTCGTCGGGCAAATCAGCCTCCCGCTGAGACTCAGCGGAGCTTTGCCGGGTCGAAATCCGCGAGCCACCGGTCTGCGGCCTGTGCCACGGTGGCGAGGCAGCCGGGAGCGAAGGGACTTTGCAGCCCCACACGGTCGATCAGCCCGGTGAGGGTGTCTTTGCCGCCCAGGGAGCAAAGCTGCGTGTAGCGGCCCCAGGCATCGGGTTGGTCTTTCTGCGCCATGGCCCAGAATTCCAGCGCGCAGGTCTGCGCCAGGCAGTAGTCGATGTAGTAAAACGGTTCTTCATAGATGTGCAGCTGCCGCTGCCACCGACAGCCGGCGCCGAAGAATCTGTCGCCCTCGTAATCCACGACGGGCAGGTACTGGGCTTCAAGGTCCTTCCAGACCTCCTTGCGTGCGGCGGGGGTCATGTCGGGCTTTTCATAGACGATGTGCTGGAACTCATCCACCGCGCAGCCGTAGGGCAGGAAAGTCAGCGCTCCCGCCAGATGCATGTAGCGGTACTGGTCGGCCTGTTTGCCGAAGAAAAGCTCCATCCACGGCCAGGTGAAAAACTCCATCGACATGGAATCGATCTCGCAGGCGTCCAGTGTGGGGAAGACATAGTCGGAAGGGTAGATGTCGCGGGACATATAGTACTGGAAGGCATGCCCCGCCTCATGGGTAAGGGTGTTGATGTCGTCGGTGGTGCCGTTGAAATTGGCGAAGATAAAGGGCGACTTATAGTCGGCGATCTCGGTGCAGTAGCCGCCTGCGGCCTTGCCAGCCCGGCCCAGCACATCGAAAAGGTTGTTTTCCAGCATGAAGTCGAAAAATTCGCCGGTCTGGGGCGACAGCTCGCGGTACATCCGGCGCCCGTTTTCAAAAATCTGCTCCGGGGTGCCCTGAGGCCGCGGGTTGCCGTGGGGGAAAAGCGTGCCCTCGTCGCAAAAGGCGAGGCGCTCCACACCCAGACGCTTGCGCTGCTCCTCGGCCAGCCGGCGGCTCAGCGGTACGATCTGCTCCTTGACCATGCGGCGGAAAGCCGCTACGTCCTGCGCGGTGTAGCAGTTGCGCCGCCGACGCAGATAGCCCAGTTCCACAAAATCGCGGTAGCCCAGCTTCCGGGCCTGGGCGGTGCGGCATTTCACCAGCTTGTCATAGATTTCGTCCAGTTCCTCCCCGTGGGGCAGGAAAAAGCCGGTGCGGGCGGCGTAGGCCTCGCGGCGCACCTGCCGGTCGGGGGAGGTCATGTAAAACCCGAGTTGGGAGACATTGAGCGTTTTGCCGTCGAAGGGGATCTGCGCCGAAGCGACCAGCTTCTGGTAACGGGAGCGCAGCCGGTTTTCCTCCGCCATGTCGTCGATGAGCTTGGGGTCGAAGGCCCGCTGGTCGATTTCCGCATTGCGGAAAAGCAGCGTGCCCAGCGCCTTTTCCAGCTCCGGGCGGAAGGCCGAACCTGTCAGCGCGCGGTGAAACCGGTTTTCCAGTTCCTCAAAGCGGGGCATGTTCTCGTCGTAATAATCGTTTTCGTCGGAATAAAATTTGTCCGCCGTGTTGCCCGTATGGCGAATATAGGTGAGATTATACATAGTGGAAAAACGGTCGTGAAGTCGGAAATACTCCCGCACGGCATCAAGCTGGCCGGCGGCGTCGCGGGCACCCGTGAAGGCGGCGAGCACTTTTTCAAAATCGCGGGTATATTCCTCGATGGGGATGCGCCGATATTCCATCTGGTCGAATTTCATCGGATGTCTTCCTTTCCCGGGCGGGATGCGCCCGTTCCGGCAAGCCGGAAAATCTTCCCTCATTTTACTCCGGCGGAGCCTTTTTTGCAATCGGGCCCCGCGGCCGCGCGCATGAAAAAAACCGGCCCGTTTGGGCGGCCGGCGTTTACAACGCCATGCAAATTGCCTATAATATAAGAATATGGGAAGTTGTGCCGGCGGTGCCGGCGTGACCGACACCCGGCACATGGAGGCTGATTGCATGGACCCGAAAACGCCCGCCGCGCGTGCCCGCTTGCTGCGGGAAACGCTCGATAAGGCCAACCGCCAGTATTATGTGGAGGACAACCCCTCCTTATCCGATTTTGAGTACGACCGGATGATGCGGGAACTCGAGGAGCTCGAGGCCGCCCACCCGGAGCTGGCGACGCCCGATTCGCCTACCCGCCGGGTGGGCGGGAAGGCATCCTCACTCTTTGAGCCGGTGCGGCACGAGGTGCCGATGGAAAGTCTCCAGGACGTCTTTTCGGAAGAAGAGGTCGCGGAATTCGACCGGCGGGTGCGCGCCTCACAGCCAGGCATCGCCTATATGGTCGAGGAAAAAATCGACGGGTTGTCGGTGTCGCTGGAATACCGCGACGGCGTATTCGTGCGCGGCTCCACCCGCGGCGACGGGCTGGTGGGGGAGGACGTGACCCTCAACCTGCGCACCGTGCGGGCCATTCCGCTCAAGCTGTCCCGCTCGCTGCCGTTTCTGGAAGTGCGGGGCGAGGTGTATATGCCCCACGCGAGCTTTTTCGAGCTCACCGCCCGGCAGGAGGATGCCGGCGAGCACCCTTTCAAAAATCCGCGCAACGCCGCGGCCGGCTCCCTGCGGCAGAAGGACCCCCGCGTCACCGCCTCCCGCCGGCTGGATATTTTCGTGTTCAACATCCAGCGCATCGAGGGCGAGACGGTTGAGACCCACGCGGCCGGCCACGCGCTGCTGCGGGAGCTTGGTTTCCGCGTGGTGCACCATGTGCCCTGCGCCACGGCGGCGGAAGCGATCGAAGAAATCCGCCGCATTGGCGAGCGGCGGGGCTCGCTGCCCTATGACATCGACGGCGCGGTGGTGAAGGTCGATTCCCTGGCCGCCCGGCGGGCGCTGGGCAGCACGGCCAAATTTCCCCGCTGGGCGGTGGCGTTCAAGTTCCCGCCGGAAGAAAAGCACACCCGGCTCAAGGGCATCGACGTCAATGTCGGCCGTACGGGGGCCCTCACGCCCACGGCGGTGCTCGAGCCGGTGCTGCTGGCGGGCTCCACCGTGGGCCGCGCCACGCTGCACAACGAGGATATGATCGCCCAGAAGGATATCCGCATCGGCGACATCGTCACGGTGCGCAAGGCGGGGGATATTATCCCCGAGATCGTCGGCGTATACGAGCACGGCGGCGGCGCACCCTATCACATGCCCGAAAAATGCCCTTCCTGCGGCTCGCCTGTGTCCCGCGAGGAGGGGGAGGCGGTGCTGCGCTGTCTCAACCCGGAGTGCCCGGCCCAGCTGCGGCGCAACCTCATCCATTTTGCCTCGCGGGACGCGATGGATATCGACGGCCTGGGCCCCGCGCTGGTGGATGCGCTGGTGACGAGGGGTTTGGTGAAATCCCCCGCCGATCTCTATGACCTGACGGCGGAACAGCTCGCGGCCCTCGACCGCATGGGCGAGACGTCGGCCCGCAATCTCACCGAGGCCGTGGCCCGCTCCCGGGGGGCGGGGCTGGCCCGGCTGCTTTTCGCGCTGGGCATCCGCCATGTGGGGCAGAAGGCCGCGCGGCTCATCGCCGTCCGGTTTCCCGATATGGAGCGGCTGCTTGACGCCACCAAGGAGCAGCTGTGCGCCATCGACGGGCTTGGCGACATCATTGCGGAAAATGCCGTGGCGTTTTTCGCCCTGCCCGGCTCCCGGCACCTCATCGGCCGGCTGCGGGAGGCGGGGGTGGATATGACTTGCCACGAGAGTGGGCCGGAGGACACCCGGTTCGCGGGTATGACCTTCGTGCTCACCGGCACGCTGCCGGGCTTCACCCGGGAGCAGGCCTCCGCCGTCATCGAGAGCTTCGGCGGCAAGGTATCGGGCAGCGTGTCGAAAAAGACGTCGGTGGTGCTGGCGGGCGAGGACGCCGGCGGCAAGCTGCAAAAGGCGCAGAGTCTTGGCGTGCGGGTCGTCGACGAGACGGAATTCCGCCGGATGATTCAAAAGGACGGCTGAACCGCGGGGCATGCCCCGGGTTTCAATCATAGATAGCCGGCGCGCCGCGCCGGCGGCACAGAATTGCGAAAGGCGAGGGTTTCTATGGAGGAAAAGATCGATATCCGCCATGTGGCGAAACTGGCCCGGCTGCACGTGGAGGACGCGGATGTTCCCCGGCTGCAGGCGCAGATGGCCGATATTGTTAAAATGGTGGAAAAGCTGCCGGATTTCTCAGACACCCGGCTGCCGCTGGATGAGAAAGACGCCATGACGCTGCGGGAGGACGAAGTGCGCCCCTCCATGCCGCGGGACGAGGTGCTGGCGAACGCCCCCAAGACCGAGGCGGGCTGCGTCGTCGTACCAAAAGTCGTGGAGGAATGACGCGGCCGGCGGACCGTGCAAGCGAAAGGACGGACATGGATGGAACTGTATCAGCAGAGCGCCGCGCAGCTGCATGAGCTGCTGTGCGCCAAAAAGTGCAGCGCGACAGATATTGCCCGGTCGGTCTTCGACCGGGTGGACGCGGTGGAAGGCAAAGTCGCCGCCTATATCACCCAGACCCGCGAAACGGCCCTGAAGCAGGCCGCGGAAGTGGACAAGACCATTGCCGCCGGTAATACGCCCGGCCCCCTGGCCGGCATCCCGGTGGCGCTGAAAGATAACCTGTGCACCAAGGGGGTCAAAACCACCTGTGCCTCCAAAATGCTCAGCAATTTCGTGCCCCCCTACGACGCCACGGCGGTGGAAAAGCTGCGGGCTGCGGGTGCGGTTTTCACCGGCAAGATGAATATGGACGAGTTCGCCATGGGCTCTTCCTGTGAAACGTCGCATTTCCCCAAGACCCACAACCCCTATGACACCGACCGGGTGCCGGGCGGCTCCTCCGGCGGCAGCGCCGCCGCCGTCGCGGCCGGCGAGACCGTGCTGGCGCTGGGCTCCGACACCGGTGGTTCCATCCGTCAGCCGGCATCCCTGTGCGGCGTGGTGGGGCTCAAGCCGACCTATGGCACCGTGTCGCGTTACGGGCTGGTTGCGTTTGCCTCCTCCCTCGATCAGATCGGGCCTTTCGCCCGCACGGTGGGGGATGTGGCGCTGCTTTACGACGCCATCAAGGGCCACGACGATTACGACGCCACCAGCGTCGACGGGGCGCTGCCCGACGTGACCGGCGCCATCGACTGCGGCGTGAAGGGCATGACCGTCGGCATCCCGGCCGAGTATTACGGCGAGGGTGTGGACGGCCGGGTCAAAGAGACCGTCATGGCCGCCGCGCGGCGCTTTGAGCAGATGGGCGCCACACTCAAGGAAATCCGCCTGCCCAGCACCGATTACGCGCTGTCGGCCTATTATATCATCGCCTGCGCGGAGGCTTCCTCCAACCTGGCCCGGTTCGACGGGGTCAAATACGGCTACCGCGCGCCGGAATACGACAATTATATCGACCTGTACGAGCGTTCCCGCAGCGAGGGCTTCGGCGACGAGGTCAAGCGCCGCATCCTGCTGGGCACGTTCGTGCTCAGTTCCGGCTACTACGACGCCTATTACAAGAAGGCCAAGCTCACCCAGATGCGCATCGCCGAGGAATTCGCGCAGGCGTTTGCGAGCTGCAGCTTCATCCTCACGCCCACCTCGCCCGTGACGGCTTTTCGTCTGGGTGACCGGATGGGCGACCCGCTGAGCATGTATGCGGCGGATATCTGCACCGTGCCGGTCAACATCGCCGGGCTGCCGGGGCTTTCCATGCCCTGTGGGCAGGTGGACGGGCTGCCGGTGGGCATGCAGCTGATCGGGCCGAAATTCGGCGAGAAAGCGATTCTCACCGCCGGCAGAGCCTATGAGAAGCAGTTCGGCGGCATTGAGCCGCCGCGGATTTGACGGAAGGCGGGGATTTGTGATGATGGATGACTTCGAAGTGGTCGTCGGGCTGGAAGTGCATGCCGAGCTGTCGACCAAGACCAAAATATACTGCGGGTGCCGTAATGCGTTCGGTGCCGAAGTGAACACCGAGTGCTGCCCCATCTGCACCGGCATGCCTGGCACGCTGCCCACGCTCAATAAAAAGGTCGTGGAATACGCCGTGCGCATGGGCTGCGCGCTCCACTGCGACATCAACCGCGTCTCGAAGCAGGACCGTAAAAACTATTTTTACCCCGACCTGCCCAAGGCCTACCAGATTTCGCAGTTCGACGTGCCGCTGTGCGAGCACGGCTATGTGGATATCCTGTCGGGCGGCAAGCAGAAGCGCATCGGCGTGACCCGCATCCATATCGAGGAGGATGCCGGCAAGCTGCTGCACGGCGAGAGTTTTTCCGGTTCGCTGGTGGATTTTAACCGCTGCGGCGTGCCGCTGATCGAGATCGTTTCCGAGCCCGACCTGCGCGGCGCCGACGAGGCCAAGGCGTATCTCGAGACCATAAAATCCATTCTCGAGTGCCTGGATATTTCCGACTGCAAAATGCAGGAAGGTTCCATCCGCTGCGACGTCAACGTGTCGGTGCGCCGCAAGGGCAGCGACAAGTTCGGCACCCGGTGCGAGATGAAAAACGTCAACTCCTTCAACGGGGTCTACCACGCCGTGGTCTATGAGGCCAAGCGGCAGGTGGAGCTGCTGGAAAGCGGCGGCTTTGTGGAGCAGGAGACCCGCCGCTGGGACGATGGCAAGGGCATGAGCTTCCTGATGCGTTCCAAAGAGGACGCGCAGGATTACCGCTATTTTCCGGAACCGGATCTGCGCCCCATTGTGCTCGACGCCGACTGGATCGAGCAGGTCCGCAATTCCACCCCCGAGCTGCCCAACCACCGGCAGGTGCGGTATATGAAAGATTACGGCCTGCCCGAGGATGACGCCGGCCTGATCGCCGGTACGTCCGAAAAAGCAGCGTTTTTCGACGCGTGCGTGGCGCTGGGCGCCGGCAGTGCCAAGGCGGCCTCCAATTGGTTGTCGGGCGACGTGACCCGGCTGCTCGTCGAGCGCGGTGAGAGCCTCGAGAGCTGCGCCCTGACGCCGGAAAAACTCATGGCCATGATCGCCCTCATTGAAAAAGGCACCATTTCCAACACCGCCGGCAAGACCGTGCTGGAAGAAATCTTCGCCCACGGCGGCGAGCCGGAAGCGATCGTGAAGGAAAAGGGACTGGCCCAGGTCAGTGACACCTCCGCTCTGGAAAAAATCGTGGCGGATGTGATTGCGAAAAACCCGAAGTCGGTGGCCGACTATAAGAAGGGCAAGTCGAACGCGGCCGGATTCCTGGTGGGCCAGTGCATGCGGGTTTCCCGCGGCAAGGCCAACCCCCAGGTGCTGCGGGATATGATCCTGCACGCCCTCGACACCGCCGAGTGACCGGGGTGCGGCAAAACGAATTTTAATTCTTTTGCGGCATCCGCAGATGCCACATCCGCAGATGCCACATCCGCAGATGCCACATTCGCAGATGCCACATTCGCAGATGCCACATTCGCAAAAGTGCACGTATACGATAGGGGGCGCCATGCTCGAAGAAGACTGGATCATGCGGCAGATCAACGATATGGTGCAGTTCCTGGCCGGCACCATACTCCGCAAAAGTACGACCCGGTATGAGCCGGGGCAGGTGGAAACGGCCGACGACCGGCTCCACGCGCGGCTCACCGACCTGCTCGACGAGGGCCGGGTCGACGAGGCCGACCGGCTGCTGCGGGCACAGGCCGACCCCCATGACCCACGGTATCTGGAACTGGTCGTCGATTTTTACGACCGGCTCAACCATATGTCGGATACGGCGCTTGAGGCTGCGGGCTACGAGCGCGACACGGCCGAGGAGGGTCTGCGGCAGGCCGCGCGCGACAGCGGTATTCCGTTTTTATAGACCGCAATGCGATAGGGTTGCCATGCGATAAGTCGCCGTGCAGCAGCCGTGCGGCACGGCCGGATGGGAAAGGCGGGTGTATGGTATGGAGGAAATGATCCGGGCGCTGCGGGAATGGAATGCCCGCGTCGCCCAGCTCAAGCCCCTGGATGCGGATACGCTGGAGCCCGGGCACACGCTGCTGGTCGTCATCGACATGGTCAACGGCTTTGCGCGGGAAGGCGCATTGGCAAGTTCCCAGGTGGCCGGCATTATTCCGTCGGTCGCCGGGCTGGCCGGGCGGTGTGCGCGGCTTGGCATCCCGTGGCTTTCACTTTCCGACTGCCACACCGCCCACTCGGGGGAATTCGCCGCTTTTCCGCCCCACTGCCTGGAGGGCACGCGGGAGGCCGAGCTGGTGGATGAGCTCAAAGCGGTGCCCGGTTTCACCATGGTCACCAAAAACTCCACCAACGGATTTTTGGAAGAAGGCTTCCTGCGCTGGCTGGGCACCCACCCGGCGGTGAATACCTTCGTGGTGGCGGGCGACTGCACCGACATCTGCATCCAGCAATTCGCCCAGACCCTCAAATGTCACTTCAACCGTCTGGATATGCCCTCCCGGGTGATAGTCCCGGCGGACGCGGTGGCCACCTATGACGCGCCCGGCCACAGCGCGGCGCTGTGCCATGTGGCGGCGCTCAACAGCCTGATGCTGGGCGGTGTCGAGGTGGTTTCGGCCGTGGAATGACGCCCCGCCCGCTTTTGGACCGCCGGGGGTCGAAAAGCGTGGTTTCGTGGGTGATGCAAATGAGGCTCCGCCTGTTTTGCGTCACCCCATTCCTATATTCTGCGCGGATTCCGCACGGTTTCGGCGTGGCCCGACGGTGTGCGGCGCCGCATCGGCAAGGAATTCCGATGCGTATGAGGTTTCGTATAAAGGGAGAAACGATTATGAGCAGGCTTGTGGACGGCAATCTTTCCATGCTGACGGATTATTATGAGCTGACGATGGGCAACGGATATATGTGCAGCGACATCCGGGATAAAATCGCCTATTTCGATATGTTTTTTCGGCGGGTGCCGGATAACGGGGGCTTCGCCATTATGGCGGGCGTCGAGCAGGTCATCGACTATATCAAGAATCTCCGCTTCGGGCCCGACGACATCGAGTTTCTGCGGAGCAAGGGCATCTTTTCCCAAGCGTTTCTCGACTACCTGGCCAATTTCCATTTTGCATGCGACGTATGGGCCGTGCCGGAAGGCACACCCGTTTTTCCGCAGGAGCCGATCCTCACCGTGCGCGGCCCGGCCATGCAGGCCCAATTGGTGGAAACGATGATCCTGCTGACCGTCAACCACCAGAGCCTTATCGCCACCAAGGCCAACCGCATCGTGCGCGCGGCCGCGGGTCGGCCGGTGATGGAATTCGGCTCCCGCCGGGCCCAGGGCGGCGACGGGGCCATTTACGGCGCACGGGCCGCGGTGATCGGCGGCTGCGTGGGCACGGCCTGCACCATTGCCGACCGGGAATTCCACATTCCGGCCATGGGCACCATGGCCCACAGCTGGATTCAGATGTTCGACAGCGAGCTGGAAGCTTTCCGCACCTACGCCCGGCTCTATCCGAAAAATTGCGTGCTGCTGGCCGACACCTACAACGTGCTCAAATCCGGCGTACCCAACGCCATCCGGGTCTTCCGTGAGGAACTGCTGCCCCGGGGCTACCGTCCCGGCGGGGTGCGCATCGACTCGGGCGACATCACCTATCTCACCAAGCAGGTGCGCCGTATGCTCGACGACGCGGGCTTCCCCGACTGCGGCATCGTCATTTCCAATTCCCTCGACGAGACCATCATCCGCGACATTCTCGCCCAGGGGGCGCAGATCAACTCCTTCGGCGTGGGCGAGCGGCTCATCACCTCAAGCTCCGAGCCGGTGTTCGGCGGGGTCTATAAACTGGCCGCCGTGGAAGAAAACGGCCGTATCGCCCCCAAAATCAAGGTCAGCGAAAATGTTGAAAAAATTACAAATCCCGGTTTCAAAAAGGTCTGGCGGCTCTTTGACCGCACCAGCGGCAAAGCCATGGCCGACGTCATCACCCTCCACGACGAAGTCATCGACGACTCGAAGCCCTACGAAATTTTCGACCCCGACCATATCTGGAAACGCAAGGTGCTCACGGACTTTATGGCGCGGGAACTGATGGTGCCCATCTTCCAGGGCGGGGCGAGCGTTTACGACAGCCCGGATGTGCCGCAGATTGCGGCCTACTGCAAAACCCAGACGGCCACCCTGTGGGACGAGGTGCTGCGCTTTGAGAACCCCCACCACTATTACGTCGATCTTTCCCAGCGGCTGTGGAATTTAAAGACCGGCATGCTGCGGGAATTGGCCTGACGCCGTCCTGCCGCCCTATTATGAGAAGCGGGGTGCCCGGATTCCGGGTGCCCCGCTTCTGCGCGTGCTGCGGCATTTGCAGAAAGACGAAAACGTTCCGCGCGATACCTTGCCTTTCGGACAAAGGCAGGCAGACGAAATACGGCTTCTTCCGGGTTTTAATTACATTACGGGATCAGTCGGCGGGGGAGCCGCTCCGCATGGTCAGGGCGATGCGTTTTTTGTCGGGGTCCACTTCCAGCACCCGCACGGTGACGATGTCCCCCACGTGCACGACTTCCGACGGGCGGCGCACAAACCGGTCGCTCAGCTGTGACACGTGCACCAGCCCGTCCTGATGCACGCCGATATCCACAAAGGCGCCGAAATCCACCACGTTGCGCACCGTGCCCTTGAGCTCCATGCCGGGCTTCAGGTCGGCCATTTCCAGTATGTCGGTGCGCAGCAGCGGTGCCGGCAGCTCGTCACGCGGGTCGCGGCCGGGCCGCAGCAGTTCCTCCACCATATCGTGCAGCGTGGGCAGGCCCACGGCAAGCGCGCCGGCCAGGGCCGATTCCCCGGCCGTATGCACCCGTTCCCGCAGCCCGGTGAGCCGCCCGCCCGCCGCGTCGGCGGGCGTGAAGCCGCAGGCGGTCAGCAGCTTGCGGGCCGCCGCATAGGATTCGGGGTGGACTCCCGTGCGGTCGAGCACGTTTTCTCCGTCCGGAATGCGCAGAAATCCCGCACACTGCTCGAAAGCCTTCGGCCCCAGCCGCGGCACACCCAGCAGCTCCCAGCGGGTGCGGAAGGGCCCGTTTGCCTCCCGCACCGTCACGATGGCTTTGGCTACCCCGGAGCCGATGCCCGCCACATGGCTGAGCAGCGAGGCCGAGGCAGTGTTCAGATCGACACCCACCGAGTTGACGCAGCTTTCCACCACGCCGCTCAGGGTCTCATCCAGCGCCGCTTCGGGCAGGTCGTGCTGATACTGCCCCACGCCGATGGCTTTCGGGTCTATTTTCACAAGTTCCGCCAAGGGGTCCTGCAGCCGCCGGGCGATGGAAACGGCGCTGCGCAGCGACACGTCGAAATCCGGAAACTCCTCTGCCCCCAGCTTCGACGCCGAATAGACCGACGCGCCGGCCTCGCTTACCACCATGTAGGAAATGGGGCGGCCGAGCTCCTTTAGCAGCCCGGCGGCGAAAATTTCCGTCTCGCGGGAAGCGGTGCCGTTGCCGATGGCGACCACCTCCACACCGTAGCGCGTGATGAGCCGGCGGCAAACGGCCTTGGCCTCTTCCAGCTTCGGGTGCGGCGGAGTGGGGTAGATGACCGCTGTTTCCAGCACCCGGCCGGTGGGGTCCACCACCGCCGTCTTGCAGCCGGTGCGATAGGCAGGGTCCAGCCCCAGCACGGTCTTGCCCCGCACGGGCGGCTGCAGCAGCAGCTGGCGCAGGTTGGCGCCAAAGACCGTCAGAGCGTCCCGCTGGGCGCGGTCGGTGAGCTCGCCGCGTATTTCCCGTTCCAGCGAAGGGGCCAGCAGCCGCTGCCACGCGTTCGCTATGGTGCGCTCCATCAGTTCCCCCGTGTACCCGCCGGAACGGACGCATGCCTCTCGCAGCGTGGCAAGCGGCCCCTCTGGCGGCAGCTCCAGCGTGATTTTGAGGTATCCCTCCCGCTCGCCCCGGTCGGCCGCCAATATGCGGTGGCCGGGGATGCGGGCGGCCGGCTCCCGATAGTCGTAATACATGCGGTAGACCGAGTCTTCCTCTTTGGCGGCCCGGCAGCGGAACACCGCCGCCCGGCGGTACGCCTGCCGCAGCTGGCCCCGCAGCGCCGCGTCGTCGGAAATACCCTCGGCAAGGATATCCAGCGCGCCCTGGATGGCGTCCTCGGGTGCGGCGGGCCGGTTTTCCCCGCCGCAGCAGGCGCGGGCGGCGGTTTCAATCTCTCCGCGCGTGCTTTTCTGCCGCCGAATGAGGGCTGCCAGCGGCTCGAGCCCCTGCGAGCGGGCGACACCCGCACGGGTGCGCCGCTTGGGGCGGTAGGGGCGGTAAAGATCCTCCAGACCCGTCAGAGTCTCGGCCCGGTCGAGCGAACGGGCCAGCTCGTCGGTCAGCTTGCCCTGGGCGCGGATGCTCTCGGCGATCTCCTGCCGGCGGGCGTCCAGCCCGCGCAGGTATTTGAGCCGCTCGGCCAGCTGCCGCAGCAGCTGATCGTCCATGGAGCCGGTGAGCTCCTTGCGGTAGCGGGCGATGAAGGGGATGGTGTTGCCGGCGTCAACGAGCTGCACCACGTTTTTCACGCGGGCGGGCTCCTGATGAAATTCGCCGGCCAGTATGACGATCGGATCCATGACAGACCTCCGGAAGTTTTTTCAGGCAGCCACCATTATAGCATAAACAGGAGCTGCCGCCCAGCCGGGACGGGGGAAATTCCGCCGCGTTATGGCCGCGTTATGTTTGAAATCCGGCGATGGTTCGTGTATACTATTACATATATGCACCCGGAAACGAGCGGAAATTCATCCGCGCGCGGGCGAAAATCCGTCAACTGAAAGGAGCACCTGATCAATGACCGATCCGATTTTGACCCTGCTGGAAAATGACGCCAAACTTAACCCGGCTCAGCTGGCCGCCCTCACGGGCCGCAGCGAGGAGGAAGTCCGGCAGGCCATCGCCCGCTATGAGAAGGCCGGCATCATCAAGGGCTATAAGGCCCTTGTGGATTGGGACAAGGCCGGACGGGAAACGATCACCGCCATGATCGAGGTGCGCGTGACCCCGCAGCAGGATTTCGGCTTCGAGCAGCTGGGCGAGCGTATTATGCAGTTCGACGAGGTGAGCACCGTCTATCTGATGTCGGGCGGCTTCGACCTGCTGGTGATGGTCGAGGGGGCCTCCTTCAAACAGGTGGCCATGTTTGTCGCCGAGCGCCTGTCGCCCATTGACAATGTGCTTTCCACCTCCACTCATTTCGTGCTGCGCCGGTATAAGGAGCGCGGCGTGATGTTCGGCAGCGAGCGGCCGGACGAGAGGGGGAAAATTTCACTGTGCTGAAATACGAGGGGCTTGTTTCCGACCGGGTGCGGGGTGTCCGCCCCTCCGGCATCCGCCGTTTTTTTGACATCGTGTCGGAAATGGACGACGTCATTTCACTGGGCGTCGGCGAGCCGGATTTCACCACACCCTGGCATATCCGCAACGCGGGCATTTATTCGCTGGAAAAGGGCCGCACCTGGTATACATCCAACGACGGTCTGGCTGAGCTGCGGCAGGAGATAGCCCGCTATCTGCACCGGCGCTTTATGCTGACCTATGATCCTTCCGACGAGGTCATCGTCACGGTGGGGGGCAGCGAAGCCATCGACATCGGCATCCGGGCGCTGGTGGGCCCCGGCGACGAGGTCATCATCCCTCAGCCGAGCTTTGTGTGCTATGAGCCGCTGACCCAGCTGGCGGGCGGCACGCCGGTGCTCCTGCCCACCCGGCGGGAGGAAGGCTTCCGCCTGCGCCCCGAGGCGCTGCGCGCTGCCATCACCCCGCACACCAAGCTGCTGGTGCTGCCTTTCCCCAATAACCCCACCGGCGCCGTGCTCAGCCGGGAAGAACTCGAGGGCATTGCCGAAGTGTTGGAAGGCACCGATATTTTTGTGCTGGCGGATGAAATTTACGCCGAGCTGACCTATGGGGAGACCACCCATGTGTCTTTCCCCACGGTGGGAAACATGCGGGAACGCACCATCCTGGTGGGCGGTTTTTCCAAATCCTACGCCATGACGGGCTGGCGGCTGGGCTATGCCTGCGCACCCGCGCCATTGGCCGGTTATATGCACAAGATCCATCAGTTTGCCGTCATGTGCGCGCCCACCGCCAGCCAGTATGCGGCGGTGGAGGCTTTGCGCAACGGCGACCCCGATATAGCCAAGATGGTGGAAGAATACAATATGCGCCGCCGGTTTATGGTGCGGGAGCTCCAGACCATGGGTCTGGAGTGTATGGACCCCCGCGGCGCCTTTTATGTGTTCCCCTCCATCGAAAAAACGGGCCTTACATCGGAGGAATTCTGTGAGCGGCTGCTGCGGCAGCAGAAGGTGGCGGTGATCCCGGGCACGGCCTTCGGCGCCTGCGGGGAGGGCCATGTCCGCATCTCCTATTCCTATTCTCTCAAACATATCACCCAGGCGCTCGAACGCATCGACACGTTCCTGCGCGCGCTGTGAACGGAGCGGGTCAAGTGGAAACAATTTCGCTGCTGCGCTGCGGGGCATATGACCCCGACCGGCTGGATGAAGTCATCGAGCGGCATTTTGCCGTGCTGGAAAAAGAGGGCCCGCTGATCCGCCCGGGCAACCGGGTGGCGGTGAAGCCGAATCTGCTCATGGCTCGGCCGCCGGAGGCCGCCACCACCACCCATCCCGCCTTTTTGGCGGCGGTGCTGCGGGCGGTCAAACGGCGGGGCGGCATACCCGTCATCGCCGAGAGCCCGGGCGGGCCCTACACCAAATTCAGCCTGAAAAACATCTACGCCGTCACCGGCGTCGAAGCAATGGCAAAAAAAGAGGGCGTGCTGCTCAATTATGACCTCGGCTCGGGCGAGCGCCCGACGGAAGAGGCCGAATACTGCCGCGCCTTCCCCATGATCACGCCGGTGCTTCAGGCGGATGTGGTCATCTCGGTGGCCAAGCTCAAGACCCACTGCATGACGAATTATTCCGGGGCGGTGAAGAATCTCTTTGGTGTGGTGCCGGGGCTCACGAAGCCCGAATTTCACTGCCGATTTCCGGAAAAAGCGGCCTTCGGCGGCATGCTGGTCGACCTTTGCCAGGCCGTACGCCCCACCGTATCGTTCATCGACGGCATCGTGGGCATGGAGGGCAACGGCCCTTCGGGCGGCAAACCGCGTCAGTTGGGCCTGACCGCCGCGGCCCGCAACCCCCACGCGCTGGATTTGCTGGTCAGCCGGCTCATCGGTATGGAACCGGATGAGATCCCCACGCTGCGGGACGCCGTGGCACGGGGGCTTTGTCCAGCGGATGTGGGTGCGCTGGAGGTGGTGGGCGACCGGGCGGAATCCTTCCTCTGTGAGTTTGAAAAGCCCGAATCCCGCACCACCGATTTTATCCGCAACGTACGCATGCCGGCGTTTCTGAGCCGGCCGCTGACCCGGCTGATGACGCCGCGACCGGTGATCCGCCGCGGCCAGTGCGTGGGCTGCGGCAAATGCGCCGAGAGCTGCCCCCAACACACCATCGCCATCCGGGACCGCAAAGCGTACATTGCGTATGATCGGTGCATCCGCTGCTTCTGCTGCCACGAGATGTGCCCGCAGAAGGCCATCGACATCCATCGGTTCCGGCTTTTCGGTCTGTGAGGGGGCGTCGCTTTTGCCAAGTGAAATCACGCTGGACGCCCGGGCCAAGCTGAATCTGACCCTTGATATTTTGGGCCTGCGGGCCGACGGGTACCATGAGATCGAGACGGTGATGCAGTCGGTGACGCTGTGCGACACGGTGCGGTTGACGCGCCGTGCCGTGCGCGGCATCGAGCTTGTCTGCTCGGAGCCGTCGCTGCCGGTGGGGCCGGGCAATCTGGCCCATCGGGCGGCAGCGGCTTTTCTGCACGCCGCAGGGCGGGAAGATGCGGGCATCCGCATCGAGCTCTTGAAACGCATCCCCTCCGGGGCCGGGATGGCCGGCGGCAGCGCCGACGCGGCCGCCGTGCTTGTCGGGCTCGACCGCTTGCTGGGCACGGACTTTTCCGCCGAAGAACTCGCTGCGCTTGGTACCGCTCTGGGGGCGGACGTGCCTTTTTGCCTGACGGGCGGTACTTGGTTGGCGCGGGGCATCGGGGAGCGCCTTGCCCCGGCACCCGGCCTGCCGGATTGCTGGATTGTGACGGCGAAACCTGCAGCGTCCGTTTCCACCGCCGCGGCCTATGCGGCGTTCGACCGGCTGGCCGCACCGGTCCGGCCCGACACGGCCGCCATGCAGGCGGCGCTGGGGGCGGGCGATCTGCGCGCCGTGGCCGAGAGTCTCGGCAACGTATTTGAGCAAGCCGGCGTGCCGCCCGAAGTACCCGCCCTGCGCGCGGCGATGGTGCGGGCGGGGGCGCTGGGAGCCTGCATGACCGGCAGCGGCTCGGCTGTGTTCGGATTGTTTGACGGCGAGGCGCCTGCCCGTGCCTGCGCGGCCGGGCTGACGGCCGGGGCCACAGTTTTTGTCTGCCGGCCGGCCTCTGCGGGGTGGGTTATCCGAAGCAGCCGGTGAAATCGGCGATACTTCGCCCTGCCGGTGCTTGATCCGGCAGGGCTTTTTTGTGGGCGCATTTCCCCGCCCGCCGATATGGCTCGCACGCAACCGGCGGGCCGCGGGGGACGGCAGGCTGTTTCCCGGTCGGTGTGAGTGAGGAGGTCTGGCCTCCCGCACCGCTCGGGATGGCACCAATCCACCCCGCTGGCCGGTCAAAACCCCCGGCTTACCATGAAAGGATGGCATAAGCATGAAGAAAGCAGTGGTGCGCAGCGACCTGATGCTGTTGGGGGCCTCCGTTATCTGGGGGCTGGCGTTCGTGGCACAGAAAGTCGGCGCCCGGTATGTGCCGGCGTTTACCTTCAACGGCGTGCGCTTCCTGCTGGGAGGGCTGTCGCTGCTGCCGCTGATTTTGATGATGCACCGCCGGGAGGCGTGGGGTCGTCGGTGGGAAGCATACCGCCGGGCATTGGCCCCCGGTTTGCTGACGGGCTGCGTTCTTTTCGCAGCTGCCACCCTTCAGCAGCTGGGCGTGACCACGGTCGCGGCAGGGGAGGCTGCCTTCATCACCGACACTTACATCGTGATGGTGCCGCTGGTGGGGCTGCTGCTGCATCAGCGGGTGCATCCGATCATCTGGCCGAGCATCCTGCTGTCGCTGGGCGGGCTTTATCTCATCGGAGTCAGCGGGACGTTCACCATTTCGCGGGGGGTGTGGTATGAGATCATCGGGGCCGTATTCTGGAGCGGCCACATCCTGATCGTGGATCGCTTTTCGCCGCGCACCGACCCGCTGATGTTTTCCCAGATTCAGTTTTTTACCTGCGGTGTGCTTAGCCTGCTCACGGGGCTGCTGGTCGAGCATGTCAGGCCCGGCGCTCTGCTGCTGGCGGCATGGCCGATCCTTTACGGCGGGCTGCTGTCGGTGGGGGTCGCCTACACCCTTCAGGTGGTCGGCCAGCGGGTGGCCAGCCCGGCCCATGCCGCCATCATCCTGAGCATGGAATCGTTTTTCGCCACCCTTGGCGGGTTGGCTATCCTGCGGGAGGATTTGGGCCTTCGCGGCTATCTGGGTTGTCTGCTGATGGTGAGCGGCATGACACTGTCGCAGCTTCCGCAGTTTTTCCGACAGTCGTCTGCTGATAAGGGAAACGGCGACAAGGATATGGAAAATATTTCTAAACGCTGAATAATGGAAATAATTTCCGCTCATAATCCGATATGAAATCGAAAAAAGGGCGGGAATCCGATGCGAAAGTTCGAAAAAGCCATTCTGTGCGCATTTCTTACCGCGGTGGTGGCCATGTCGGCCACGGGCGCCACGGTGTTTGCTTCCCAGTGCCGGGATGTCCGGCAGAAGGTGCTCCGGCTGCATATACTGGCCAATTCCGACAGCGCCGCCGATCAGGCGCTGAAGCTCAAGGTGCGCGACCGTATTTTGGCTTCTTCCGTCACATTGTTTTCGTCGTCAGCCAGCCTAAGCCAGGCCGAGGCGGGGGTGAAGCGGAATCTGCCGCAGATCGAGGCCGTCGCGCAGGATGAGCTGCGTAAAAACGGCAGCAGCGACTCGGTGCGCGCCGAGGTGGTGCATATGTATTTTGCTACCCGCACGTACGGCGACGTGACCCTGCCGGCGGGAAATTACGACGCGCTGCGCATCCGCATCGGCGCCGGCAAGGGGCATAACTGGTGGTGCGTGCTCTTCCCGCCGCTGTGCCTGCCCGCGGCCGAGGGGACGCGCACCCAGAAGCTCGACGATGTGATCGGCGACGCCGACACGGCGGCCATCACGGAAAACGGCGGCACCGAGTATGTGCTCAAATTCAAAACCGTTGAACTTTTCGAGCAGGCCAAACGTTTCATCGAGGCCCACATGGGGCGCAAGACCGCACCGGCTTATCATAACGACGCGTCGTCCGGCACGGTTTCCGCCGCGGATGTTTCCGCCGGATGACTCCACCGCGGAGGCGGCCGTTTAAAAAAACCTCTTTTTGCGCATACTAACGGGAAAGGTGGCGCAAAGAGGGGATTTTTTTATGAATGAGAAGCGGGTGATCGCGCTCTTTTTTGCCATCATCCTCATGCTGGGCGGGCTGATCGTGAAGCTGGCCTGGCTTTCCCGCCCGGACGGGACCATATCCCAGGCGGCGCAGCTCCACGGCAGCTATACCCTTAAACTCGGCAGCAGCCGTGGCACGATCTATGATCGCAGTATGACGCCGCTGGTCAACGCCTCCGACATCTATTACGCGGCGGTGCTGCCCGGCAAAAACACGGCGCAGCAGCTGGCCGCCCTGTCGCCGGCGGTTTCCGACCTCACGACGCTGGAAAAGCGGCTGGCCGCCCGGCTGCCGTTTATGATGCAGGTGGCCTCCGCCGATATTTCGGCAAACGGCGTGCGGGTGCTGCGGGTCAAGCAGCGGTACGGCAGCAAGCCTGTCGCGCCGCAGGTCGTCGGCTACCTCAACGACGGCACCGGGGCAGCCGGCGTCGAGAAGGCGTTCGACAAGGAACTCAAGACGTATTCCCAGACGGTGACAGTTTCCTTCCCTATGGATGCCAGCGGCCGTTCACTCACGGGCTTGGGCAGCGAGGTGAGCGTGGAAGGGCAGGGCGACACCGGCGGCGTGGTGCTTACCCTCGATTCCGGCATTCAGCAGGCGGCCCGGGAAGCGGCCGAGAAATACATCAAATCCGGAGCCATCGTCGTCATGGACCCTAAGACCGGCGACATCCTGGCCAGCGTCAGCCTGCCCGAATTCAGTCAGAATAATCTGGCCGCGGCGGTCAGCGCCAGCGGCTCGCCCATGACCAACAAGGCTTTCGGCAGCTACGACCTGGGGTCAGTATTCAAAGTCGTCATCGCGGCGGCGGCATTGGAATCGGGAATTTCCGCCGATTTCACCTACAACGACAGCACAGGCAGCATCAGTATCGGGGGGCGGCTGTTTCATTCGGATGACCCGGGCGGCGACGGGCTGCTGACGATGGCGCCGGCGTTTGCCAAATCGAACAACCCCTATTTCATCACGCTGGGCCAAAAGGTCGGCGCCCAGAAGATACTCGCCATGGCGTCGAGTCTCGGTTTCGGTACGGCCACCACCTTCGCGGCGGGGTATGCCACGTCAACCGGCAATCTGCCCACGGCGAAGGATGTGAGCCTGCCCGGGGAGCTGGCCAATCTGTCGATGGGGCAGGGCAGCCTGCTGGTCACGCCGGTGCAGGTGGCCCGCATGATGAGCGCCGCCGCTAACGGAGGCCTGCTGCCTACGCCGCGGCTGGTGATGCGTACGGTGGACGCCGATCTCAAAACGGTCAAGAGTTTCGACACCGGCCCATCCGTACGGGTATTCAGCGAAAAGACCGACGAGACGCTCAAAACCTTCCTCGTGCGCACCGTGGATGAGGGCACGGGCACGGCGGCCCGCCCGTCGGCCGGCGGGGCCGGCGGCAAAACCGGCACGGCGGAGACCGGCGTGCTCCAGAACGGCAAAAAGGTGGATAGGGCCTGGTTCGCGGGCTATTACCCCGCAGAAAACCCCCAGTATGTGATCGTGGCGCTCAAGGAAAACGGCTCTTCCGGCGGGCAGGATGCGGGCCCGGCCTTCCGTTACATCGCAAATTATCTGGCTTCCCGCTGCGGATACGGCAGCTCCACCTCTTCTTCGCGCTGAGTACAAAAGACGGCGGCCCCCCCCGGGACGCGGCCCCCCGCAAAAAAA
>JAEWAE010000022.1 GCA_023391835.1 Bacillota bacterium
AATTTAGCAAAACCCCGGGGGGGGGGGCCCGCCCCCCGGGGGGCCCCCGCCCCGTTTTTCCAAACGGATTCGATCAAAGCCCGGCCGTCAGACAGACCCATCCGTTTTCCTGACTCCGGCCGCGCACCGTCAGCCCCGCGTCGGCCAGCCCTTTCGCCACCTCGTCCGCCCGGGCGTCGATGATGCCCGAGCAGATAAAGGTGCCGTCCGGCCGCAGCAGGCCGGGCACCATGGGTGCCAGGGCCAGAATGACGTCGGCCACGATATTGGCCAGCACCACCCCGTAACGCTGCCGGCTCACCCGCTGCCGCAGCGCCCCGTCGGTGAGTATATCCCCCGTCAGCACGGTATACCGGCTGTCATCCACGCCGTTGAGCGCCGCGTTGTGGTGGGCCACCCGCCGGGAGTTGGAATCGATATCCAGCGCCAGAGCGGAGCCGGCGCCCAGCTGCAGCGCGATAATCGACAGGATGCCGCTGCCGCAGCCGACATCCAGTACGTCGTCGCCGGGCCGCAGGCACTCCTCCTCCGCATGGATGCACAGGCGGGTGCTCTCATGAGTGCCGGTGCCGAAGGTCATGCCGGGGTCGACGGTGAAAACCGTCCGCCCGGCAGCCTCCGCGGGGAGTTTTTCCCACGCGGGGCAGATAAACACCTTTTCGCCCACCGCCACAGGGTGGAAATATTTCTTCCAACTGTTGGCCCAATCCTCCTCGCTGACACCGCTGAGACTGACTGCCAGCCGGCCGAAACGGCCCTCCGTGTCCATCCGGCTCAGCTCGCGCATGCTGGCGCGCACGGCCGCCAGCAGCTCGTTGCCTTCCGGCGTGGCGCTGACATAGAGCTTGACGCAGGTTTCCTGCCCCAGCTTGCGGCGGACCGCGTCGTCCACATAGTCCCAATAGCGGGTGTTATCTTCTAAAAAACGCTCCATCTCCCGGCCGTCCTCGATTTCGGTGCCGGTGACGCCCAGCAGATACAGCCGGCCCGTCACCGCCTCGACTCCCTCCGGGGTGGTGGCAATTGTTACCTGTGTCCAATCCATCTGTTTTCGTCCTTTCCGTACTCGTGACGAGTTACCCGTACCGAGTTGCATACCGGTTTCCAGTATACACAGTTTTCTCCTGAAAAGGAAGTCCCCGCCCTATAGCAATTCCATTTAAGATTGGGAAAAGTCCCGGTTCGTCCGTCCCGCTCTCGGCGAAAAGGCGAATCATTCCACACGGGTCAATCCGATCGGGAGATG
Source organism: Bacillota bacterium (assembly GCA_023391835.1). GTDB lineage: Bacteria > Bacillota > Clostridia > Oscillospirales > Ethanoligenentaceae > JAEWAE01. The sequence goes on from JAEWAE010000022.1 coordinate 1,247, forward strand.
CTGGACTGAAAGGCATGGCGTTTTGAATTTGGCCCACATATTCCGGCGGCTGGACCGCTACTGCGAACGGCATTTTTCCGGCGACGGCATGACATATCGGCAAATTATGGCGATCATCGCACCGGTGCTGGTCGATCAGGCCTTTATCGTCGGCATGAGCATGATCAACACCGCGCTGATCAGTTCCTCGGGCATGGCCGCGCTGAGTGCCGTGAGCATGGTGGATTCGGTCAATCTGCTGTTGATCAATATTTTCATCGCGCTGGCCACCGGCGGCACCGTCATCGTGGCCCAGTATAAGGGCGCGGGCGGCGACCGGATGGTCAACAAGGCGGCCGCCACCTCCATCGCCGTGGATGTGCTGGTCTCGGGCGGCATCGGCGCGCTGATGCTGGCTTTCCACGCCCCGCTGCTGCATATTCTTTTCGGCGGTGCGGCGCACGACGTGATGCAGAACGCCGTGGTCTATTTCCTCGGCTCGAGTATTTCCTATGTCGGCATCGCGGTGGAAGAATCCGTCTGCAGCAGCCTGCGGGGCGTGGGCGAGACCCGCTCGGCCCTGTTGCTGTCGCTTATCATGAATCTTTCCTACGTACTTTTCAACATCCTGCTGGTGACCATCCTGCACATGGGCGTGCTGGGCATGACCATCGCCATCAATCTGGCCCGCTATCTGGGGGCGGCCTGCTCGCTTTTGTTTTTGAGGGGGACTCGCAGCTGCATCCGTTTCCATTTCCGCGATCTTTTCCCGCTGGATATGTCCATGCTGCGGCGCATATTCGTCGTGGGCCTGCCGTTTGCCGCGGAGCAGGGCTTTTTTCAAGGCGGCAAGCTGCTCACCCAGACCTTCATTGTCCAGCTTGGCACCTATGCGCTGGCCACCAATGCCATATGCAACAGCTTTTCCGGTGTGCTTCAGATACCGGGCAACGCGCTGTCGCTGGCCGTGGTGACGGTGGTGGGCCAGTGCATGGGGCGGCGCAACATTCACGACGCCCGCAAATTTTCCCGGCTTTTCGTGTGGGCCTCCGCCGTCTCGTTCATTGTGACCTCGCTGCTGCTTCTGCCGGTCTTTATGCCGCTGGTTTATTTTTTCCACGCGCCGGCGCCGATCATCCCGGATATTGTGCGGCTGGAGCTGGTAACCAGCCTGTTCCAGATTCCGGTCTGGTCGATCAGTTTCGTGCTGCCCTCGGCGCTGCGGGCGGCAGGGGACGCCAAATTCACTTCCATCACCGCCATGCTCACCATGTGGCTGGTGCGGGTCGTGCTCGGTTATGTGCTGGGCATCGTCATGCATTACGGCATCGGGGGCGTCTGGCTTGCCATGAATCTCGAGTGGTGCGTACGGGGCACAATCTTCCTGATCCGCTATCGGGGAAATCGCTGGTATGCCCATCATCTGATCGACTGAACGTCGGCCGATAAAACTGCCCCGGTGGGGGAATTCCCGCCGGGGCAGTTTGGGCAGCACGAATGTCCCTCAGGCGTTCGCCATGTGGGCGCGATACAGCGCATAGGCCGTGCGGGATATGAATTGCCGCGTCTGCACCGTGTCGGTGTCCTCGGAGGCGATGCAGAGCACAAAAGGCCGGTCGGCGCAGATAATGCCCGCGTCGTGGGTGATGCCGGTGTCCTCGCCCGTCTTATGGGCCACGGGCACGGTTTCCGGCAGCATACCGGGTATTTTGTAATCGATCTGCTGCAGCTTGAGCATTTCCAGCATTGCACGGCTTTCGTCGGGCGAAACGATTTTGCCGCCCCAGAGCAGCTCGAAAAAGCGGCCGATATCCGTCGGGCAAAAGGTGTTGCGGCGGCCTTTGCGGGCGCCGTCCCGGTCGTAAAGCAGCCGCTCCATCCGCGTATGGCGCAGCCCGAGTTCCTGCATATACCGGTTGACGGAGTTGACGCCCACCCGGCGGGCCAGCATATTGGCCGCGCTGTTGTCGCTGATGACGATCATCAGGTTGCATAGATCCTGCAGCGTCAGCAGCGCGCCGTCATGGATATAGGCCACTGCGCCGCAGGAAGGCACCTTGTCTTCCCGGCGGATCTCGCACAGCTGATCGGGGCACAGGCTCCCCTCCCCAAACTGACGGTAAAGCTCGGCCATAATCGGCAGCTTGATGATGCTGGCGGCGGTAAATGTCTCTTCTTCCCGAATGCCGAAATGCTCGCCGGTCTGCAAATCGCGGTAATAGAGCCCCACCCGCCCGGGCAACTGCTCACACTCCGCTTCGATGCGGCTAAAATCCATAGTGACGAACTTCCTTTCCAAAAGCACCGGAGCATTGGGGGCCGCACGCGGCCCGGATAAAAGCGTCGGTTCCTTCTATTGACACGGCCGTGGTTTTTCACAGCAAAATGCGCATTGCCGACCGGCAATGCGCATTTGACTGCGTGGTTCAGACCATGCCGGAAAACCGGGCGGTTTTCCGGCATGATTCACTGCACATAGGCGTTTTCAAAAATCATGTGTCCGGAATAATCGCTGCGGATGCCCTTGATACTGGGCTTCGCGATATAGGTGGCCACGAAGAAGCGCAACGGCATGATCGGCATCTGATCCATCAGCAGCTTTTCCGCCTTGACGAGATCCTGCGAGCGCTGCTTCTGATCCTGGGTGTTGGTGGAGTCTTCGATCAAGGCGTCATAGTCGGCGTTGGACCAGCGGTTGTTTTTGGCGTTGGCACTGGTAATGAACTGGTTGAGGTGATCCACCGGGTCGGGGTAGTCGGCCGTCCAGCCGTCGCTGGCGATCGTGAAGTTGCCCTGATGGACTTCCGTCCAGTAAACCTTGGAGTCGATGGTCTTAATGTCGACCTGCACGCCGAGGTTGGTCTTCCACATGCTCTGGAGCGCCTGGGCCACGTCCTTTTCGGTGTCGTTGGCTTTGCACACCAGCGTGATGGCCGGCATGCCGGTGCCGTTGGGATAACCCGCATCGGCCAGCAGCTGCTTGGCCTGGGTCACGTTTTCGGTGACGAGGTTGCCCGAAACGTCGCGGAACTGCTTGCTGGTCTGGGCCGGGTCGTTGACGCCGTAAGGCACCTCGCCCTCGGCCGCTTTTTCGCCCGACTGCAGAATATTGTTGATGATCTGTTTGCGGTCAATGGCCATGCTGAAGGCCTTGCGCACCCGCGCGTCGGTGAAGGGCTTGGCGGTGCAGTTGAAGTCGTAATAGCCGGTGCCGATGCGGGCCACGTTGTGCAGCTCGCTGCTCTTCTGGAACTGCTTGAGGCCCTGGGCGCTGAGGTTGGCATCCACGTCGATCTCATTGCTGGTGTAAGCCGCCAGCTCCGAATCGGCCGAGGAGATAAAGACAAGGTTGAGGTTCTGGAGCTTGACGTTTTGTGCGTCGTAATAATAGGGATTGCGCGCCAGCGTGTATTTCTGCTTGGGCTGATAGTTGGTCATCTTGAAGGGGCCGTCGCAGATGTAAGTAGAGGCCGATTTGGTCCAGTCCTTATTGGCTTCGATCACATCCTGGCGCAGCGGCACGGTGTCGACATAGGCCAGGTAATACAGAAAATTGGCGTCGGGCTTTTCCAGCGTCACCTGAAGCGTGTGGTCATCCACCGCCTTGACGCCGACACTGTCGGCCGTCGCCTGCTTGGAGTTATAGGCCTTGGCGTTTTTGAGCGCGTAAAGATCGGAAGCCACCGGCGACGCGGTGTCGGGATTCAGCACGCGTTTCCAGGAATACTCGAAATCGCCCGCGGTGACCGCTTTGCCGTCCGACCACTTGGCCGTGGTTTTGATTTTAAAAGTATAGTTGAGCCCGCTGGAATCCTCGGTGTAGCTGTCGCAGATGGCTTTCACCAGCTTGTTGCTGGCATCGGTCTTGAAAAGCCCCGTCCACATGTTGATCAGCACGTTGGTGGAAAGCAGATAGTTATCCTGCGAGGGGTCGAGCGTTTCCGGCTCGTCGGACAGCGCCCAGGTGATTTTCTGTTTCTGGGCAGACGATTTGCTGCCGCCCGTCGAACATCCCGCCATGGCGGATGCCGCGATGGCTGCCGTCAGGATCAGCGCCGCGGCTTTTTTCCAATTCATATCGAAATCCTCCCCATAAGCGGCCGGGCTAGTTAAAAAGGGGGAGCACCGGCCCTTCCCGGCAACTTCCCCACTGTGTCTGTCCGGCATCAGCTACATTATACGCATTCCGATTCGGGATGTCAATATTGTATTGCATGTTTGCAAGTCCAATTATGCATTTTGTCGATTATGAGGGTGCTTCGGCGGGTTTTCCGGCGGATTTTGTGAGATTGGCCCGCGCCAGACCGCCGTCTGTGCAGCCCGGCCATTTTATGCTATAATGTGGGCATGCAGCCGGCGGGCATGCTCCCCCGGCCGGCAGATGAAGATATAAGCCTCCGTGAAAGGATGGACCTGCAATATGGATGAAACCGCCCGCACCTGGGCCGAGGTCGACCTGGATGCCGTCGCCCACAATCTGGCTGTGGCGCGCCGTTTGTTGCCTCCCGGGGTGAAAACCGCCTGCGTGCTCAAGGCGGACGCCTACGGTCTGGGTGCGGCCGCCGTGGCCGGCGTGCTGCTGGAAGGCGGCGCCGATATGCTGGCCGTCGCCTGCGTGCCGGAAGCGCTGGAGCTGCGCCGGCTTTACCCCGACGCGCGGCTGCTGGTGCTCGGCCACACACCGGACGGCTGGCTGCCCGACGCCCTGGCTGCCGACATCACGCTTGCCATTGGGAGCCTTGCGCAGGCGCAGGCCGTTTCTCTTGCGGCGCAGGCGGCCGGCGCCGCCGCCCGGGTGCACATCCAGGTGGATACCGGCTTCCACCGGCTGGGCGTGCCCGCCGGGCCGGGGGCGGCGGATGAGATTGCCCGCATGACCGCCTGCCCCGGCCTTGTCGCCGAGGGCATTTTTACCCATCTGGCCCTCACTTCCCAGCCGGAGGACGAGCGGCAGTTTGCCCTTTTTACGGCCCTGACGGATGAGCTGGCGCGTCGGGGCATCCGTTTCCCCCTGCGCCATGTCTGCGACAGCATCGGCATGGTGCGCTACCCGCAGTACCGACTGGATATGGTGCGCCCCGGGGCCTTCTTATACGGTGTGCGGCCCTCCCGTTTCACCGACCCTGCGGTGACGCTCGCGATGCCCCTGGCCTTCAAGACTCGCCTTTCCCGCGTGGCCGATATTGAAAAAGGCGGGGGTGTCAGCTACGATTACACCTACACGGCTCCCCGGAGCGGCCGGGTGGGTACGCTGGCGGCCGGCTATGTGGACGGCTACCCCCGCTGTCTGTCAAACCGTGCCCAAGTGCTTGTGCGGGACCGCCGGGCCCCGGTGGTGGGGCTCATCTGCATGGATCAGTGCATGATCGACCTCACCGACATCCCCGAGGCGCAGCCCGGGGACGAAGTGCTGCTTTTCGGCCACAGCTCCCAGGGCGACATCCCGCTGGAGGAAGTCGCCGGCTGGGCCGGCACCAACCGCAACGAAATCCTCAGCGGCGTCGGGCGGCGGGTGCCGCGGGTCTATCGCCGGCACGGCCGCCCGGCTGGCACGGCCGATTATCTGCTGGGCGGCTCCTGCCCGCCCGCGAAAGAAGGCAAATCAGAATGATTCCACTCGAAACTCTCCGCGCCCGCACGCAGGCCATGTCCCCCTGGCTGACCGACGTGCGCCGCGATTTCCACATGCACCCGGAACTCGGCGGCCGAGAAACCCGCACCAGCGCCAAGGTGCAGGAATACCTGCGCGAAATGGGCGTGGAATGCGCACCGCTCCCGGGCAGCACCGCCGTGGTCGGGCTTATCCGCGGCGGGCAGGAGGGCCCCACGGTGGCCATCCGGGCCGACATGGATGCGCTGCCGATTCAGGAAACGAACGACAAGCCCTACCGTTCCACCTGCGACGGCGTGATGCACGCCTGCGGCCATGACGCCCACACCACCATCCTGCTGGGTACGGCAAAGCTTTTCGCGCCGCTGCGGGCCGAGCTGCCCGGCAACCTCAAGCTGCTTTTCCAGCCGGCGGAAGAGACTACCGGCGGTGCGGAGGATATGGTGCGCGCCGGCTGCATGAAAAACCCCGACGTCGATTACTGCATCGGCCTGCATGTCATGGCGGGCACCCCCGTCGGCCAGGTCGAGATGAAATACGGCGCCATGAACGGCGCCAGCGACACGGCCGAGATCATCATCCGGGGCAAAAAATCCCATGGGGCTTATCCGGAGCTGGGCACCGATGCGGTGGCCATCGCGGCGCAGGTCGTCACGGCGCTGCAGACGCTGGTCAGCCGCAACGTGTCGCCGCTGGATTCGGCCGTGCTGACGGTCGGCTCCATCCACGGCGGCATCCAGGGTAACATCGTCGCCGACGAGGTGAAAATGCTGGCCGCCGTGCGCACCATCCGCCCGGCCACCCGGCAGCTCATGCGCAGCCGCATCACAGCCGTGGCTCAGGGCGTCAGCCGCGCCATGGGCGGCGACGCCGAGGTGGTCATCCACGCGGGCTACAAGGCGCTGATCAATTCGGATAAAGTCGTCGACGTGGCGCTCGAGGCCGCCCGTGAGCTGGTGGGGCCGGAAAACATCCGCATGCGCGACCAGCCCAGCCTGGGCGTGGAGGATTTTTCCTATTTTCTTGACGCCGCGCCGGGGGCGTTTTACCATCTGGGCTGCGCCAACGCCGCCAAGGGCATCACCTCCGCCGGCCACACGGCCACCTTCGACATCGACGAGAGCTGCCTGCCGCTGGGCGTGCTGCTCCATGCCCGCACCGCTCTGCGCCTGATGGAAGAGCGGCCCGCGGCCCGGTAGTATACCGCCCGGCAGGGCGCCATCCATTCAACCTGCAAAAAAGGGGAAGATGCATATGAAACTGTTTATCAGTGCGGATATCGAGGGCACGGCCGGCACGATGGCCTGGCCCCAGACGGAGCTCAACGACCCCAGCTGGAAAGAAGCCGCCGAAGAAATGACGCAGGAAGTGCGCAGCGCCTGCGACGGCGCCGGTGAACGCGGCGTGAAGGAAATTTTCGTCAAGGACGCTCACGACAGCGCCCGCAACCTCAATCCCCTCCTTCTGCCCGAGAATGTGCGCATCATGCGCGGCTGGACCCGCGGCCCCGCCTCCATGGTGGGCGGGCTGGACGGCACCTTCGGCGCGGCGGCCATGATCGGCTACCACAGCGCCTGCGGCACCGACGGCAACCCGCTGGCCCACACGATGAATCTGGGCGTGGAAATGGCGACCCTCAACGGCAAGATCATGAGCGAATTCACGATGCACGCCTACACCTGCGCGTGGAACCGTGTGCCGGTTATCTTCGTCAGCGGCGACCGCATGATCTGCGAAAGCGCCCAGGAACTCATCCCCGCCATCACGGCGGTGCCCGTGAGCGAGGGGCTGGGCAACGCCTCCACCTTCCTGCACCCGGCCGTGGCCCGGCGCCGCATTCAGGGGGGCATGCGCCATGCGCTGGAAGGCGACGTTTCCCGCTGCCTGCCGAAAATGCCAGACCATTTTGAAGTGACCGTGCGGTTCCGGGAACATTACAAGGCCTACCGGGCGGCATTTTATCCGGGTGCCCGGGCCGACGGCATGAAAGGCGCCGCCTTCGAGGCCGACGATTACTTCGACATCATCCGTTTCCTGATGTTTGTGCTGTAAAGTCATTGGCCTTTACGGTCTTATGTTCTGTAGTTTCCGCCGTATCTCCGGCTTCGCCGTGTGAAAGGATGCTGTACCCATGCCCACCGCCATGCAAAAGCCCCGCGCCCTGAGCGCGGGGGATACGCTCGGGCTCATCGCCCCCTCCGGCCCCGCGTCTGCGGAAATGCTCCGCGGCGCGGCGGAGGGATTGCGCGCCATGGGCTTTGCCGTCAAAGTGTTTGAAAGCTGCCGCAGCGAATACGGCTATCTCAGCGGCGGCGACGCGCTGCGTGCTCACGACGTGCAGGCCGCCTTCCTCGACCCGGAGGTGGCGGGCATCGTCTGCCTCAAGGGCGGCTACGGCACGCCCCGCATCCTCGACCGGCTGGATTATGCCGTCATTGCGGCCCACCCGAAAATTTTCGTCGGCTACAGCGACATCACAGGTCTGCATCTGGCGCTGGGCCGCTGCTGCGGGCTGGTCACCTTCCATGCCGCCATGCCCATGACGCTGGGCCGGGGCCGCGATCCCTTCACATGGGATCACTGGCTGCGCGCCCTGACTTCCACCGCCGCACTGGGAAAAGTGGAAAATCCGCCCGACGAGCCCATCGAGACGCTGGTGCCCGGCCGTGCCCGCGGCCCCATTGTGGGCGGCAATCTGAGCCTGGTGGCGGCGAGCCTCGGTACGCCCTATGAGATCGACACCCGCGGCCGGCTGCTGCTGCTCGAGGATGTGGGCGAGGAGCCCTACACCATCGACCGCATGCTCAGCCAGCTAAGGCTGGCCGGCAAATTCGCCGACTGTGCCGGGGTGCTCCTCGGCGACTGGGAGGACTGCGGCCCAAAAGACACCAAGCCTTCCCTCACCCTCGCCCAGGTCTTTGCCGATGTGGTCGCCCCCGCCGGCAAACCGACAATCGTCAACCTGCAGGCCGGCCACTGCTGTCACAAGGTCGCCCTGCCGCTGGGGGTGGAGGCGGAGCTGGATGCTTCCGCCGGCACTCTCACGCTGTTGGAAAGCGCGCTGCGGCTTTCTTAAAAGAAAGCCTGCCAAAGAATTTCAATTGTATCGCATTTTCCTGCCGCTATGCTGACAAACGTCCCTCCGGGCACAACCCGGAGGGACGTTTGCACAATCCGATATGATTTAGTGGAAAACCGACACCTCACACCTTGTGACAGGCCACTTTGTGCCCGCCGCCCACGTCGCGCAGCTCCGGCCGACTCTCGCTACAAGCTTTGTCGCAGATGGGGCACCGGGTGCGGAAGGGGCAGCCGCTGGGCGGGTCGAGGGGGCTGGGCACATCGCCGCTGAGGATGATGCGCCGGCTCGCGGCCGCCTGATCGGGGTCGGGGATGGGCAGCGCCGACAGCAGGGCCTTAGTGTAGGGGTGGAGCATGTGGGTGAAAAGCTCGTCGGTCCCGGCGTATTCCACCAGATGCCCCAGATACATGACCCCCACGTTATGGGAAATATGCCGCACCATCGACAGGTCGTGGGAGACAAACAGATAGGTCAGCCCCATCCGCTCCTGCAGATTTTCCAGCAGGTTGACGATCTGGGCCTGGATGGAAACATCCAGCGCCGAGATCGGCTCGTCGCAGACGATGAATTCGGGTCCTACCGCCAGTGCCCGCGCGATGCCGATGCGCTGCCGCTGGCCGCCGGAAAATTCGTGCGGATAGCTGCTGACACGGTCGGTCTTGAGCCCCACCGTGCGCATCAGTTCAAGGATCTTGTCCTGCCGCTCGGCCGGGGTCCCCACGCCGTGGATTCGGAAAGACTCGCCGATGATCTCGCCCACATTCATATGCGGGTCCAGCGACGCGTACGGGTCTTGGAAAATCATCTGGATGCGTTTGCGGTAGGGCATCATGGCCTTGGCGTCGAGCTTGGATATATCGTGCCCGTCGTAAAGAATCTGCCCGGCGGTGGGCTCATAGAGCCGCACGATGGTGCGGCCGAAGGTCGTCTTGCCGCAGCCGGACTCCCCCACCAGACCCATTGTCTCGCCCTTTTTAATGGTGACGCTGATATCGTCCACCGCTTTGAGGATGCCCGCGCGGTGCGTGGCGGCGTTCTTTTTGATGCGGAAATACTTTTTAAGTCCCCTGACTTCCAGCAGCTCAGCCATTGGCCTGCGCCCCCTCTCCGGTCTTCGGCGCCCCGGGATGCAGCAGCCAGCAGCAGACCTTATGGGTCGGCGAAAGCTCAAACCGCGGCGGCATCTGCTTCTCGCAGATGCGCATGGCGTAGGGGCACCGCGGCACAAAGGGGCAGCCCGCCGGCGGTGCAAACAGATCGGGCGGATTGCCCGGGATGGAGCGCAGCTTCTCGCGGTTGCGGCCCACCCGCGGCACCGAGCGGATCAGCCCCACCGTGTAGGGGTGACGCGGCTGATAAAATATTTCCCGCGCGGCGCCTTCTTCCAGTATCATGCCGCCGTACATCACCAGCACCCGGCTGCACATGTTGGCCACCACGCCCATGTCGTGGGTGATGATGATGATGGAAGTATGCAGCTCCTGCTTGAGCTGATTCATCAGCTCGAGTATCTGCGCCTGGATGGTCACATCCAGCGCGGTGGTGGGCTCGTCGGCGATGAGCAGCTTCGGGTTGCAGCAGGTGGCGATGGCGATCATCACCCGCTGCCGCATGCCGCCCGACAGCTCGTGGGGGTATTCGTTCAGCCGGCTCTCGGGGCTGGGTATCTGCACCTTTTTGAGCATTTCCAGCGCCCGGGCCCGGGCCTCGGCCTTGGTGACCTTGCGGTGGATACGGATGGGTTCCATGATCTGTTCCCCGATGGTGAACAGCGGGTTGAGGGATGTCATCGGGTCCTGAAACACCATGCTGATGCGGTCGCCGCGGATTTTGCGCATCTCTTTTTCCGACTTGGCGAGCAAATCCTCCCCGTCGAAAAGGATGTGGTCGGCGCGGGTGGCGGCTGTGTCGGGCAGCAGACGCATCACCGACATCATCGACACACTCTTGCCCGAGCCGGATTCCCCGACGATACCCACCGACTCGCCTTCGTCCACGTGGAAGGAAATCCCCCGCACGGCCTGCACTTTGCCGATGCGCAGCCGGAAATCGGTGCTCAGATTATCTACGCGAAGCAGCTCCATAGCGATATCCTTCCTCCCGTCACTGGCCCAGCCGGGTGTCGAATGCGTCGCGCAGACCGTCGCAAATGAAGTTGAGCGCGAACATGGTGATGACGATGGCCATGACGGGGAAAAGCATCTGGTAAGGCCAGCCGAACATCTGCGGGATGGCGTCGTTGACCAGTGTGCCCAAGCTCGCCATTGGGGCTTGGATGCCGATGCCGAGGAAGCTCAGAAACGCCTCGGAAAAGATGGCCGACGGGATGATATAGGAGACCGTGATGAGGATCGGCCCCATGCTGTTGGGTATCAGGTGGCGGAAAAGGATCCGCGAGTTGGAAGCCCCCAGCACCTGGGCCGCCAGCACGTATTCCTGACTTTTGAGCGTAAGCACCTGGGAACGCACGATGCGCGCGGTGCTGATCCAGTAGGTGATGCACAGCGCCAGCAGGATGCTGCGCACACTGTTGCCCATGATGACCATGATCAGGATCATGTAAAGCATAGAAGGGACGCTGGTGAGCACGTCGATGACGCGCATGATGACCATGTCGGCCATGCCGCCGAAATAGCCGGCGATACCGCCGATAATTACGCCCAGCACGCAGTTGATGATGGCGGTGACAAAGCCGATGGTCAGGCTGATGCGCATGCCGTACAGCGTGCGCACGAAAACATCGCGGCCGAATTTATCGGTGCCAAACAGGTGACGTATCGTGGGGAACTGATTCTGATTGGCAATATTCTGCCCGTCATATGTATAGGGCGAAATCATGGGGCCCACGATGGCCGCCACGGCAAACAGGATCAGCACCGCAAGCCCCGCCACGGCGAAGGGGTTGCTCATGTACTTGCGCACCGCGCCCGTGAGGAACGACTCGCTCGGGCGGACGTTTTCATCCGCCTCCTTTTCGGCAGCGGGGAGCCTCTCAAACATATTTTCCGGAAGGTCCATCGGGATTCCGGCCTGCATGGAATCATTCAAATCCGGCACCTACTTTTCAAATTTCACACGCGGGTCGATCACCACATAGAGCACATCGACCACCAGGTTGGCAATGACCACGAAAATGCCCAGGAACATGGTCAGCCCCAGGATCAGCGAATAATCCCGGCTGCTGATGGAATTGACGTAATCCCGCCCGATGCCCGGGATGGAAAACAGGTTTTCCGCCACGAAGCTGCCGGTAAGCAGCTCCGCCACCAGCGGGCCCAAATAGGTGACCACGGGGATGATGGCGTTGCGCATGGCGTGCTTGGCCACGATGGAAAATTCGCTCACGCCCTTGGCCCGGGCGGTGCGGATGTAATCCTGCCCCAGCGAGTCGAGCATGCTCGAGCGGATCAGCCGCGCAATGTAGGACATCGGGCTCAGCGACAGCCCCACCACCGGCAGGATATAGCTCTGGGGGCTGTTGAGCCCGTAAGCCGGCAGCAGGTGAAGCGTGTAGACAAACAGGAACATCATCAGCGTCATCATGATGAAGCTGGGCACGGCGATGCCGATGGTGGCCAGCACCGTGGCGGCCCGGTCGGTGGCCCTGCCCCGCCGCAGCGCGGCGGCGATGCCCAGCGGCAGCCCCACCATCAGCGCCGCCAGGATGGCGATGGCGCCCACCCGGGCGGAAACCGGGAAGCCGCGCGCGATGATGTCGTTGACCGACGTATCCTGCGTCTTATACGAGACGCCCAGGTTGCCCCGCAGCACGTTGCCGAGATAGCGGAAATACTGCACATAGGTCGGGTCGTTGAGGCCGTAGGCCTTGTTGATCTGTTCCACCACCTCGGGGGTCAGCTTGCGTTCCTCCGCCGGGTCAAAAGGCCCGCCCGGGATGGAATGCATCAGGAAAAATGTGATGGTCACCAGCATAAAGACGGAAATCAGCCCCGCCAGGAGCCGTTTCAATATGTAACGTGTCACTGAAAGTCCCCCATCCATCCGGTACGGCGCGCCGCCGGGCGGCCCGCACCGGACGCCCCGAATCGTATATCTCCTATTTTAAAGAGCGGTGCCCGGGCTGTCAAGAAAACCGCCGCTTTTGCGTGCTTCCGTGCGTGCGCCGTTACCGGCACACGTCCACCCATTGGGCCCCGGTCATGTCCTCCAGCTGCTGCGTGGCGATGCGGAAGGCGTGAAAACGGTCCCCCGCCGCGGGGTATACATACTCGTGCACCCGCAGCGACTCATCCATATAAATGCGCGGGCTGCCCTTGAGCCCAAAGGGGCACAGCCCGCCCACAGGGTGCCCGGTGAGGGGCTCGACCTCCTCGGGCTTCAGCATCCGCGCTTTTTCGTGGAAAGTGTCCCGGTATTTCCGGTTGTCGATGCGGGTGTCGCCCCGCGTGACCAGCAGGATCACCTCTTCGCCCCGGTGCAGCGCCAGGGTCTTGGCCACCGCGTCCGGCGGGATGCCGAGGGTTTGAGCCGCCTCGTCCACCGTTGCGCCGCTCTCGTCGAGACTCAGTATTTCGATATCCGCATGTCTTTGGCGGAAATCTTCCGCCACCGCTGCCAAACTCATACCGCACATCCCTTTGCCTGAAACATAATATTCTTTAGTATAGCAGATTCTGTCGGAAAGTAAAAGAACATATAAGGGGTCAATGCAGGATTTCCACGCGGAAAATTCTTTTTCGTCCCGAAACGGGCCGTTCTGCGGGGGCCGGCACAGCCTTGACGCCCCCGGTCGGATACGCTATACTGACGCTAGACGCCCGGCTAGACACCGGCGACCCTGTCGGATGGAGGAATTACGGAATATGGCTGAAAAATCAAAAGTATATTTTACCACCATGCACACGACCCTGAACGAGAACCTGCCCCAGAAGCTGCAGCGTCTGATCCGCAAAGCGGGCATCGGGCAAATCGACTTCGACCGCAAATTCGTCGCTATCAAGATGCATTTCGGCGAACCGGGGAATCTCGCCTTCCTGCGCCCCAATTACGCTAAGGCGGTGGCCGACGTGGTGAAGGAACTGGGCGGGCGGCCCTTCCTCACCGACTGCAACACCCTGTATGTGGGCGGGCGCAAAAACGCGCTGGAGCATTTGGATACCGCGGCGGCCAACGGCTTCAGCGAGGCTTCGACCGGCTGCCATGTGATCATCGGCGACGGCCTCAAGGGCACCGACGAGGCGCTGGTGCCGGTGACGGGCGGCGAATACGTCAAAGAGGCCAAGATCGGCCGGGCCGTCATGGATGCCGACGTATTCATTTCGCTGACCCACTTCAAGGGCCATGAAGCCACCGGCATCGGCGGCACGCTCAAAAACATCGGCATGGGCTGCGGCAGCCGCGCCGGCAAAATGGAAATGCACAGCGCCGGCAAGCCCCATGTGAACGCCAAAACCTGCGTGGGCTGCGGCACCTGTGCGCGTCACTGCGCCCACGACGCCATCACCGTTGCCGGCGGCAAGGCCGCCATCGACCACAGCAAGTGCGTGGGCTGCGGCTTCTGCATCGGCACCTGCCCCACCGACTCGGTTGAGCCCGCGTCGGACGAGTCCTTCGACATCCTCGACAAAAAGATGGCGGAATATACCTGGGCGGTGGTCCACGGCCGGCCCTGTTTTCACATCAGCCTGGCCATCGATATTTCGCCCTTCTGCGACTGCCACAGCGAAAACGACGTGCCCATCGTGCCGGATATCGGTATGTTCGCCTCCTTCGACCCAGTGGCGCTGGATGTGGCCTGCGCCGACGCGGTGAATCGGCAGACGCCCCTGCCCGGCAGCCTGCTTGCCAAAAACGGTGAGAGCCACGGCGATCATTTTGCCGACGTCAGCCCTTCCACCAATTGGCGCGTCACCATCGACCATGCGGTCGGGATGGGGCTCGGCAGCGACCAGTATGAGCTTGTGCGCGTCTGAGATGCCCGCAGCTTATCGCAAAGTCTCCCGTTTCCGCCGGGCGGAAACGGGAGACTTTTTTTCAGGGACTGCTGCAAAACCGTTCGGCAGCCGCACCCTGTTTACAGGTCTTTATAAAAGGTGGTCGTCCAGACCGTCATGCCGATCTTTTCCGCGTAAAATTTGCGGATCCTGCCCGGGTCCCGCGCCGCCGTGCTCAACAGCAGATAATGAATATGCTCCCGCCGCAGCGACTGCTCCACATATTTGAAAAGGGCTCGGCCGATTCCCCGACTGCGGCATTCGGGGCGCACATAGGCACCCGTCACGTCGAAATACAGGCTGTCCTGGGGTATGACGCACATGCCTTCGGATATTTTCCGCTGCCCCATCAGGAAACCGACTATCTCGCCGGCCCGCTCGGCGCAGCATACCCGGTACGGGCGCAGCGATTGAAGTGTTTCCGCCGTATACCCGTATGTATTGTTTTCCGCCGCCCACTGCTGCGACAGCTCCACGACCGCCCGTCTGTCCGACTCGGTCGCTTCCCGGATGACTATGGATTCCATCTGCCTCACCTTCCCAAGACGGCCGGCTCAGCCGCCGGCTGCACTCACGCTCACTCCCCGTGTCCAAACGCCGTCTGTTTATTTGCCCAGCAGCACCGCGCCCATGCCCACGGTCATCACCACCAGCACGGGCCGCAGCACCTTTTCCAACCGGGCCGAGGGGATGCGCCCCAGCAGCACCGGCCCGATAAAGGCGCCGGTCATGGTGCCGGCCGCCAGCAGGCCCACGAGCTTCCAATCCACCGAGCCCAGACCCAGGTGGGTCAAAAAACCGGTGACGGAAATGCCCAGCAGCACCAGCACCGAGGTGCCCACCGTTTCCAGCGCGCCGCAGCCGAGGATGGAAAGCCCCGCCACGATAGCCGCGCCTCCGCTGAGCCCCATCAGGCCCGACATCACTCCGCCCAGCAGACCGAAACCCACTGCCGCGGCCATTTGGGGCACGGTGAGCCGACCCTCCCGCCGGGCCGGCTGCCGGCCGCGGCGCAGGTAGCGCCCCGTCATCTGCACCCCCAGCAGGAGCAGCACGGCGCCCGTGACTTTATAATACAGGTTCTGCGGCAAAAGCCCCGACCCGAAGGAGCCGGCCACCGAGCCCGCCACGCCCGCCGCCAGCATGGCAAGCCCCAGCCGCGCGTTGACATGGCCGGCCCGCCAGTGGCTCAGCGCCCCGACGGCTGTGGTCGGGATGGTGGTGGCCAGGGAAGTCGACGCGGCGATCACCGGCGGCACGTTGAGAAAGGCCGTCAGCACCCCCACGTAGAAAGCGCCTCCGCCCCCGCCCAGCGAAATGATAATCAGACCGATCAAAAATCCCACCGCCGGCAGAACGACATACTGCATCGTGTTTGGTCCCCCTTCGCCGCCTCGCGGCCGGTATACGGCCGCATATGCCATATGATAGCACCAATCGCCCGCCGATACAATTTGCCGCGGAGCAATTTGCATATTTCCGCCAGTTTTTATCCCGCCCACGCATATCCAAACCCGGTCATGCCATACTAAAAACGCACGCAGAATCCATCGCAAACACGGAAAGGAGCCTAAATGATGAGCCAGCTGAATCAAATGGAACTGCAAAATTTGAGGCACCTGATCGGTTCCCACGAGACCGCCTGCCAGAAGATGCAGACATATGCCCAACAGTCTACCGATCCCCAGGTGAAGTCATTCTTTTCCAAATCGGCGCAGGACGCCCAGCAGACCAAACAGCAACTCATGAATTTTCTCAACTGAGGAGGAACCAATATGCTGCAGGATAAAGCCATGGTCAACGATGCGCTGGCCGATGAAAAGAGCAGTCTGACCTTTTATGCCAACGCCATTTCGGAGTGTGCCAACCCCTCGCTGCGCACCGCCCTTCAGCAAATCCGTGACCGGGACGAAACGTCCCAGTTCGAACTGTTCCAGCTGGCCCAGTCGAAAGGCTATTACCAGCCGGCCCAGATGGCCAACGAGACGGAAATCCAGCAGGTCCGCACCCAGTTACAGGGCTGAGCCGGTCATCGAAAAACAGCGGGGCGGCGCGTATCCGACGGATACGCGCCGTTTTCGTGCATACGGCAAAAGCAGCCGCCCAAAACGCCGTCAGAGCGGGAAAACCTTGGTCTTTCCCTGTCGGATTCTGTTTGGCCGCGCGTTTTTGCCCCCGATGTGCTATAATAGGGGATGCCCGCCGGGTACGGCCTTTTTCCCCGGCGGGTATACCCCGGGGATTCGAAATCGGCCGTTTTCGGGTCCGGAAAGGTTCGGTCAAGGGATGATGACAGTTTCCATCCGGGATATTCCCGTGCTGGACGTGGCCGGCGAAACGCCCGGCAAAATTTTCCACGGTTTCGATCAGGAATGGTACCCCACTTTGTGGCAGCGCCGCTCCGGCTGCGGGCCGACGGTGGCCGCCGAGACGGCATTTTATTATACCCGCTCGCGCGCCGCAGACCCGCCCGCCGGCCCGGCCTCCCACGGCGAGGCCCTTGAGCAGATGCTGCAGGCGTGGCGCCATGTGACGCCCACTGCCCGCGGCATCCCGTCGGCGGCGCTGCTGCGGGATGATTTTGCACAGTACGCCGGCGCGGCCGGGCTGCCGCTGGAGCCGGAGTGCCTGGATATTCCCGCCCGCCGCGACGAGCGGCCCGCGCTGTCGCAGCTGGTACAGTTTGTGGCACAGCCGCTCGGGGAGGACATGCCTGTGGCATTCCTCAATCTGCACAACGGCTCCGAAGCCCAGCTGGATTCATGGCACTGGGTGCTCATCGTGGGACTGTCGTATGAGCCTGAAGGCCCCGCCGCCGTCGCCTCCATACTGGATGAAGGCGAGCGGAAAACAGTCGACCTGGGCCTGTGGCTCGACTCCACCAAGCTGGGCGGCGGGCTGGTGCGATTTCGGCTCCGGAAGTGACCCCCTTTTCTTTTTCGGCAATTCATGGTATAATTATATAGATTTCGATTTGTGTGTAAATCGGATTTCATTCACTTGCGATAAACGCCGGCAGAAAGGGTTGGTGTACAATGGAGGTTATCGTCAGAAAGCCGACGCCACAGGAAGCCAAAGCCATGGAAACGTTGCCGGTTTGGGAATGCAAGCCCTCCTCATTCAACTGGTATTATGACAACACGGAAACCAGCCTGGTGAGCCACGGGCGGGCCGAAGTGGAATATGACGGACAAAAAGTGTCCTTTGGGGCCGGCGACTTGGTCGTGTTCCCCAAAGGGCTCAAATGCATATGGACGATCGAAGAAACCGTCGTCAAGCACTATCAGCTCAGCGGCATGTGACGGCGTCGGCAAAAGAGCCCCCCCCTTCCGGGGAGTTTTCCC
>JAEWAE010000068.1 GCA_023391835.1 Bacillota bacterium
CGCCAAAAGGCGTGCGCCCCGATTGTATTTTGCATCCTTCGCCGCAGTCAGAGGATCTTCTGCAAAAACGAACGGGTGCGTTCGTGCTGCGGGCTGCGGAATATATCGTCCGGGCGGCCTTCTTCCAAAATCTCGCCCTTATCCATAAACAGAACGTGGTGGGCGACTTCCCGCGCGAAGCTCATCTCGTGGGTCACGACGATCATCGTCATGCCCTCCACGGCCAGTTGCTTCATTACGGCGAGCACCTCGCCCACCAGCTCCGGGTCGAGAGCCGAGGTCGGCTCATCGAAAAGCATGATCTTGGGCTTCATGGCAAGCGCCCGGGCGATGGCCACCCGCTGCTGCTGCCCGCCGGACAGCCGGGAGGGATATTCCTCCGCCTTTTCCGAAAGGCCGACCTTCTGCAGCAGCTCCCGGGCCGTCTCTTCCGCCTCGGCACGGGGGGTATGCCGCACCATCACCGGCGCCGTGACGAGGTTTTCCAGCACCGTCATGTGGGGGAACAGATTGAACCGCTGGAACACCATGCCCAGCTCGGTGCAAAGAGCCGCCTGCTTTTTGGGCGGAATGCGCATGGCGTCCCGGCCCCGGACCCGCTCGTCGGCCACTTCGCCGTCGATGACGAGACGGCCGGAGGAAATGCGCTCCAGATGGTTGAGGCAGCGCAGCATCGTGCTCTTGCCCGAGCCGCTGGGCCCGATGACGCAGAGCACCTCGCTTTTTTCCACCTCGAAGTTTATATCCCTGAGCACTTCGAGGGAGCCGAAATTTTTATAGACATGCTCCAGTTGAATCATGGCCATGGCAATTCATCCTTACTCATAGACGGAATATTTCTTTTCCAGTCTGCCGAACACATAGGTGAACAGAGTGGTCAGCGCCAGATAAAAAATGGCGCAGGGGATATAATAGACGGCGCTGCCGGTGGAGTTGGCGAAGGTCGTGGTCAGCCGCAGCAGCTCGGTGACTGAGATGATCGACACCAGCGACGTATCTTTCAGCAGCGCGATGACCTCGTTGCCCACCGGCGGGATGAGCCGGCGGTAAGACTGGGGGATGATGATTTTGCGCATGGCCTGACCGTAGCTCATGCCCAGCGCGCGGGCGGCCTCCATCTGGCCCTTGTCGATGGATTGGATGGCCGCCCGGATGATCTCGGCCATATAGGCCCCCGAATTGAGCCCCAGCGCCAGAAAGCCGGCCGTGAACTGGTCGAGCTTGAAAACCGACGCCACGCTGGGCAGCGAGTAATAGATGAAGCTGATCTGCAGCAGCAGCGGCGTGCCGCGGAAAAACCATATGTAGAAAAACGAGATCTTGTTCAGCACCGGATTTTTGGAAATGCGGGCCAGCGCCAGCAGCAGCCCCAGCGCGATGCCGATGACGATGGCAATGACCGTCAGCTCCAGCGTGATGCCGGTGGCTTTGGCAAATTGGGGCATGGCCTTCATCAGCCGTGCAAAACTCAACGGATTCAACTCCCTGTGCAGCCGCCGGGCGCCGGGGATTCCCCGCCGCCCGGCAGCGTGCGTTTTTTCGATCAGCCCAGCGTTTTGAGCTTCGCGTCGATATTGCTGGTCAGGTCGGCCTTAAACCATTTTTCCGAAAGCTTTTTCATCGTGCCGTCGGCCGACATCGAGTCGATGGCCTGCTGTACCTCATCCCGCAGGACGGTATTGCCCTTTTTGAAGCAGGCGCCGATGGGCTCGTTGGTGAGCTTGACCGCGGCGGCCTTGTACTCCTTTGGCGACTGGGCAATATAGTACTGCCCGACCACCTCGTCGACGATGATGGCGTCGAGCCGCCCGGCCTTCATATCCTGGAACGGCTGGATGATCTGGTCATAGGTGCTGAGGGTGAATTTGATGCCCTCTTTTTGCTGCAGATAGTCGGCCGAGTCGTTGGCCGTGCTGGAAATCTGGCACCCGACTTTTTTGCCGGAAAGATCCTCCGCCTTTTTAATGGAATTGTCCTTCGGCTTGACGACGATCATCTGGGCGTTTGCAATATAGGGCCTGGTGAATTCAAAAGTCTGCTCCCGCTCGTCGGTCATGCTCATTGCCGAAATGATGGTGTCGTATTTGCCGGTGTTGAGCGCCTGAAAAAGCCCGTCGAACTGGGTGGAAACGAATTCCGCCTTTTTGCCCAGCCGCTTGGCGATTTCTTTGGTCATATCCACGTCGAAGCCCACCAGATTCCCGGAATCGTCCTTGTATTCCATGGGCGGGTAGCTGTCATCCACCCCCACCCGGAGCACGCCGACCGATTTGGTATCACCCGACGCGGTCGAAATGGAGCCGCTGGCCGCGCCGGCGCTTGTTTTTTTCTGGCACCCGGTGAGTGCCGCGCTCCCCGCCAGCACAACGGCCAGCAGCAGGGCGGCCAGCTTTGCAGTCTGATTCATATGGCAATCCTCTCCTCTTATCGACTTATCGACGCCTGTCCGTCTCCGCGGCACACAAGCCGTGGGACTTTTCGGGCATGGCTGTGCCCCGCCGGAGCCAGGGCCGCGGGGGCTCGCGCCGGCGGCACACTTCCCGCCCGCCGCGGCCTGCCTTTTGCAGCGGGAACCGGCAGCATGGGGCGTCTTCCGCCGTGCCGGACGATCCCGGCCCGGATTTTATGCAGCTAACATGTTACAATAGTACCGCAAGTGTGAAAATTTTGCAATACGGTGGCGGATATATTCGCGGCGTTTTCGGTTTCGCGCCGGCCGGCACCCCATAAAAAGATGGAAACCGCGGGACGGCCGTGCTATAATGGCAGTGATTTCATAAAAGGCGGACGGGCCCCGAGACACCGTCGCATAACCGGCCGGGCAGGCCGACAGGAGGGAATCAAATTGAGTAATCCCATCGTCTATACCGGTACGTTCACATCCGGGCAGAGCCTGGGCATTTACACCTGGGAGCTGGATCTTGCGACCGGGGAGCTGCGCCCTGCAGCGGCGCCCGCCACGGCGGAAAACCCGGCGTATCTGACCTTCGGCCGGCCGGACCGGCTTTACTGTGTGTGCGAGAGCCCCTCGTTCCGCGGTGAATACGGCGGCGGCGTGGCCGCCTTCACGGTCGGCCCGGGCCGCGGGGAGCTGCACCCGCTCAACAGCCAGCCGACCCACGGCGTATCCCCCTGCTACCTGACGGTGGACCCGTCGGGCCGCTATCTGCTCACCGCTCAGTATGTGGAGGGCACGGTGTGCCTTTTTCCGCTGGCGGAGGACGGCTCCCTCGGCCCCTGCTGCGACATCGTGCGCCACACCGGCGTTACCGGCCCGGTGGCCGACCGGCAGGAGCACCCCCACGCCCACTGCGTGCGCTTCACCCCCGACGGGGAACTGGCCCTGGTCGTCGACCTGGGGCTTGACCGCATCAAAGCCTATCGGCTGGACGCCTCGGCCGGCCGGCTGCTGCCGGCGCCTGAAAAAGACATCATGCTGCACCCCGGCGCCGGGCCGCGGCACATCGCTTTTGCAAACGGCGGGGAGCGGCTCTATGTTGCGTGCGAGGTCAGCTCGGAAATCGCCGTCTTTGGCAAAAAGGACAGCCGGTACGAGCCGCTGCAGGTCATTCCCAGCGGACCGGTGCCCATCTCGGCGGGGAATACCGCCGCAGCGCTGCGCTTTTCGCCCGACGGGCGGTTCCTCTATGCTTCCAACCGCGGGCAGGACAGCATCGCCGTCTTTGCCGTTTCCCCCGCGGACGGCACGCTTTCGCTGCGCAGCTGCACGCCCTGCGGCGGCGTGGGCCCGCGGGATTTCAACCTCGAGCCCGGCGGCAAATTCCTGCTGTGCGCCAACCAGTATTCCGACAATATTGTCAGCTTTGCCGTCGACCCGGCGACGGGGGCACTGACCCCCACCGGTCACGAGATTCGTGAAGGCTGCCCGGTGTGTGTGATTTTTGACGCGTAAGTCTTTTTTTTATTTTTTTGGTGCTGCCTGCGCATACTATTGCTGCGGCCGATTTGCGGCCGCAGGAGGGAGCGACGGCAGCCATGTGGGAACGATTTCTCGGCAAACTGATCCAAAAAAAGCAAGAGGAACCCCAACGCGCGACCAAAGTCTTCATCACCCAGCCGATTTCGCAGAAGGACCGTGTGCAGGACGGCACCAACGTGAGCCTGCCCTCCGATGAGAACGTATCGGCGGCGCGCAACTGGGTCAACCAGAATAAAAAATAGCATGGCAAAGCGGGGCGGGCGCCTGTCAACAGGCACCCGCCCCGCTTATCGGCCGGTGGGCTGATCGGCGGGGAATGCGTCGTCGGGCAGGTAGCCTTCCCACCCGCCGTAGCAAAAAAGCCGATAACCCGGCAGCCGCCGCACGGCCAGCCGTGTGCCCGGCCCCACAGCCCCCAACAGCGCGGCTCCCGGCTCCGGCTCCGCCAGCACCAGGCTGAAACCGTCCCGCCGGGTGACTTCGACCCGCTCAGGTCCTTCCGTGACCCGGGGCGGGCGGTCATCCAGCGCCAGACGGCTCAGCCAGACACATGTTGCACCCTGGTCGGGGACGGCAAACCAGCCATTTTTTTCTTCCAGGCAGTCGGTGACAATGCGTCCGCAGACGATATGCACGGAAGGATACCCGGGCCCGGGCCCCGCCCGTGCGTAATAGAGCCCGCGGCGCAGCCGCACGGGGTGCGCCGCCGGTTCCCAGGTCTCATCCGGCACCGCCGGCGGGCGCAGGCGGGGGGCCAGCCGCACGCCGAAAAGCTCCGCCACCGCCCGGGCCGTTTCCAGCCCCAGGCGGGCCGCCGCCTGTCGCAGCCGGTATTCGGTATCGAACCGACCGGGCGGCAGGGCATATTCGCAGTAAAGCACATGACCGGGGCCGCGGCCCGGTCCCACCGCTTTTTCAAGCAGCGCGTAATAATCCTCGGCCCCCGCAGGGGCTCCCAGCAGTGAGCCGAAATCGTAGCGGGGCCGGGCGCCGCAGTCGGGCACGCGGCAAACCCGGGCGATCCGGCGGGAAAGATCGGCCGCGGGCAGCCGGTCGCGGGGGCGGTCGGCGCTGAACCAGACCGCCGCCCCCTTTGGCAGAGAGGCCGACAGATCGGCATGCAGTTCCACATGGCAGTGGCTGTGCAGCAGCTCCGCTGCCCGGGCACGCCGGCCGATGTCGGCATACCAGTCGCCGGAGCGCACCAGCGCCGGGTCGAAACGGCCCGTGGCCGCCAGCGCCATCGCGGCCTGCCGGGCGGCCGAGAGAGTAAAATCCTTTTCCGCACAGCCCGACGGGCTCACCGTGCCCAGGTCGTGCCCGCCGTGCCCCGCGCCCAGGGTCACGACGATCGCGTTCACGGCCCGCCACCTCCCCGCCGGGCCTGCGGCCCCGATATTCCATTCGGTCAGTTTCTCACGCTTGACGGCCTGTCGGCGTACTAAATCACTTTCTTGATGGTGAATTCCGAATTGAGCACCACCAGATTCTGGGGGAAGGGCCGCTCGATGGTCCAATAGCTGATGCCCGCCAAATTGTATTCCCGCACAAGCCCCAGCTTTGCCTGAATGCTACGGGCATCCTCAAACCAGACGATGTGCTGGCGTCCCTGGGCGTCGTAATAGTTGTAATAAGGCGACTGGGCCGTGGGGTCGAAACGGATCGCCGCCCGGTTGCGGGCCGCCCGGTCCACCGCCTCCACATTGGAAAAGGTGGTGGCCAGCGTCCCGCGCACATAGGGCAGCGTCCAGTCGTAGCCGTAATTCGGGATACCCATGAGGATCTTGGAGGCCGGAATCACCGTCAGCGCGTACTCGAGCACTCGGCGCACCTGATTGAGCGGAGCCACCGCCTGGGGCGGACCGGCCAAATACCCCCACTCGTAGGTCATAAGGATGACCCGATCCGCCACTTCGCCGTGCACTGCGTAATCGTGGGCCTCGTAAAGCAGCCCGGTCTGGGTGGCCGAGAGCTTGGGCGCCAGCGCCGTCATCACCGGGTAGCCCAGCTCGTGCATCCGCGCCGTGATGGTGCGCAGGAAGGCGTTGTAGCTCTGACGGTCATAGGCGTAGACGTACTCGAAATCGATGTTGAGAGCGTAGTAATTTTTCGCGCGCATAGTGTTGGCCACGTTATTGATGAGATTTTGCTGAGCCGTGGCGTCATTGAGCACCGCATGTGCGATGTCGCTGTCAAAACCGCCGGTGGGGCGTATATTGGTGATGACCATCATCGGAGCCACCCGGGAGGAGCGGGCGGCGGCGATCCACCGCTGGTCGTCGATAGTGGAAAGGCTGCCGTCCGCCCGCACCTCATAGCTGAAAATGCTCAGATACGTCAGGCTTGGGAAGGCCGTGCGCACCAGCGCCATGTTGGAACCGGGGAAGGTGTAGCCGTTGACCTCGATTTCCCTCTGGGCCTGCCCGCCGGGCGGCGGTATCACCACGACCTGGCCCGGGTAAATGCGTCCCGCGGCGTCAATGTCGGGGTTTTCCCCCTGAAGGCTGTCCAGCCCCACGCCATACTGCCGTGCGATGGAGGTGAGCGTATCCCCCGGGCGGACAACATAGATGCGCTGCCCCTGGGGCACCACCAGGCTCTGGCCCACCACCAGCCGGTCGGGGCTGGTCAGTTGGTTGACCGAAACGATCGTTTCGGGAGAAACGCCATACTGGCGGGCAATGCCGGTGACCGTGTCCCCCGCCTGCACCACATGAATGACCAAATCCAATCACCTTTCCTCTGCCGTCATTTTCCCTGCGAAGCATACTTTGCGAAGCTGGGCTTTGAGAAGCCGGGCTTTGAGAAGCCGGGCTTTGAAAAGCCGGGCTTTGAAAAGCCGGACTTTTCCGTACAATATATGCCGCCCGCGCGCCGGATATACGGCCGCCCGGCCGCGCCCGCCGGCAAAGGGCGCGCCGCCCGCCCACAATATGATGAAAACGCTTACTTTTCGGCAAATTGGCTCTTGATAAACCGTCCGTTTTCTCCTATAATGAAAAAAGGCAAAGTAGACAGCCGCGCGTAAAGTGCCAGTCGGACGGGAAGTTGCCGCTGGACGAAAAACACCGGGCAACCGGGTTTGCGGTGCCGCTGTCGCATTCCGTTGCCACATTTGCGGGTTTCCCCTCCGGGTGTGGTAAACTGCCATATTCTGAGAGGAGTGACTCCTGTGCAAAAGACCCGTGTTCTGGTGACCCTGGGGCTGCTGGTAGCCCTGAATATCCTGCTGTCGCGTTTCCTGTCGTTTCAGCCGACGCCGTTTCTGCGCATCAATTTCGGCTTCCTGGCCGTAGCGGCGGCCGGGATTTTATTCGGCCCGCTGGCCGGCGGAGCCGCCGCCGCCGTGGGCGATCTGTTGGGCTACTTCATTTTTCCGTCGGGGGGCGCGTATTTCCCCGGCATCACCGTCAGCGCGCTGCTGGCGGGCGTGCTTTACGGGCTGTTTTTACACGGGCGGCGCGTGACGGTGCTGCGGTGCCTCGCGGTCAACGCCGCGGTGTGCCTGTGCATCGACGCCGGCCTGACCACCTGGTGGCTGACCATGATTCTGCCGGGCAAGACCTTCGCCGTGCTCTTTGTGCCGCGGCTGATCAAGGCGCTCATCGCCATCCCCGTGCAGTCGTTCATGCTGTACGCTTTCTGGCAGGTGCTCGAGCGGGTGCGTCCCGCCGTCAGCCGGTAAATGCGGCAGCCCGGTCATCTGTTTCGCTGTCAAGCCTACGGCCATGGGGCGCCGGCGGCTGACCAAATATAACTGGGAGGTATATCGTTTATGAAACGTGCGGAAGTTATCCGTAAAATAACCGAAGACGGTATCGTCGCGGTTGTCCGCGCCGAATCCAAAGAGAAGGGCATGCAGATCGTCGATGCCGTCATCGCGGGCGGCATCACTGCGATCGAGGTCACCATGACGGTGCCCGGCGCCATCGACATCATCAAGGATCTCGTGACGGCCTACAAGGGCAAGGACGTTCTCATCGGCGCCGGCACGGTGCTCGATCCGGAAACCGCCCGCGCCTGCATCTTGGCCGGCGCGCAGTTTGTGGTCAGCCCGGCCTTCAATCCCGAGACCGTCAAGCTCTGCAACCGGTACGCTATCGCCGTGATGCCCGGCATCATGACCATCCGCGAAGCGCTCAGCGCGCTGGAACTGGGTGTCGAGATTCTCAAAGTGTTCCCGGGCAGCGCATTTGGGCCGAAGATCATCGGCGCCTTCAAGGGCCCGGTGCCGCAGGCTGATTTCATGCCCACCGGCGGCGTGAGCCTGGGCAACGCGGCCGAGTGGATCAAGGGCGGAGCCGTGGCCGTGGGCACCGGCAGCGACCTGACCCGCGGCGCCAAGACCGGCGACTATGCGCTGGTCACCGAGACCGCCAAGAAATTTGTGGAAGCGGTGCAGACCGCCAAGGCCGAACTGAAGAAATAATCGGACTGTTCCGGCAAAGGGGCGTGCGCTTATTGGGAGTGCACGCCCCCTGTTTTTGAAAATGCAGGGAGGAACATATGCAGAATAAGCCGTTTGATCTGATCACTTTTGGGGAAACGATGGCCCTGTTTTATCCGGATGCCACCGGCCCGCTGCGCCATATCAATGGGTTTTACAAGTATATGGGCGGCGCGGAATCGAACGTTTCCATCGCGCTGTCACGGCTGGGCTACCATACGGGTTGGTTTTCCCGGCTTGGGGATGACGAATTTGGCAAGTATATTTACAGCGAGGTGCGCGGTGAGGGCGTGGACGTGTCGCGCGTCATTTTTGACGAGGAACGCGCCACCGGTCTGATGTTCAAGGAGAAATTCCTCAAGAAAAACCCGAACGTCCACTATTTCCGCAAGAATTCGGCAGCCAGCGCTCTGGCTCCCGCCGACATTGACGAGGACTATATCAAACAGGCAAAGTACCTGCATATTACGGGCATCACTCTCGCCATTTCGGAAACGGCGCGCAAGGCGGCTTTCCGGGCGGCGGAGCTCGCCAAGCGCAACGGCGTGCTGGTCTCGTTCGACCCCAACATCCGCCTCAAGCTCTGGTCGCTGGAGGAGGCCCGCCCCGCCATCCTCGAGATGGCGAAATATGCGGATCTGATTTTCCCGGGCCAGGACGAGGGCGAGGTGCTCACCGGTCTGAAGACGCCGGAGGAAATCGCCACCCACTTCATGGAAATGGGCAGCCAGGTGGTGGCCGTCAAGCTCGGCAAGCAGGGCTGCTATGCCGCAGACCGCAACGGCGGCTGCTACGCGGGGCCTTACCCCACGGAGTATAAAGAGGATTCGGCCGGCGCGGGCGACGGCTTTACGGCCGGTTTCCTGGCCGGGCAACTGCGCGGCTACGACCTCAAAACCTGCGCGGGCATTGGCAACTGGATCGGCGCGCTGGCCACGTTGGTGCGCGGCGATATCGAGGGCTACCCTGACCGCTGGCAGCTGGAAGGTTTCCTGCATAAAGAAGAATTTATCGAACGCTGACTGCCGGCCGGTGGTTCCCGGCCGTCGGAAAAGGGCTGCTGCAAACATACGTTTGCAGCAGCCCTTTTATATACGCGTCCGCCGGGAGTCAGCGCGGCCGGCCCAGAAACCGCCGCAGCCGGGTCACAAGCCCCTCGGGGATGCGCACCGCTTCTCCCTGGGCAGCCTGCATCGCCCGGCTGCAGAGCTTCGCCTGACTGTCCACCGCCGGGCCATCCACTTTCACCGGCGCATACCGACCGTCCGGGCCCAGGATACGGGCCTTGACGGTGTCACGCAGCTCCAGCTCCAGCACGGCCTCGATGCGGTCGGCCAGCTCCGAGTCCCGCACGGGCAGGGCGATTTCCACCCGGCGCTCGGTGTTGCGGGTCATCCAATCGGCCGAAGAAATGTAGACCTGCCGCTCACCCGCCGCGCCAAAGATATAGACGCGGGAATGTTCCAGAAAACGCCCCACGATGCTGCGCACCTCAATGTGGTCGGTGGCGCCCTCCACCCCCGGCCGCAGGCAGCAGATGCCGCGCACGATCAGCCGCACCGGCACCCCCGCCCGTGAAGCCTCGATAAGCCCGTCCATCACGTCCTTGTCGGTGAGGCTGTTCATTTTGGCGGTGATGCGGGCGGGTCTGCCGGCCCGGGCCTTTTCCGCCTCCGCATGGATCCGTTCCAGCAGGCCGGTTTTGAGGGTGGAAGGCGACACCAGCAGCCGGCGGTATTTGCCGTAGACGTTGCCGATGCTCATGTTTTGAAAAAAATCCCGGGCGTCCGCGCCGATTTCCGGGTCGGCGGTGGTCAGCGACAGGTCGGTGTACTGCCGGGCGGTGTTCTCGTTATAGTTGCCTGTGGCGATGTTGGTGTAGGTTTCCAGCCCCCGCAGCCCACGGCGCGTGATGAGCAGGATCTTGCCGTGGACCTTGAAGGACTCCAGCCCGTAAATGACCCGGCAGCCGGCGTCTTCCAGCACATTTGACCAGTTGATGTTATTCTGCTCGTCGAAGCGGGCGCGCAGTTCCACGACGACGGTGACTTCCTTGCCGTTTTCCGCCGCGGCGCACAGGTGCTGCACCACCTGGGACTGCCGCCCCACCCGGTAAAGCGTCATATGGATAGACAACACCCGCGGGTCCTCCGCCGCCTCCCGTAGCATGTCGGTGAAGGGACGCATGCTCTCATACGGGTAGTTCAGCAGCAGGTCGCGTTCCCGCACCTGGGGCAGGATTCGCCCGCGGCCGAGCCCGGCGGGCCACTGGGGGCGGAAGGGCGGATAAAGCAGCCGCTCGCGCAGCGGGGAACTCACCTTCTCTTCCATCTGCCAGACAAAGCTCATATCCAGCGGGGCCTTGCTGATGAAACACTGGCGCGCATCCAGCCCCAGTCGGGTCAGAAAAAACGCCGCCAGCTCGGTGTCGCCCAGGCTGTCGGTTTCCAGCCGCACGGGGGAAAGCTTGCTGCGTTTGCGGATGATTTCCTGCATGTATTCGCGGTAATCCACATCCTCGTCGAACACGCCTTCGCCGATATTCATGTCGGCGTTGCGCGTCACGCGGAAAAGCGCCTTGCCCTCCACGCCGTAGGCCCCGAAGGCAAGGTCGGCATACCGCCGCACGATGTCTTCCAGCAGCAAAAAGGCCTGCCCGCCCCGGCAGTGGTAAAGCCGCGGCACTTCGTGGGGCATGGGAATGATGCCGAAAAGTTTGGAATCCCGCGATTTCAGCCGCACTCCCACATAGACGGCCCGGTTTTCCAGATGGGGGAAGGGGTGGCGCGCGTCGATGATCTGGGGGGAAAGCAGCGGCAGCACCTCCATCTCAAACCAGGCCTTCACCACCCGGCGCTCGCCGCCATCCAAATTGCGGAACGACGTGTGCGCAGGCAGCAGCGGCATGAGGGATTCCATCGTGCTGAAATAGGCGTTGTCGCGGGTGGGGTAAAGATCGGTGACCGCACGGTTGACGGCGTCGATCTGTTCCCGGGGGAGCATGCCGGTCTTATTGTCCCGCCCCCCCTTGACCAGACTCTGATCCAGCAGACTGCCCACCCGCACCATGTAAAATTCGTCGAGATTCGACGAAAAGATGGCGACGAATTTGAGCCGTTCCAGAGGGGGCGTCTCTTCCCGGCAGGCTTCTTCCAACACGCGCTCATTGAATTTGAGCCACGAAAGCTCGCGGTTAAAGTATAGTTCCGGCATCCGGGGTATCCTCCCCTCCCATATATTGCTGGAGGTAGCCTTCCCGCACTCCCGTGAGACTGATGGAAAGCGTGGCGCAGCCGGCCGTCCCCGCGATGCGCAAAAGCCCCGTCATCCCGGGCAGGATGCTGTGGATGCGCTCGGGCACCACCCGGGTCAGCAGCCGAGCGGCGCTTTTTTTGTCGCCGAGCGTCCGGATCATCGCCCGCAGGTCGCCCGCGTCGAAGGTATAGCCCTGGAGCGGGTCGTGCTCCCGGCCGAAAATTTCCCGATGGAGCCGCGCGACGGCCCGGGCCGTGCCACCGATCAGGCATGCGTGGGAGGCGCAGCCCGGGAGCCATTCCACACACCCGAGCTGTTTGCGCACGAAATGCCGGATATGCCTGAGTTCCTTTTCCCCGGGCAGAATGCCCCCCACGAACCGCCGGAAAAGCAGCAGGCTGCCAAAGGGCAGGCTCACGGTGTTGAGGGCTTTTTCCCCGTCGAAGCGGATCAACTCGGTGCTGCCGCCGCCCATATCCACCACAAGGCCCCGGCCCAGCCCGGCGGGCCGATAGGCGCCGGCATAGTCGAGCCGGGCCTCTTCCTCACCGCCGATGACGCGGGCTTCCACGCCCGTTTCGGCCTGGATGCGGCGCACCACCTCGTCGGCGTTGCGCACCGCCCGCAGCCCCGCCGTGGCGAAGCAGCCGTACCGCTGCACCTGCACGGCGCCGCCCGTCGCCCTGAAACCGCGGATGGCCTCGGTCAGACGAAGAATTCCGTCTTCCGTGAGCATGCCGTCCTCCGTATACCCGATGAGGCCCACCACCTCCTTCTGGCTGAGGATGGGTGTAAAGCCCGCTTCGGTGCCGTCATATACCGTCATCCGCACCGTATTGGAGCCCAGATCGATCACAGCCGTACGCATACCGTCTTGCCGCCTTTCCCATGCCAAATTACACTATGTATCAATATTACCACAGCCCCGGCGATTCATCCACCTCGTTGCGGTAAAAAACGTATATTCGCCATCGCGGAGGCGCATGATAATCCGGAAGTGAATGGAAGCTTCGTCCGCGCCGCCAGGGCGGAGCGGACGGGGCTCCCAATCTGCACGAAAGGACGGTCCAGCGGTGGGCGTATCGTTTATCCGCACCATTGTGCTCTATGTGATAGTCGTGGGCGCCATGCGTCTGATGGGCAAGCGGCAGATCGGGGAACTGCAGCCCTCCGAATTTGTGGTCGCCATCCTTATTTCCGAGCTGACAGCCATCCCCATGCAGGACCCGGGCATCCCGCTGCTGAGCGGGGTCATCCCCGTACTGACGCTGATTTCCTGTGAAATCGTGCTTTCCTCGCTGACGCTGGTCAGCCCCCGCATCCGCCGGGCCATTTCCGGCCGGCCCAGTATCCTCATCCTCAACGGCCAGATCGACCAGGCGGAAATGCACCGGCTGCGCTACACGGTGGATGACCTGATGGAAGAGCTGCGCCTGGCGGGCTACATGAACGTCGATGCCATCGACTTCGCCGTGCTCGAGACAAACGGCAAGCTCAGCGTGTTCCCCAAGGCGCCGGAGCAGCCGTTGACGGCCGGGATGATGCATATTTCCCCGCCCGACGGCGGGCTGCCGGTCACCATCGTCACCGACGGCTTTCTTTTGGAAAACTCTTTGCAGGAAGCCGGCAAGGATACCGCCTGGCTGAACACCCAGCTCGGCACCCAGCATTTGACGCTCGACCAGGTGTTCCTGCTGACGGTGGACAGCGCCGGCAAAACCATCCTCATCCCAAAGGACGCCCTGCGAGCCCAGAAGGCCGCCCGGCCTGAAAAAGACGACGGCTGACAAACCCGGCGGGCAAAACCTCCATTTGCGGCTTGTCGCGTGCCCCAAAGGATTCACAAGGGCATGCGCGCATGAAGCGTTTGCACATGCGGCGCGGGCCCGTTGCATTAAGCCGTTGGAGGAGTCCCCGACGCAAGGCTTATTTCGGTTACGGCAATAAATCCGGATTTATTTGCCGTACCACGGTCACACATCTATCATTTATTTGGAAAATACATTTGCATCACCAAAAAAGCCGTCTTCTTTCCGCCGCCCGGCAAAGAGGACGGCGGAAAGAAGACGGCAATGAAACGACTGAAAGTGGCCGTGGCCATTTTACTGCTGATACCGATATTCCTCATTTTCATGCAGCACTACCTGCGGCGGACGACCGACTCCATGCGTGACCTCGTCATTCAGGCGGATCAATCCGTCGAAGCCGGGCGGGCCGAGGACGCCGGCCGTCAGGTAACTGCTTTTTGCAAGAAGTGGGAAAAAAGCCGGATGGTGCTGGCGCTGTTTGTCAAGCACAGCGAGCTGGATGTGGTCAATCTGTCGGCTGCCCGGCTGCCGGCTTACCTTAGCCACGGTGAGGACGGCGATTTCGACGCAGAGGCGGAAAGTCTTTCCGTCCAGTTGCACCATCTTTGGGAATCCGAGCGTTTCAGCCTCGACAATATCCTTTAGCCGGGCCTTTTTCCATCTTTGGGTTGCCCGACCCCATTGTCATGCAGCAGTTTCGACAGCTCATCCATAAACGTGTTGATGTCACGGAACTGCCGGTACACCGAGGCAAAGCGCACATAGGCCACCTCGTCAATGCCCTTGAGCTTATCCATGGCCAGCTCGCCGATGCGCTGGGAAGTGACCTCCCGGTCGAGGGAATTCTGCAGGCTGGTCTCGATCTCATCCACCGCGCGCTCGAGTACCTCCAAGGGCACCGGGCGCTTTTCGCAGGCCCGCAGCAGCCCGCCGAGCAGCTTATTCCGATCAAAGGTCTGGCGGGATTTGTCCTTTTTGACGACCACCAACGGCAGGCTCTCGATAATCTCATAGGTTGTGAAACGTTTCAAACAGCCGACACACTCCCGCCGCCGACGGATGCGATCCCCCTCCGTCGGACGGGAATCCACCACGCGGCTCTCCTCACAGCCGCAAAACGGGCATTTCATTTGATTCACCTGTTCCTTTCCGACGGTCAGCCGATTCCCGCCGCCGGCCGGAAAGAAACACGCGCCGCTCTGCCCCTTCGGCGGGGTCATACGCCCAGCGTGTCTTCGATCACGTCCTGCAGAGTCACGGGCGTCACGTCATTGCGCCGCAGCAACGCCAGAAGTCTATCCGCCTCGGCCCGGTCGGTGGTGATATCCTCCACCCGGGCGACCTCGGTCTTTTTTCCCGGCCGGCTCAGCCGGATCTCGATTCCGTATGCGGTATATGGCGGCAGCTCGCCGCCCCCATAGTCGCCGGTAATCAGGGTATATGCTAGCTTCATCCGGGTTTCTGTTCCGGCTGCGATGGTCTGCTGTGAAGCCGGATAAAAATCTGTGAACGTCTGCAACATACTTCCCCCCCGCAATAAAATCAAACAACTATGATTATACTGACAAAAACGGGGGAATAAAAGTGGGAATATCGTATAAAATTCCAAATGGCAGCCGAATATTCGGCACTATATTTGGTAGCATTCTATTGATCGACTCACAATATCTGTAAATCCACCTCGACAATTGTCGGATTACGGGCTATTTTGTCGATTTCGTTGGAATGTCAGTCATTTTTTAATAAGCGAATCAAGCCACCGGCCGGAAGCCCCGAGCTCTTCCTCGGCACCATAATCACCACGGTAAACCTCTATGGTCAGCGCCCCGTCGTACCCGCCGCGGTGCAGCGAGGCCAGCAAAGCGGGAATATCCATCCGGCCGGCGCCGGGCAGCAGGCAGTCGTGAGCGGGTGCGCTGTCGCTGATGTGCACGTTCACCAGGTCCCCGCCCATTGCCTCCCGCATGGCAAGCGGGTCTTCCCCTGCGCGCAGGGCCTGCTTGGTGTCGAGCACGAAGCGCATGCCTCCGGGACCGGCCAGCTCCCGCATCCGGCGGATGGTTTCCACCCGGCCGCTGAGGCAGCGGGCCACATTCTCCTGTGCGAGGGTAATGCCCTCTTCCCTCAGCGCATGGGCGAGGCGCACAAAGCGGCGGCAATATTCCGCCAGAGGAAGCCGGCTGTCTTTGCGCGCGCCATGGAGCACCGCCACCCGCGCGCCTGTGGGGGCGACGGCCGCCGCCCAGCGTCGGTAAAGCGCAAGGGCATCGTCAAAGCGGGCCGGATAATCTGAAAAAAACAGCATCGGCTCAAACGCCGCGGTAAACAGATGATACGAGAGGATCTGACCGCCCGCGCGCCGCACCCGATCGTACAGATGCGCCACATACGCGGGCTCCAGCTCGCTCTCGGTGTTGAAAAAGACCTCAAAGCAGCGGAAGCCCTGTGCGATCATCCGTTCCAACGCCCGTTCCGTTTCCATCGGATACAGGCAGGCGGTGGATATGCCGACCCGCATCTGCTCACCCGCTTTCCGCCCCGTGCGGGGCCGCCGCATCTTATTCCAGAAATTTGGCATTGCACCGCCCGACCGGACGTGTTACGATGGTATCAGAGATATCATGCGCCGGTTGCGGCGGGAATGGAGCGTACACACATGCATGATCTATTACATACCATCTGTGAAAATGCCAAGAAACTGGAACCCTTCACCCGCCGGGTGCTGGAAAACGGCCTGCTCCTGACGGCGGGGCTGATTGCCATGGCCGTGCTTTTCGACACCATGGCCGGCCGATTCGGCAACATCATCGCCGTGCTTTCCTGCGCCAAGGGGGCAAAAGACGCCGCCGTGTCGGTGCTGGGCACCACGATTATCGGCGCATTCCTCAGCGACGTTATTCTGAAGGATCGGGCCGGGCGGGACTAAGTACCCTTTTGGATACTATTACTATACTATAATCCGGCGGATTTGTACAGAGTCCGCCGCCGCTTGCCGCCGCTCGAATCAAAACCACGCGTTGAACGCGTGGTATGCACCAGCCCTAGAAGGGCATATTACTGACATGCGTCTTAAGACGCATTGAAAAAATCTGCCAACCGCATTATCTTTACAGGCCGCCGCTAAAGCGG
>JAEWAE010000003.1 GCA_023391835.1 Bacillota bacterium
CCGTACGCACCGCCCGGTGGAAATATTCCGTACGGGCGGCCGACCGGGACGGTGTGCTGGACGCGGGCAGCGACCATTACACCGAGGATTTCCTGTACGATCTGGCAAACGACCCGTGGGAGCGCCGTAACCTGGTGCGGGCGCCCGAATACGCCTCCGTGCGGGCCGAAATGGCCCGGCGGCTGAAAAAACGCATGCAGGCCGCGGGCGAGGCCGTGCCTGTCATCCGGCCGGCGGAATGAGCTGCCAAGTCGTAACACAGCATGAGCGGATATATGGAAAGGAGCAGGCCGAATGGGCAACTGCAGCGTCCGGGATTTCGGAGCGGTCGGTGACGGCGTGACCCCCGACACCCAAAATATTCAAAGAGCAATCGATGCATGCTGGCAGGACGGAGGCGGAACGGTGACCATTCCGGCCGGCCATTATCTGAGCGGGTCGATTCGGCTCAAAAGCAATGTCCGTCTTTTTCTGGATGCCGGCGCGGTGCTGCTGGCCAGTACCCATCCGACGGATTTCAAGGTGGATGCCGACTATGTTGATTCCAAAACCGGTTATTTTATCGGAGCCGTAGATGCGGAAAACATATCTGTGGCCGGTTACGGGGAAATCTTCGGCAGGGGCGACCTTCAGATGGAACGGGACGACGGCGTTTCCGAATACCCTCTGCTGCCGGCAGAGATGCGGTTCCAGATGTGCTATTTCCGCGGGTGCCGTAACGTACGGCTGGAAGATGTCACGCTGCGCCAGTCCTCGGAATGGACGGTGCACCTGATCGGGTGCCGACATGTTGTGATCCATGCAATTCATATTCTGAATAATCGGCGCGGTGCGAATAACGACGGAATCGATCCGGACGCATGCCAAGACGTGCGGATTTCAGAGTGTCACATCGAGGGGGGCGACGACGCCATTGTCATCAAGGCAACCCGCAACGCCGCCCTACAATACGGCGGATGTGAAAACATTGTCGTTTCCGGCTGCACTCTGATTTCCCGCGGGTCGGCGGTCAAAATCGGAACCGAGACATTCGGCCCGATCCGCGACTGTGTGGTCACCGGGTGTGTCATCCGGCAATCGAACCGCGGCGTCGGCATCTGGGTGCGGGACGGCGGTATCGTGGAAAATATTCTGATTGCAAATCTGGTAATAGAAACCCGCATGTTCCGCGGCGCACCCCATCGAGACCGGGTCCGGGACTGGTGGGGCAAGGGGGAACCGATATTCTTATCGGCCGCCTGCCGTCAACCGGGTCGATTCCCCGGCAAGATCCGGCGCGTGAGAGTCTGCCACATATTGGCCGAGTGCGAAAACAGCGTGTTTCTGCAAGGGACTGCGGAAAGCCCCCTCGAGGATATCTGTCTGGAGGGACTGCAAATGCGATTTCGGATGGTCTCCGGCCTGGAGGGTGGCTGGTTCGACATCCAACCGCCGGAAGATCAGGTCTTTGCCCACGACAATCCCGCCATATACGGCAATCACGTCCGGGGGCTCACCGTATGGGACGTAGTCGTTTCCTGGGCGGCCCCGGAGTCAAAGCATTGGAGCCATCTGGTACAGTGTGAGAATGCGGTCAACCTCTGGCTGGACGGAATATCCGGGCAGGCGGCCCGCCCTGGTCTGCCCGTCGTGGCCCTGAAAAACGTCCGTGGAGTCCGACTGGACTGCTGCCCGGAATCCGAGAAAAGTACGTATCTTGCCTGCAGTCATGTGGAAAAAGCATGGCAGAGCCTCCCGAGCCCGGATGGAGGCCCTGCCGCATAGCTTGCGGCCACGGTCTTGGCGCTCTGAAAATTGATGATTCCATAGCTCGATTTGCCTGACGCCTCGCTTCTTCGCGTGTTTTTATCGCCAGATGCTGCTCCCCAAGGCCGCTGATTCAGGTACGCCGATAGAAACTACGGACTGTCGAAGCCGAATAGGCTGGAGAGCCATGCGGTAAATGGCGCCGTTGAGAGTCCGTTTTGCTTCTCCTCTTTTTTCACATACCGATTTGTCATATTTTTGCTTGTGAATGCAGCTTCTAAGATATTTTGGAATGTTGCGTCTGCCCGCCCTAGGCAGACGCAACATTTCTTTTTATAGCAATGCACTTTTTCGATCTTCTCGATCACAATCGTATTTCATTCCCCGATTTCCCATTGAAAACCGCCGCTCCGCTATGATATAATAGTGCTAGTCTAAAATATTTTATGCAATTCTAAAACAAATGGAGGGAAAACGGCTTGATCGATTATTACGTCAATGCGCGGGAACGCAAGACGACCATTTCGAAGGAAATCTACGGCCAATTTTCCGAGCATCTGGGCCGGTGCATCTACGGCGGGCTGTTTGTCGGCGCCAACTCACCCATTCCGAATGTACACGGCATCCGCTGCGACGTGGTGCAGGCGCTGCGGAAAATCCACGTACCGATCCTGCGCTGGCCGGGCGGCTGTTTTGCCGACGAATACCACTGGAAAGACGGCATCGGCCCGCTGGAAAGCCGCAAAAAGATGATCAACACCCACTGGGGCGGAGTGGTGGAAGACAACAGCTTCGGCACCCACGAATTTTTCGAGCTGTGCCGGCAGCTCGGCTGCGAGCCCTATGTCAACGGCAACGTCGGCAGCGGCACCGTGGCGGAAATGAACGAGTTGGTGGAATACATAACCTCCGACGGCCGCTCGCCCATGGCGGACTTACGCCGGCAGAACGGCCGGAAAGACCCCTGGCACATGAAGTATTTCGCCGTAGGCAACGAAAACTGGGGCTGCGGCGGCAACATGCTGCCCGACTATTACGCCAACGAATACCGCCGCTATCAGACCTATGTGCGCAATTACGGCGACAACCGCATTTACAAAATTGCCTGCGGCCCCAGCGGGGAAGATTACGAGTGGACCGACACCCTCATGCGCATGGCCGGACGCTTCATGGACGGACTGTCGCTGCACTATTATACCGTCCCCGGCCAGCCGGCCGGTCAGCGCTCCGCCACCCGGTTTGACGAGCCGGAATATTACGACACGCTTGCCCGGGCGCTGCGGATGGATGCCATCGTCACGCGCCACGACGGCATCATGAGCCGATATGACCCCGAAAAACGGGTCGCGCTGGTGGTGGACGAGTGGGGCTCCTGGTATGACGTGGAGCCGGGCACCAACCCGGGCTTCCTGTATCAGCAGAACACGATGCGCGACGCGCTGGTGGCCGGCGTCACACTGAATATTTTCAACAAGCACAGCGACCGGGTGCGCGTCGCCAACATTGCTCAGATGATCAACGTGCTGCAGTCGGTGATCCTCACCGACGGGGCGCAGATGTTGTGCACGCCCACCTACCATGTATTCGACCTGTACCAGTGCCATCAGGATGCGACGCTGCTGGGCAGCTTTATCGACACGCCCTCCATCGTGTCGGCCGAGCACACCCTGCCCGCCGTGCACGAGTCGGCCTCCGTCGACGCGCAGGGGCATATCCATGTGACACTGTGCAACCTGTCGGCCTCCCAGCCGCAGGATATCCGCCTGCACCTGGCCGGGCGCGCCGCCGGGGATTTTCGCGCCCGGATCGTGCAGGGGACGATGGATACATGCAACACCTTCGAAGCGCCCGACACGGTGCAAGCCGCCGATTACGACGGAGTGAGCCGTGCGGACGACGGTTTTACCATCCGCCTGCCCGCCTGCGCGGTGATGGAACTCACCGTCGACTGAAAAACCGTATGCGTACGCCCCGGGAGCTCACCAAAGCCCCCGGGGCTCTGTACATCCGGATTATCGGGGTGCGGCGGCCCCCGGCAGGGTCTCGCAATCCATGCACACGCGGATGCCCTGATTATAGTTGCCGAACCCCCGGCCGAAAAGCGTCATGCCGCCCGGGTGGCGCGCCGTGTCGGGGACTTCAAGACGGAAAAGGATTTCCCCCGCGAAGCCGATGCCCAAGTCGCCGATGCGCGTGTCGGAAATGCGGCCGCCATCCACAAAAGTGCCTTCGTCGTTCACTTCCAGCCACTTGAGCAGGCCGTACTGGTTCCAGCCCTTCAGCCACCAGGCGGGCGTATACAGGCCCTTTCGCCCGCCGAAATCGCCGGGGCTTGTCCAGAATCCCATGGGGAGGCCGTTGATCGAGAAGTGGATGTCGCTGGGCCAGTCGTTGCAGTACCCCGGCGCCTCGGATGAGATCTCAAACGACAACTGCAGCCGCGCCAGGCGCTGATCCGCCTTCATATAATTGGGGATGCGGTATTCCACAAAGCCGTGGGCCAGCCAGAGGATGCCCGCCTCGCTGTGGCACGGGTCGGCGAAATAGCGCGGGTCATCCACTTCGCCGATCAGCGAATCCGCCGTGGAAATGCCGCATGTGGGCTGCACCCGATAGCGACAGTAGCCGCCCACCGGGAGCTCGGTCTCGTAGGAGCCGGATGCACGGCTGTCGCCCACCAGACGGATGAGAAAGCTGTTTTCCCTGAGTCGGCAGATTTTCTGGGAGCCCCGCCGGCCGGAGGCAAGCTCGATGTCGAGTATGCCGGCCTCCTGAAGCTGGCGGATGTGAGCCGTCATGGCGCCATTTGTGACATGCAGCAGCCCGGCCAGCTCGTCGATGTTATACTTGCGGTCCGGGCTGAGCAGCCGGATGATTTCAAGACGCAGCACCGAATTCAGCGCCTTCGCAAGCCGCTGAATATTCCCGGCCTCGTTGAGTTCGATCATGGTGTCCTTCCTCCGACTGTTTTAGACAATTCTTAAATAGTATATCTTATTGTACGCCCAATCGGAATATTTGGCAATTAAATTTGCGTCGTGCCACACACGGCACGCCGGGTGAAGGGAGAACCCTTGAATGAGTAAAGCCGCCGGATCGCCCCCCATGGGCTGGAACAGTTGGGACTGTTACGGTGCCAGCGTGACGGAGCAGGAGGTGCGCGGCAACGCGCGCTTCATGGCCGACCGGCTCCGGCCCCACGGCTGGGAATATGTGATCGTCGACATCCAGTGGTATGAGCCGACCGCCGATTCTTCCCGGTATCATCCCTTTGCCCCGCTCGAAATGGATGCCTTTTCCCGCCTGATGCCCGCCGTCAACCGTTTCCCCTCGGCGGCGGGCAGCGCGGGTTTCCGCCCGCTTGCGGACGATATCCACGCCATGGGGCTCAAATTCGGCATCCACATCATGCGGGGCATCCCCCGTCAGGCTGTCCACTGCAACACCCCGCTTGCCGGCACCTCCGCCCGCGCGCGGGACATCGCCCACCCCTGCTCGATCTGTGCGTGGAACACCGACATGTATGGCGTGGATACTTCGCGCCCCGGGGCCCAGGCCTACTACGACTCGCTTTTCGCGCTCTATGCGTCGTGGGGCGTCGACTTTGTCAAGGTGGACGACGCCGCCTATAATTTTATTGCACCGGGCCATTACTGCGGCGGCGAGATCGAGGCAATCGCTCAGGCCATCCGACACAGCGGCCGCCGGATGGTGCTGAGCCTTTCCCCCGGGCCGGCCCCGCTGGAAAAGGCCGGGCATCTGGCCCGCCACGCCGACATGTGGCGCATCACGGACGATTTGTGGGACACCTGGGACGAACTGGCGGCCGCATTCGACGTCTGCGCCGGCTGGAGCGCCCGGCCCACGCCCGGCCGGTGGCCCGACGCCGACATGCTGCCCCTGGGGCATATCGGCATACGCTCGTGTGAGCACGGTGCCGGCGACCGCACGACCCGGCTAACACCGGACGAGCAGCGCACCATGCTGTCGCTGTGGTGTCTGTTCCGTTCGCCGCTGTTTTTCGGCGGCGAGATGCGGGGCATGGATACGTGGACCCTTTCCCTCCTGACCAACGACGATGTGCTGCGCATCCAGCGCACCTCCCACGGCGGGCGGCCCCTGCCGGGCCGAGGGGATCTGAAGCTGTGGACGGCACAGGGCAACGGCTGCCGGTACCTGGGGCTTTTCAACCTTGGTGCGGCCGGGCTGTGCCCGTCGCTGCCGGAAGAATTCCGCCCCGCAGGGACTGTTTTCGATCTGTGGACCCACACACCCGTCGACATGTCAGACGGGTTGGAGGTTCCGCCCCATGGCGTCCGTCTGCTCAGACTGAGCAATTCCTGATTCCGCGCCCTGCCGGAAGTGCCGGCGGGAAGCTGGCGGAGCTCTGCGACGCGGTCATCCGTGTGCCGGAACGGGAAACCTACCGGGTCCAGGAGCTGCATCTGCCTGTGTACCACGCGCTGTGCGCGATGCTGGAGGCCGCGTTTTTCACCCCCG
Organism: Bacillota bacterium; assembly: GCA_023391835.1. Lineage (GTDB taxonomy): Bacteria > Bacillota > Clostridia > Oscillospirales > Ethanoligenentaceae > JAEWAE01. Next base: position 6,247 of record JAEWAE010000003.1, read on the forward strand.
GCGATAATGGATCGATTAATAATACTACATATTGAATTTTTCACCATGGCTTGTACCATATGTGGATAACCCGGTGGAAAGTGTGGAAAAGTAAGCTGTGGGAGCCCCGCCGGGTGTAAAGCTCCCCGCATTGATTCTGGCCCAACTGCACGAACAACTTGCCGGCTGCGCCGCCCGCGCGAAAAGTCCGCCGGCAATGCGCGGCGCCGACGGAAGGTATTGTGCCGCTTTTTCATAAAACGACGGGCCTGTCTTGCATATTTTAGGCGGATATGCTATAGTCTGAGATAGAAGCCGGATATTTTTTACATAAACTTGTACGGACATGACGGGCCCCGCTGGCCGCCGGGAACGGTGCCCGCGGAGCCCACCGCAAAAATCCCGCTCCCGCGGCGCACCGGCTCCGCCGCGGCAAACGGAAAAGAGGCTGACCATATGAAATACACCATCGGCATCGATTTCGGTTCCCTTTCCGGCCGCGCGGTGCTGGTCGACGCAAAGACCGGCGAGGAGATTGCCTCCGCGGTCTGCGACTATCCCCACGGAGTGATGGACCGGGAGCTGTGGGACGGCACCCCCCTCGGCCCCGACTGGGCGCTGCAGCACCCACAGGACTATCTGGACGTACTCGCCCGCACCGTTCCGGCCGTGCTGCGGGAAAGCGGCGTGTCGGCGCGGGACGTCATCGGCGTCGGCACGGATTTCACCGCCTGCACGGTGCTGCCGGTCAGGACGGACGGCACACCGCTGTGCTTTTTGCCCGAATTTGCCCATAATCCCCACGCCTATGTGAAGATGTGGAAACATCACGCCGCCCAGGATAAAGCCACCCGGCTTAATGAAATCGCCCGGGCCCGCGGGGAAAGATGGCTTGCCAACTATGGGGGCAAGATTTCCTCCGAGTGGGCCATCCCCAAGCTGTGGCAGGTGCTCGACGAGGCACCGGAGATTTACGCGGCCGCCGACCGCTGGATCGAGGCGGCGGATTGGATCGTCTGGCAGCTCTGCGGGCGGGAAACGCGCAATTCCTGCACCGCGGGCTATAAGGAAATGTGGAATAAACGCGCAGGCTTCCCTTCCGACGACTTCTTCCGGGCGCTGGATCCACGGATGGAGCATGTGGTGGATGAAAAGCTGTCGCGCACCATCACCCCGCTGGGCGAGCGGGCGGGCGGCATCACCCCGGAGGCCGCGAAGCTCACGGGGCTGATGCCCGGCACGGCCGTGAGCGTGGGCAACGTGGACGCCCACGTCTGCATACCCGCCGTGGGCATCGACGGGCCCCACAAGATGCTTGCCATCATGGGCACTTCCACCTGTCACATCATGATGGGCACCGAGGAAAAACAGGTGCCCGGCATGTGCGGGGTGGTGGAAGACGGCGTGCTCCCCGGCTATTTCGGCTACGAGGCGGGCCAATCCTGCGTGGGCGACCATTTCGCGTGGTTTATCCAAAACTGCCTGCCGGCCGCCTACGCCGCACAGGCCCGGCGGGAGGGCAAAGACATTCACCTCTTTTTGCGCGAGAAGGCTCAGGCTCTCCGGCCCGGCCGGAGCGGGCTGCTGGCGCTCGACTGGTGGAACGGCAACCGCAGCGTGCTGGTGGACGTGGATCTGACCGGCATGATGCTGGGCATGACGCTCCAGACAAAGCCGGAGGAAATCTATCGGGCTCTGATCGAGGCCACGGCCTACGGCACGCGGATGATTGTGGAAAATTACCGGGAGTACGGGGTGCCGGTGGAAGAATTTTACGCCTCCGGCGGCATCAGTCAAAAGGACCCCATGACCATGCAGATCTATGCCGATGTGCTGCGCATGCCTATCCGCATCGCCGGCTCGCGGCAGGGCCCGGCGCTGGGCTCGGCCATTTTCGCTTCCAAGGCGGCAGGCACGGCGGCCGGCGGTTACGACGACGTCTTTGAGGCGGCGCGCCGCATGGGCCGTGTGAAAGACACCGTCTACCGCCCCATCCCGGAAAACGCGGAGGTCTACGACCGGCTTTTTGCCGAATACCGTACGCTCCACGACTATTTCGGGCGGGGTGCCAACGATGTGATGAAACGGCTCAAGGCGCTGCGCGACGCGCGGTGAGCCCCGGCTGCGTGGCCGTATGACGGGAAAGGAATATGCAAGATGAAAGACGCGCTGAAAAAATACACCTTTCGCTTCGTGGTGGGCAGCCAGGATCTGTACGGCGAGGATGTGCTGCGCACGGTCGACGCCCACAGCCGTGCCATTGTGGAGGCCTGGAACGCGGCGGCGGATATTCCCTGCACGCTCCGGTGGGAACCGGTCGTGCGCAACCCCGACGAGATCTGCGCGGCGCTGACGGCGGCCAACGCCGACCCGGAATGCGCTGGCGTTATCGTCTGGATGCACACCTTTTCGCCTGCGAAAATGTGGATCCGCGGGCTCTCGGCACTGCAAAAGCCGCTGCTGCACCTGAATACCCAGTTCAACCGCGACATCCCGTGGGATACCATCGACATGGATTTCATGAATCTCAACCAGTCGGCCCACGGCGACCGGGAATTCGGCTATATGGCGGCGCGCATGCGGCTGCGTCAGAAGGTCGTCGCCGGCTACTGGCAGGATGCCGGGATCCGCGGGCGGGTCGCACAGTGGATGCGGGCGTCCGTGGGCGCGCTGGAAGGCCGACGGCTGCGGGTGCTGCGCATCGGCGACAACATGCGCGAGGTGGCCGTGACCGACGGCGACAAAGTCGAGGCGGAAATGCGTCTGGGCTGGCAGATCGACTATTACGGCGTGGGCGACATCATCCGCGAGGTGGAGGCCGTCACACCCGAAGAGATCGACGCCCAGATGGCGGATTACTCCGCCCGCTACGATTTTGCCACCGACCGCATCGACTCGGTGCGCTATCAGGCCCGGGAAGAGGTCGCGCTCAGGAAATTCATGGAGCGCGGGCATTTCGGCGCCTTCCACACCAATTTTGAGGATCTGCAGCAGCTGCGGCAGTTGCCCGGCCTGGCGGCGCAGGATCTGATGGCGCAGGGCTACGGCTTCGCCGGCGAGGGCGACTGGAAAATCGCCGCCCTGTGCCGGATCATCAAGCAGATGACCGCCGACCGCCGCGGCGGCTCCGGTTTTATGGAAGATTACACCTATCATTTCGACCCGGAAAACGGTCTGAATATGGGCAGCCACATGCTGGAGGTCTGCCCGACGCTTGCGGCCGACAAGCCGCGCATCGAGGTGCACCCGCTGAGCATCGGCGGCCGCGAGGACCCGGCCCGGCTGAAATTCCGGTCAAAGACCGGCCCCGCGGTGTTGGCCACCCTCGTGGATATGGGGGACCGTTTCCGCATGATCGTCAACGACGTCGTCTGCCGGGAGCCGGACCGCGACATGCCCCGTCTGCCGGTCGCCCCGGTGGTCTGGAAACCGCTGCCCGATCTTGAAACCAGTGCGGAAGCCTGGATCTATGCGGGCGGCGCCCATCACAGCGTGCTGAGTTTCGAACTGACGGCCGAGGTGCTGCACGATTTTGCGGAAATCTGCGGCATCGAGTTCATTCATATCGGCGCGGACACCCAAATCGACGCGCTGCGCAAGGAGCTTTACTGGAACGACGCGGTCTGGAAACTGCAGCGGTAAAGGAGATCGGAATCATGCTCGAAGAGCTTAAAAAACAGGTGTGGCAGGCAAATCTCGATTTGCCGCGGCACGGCTTGGTCGTTTTCACATGGGGCAACGTGTCGGGCTACGACCCGGAAAGCCGTCTTTTCGTCATCAAGCCCTCAGGCGTGCCTTATGACGCGCTAAAGCCCGCCGATATGGTGGTGTGCGATCTGGAGGGCCGCAAAGTGGAAGGGGATCTAAACCCATCCTCCGACACGGCCACCCATGCGGTGATCTACCGCAGCTTCCCCGGCGTGGGCGGCATCGTGCATACTCACTCGCGCTGGGCCACCGTCTGGGCTCAGGCCGGCCGCGGCGTGCCCGCCTACGGCACCACCCATGGGGATTATTTTTACGGCGAAGTGCCCTGCACGCGTAAAATGACGCCCGAAGAGATCGGCACGGCCACCGGCGGCGCCTATGAGAAGGCCACCGGCGACGTCATCGTGGAAACATTCCGTACGGGCGGCATTGATCCCCTGGCGGTGCCCGCCGTGCTGGTGCATTCTCACGGCCCCTTTGCCTGGGGCAAGGACTGCCGCGAGGCCGTCTATCACGCCGTCGTGCTTGAAGAAGTCGCCATGACGGCCTGGCATACCCGGGTGCTTGCTCCCCACGCCGGGCCGATGCAGCGGGAGCTTTTGGATAAACACTTTCTGCGCAAGCACGGGCCCCACGCCTATTACGGGCAGAAAACGCCCGAGAGCCGGGAGGGGTGAGCGGGCCATGGAACTGAACCCTCAAAGTCTGGCGGGGCCATGCCCCTGTGGGCAGGAGCACCGCATTTCCGCTCACGACATCCTGCTCGAGCCCGCCGCGCTGGAAAAGCTCCCCCGCTTACTCGCCGCCCCGTTTTACCGGGGCTGGGAGCACCCCGTGGTCGTGTGCGACGAAAACACCTATGAAGCCGCCGGGCGGCGGGTCTGCACGCTGCTGCCGCAGGCAAGGCCCGTCGTGCTGCCCGCCGAAAACCTCCACGCCGACGAGCGCGGCGTCGCCCGGCTCATCGAGCGGCTGCCGGGCGGCTGCGGCGGCCTGCTGGCGGTGGGCTCGGGCACGATCCACGACATCACGCGGTTCGTGGGCGCGCAGAAATCCATCCCCTTCATCAGCGTGCCCACCGCCGCCAGCGTGGACGGCTTCGTATCCTCCGTGGCGGCCATGACGTGGGGCGGGTATAAAAAGACCTTCCCCAGCGTACCGCCGGTGGCCGTGGTGGCCGACAGCGCCGTTATCGCCCGGGCACCCGAGCGCCTGACGCGCGCCGGCATGGGCGATCTGCTGGGCAAATATATCGCGCTGACCGACTGGAAGATCGCCCGCCTGGTCACGGGGGAATATTTTTGCGAGCGCATCTGCCGCATGGAGGAGCAGGCGGTGGAAACGGTGCTGCGGCTGGGTACCGGCTGCCCGTTTGGGGATACGGCGGCCTGTGAAAAGCTGATGTACGGCCTGCTGCTCTCAGGCTTCGCCATGCAGATGACGGGCAATTCCCGCCCGGCCTCGGGCGCCGAGCACCACTGCTCCCACCTGTGGGAAATGGAAATCCTCTCGCCCCACACCGACGCGCTCCACGGCGAAAAAGTCGGAGTCGGCACGCTGCTGACCGCCCGGGCCTATCACGCGGCGGAAACAAAGCTGCGCGGCGGCGCATTTTCCCTGCCGCCCTACTCCGGGCCGGGGGAAGAATGGGAGGAACTCGCCCGTCTGGCCGGCCCGGCGCGCTTGCCGGGCTTCGAATCGGAAAACACACCCGACCCGTTGGCCGCCGTGGATGCCGGCCGGCTGGAAAACTCCGTACCTGCGATTGCAAGGTTGCTCCGCGCCGTGCCGGAGGAACACACGCTGCAGACGTTTTTACAAGCGGCGGGCGCCAAATGCACGCTGGAAGACATCGGCCTTGCGGAAAGTCTGCGGGAGCCCACCCTGCGGTTTTCGCCCTATGTGCGCCGCCGGCTGACCTTTATGCGTCTGCTCAAACGGTTCCGGTTCGCTTGAGGCGGAACGGAGCCCTTTTCGCAGGCGGCGGAATGCGCTATACTTTATAGTGGGGCGGATTCGGCCGCAGGCGGGGCGTACCGGGCATCTTGCCGGGCGCCGCTGCCGTTTCACCGGCGCGGAAACCGCCGCCCGCCGAAAGCAACCGTTTCTGACCGGAAGAAAACCACGCGTATCATCATATCCCCCGCCAAAAAGATGCGGGAGGACCGGGAGCTGCTGGCGCCCGACAGCCTGCCCGTTTTTCTGCCCGAAGCCGAAACGCTCCTGCGGCGCCTGCGGGAGCTGGATTACCTCGGGCTGAAAGCCCTCTGGCGCTGCAGCGACGCCGTAGCGCGGCCGAATTACGAGCGGCTGCGCACGGCCGACCTGCGGCACCACCTGACCCCCGCGCAGTCGGGCCCGGACCGTCTGGTGTTTTGCAAAGGAGGAACCGAACATGTGGGAAGTTGGTGAGAAAGCGCCGGATTTCACGCTGTGCGACAAGGATGGGAAGCCCGTTTCCCTCTCGGATTTCAGGGGCCGCAAGGTCGTGCTCTATTTTTACCCCAAAGACAGCACGCCCGGCTGCACACGCGAGGCCTGCGCCTTCGCCGGTGCCTACGGCGAATTCCAAAAGCGGAACGTGGTCGTGATCGGCGTGAGCAAAGACAGCGTCGATTCCCACCGGCGCTTCGCTGAAAAAAACAGCCTGCCCTTCATCCTGCTGGCGGACCCGGAGCTTGCCGTAATCAAAGCCTACGGCGTCTGGCAGGAAAAGAAGCTCTATGGCAAGGTGAGCATGGGCGTCGTGCGCGCCACCTATCTCATCGACGAAGAAGGCCGCATCGAGCGCGTCATGCCGAAAGTCAAGCCCGACACCCACGCGGGCGAGATACTTACCTATCTGGCAAAATTCTGAGGGGCGCGGGCATGCCCACCATCGACGACACGCTGGCCCGGCTGCAGACCTCTGCCTTCCGGGCCCGGTTCCGTCTGACGGAAAAAGACCGGGCCTATGTGCGCGCCAAGGGCATGGATACTGTCCTCCGTCACGCGCGGGAATTGATCCGGCGGCGGCTGGCCCCCGCCGTCATCCCGAACGACGGCCGGCAGACGCCCATGCACGGCCACCCGGTGTTCCTCGCGCAGCACGCCTGCGCCTGCTGCTGCCGGGGATGCCTGCAAAAATGGTACCGCGTGCCCAAGGGCGTACCGCTCAGCGAACGGCAGCAGGAACAGATCGTGAATCTGCTTATGGCCTGGATCAAACGGCAGATGGAATCCGACCCTGGCACTGCTCGTAAATAAGCACACACACCGCCCGCCGGGTGATAACCGCCCAGGAGCGGTGTTTTTGCAGACATATTGTCAACCACAAATTAATTATAGGTTGACAATTGAACGCCGCCATGATATGGTAACAGAGATTCCGTCACCGTCCAGAATCTTACATAAAAAGGAGTGGCCGATATGGCTCCCATCAAACGTTCCGCTTTTTCGACCGACGCCATGGCCCGGATGGCGCTGTGCGCCGCGCTGATCGCCGTGTGCGCGTGGCTTTCTATCCCCGCGGTCGTACCCTTCACTCTCCAGACCTTCGGGGTATTCTGCACGGCGGGGTTCCTCGGGGGACGGCGGGGCACTCTCGCCGTGGCGGTCTATCTGCTGCTGGGGCTGACGGGGCTGCCGGTTTTCGCGGGCTTTTCCGCCGGGGCCGGAGCGCTTTTCGGCGCGAGCGGCGGGTATCTGCTGGGCTTTTTGCTGCTGCCGCCGGCCTACGCCCTGGTCACCGGGCGGCTCGGCACCGGGCCGTCGGCCATGACGCTGGGGATGCTGGCGGGTCTTCTGGCGGTCTATGCGGCGGGCACTTTGTGGTTCATGGCCGTCTATACCCGCACCACAGGCCCCGTCGCGCTGACTACCGTGCTGGGGTGGTGTGTGCTGCCCTTTATTCTGCCCGACCTTGCCAAAATGGCGGCGGCAATTCTGCTGGTGCGGAGGCTGGCGCGCTATGTCCGGCGTTGAGCTGCACCCGCACCACGGGCTGTGCCTGCTTTTTTTCGAGGGCGAAGGATATTCGCCCGCATTCATCCGGGGCATGGAGGCGGTCGTCCGGCGGCTCACGGATGCCGTGCCCGTGCGGCTGACGTTCGATGCCGACACCGTCTGCCGCCTGTGCCCCCACCGCCGCGGACGCGGGTGCGACACATCGGAAAAGGTGCGGCGTTTCGACGCAGCCGTGCTCGCCGCCTGCCGGCTCCACGACGGTCAGGTGCTCCCATGGGGCGTGCTCCGCGACACGGTCCTGCGTGAAATCCTCCGCCCGGGCAGGCTCGGGGCAATATGCGGCGACTGCCAATGGGCGGAGGTCTGCCGATCGGCCGCGGCACGCCTGGCCGGGCCGGTCAGTCCGCGTCCAGACGCACGCTGACTTCGCCGCTGCGGAGCGTCTGCCGACCGCCGGCTTCATCCTCGACGACCAGGCCGCCGTCCCGGTCGACGGCGACGGCTACCGCCTCCCGGAGCCGCCCGTTTTGCACAAAATGCACCCGCCGGCCCAGCACCACGGAATGGGCGCGGTAATCCGCCAGAAAGGATCGCTCCGCCAAGTCGGAGGTAAGCTCCACGAGCCGGCTGGCGATGCCGGCCACAAGCCGGCTTCGGGTCACGCCGCGCGGCTCCAGCGCCACGGCCGTATTCCGGATTTCCGCGGGGAAATCGGTGGTGCGGATGTTGAGACCGATGCCCACGATGACGCTCTCGACCCGGCGCTCCTCGAAACCGGTTACCGCTTCGGTGAGGATACCGGCCATCTTGCGCCCATCCAGCAGGATGTCGTTGACCCATTTGATCTGCGGCTTCCGGTCCGTAAGGGCTTCGATGGTACGGGTCACCGCCACGGCCGCGGCCAGCGTGATACACACGGTATCCGCAAGGCTCTGCTCCGGGTGGAGGATCAGCGTCATATAAGCCCCCGTGCGGGGCGAATAAAACGAGTGGCCGCCGCGGCCCCGGCCTGCCGTCTGGGAGTCGGCCACGATCAGCGCGTCGCCCGTCTGCCCGGCCGCCAGACGCCGTTTGGCCTCGTCGTTTGTGGAATCGATCGTGGGGTAATAAAACACCGGCATCGCGGCGGCCCGGCCGGTCAGCTCCATCCGGATGCCTTCGGCGGAAAGGACGTCCGCCCCCTCCGCCAGTCGGTAGCCCCGGTTGGTGGCGGAAAGAACGGGGTATCCCTCCCGCCTCAGGGTGTTGACCGCCTTCCACACGGCGCTGCGCGAAACGCCGAGCCGCTGCGCAATCACCTGCCCGGAAAGATCATCCGACCGGCTTGCCTCCAGCTCCCGCAGGATCTTTTGCTTAAGTGACAGTTTCATCTTCGCACTCCGTCTTTTTTCCCAGTATAGCATGCGGTGCCGGGGAGCACAAGGCGCCGGCCGTTCACCCGCCCGCAGCCAGGCCCGTTTTCCGTTTTCCCCATATAAAATTTACAAACGCGATAGCCGGCGGCACCCCCGTGCGGTATAATCAAAGCGGACGATTCCCCGTATGGGAGCGTGTGAAAAGAACGGAGGTTTCCCAATGATCCCGTTTATAAAAGAAGTGGCCCATGTCAAACCGTCCCCGGAGCAGCTCGGCTGGTTTGAAACAGGCATGTATGCCTTTATTCATTTCGGGGTGAATACCTTCACCGATTCCGAATGGGGCAATGGCACCGAGGACGAATCCGTATTCCGCCCGACCCGGCTCGACTGCGACCAGTGGGTACGGGCCATCCGCGCGGCGGGGCTCAAAGGCATGGTGCTCACTGCCAAGCATCATGACGGTTTTTGTCTCTGGCCGTCTAAATGCACCGCCCACAGCGTCAAAAGCAGCCCCTTCCCCGGCGACGTGGTGAAGGAGGCGGCCGACGCCTGCCGCCGCGGCGGTATCCGGTTCGGATTCTATCTTTCCCCCTGGGACCGCAACTCCCCGCTTTACGGCACGACGGCCTATAACGATTATTTCTGCGACCAGCTCACCGAGCTGCTGACCCAATACGGCGACATTTTCTGCGTCTGGTTTGACAACGCCTGCGGCGAAGGCCCGATCGGCAAAAAGCAGGTCTACGACTTCCCGCGTTACATCCGGCTCATCCGGCAATATCAGCCCCATGCCGTGATTTTCAACGACTTCGGTCCCGACATCCGCTGGTGCGGCAACGAGGCGGGCAAGGCGCGCCACGCCGAATGGGCCGTCGTGCCGGGCGAGCTGTGCCGCTACAGCCCGGCGCAGACCGGCCCCGGCCCCCTGGCGGGGGAAGGGGATCTTGCCTGGCTTTACAACACCGACGCCCAATTGGGCGCGCTCCCGAATATTTTATATTCCAAGGGTCTGACCTTCACGCCCGCGGAAATCGACACCTCCATCCGGCCGGGATGGTTCTGGCACGCAAACGAGCAGCCCCATTCGCTGGCGCACCTGATGGAAGTGTATCTTGCCTCCTGCGGCTCCAACGCCTGCCTGAATCTGAACGTACCGCCCGACCGGGAGGGGCGGATCGACGAGCGGGATGCGGCGCGTCTGGCCGAATTCGGCGCGCACATCCGCCGGGATTTCGGCACACCCATCCCGGCCGCCGTGCAAAAAGCGGCCGGCGGATACCCCACCCAACCCCAATACACGATCACCTTCGACCGGCCGCGGAAGGATTTCCGCTACCTGGTGCTCCGGGAGGACATCGCTCAGGGGCAGCGGGTGGAAAGTTTCCAGGTCTTCGGCAACTTCGAGGGTGGACGGCAGTATCCGCTTTTCCAGGGCACCGCCGTCGGCAACTGCAAGATATGCCCCCTGTGTTCCCCGCTGGAGGCACAGAATCCGCTGCTGTTTGCGGATATTCCGCCCTTCCGGCAGCTGACGGTCAAAGTCACCGCCGCGCGGGACGAAGTGATCATGCGGGATATTCAGGTCTTCTGACCGGCCGAAATGTCACCCGCACGATAAAACCGCCCGGGAACGGCCAGCCGTTCCCGGGCAATTTTATCACAGAATGCGTGTGTTTTACCTATCCAAAATGCCGGCAGTCACGGATTGCCCGCGCCCGCCCCGACGGATTCCGGCGCCGGTGCCGTCTCCTGCGGCTTTTCTTTGCCAAAAAGCCTCGAGAAACCGTGGAAAGCCACCATCACGCTCAACGCCAGCAGCAGCACGGCGACGATGAGCTGCAGCCCGTCGGTCAGGAACCGGAAGCCGCCGGTGACAAAAATCTTTTTGCAGATCGACACCACAGCCATCACCAGCGCGGTGAGCGTCACGGCCAGCATGGAAAACATCGGCACCCAGAGCATGAAGCCCTTGCGGTTGGTGGTCTTGAGGAAGACGGCCAGCGCGATGAGCACCAGCGCGCCGAGGAGCTGGTTGGCCGAGCCGAAGAGCGGCCAGATGTTATTGTAGCCGCCCAGTGAAAGCAGGAAGCCGAAGAAAAGCGTCAGCACCGTCGCCACATATTTGTTGGTGATGAATTTGGCAAAGGCGTTCTGCGGCTTCTCGCCGCTGCCGATGAAAAGCTCCTGCCACGACATCCGCCCGATGCGGGAAACCGTATCCAGTGTCGTCAGGGCCAGAGCCGACACACACATGGTCATGAAACACAGCGCGACTTTTTTCGGCAGCCCCATGGCGGTGAGGAAATTCGCCACTGCGGACGAAAAGATCACGAACGGGGTCTCATTCGGAAGTTTGCCGTGGGTGGCGACGGAGCCGGCCACCACGATGGCCACCACGGCCAGCAGGGATTCCACCAGCATGGCGCCATATGTGGTGGGCAGCATATCCTTTTCATTGCGGATCTGCTTGGAGGAAGTGCCCGAGGAAACCAGGCTGTGGAAGCCCGAGATTGCGCCGCAGGCGATGGTCACGAACAGCGTGGGGAACAGATACTTGCCGCCCACGGTAAAACCCGTGAAGGCGGGCAGATTCATCGTCGGGCGGTTGACAATCACGCCGGCCACCGCGCAGATAATCATGGAAATAAGCAGATACGCGCTCAGATAATCCCGCGGCTGCATCAGGATCCACATCGGCACCACCGACGCAACAAACGCATAGCAAAAAACGATCACCAGCCACGTCATCTTGCCCGCGTACATCGGGAACGCGATGCCAAGCGCCAGCATGGCGAAAAAGAGCGCCAGCCCTGTGACAAACATCACCACCGGTTTGGGTTTTGCAAATTTGAGAAAAAGCCCGAACAGCACCGCACCGCCTATGTAGATCATCGAAATCGAGGCCGCGGCCGCGCTCGGGGTATTCAGCGCGCCGCCCGCCTTATAGCCGTTGAACGTCGTGGCGACGATATCTGCAAAGGCGGCGATGACCAGAAGTGAGAAGATCCATGAAAACGCGAGGAACAACTGCTTGCCGGCCTTGCCGATATAGCGCTCGATGATCAGGCCGATGGATTTGCCCTCGTTTTTCACCGAAGCATACATGGCGGTGAAATCCTGCACGGCGCCGAAAAACACGCCGCCGATCAAGATCCATAGCAGGGCGGGCAGCCAGCCGAAAACGGCTGCGATGATGGGCCCGGTCACCGGGCCGGCCCCCGCGATGGAAGAAAACTGATGGGCAAAGACAATGCCCTTGGGGGTCGGGATATAATCCTGCCCATCCTCATGGGTATAGGCGGGCGTTTTCGCCTTGGGGTCGATGCCCCACGTTTTGGCCAGCCATCGGCCGTAGACAAGATAGGCCACGATAAACACCGCGGCGGAAATCAGCACGATCGTGAGTCCGTTCATTCTTCTCTCTCCTCCTCATTGCCCGGCGGATACAAAATCAAAACCACGCGTTGAACGCGTGGTATGCACCAGCCCTAGAAGGGCATATTACTGACATGCGTCTTAAGACGCATTGAAAAAATCTGCCAACCGCATTATCTTTACAGGCCGCCGCTAAAGC
>JAEWAE010000011.1 GCA_023391835.1 Bacillota bacterium
GCTTTAGCGGCGGCCTGTAAAGATAATGCGGTTGGCAGATTTTTTCAATGCGTCTTAAGACGCATGTCAGTAATATGCCCTTCTAGGGCTGGTGCATACCACGCGTTCAACGCGTGGTTTTGATTGACATGCCTCAAGAAAATATTACCGATCGGCAAGCCATTTCCACAGCCAGTTTAGAATCCAGCCGAACGGCCCACTGAAATCGGGTGTGTCTTCGGCTACGGAAAATCGCACCGTGCTGTCGCCGGCGGGGACGCTGCAGGTCAGCATGCCGGTCCGCGCCTGATAGCTGCCGCTGCTGCCGGGAAGCATCCGGACCGATTTTCCTTTGCCGACATAGAGAGACACCGTCGCGGCCTGCGCGGCGCGGACGGTCGCAGAGGCCTGCTTTTCCGAGGCCTGCTTTTCCTGTGAAAGGTCGACATAGGCGCTCACCTGCCCGGAAGAAGTCAGCAGTGTGCGGCCCTGATACCGCAGCGAGGTGCCGTCGGTGAGGGCGTATCCCTCATAGCTGCGGCCTGATATGCCGAGCAGGCTCGCCTGCGCCGCGTCGGCGCTCAGCGCTCCGCCGGTGACCGTCTGCCCGCTGCGGCGGAACAGCACCAGGTCGCTTTGGCGGTCGGCGTACCGGATGGCGGCACCCAGTGTGCTCCCGGTGTCATATCGGCGGGCGATGGTGACCGGCTGATCCTCCGCCGAGCGGTCGGCGGTGTCTTTGAGCAGGATATTCGTCACGGCGGTGTAATATTGATGCGCGCTGCTTTCGGGCGCACTGGTGCCGGTGCAGGTCATGGTCAGCGTGTGCCGCCCGGCCGAGAGAGCAATTTTGCCCAGATGATTCTCGTTGCCCTGGGTGACGTTCGGCGCGGCCACATAGCCGTCGTAAGGCGAGCCAAGCTTGGCACCGTCGACAGAGGCCTGATAGATGCCGTACCAGTAGGAGTTGGGCATCATAAGCGTCATGTCGTAGGACCCGGCTTTATCCACATCGAATTGCCAGGTGACGGTGCTGCCCACCCCGCTGCCGCGGAAAAGGGCGCTGCCGGAGCTGATAGACCCCGTCGTCCCGTCGGAAAGCACCTGTGTGGGCTGGAAAACGGAGGCCGGGATGGAAACGGCGGCATTATAGGTGTTGAGTACGGTCAGAAACTGCTGGGTCGACGATTTCACCGTGTTGGAAGCGTGAATATAGGGCCCGTATTTGGAGGCATACATGTCGGTGTCGATCTGCAGCGGGCTGCTCGCGACAAACTGCGCGAACAGATCCGACTGCCCCTTTTTCACTTCCAGCGTGTTGCCGGTCTGGGAGGAAGTGACGCCGCTGACGGCCGTGCGGTTGACGAAAAGACTGTCCCATCCCGCCGTGTAAAGGCTCCAGGTGAAGGTGCGCGGCTGGGAGGAAGCCAGATCGTCAAAGATCAGATAGTACGGTTGGTTTTTGTGATTGACCATGACCGTGTGGCGGTCGAATTTGTCGAGCAGCCCCCCGTAGGCTCCCGCCGCGCTGCCGATCATGTAGGCGTAGGATGATGTCATCAGCTTGGGCGACAGGCTGCCTCCGCCCTTATAAACCTGCGCGCCGGTGGCGGTGTCTTTCACCCAATCCACCAGAATGGTGTTGTGGCCCACCTTGGATTTGAAATTCCACTCCTGGTCATAGGAAAAGTTGGAATATCCCGGGTCGTCGGCCAGCCATTGGCCGTTGGTGGCGATCAGGAAGCTGTTTTGGTCGAAATGATTGTGGCCTAGTCCGGTGTTGTTGCTGACAAGGCCGAAAAGCGTGTCGGTCGCGTTCCAGCCGGTACGCATGGCACCCCATCCCACGCTGCCGATGACGGCGGCGTCGCCCACTGTACTCTGGGGGTCGGATATGGGCATCGCCTTGTTGAGATATAGGAATTGCTTGGTCAGCAGCACGGTGCTGAGCGGTTTGGCCTTGGAAAGATACCACCCCGCCAGGCCGTTGCCGTGGTTGGCCAGCACCGAGAAAGTCTGATAGAAACCACTGGATTCCGTGGCGTCCGACACCGGAGCCAGCGTGTAGGCACCGGGCACCGAGAAGGCGGCGACCCATTTGGTGAGATCCTCATTGAGCCAGCTGTCGTCCACATACTCGTTGTGCCCGGTGACGCGCGCCAGACTCTCGAAGGCATCCACCATATTTTCGGTGGCGTAGGAGGTATAGCCGAAGCCCTCCTGATTGCCAGAGGTCTTGCGCTCGTTGAGATACCAGGTGAAAAAGTCGGTGGCGCGGGTCAGATAGCGGTTGGTGTCCGCCGCATCCACGTCGCCCATCAGCGCAAGGGCGCCCGTGGTCAGCGCGGAAGCCCGCAGCGCCTGAATGTTATGGTCGACTTTTTCCTCGGCGTCCGCATACAGAGGCTCGAGGCCCTTCTGAATCAGGGCGCTCTGCATCGCCGTGCGCTGATCGGCGCTCATCTGGTCGTAAAGCAGGTCATATACGGTGGAAAAGCCGAACACGATATCCGCGGTGTCGAGATTGGTGGTGACGGAGCTGTCTTTGGGATCGTGCCAGCCGGCCCAGGTGGTCATGCCCATGGCAAACTGGATGGCCCGGTCGGAATAGGCCGTGTTGCCGCTGAGAATGTACGCCATGGAAAGGATCTCCATACGATCCTCCAGCCCGCGGGTGATTGCCGTCCAGAATGGATAGTTGCCGTAGCCGGTGGGCTGGTCGGGCGACACCGAGGC
This sequence comes from Bacillota bacterium, assembly GCA_023391835.1. Classification (GTDB taxonomy): domain Bacteria; phylum Bacillota; class Clostridia; order Oscillospirales; family Ethanoligenentaceae; genus JAEWAE01. Next base: position 2,716 of record JAEWAE010000011.1, read on the forward strand.
GATATCCACGCCGGTGGGGGGCGAGGGGATCGTGATCCGGAAGGACTGTCCGTAGACGCTGTCAAAATTAAAAGACATCTGATGTTCGGCCAGATAGGCATCCGCCTGCGCAAAAATCTGATCGGCGATCTGCTTGCCGGAAGAGCCCATGGCGGTCACTTCCGTATCCTGCGCTTTGGCCCTCAGGGAGGCCAGGTCGGCGGCGGTGAAAAGCACCTTCGGGTGCCCGCTGACGGAAGCGGAAAAACTCCTCACGGTCTCCGGCTGAGGCGTATAGGGGACGATGCCGCCGTCGTCGGCATACACCACGCCGTTTACATCCGACGCCTGATAGATCAGCAGCGTGGCGTAGACCGTGCCCGTTGGGGCGGCGGCGTCGACGTCGACCTCCGTCCATGCCCCGGTGTGTGACAGAGTTGCGGTGGCAACGCCGATGCGCTGGCTGTTTTCATTCCAGAATTCCAGATAGAGTTCGGAAGTGCTGATGTCGTTATAGAGCATCATGCTGCCGCGGTAGGATTCCCCGGCCGTCACCGCAACGGGCGAGCTGCGCAGGCCGTTGCCGCCGAGGGTGGCGGAAGACAGTCGGACGGCATACTGGCCCCCGTGGACGATGTTGCCGACAAGCTCCACGGAATTATCGGCGCCGTATTTGCTCCAGCTCTTGATGGTGCCGTCCGCGTTGACGCCGTCTTCAAACCCGGGGTTGGGCAGCGTCTTGGCATACGTCACCGGCGTGGAACCCTGGATGGAGACGTTATCCACATAGCTCACGCCGCCACTTTGATAAATCATGACGGCCGCCGCCACGGCTCCCGTCGGGGCGTTGAGTTTGCCGGTGGTGACGGTTTCCCAGACGTTGGTTTTGGAACTGGCCGGGTATTGAGTCAGGACCTGGGTGCCGTCCGACTTGACCCAGTAGCAGTAAAGCGAGAGCTTGCCGGCGCCCGTGTTATAAAAGTCGGCGCTGAAGGTATAGGAGTTCCCCGCCGTGACGGAAACAAGCGGGCTGATCAGGCCGCCGCGCAGGCTGCTGCCGGCCGCGCCCGTCATATCCATGCGCACCGCCTGACTGCCGCCGGCCGTCGCGTCCGATTCCAGTGAAACATCCGCGCCGCTGGTCCAGAAATAGGCGCTCCACCCGACGGGGTAGCCGATGGCGTTGACATCCTTGTCCTCAAAATCCCCGTTGGTCAGCGTGCCGGCGGGCGGAGTCTTTTCCACCGATACCCCGTCAACGAGCAGGCTGCCACCCGTCTGGGCGGTCTGCTCAATGGTCACCTGGGCGGAAACGGCCCCGGCAGGGGAGAGTATGTAGCCGGATGCTTTCAGAAACGAGGCGGAACCCGGCAGAGAGGGCGACAGTTCCATGTACCCGTAGCCGAGCCAGAAATTTGCAGCGAGTAACTGGCCGCTCGCGTCGTAAAAACGCAGATAGACGCGGGGTTTCTGGCCGGTGCTGTTTTTGAACGCGCAGGACACCGTGTAAAACGCGCCCGCATCGACCGCGAAGCGGTTGGATGCGACGCCGTTTAAGTCGGAGGCCCAATTCAGGCTGAGACTGTGGGTGCCGTCCCCGTTGCCGGCGACGACGGCCGAGCCACTGGTGCCGATCTTGCTCCAACTGTCGGGCAGCTGGCCCACCGTGCCTTTTTCAAATGAGGGGTTGTCGAGCGCCGCCTCCACCGGCGAAACGGGCACAGCCGCCGGGGCAATGCTGAAATCATCCACATAGCATACGCCCGCCTCGTCGCCGCCGTACTGCCATACGGTGGCGGTGGCAAACACCACACCGGCCGGAATGGAGGCGTGGATCGTCAGCGCCTCCCACTGGCCGGAGGAGGCAGAGGACACGTTCGCCGGTTTCCCGGCTGTGACCGCCGCGCCGTTGGCGTCATAGTATTCCACCGACAAATAGGGCTGTGCGCCGCTCTCTTTCCACACCGCGGCGGAAAAATCATAGGTTTTGCCGGCTGTGACGGAAACAAGGCCGGTGCGGACCGTATTGTTGGAATAGGCCCGCTTGACGGTCGTGAGCTTCAGACTGGCTATGCCGGTGTGGGCGGGAGCGCTGACGATTTCTTCCGTGCCGTAATACCCATAGCCCCATTCCCACGTGGAATAGCCGGCCGGTTCGTCCCGCTGGGCATCCAGGCCGTCTTCAAAGCCGCCGTTGGCTAGCGTAAGCCCGTCGGTGAGCGCCGTCAGCGCCACGTCGTCGATATAGACGGTGCTGCCGGAAGCGACGGTCAGCGAGACGGTCGCATAGACGGCGCCGTCCGGCGCACAGGCGGGCAGAATGCCGGACGAGGTGTTGGTGGTGATGAATTTCCAGCCGCTGCCGGTTGCGGAATATTGCTTGGAAGCGCCGGCAATCACGCCGCCGGAAGCGTCGTGGAAATCCAGCGTTGCCATAAAACTGCCGGCATCCGTACGGCTGTGCATTTCCAGCCGGTAAAGCGTGCCGGGCGTGACGGCGACCGGGTCGCTGACCACGCCGTATGTGCCGGTGCCGGTGTAGGTGAGTTTCAAAGATTTGGCGCCGCGGAACACATAGCCTTCGGTACGGGTCTCCTGCGTGAAGGCGCCGTTTGCCGCATCCGAGCCGGTTATCACGCTCCAGTCGGAAGGGGTGCCGCTGCCCAGCTCAAAAGACGGGTTTTGCAGCGTGACGGGGTAAGAGACTGCGGCGGCGCTCGGATCGGCGGCCCTGGCGGTCAGAGCGCCGGATCGGCCGGCCTTGCCGGCCAAGGTCATGCTCGGCAGGAGCAGCACCGCGGAAAGGAAAAACGCGCAGATCTTTTTCATTGCCTTCATTCAAATCCACCCTCCTCAAAAGTTTGTCGTTTCGTAAGGGCGCCGCGGCCCGGCATGGCGACAGGCAGCCGCCGGGAACGGGCGGCGCAGGGCCGGTACGGGAGCGCCGCATTCCAAGCGGCCCCCGCGGGCAAACGATCGGAAGGATGGCAGAATGAAAAGAAATCCGTGGCGGCGCAGTCGGCCCGTGGGAGTTTTACCAGTCTGTCAGCTTCATCATATCGATTTCGTCGGCGGTGTACAAGCGTATGGGAAAAAATAGTAATAAAGGAGTATATTATCATACGATCCGTCAAAAGCCCGGCCCGGCTGCCGGCCGGAGGAGGCGAAAGGGCCCGGTGCCGTCGTAAAATCAGTCAATCTTCCGATACGATAGGGTGAGCAATCCCACACCGCCGCCGGTATAATGAAGGCGAATCCGGGGAGCGGGCTGGAAATGCGCGCATCCCGCCGCGCTTGCCGGATCCGAATCATCCGAGGATAAAAGGGGTGTCCGCTGTGTCTGAAAAAAATCATGGCGCCGCCGGTTCCACATATAATCCCTATGAAAATATGCTGACGGTTCTGCGCGGCGCGGCCGCCCGTCTGGGCTACCGGCAAGACGAATACATCACGCTGGAATATCCCGAGAGGGAACTCAAGGTCTCTGTCCCCGTGGAAATGGACGACGGCAGCATCCGGGTGTTCGACGGCTACCGGGTGCAGCATTCGAGCCTGCGCGGCCCGTGCAAGGGCGGCGTACGGTATCATCCCGACGTCAACATCGACGAAGTCAAGGCGCTGGCCGCCTGGATGACGCTCAAATGCGCCGTGGTGAATATCCCCTACGGCGGGGCCAAGGGCGCCGTGCGGGTGGATGTCAATGCGCTCAGCTCCGGGGAACTGCAGCGGCTGACCCGGCGTTACACGGCGATGATCCTGCCCATCATCGGGCCGGAAAAAGACATTCCCGCGCCCGATGTCAACACCAACGCCCATACAATGGGTATCATCATGGATACATACAGCATGCTCAAAGGGTACCCGGTGCCGGGCGTGGTGACCGGCAAACCCATCTGCATCGGCGGTTCTCTGGGGCGGGAGGAGGCCACCGGCCGGGGCGTGACGCTGGTGGCGCTGCGCACGATGGAAAAGCTGGGCCTTGCGCCGGCAAAGACCCGCATCGCCGTGCAAGGCTTCGGCAACGTCGGCTCCGCCGCCTGTTCGCTGCTGTACGCTCACGGCTGCCGCATCGTAGGGGTCAGCGACGTATCGGGCGGAGTATACTGCGCCCAGGGGCTCGATATCCCGGCCATGCGGGAATTCATGCGGCAGCCCGGGGCTTCCGTCAGCGACTATTCCGCGCCGGGGGTGCGGCACGTGCCACGGGAGGAGATTATTACCTGCGACGCCGACGTGCTCATCCCCGCCGCCATGGAAAACCAGCTCACCGGCGAAAACGCCGATAAAATCCGGGCCGGGGTCATCATCGAGGCGGCCAACGGCCCCACCTCGGTGGACGCGGACCGCATGCTCGAAAAGAAAAAGACGCTTGTGGTGCCGGACGTGCTGGCCAATGCGGGCGGCGTGATCGTTTCCTACTTCGAATGGGTGCAGAATATCCAGTCGCTTTTTTGGGACGAGGAGGAAGTCAATCAGTCGCTCAAAAAGATTTTGCTCAAAGCGTTCGACGAGGTGTGGGCCACCCGGGAAGAAGCGGACGTCACGCTGCGGATGGCGGCCTACATGACGGCGCTCCGGCGGCTGGTGGATGCTAAGCGCTGCCGACCGGTATTTCCATGACGCCAGCCTGAAAGAATGGGAGGAGTAAACGGTGGAAGATACCAGTCCGGCCCGGGCGGCGGATTTCCTGCACCGCCCGATGCGCATCGCGGCCATACAGTTTGCCCAGCGGCAGGAGGACACCATGCGGGTGCCCTCCGTGCTGGAACAGGGCGGCTTCAACGTCGAGCAGCTGCTCCACGCGGTGGGTGAGGCAGGCTACGGTTTTTACCGGCCTGAAACACACGAGACGCGGCTGCGGGCGTATCTCGCCGACAGCGCCCGCCGGGGCATTCATGTCATCCTCTATGAAAACGCCCATATGATGCCGCCCGACATGCACGCGGCTCATCCGGATTGGGCGCAGATCGACGCCGAAGGGCGGCCGATCCCCGCCTATGGGGCGTATACGCTGGCGTGTGTCAACAGCCCGTGGAGGGATTTTGCCATCGACAGCGCCCGCCGGGCGGCGGAGCTGCCCATCGAGGGCCTTTTTCTGGATGGGCCGCTTTTCGCGACCGGGGGGTGCCTCTGCGGCGAATGCCGCCGGCTCTTTGCGCAGCGGTTCCACTATCCCATCGCATCCGCCCGCCCCGCGGATCTGCTCGCCTTTCACTCGGAAAGCATCGCCCGCTTCGTGCGGGATGTGCGCGGCGCGCTGGACCGCAGCGGCCGGCAAATCCCGCTTTACTGCAACACCATCGGCCTTGCGCAGAATACCACCGGGTGCGACATCGACACCGTTTTCCCCTATGTCGACCTGATCGGGTCGGAGGGCGGATTCCTGTTTTACGGCGACCCGAACGAGGTCTCCATCTGGCACGGGACGGAGTGTGTCAAATATCTGGAATCCAAATCCCGCGGCAAGCCCTATGTGATTTTTAACGCCGGCAACCATCAGCCTTGGGCCCGCTATATGCACACGCCGCAGGAAACGACGGCGCTTTACGCCACGACGGTGGCGGGCGGCGGCAACGTGTGGTTCGGCATCCATGGGCTGATCGACGATTTCGACACCCCGGCGGGGCGGGCGGCTTTCCGTTTCAACCGATTTCTTAGGGAAAACGAAGCCTATTTGACCGGCACGGAGCCTTGCGCCGACATCGCCCTGCTGTGGTCGGCCGATACGCTCAACACCTTCCCCGAGGAGGTAGCCGAAACCGATTTTACCCGCCGGCGCGGAACCGCCCGCCCGAAGGGGAGCGGCTCTTTTCAGCGGGAATTCCACGGCATGGCCGACATGCTGCTGCGGCGGCACCGGCAGTTCGCAATCCTTGACGAAACGGGCGTGAAGGCGGGAGACTTGGAACGTTACGGGGTGCTGATCCTGCCCAACACCCTTTGCCTTCCCGACGAGGTGATCGGGCACATCCGCCGGTTTGTGGAAAAGGGCGGTCGCCTGATCGTGACGCTGGCGGCCGGGCAGTACGCCGCAGGCGGTGCGGCACGCGCCGTGAACCCCTTGCACGGGCTGCTGGGCATCCGCCGGGTGGTTTCCGTCGCCGATGTCGAGCCGGGCTGCGGCTATCTGCTCCGCCCGCTGCCCGATGGCGGGGAAGAGGTCACTGCCGGATTTGCCGGCCCGGTGATGGAGTGCGCATTCGAGCCGGAGGTGCAGACGCTGGTGAAGGCGTTTACTCCGCTGGAGGGGCGGTACTCCGCTTTCCCCGACGAAACATTCCCCGCCGTCACGCTTCGCCGCCTGGGCAAAGGGGAGGCCGTCTTTATCGCGGGGGGCATCGGCGCGACCCATGTGGGTTTCGGAGTGCCCTGCATGGAAGAGATCACGGACACACTGGTTGCACGAATGAGCCGCGGCGAGCTCAAAGTGGAACACGCGTTTTCCTCGCTGGAAACGGAGCTGCGCGCCATCCCCGGCCGGGGCGTAAAGCTCGTGCACTTTGTCAACCATACCGGCTGCATGCGCCGCCCGGTGGAAGAGTGCATTTCCTGCCGAGATATCCGGGTGACGCTGCGCGCCGACCGGCCGGTGGCGCGCGTGCGGCGGCTGTTTTATCCCGCGGATATCGCCTTTACCCAGCGGGGGGACGAAGTGACTTTTTCGCTGGACGTGACCGATTACGAGCTGGTCGCAGTGGAAACGGAATGCCCCTCACACACGGAAGGAGCGGCCCGATGAGCAAAGCGGCGATTGAAATGGTGCACGGCGAGCCTGCCATCGTCATCGACGGGAAGGCTTTCCCCCCGATGGGCATGACCACCCATGTGGCAAAGCCCGATTACCTGCGCAAGCTGGGGGAGGCGGGCATGCGGCTGTTTTTCCTGCCGTCGGTGACGCGCTGGTTTCTGCCCGAAAAGAACTGGACGGACGCACGGGGCAAATCCCATAAGGAGCCCGGCGGCATAGGCCGCTTCAAAGCCGACGCCGAGATGCTGCTGCAAGCGGTGCCCGACGCCCATATTTTCGTGCGGCTGTATCTCAACCCGCCGGTGGAGTGGGTGAAAAGCCACCCGGATGAGCTCATGCGTTACGACGACGGCAGCACCAAGCCGGCCATACTCGCCAGCAACGACGAGCTTTACACGCTGCCGGGCATGTATTCGCTCTGCTCCTCGGCCTGGCGGCGGGATGGCGATGCGGCGCTGGAAGAATTCATCCGTGAAATCGACACGCTGCCCTATGCCGAGCGCATCGCGGGCATCTTCCTGGGTGCGGCGGGCACCAACGAGTGGTACCCCATCAACCCGCTCACCGACCCCGAAACGGGGCGGTATGCCGATTTCAGCCCCGCCTTCCGCCGGCACTATTCCCGCTGGCTCAAAGAAAAATACGGCACCGAGGAAGCGCTGCGCCGCGCCTGGGGCAGACCGGACGCCGCCTTTGACGATCCGCCGATCCCCACGCCCGACGAGCGGCTTTATGCCCATGTGGATGACCGCATCCTGGATGCATTGCTCCACTATGAGAGCGCCGTGCGCACCATCGGCAAGAAGATCGAACTCAACCCGACCCACGGCTCGAACCTGGGGGTATTTCTCAATGTGAATAAATTCCCCTGGGTGGCCGATTTTTACCGTGCCTGGCACCAGGGCACGGCGGACACCATCGTCCACTTCGCCCGCACCGTCAAGCGTCTGTCGCCCGGGCGGCTGGTGGGGGCGTTTTACGGCTCCCTCGGGTGCACGGATTATTTCGACTTTTCTACGGCCGGGGCGGCGCTTTCCATCATGAATTCCGGTGCGGTGGATTTTCTCGCAGCACCGGGAGTCTATAACAACCGCGAACCGGGCGGCTATGTGGCCCAGCGGGAAATGAACGATTCCTTCCGCCTGCGGGGGCAGATCTATGTGGCCGAGGAAGACAGCCGCACTCATCGGGAAAACGACTTTTACCGCGACGCCATGGGGCTTTATACGGCGAAAGATTCCGTCGAGACCCTCAAACGCGACTTTGCGCGCAACCTGTGCGAAGAAACCTACGCCTGGTGGCTCGACCAGCACGAGGGCGGCGGGCGCTATATGGATGAGTCGATCTACCGCCTTTTCCGCCGGCAGAACGAGATCGCCCGCTTCGCCTATTCCATCGACCGCACCAAGGCAAACGACATCGCTCTGATCTGTGACCAGGAAAGCATCCACTGCGTGTCGCAGAATACCAACGCCCTCATGCTCGACTATTACCGTACCTCCGACCTGGGGCGCATCGGCGCGCCGGTGGATTATTATTTTCACGACGACATGGCGAACCCGAGGATGCGGGATTACCGCCTGTATGTGATGCTCAATCTTTTCTGCCTGACCGATGCCGAGCGGGAGGTCATCCGCCGCAAGGCCGCGAAAAACGGCGCGACGGTGGTCTGGCTCTATGCCCCCGGCTTTATCAATCCCGATGCGCCCGAGCGCATGAGCAACGCCCACATCGAGAGCCTCACGGGCATGCGGGTGGGCCGTCTCGACGAGACCCGTTCCCCCCGGTTCCGCGTCATCGAGGCGGAGCACCCGGCGCTGCGGTTTGCCGACCGGGACCGGCTTTATGGGTATATCGACCGGGATGTGCACAGCAACGTCTGGCTGGGCACGGTGCTGTCGCCGCCCTATATGAATCCGGCGTTTTACATCGATGACGACAGCGCCACGGTGCTGGGCCGCTACTGCCTGGATGGGCGCACGGCACTGGCCATGAAGGAGACCGGCGGCTTCACCAGCATCTATTGCACCTCCCAGATCCTCCGTTCCGAGCTGCTAAAGTCTTTCGCCGCCTATTCGGGGTGCCATCTCTATACCCACACGGATGACTGCGTCTATGCCAACCGCAATTTTGTCGCCGTTCACGCGCATTTCACCGGCCGGCGCACATTGTATTTTAAGGAGGCATGCAGCCCCTATGAGGTCTATGAGCGCCGATATTACGGCCGCCATGTGGACCGCATCGAGCTTGCCATGCGGCGGGGGGAGACCCGGATGTTTTCGCTCCGCGGGGCCTTTTGAAACGGGGAAGGCGGCATAAAATGAACACAGCGTTTAATTATCGGGACTGTGCGGCGGTGCTTGCGGGCGACCGGCTGACGATCCAGAATGCCAGGCTCCGGCGCAGCTGGCTGGTGACCGACACCGCTCTGCTGGCACAGGAACTCATCGACGCCGAGACCGGCGCGTATCTGACATGCACCGGGCAGGATATCAGCCCCGTGGCTCCCGAAGCCCGCGGCAAAATCCAGCGCCTAAGCCTGCAGGGACGGGAGGATGACGACTGCGGCTTTGGGCGGCGGCATCTGCGGTGCGAGCTGGAGCTCGACTACGGCGGATATGCGCTGATTCTGGCGGTGAGCGTCTATCCGGAGCTGCCGCTGCTGCGCACACGGCTTTTCATCCGGGGCCGCGAAGCCCCCGCCTTTCTCCCCCGGACGCCGCTGGACGGTTTCGAACTGGCCGAAAGACACGTCCGCTGGGAAAACGTGCGTCTGCGGGCGGTGACGGATTTTCAGAATAATCCTGTGGAGCGGGAAAGCGGCCTTTGCTATCCGGCGGAAGAGCGCCGGCTCAGCGGCAATCTGCTGCGTCTGCACCGCACTCTTTCGGACGACGGGCTGATGCTTGTCAAAGAGTCCCCCACCGGGGCGGAGCAGTTCCGCTATGCCGGGTGGGATTTCGCCCTGACCGGGCGGCGCGCCGAAATCCACGGTGCGGGGTTCGAGACCGCCGATGTGCGGCCGGAGGAGCCCGTGCCGCTCTATGGCACGGCGGCGGGCTGGTATTACGGCGGGGAGGAAGGCTTTCACAACCTGCTCCGGGCCTATCATGAGGCGCGGCATATTTTCCGGCCCGAGGATGCCGGAGTATTCAGCAACACCTGGGGGGATGATTCCGGCGGGCGGAAAATCCAGGCCGACTTCCTGGCGGGTGAGCTTGCGGCGGCGCGGTCCGTGCACGTCACCCATTATCAGATCGACGCCGGCTGGAGCGGCGGAGGCCGGGACGAAACGGGCCGCAGCCGCTGGGTGCCGACGGAGGCCGCCTTCCCCCAGGGGCTGCCGGTCTTTATCCGTGGGGCGGAGCAGGAGGGGCTGCAGATCGGGCTGTGGTTCGAGCCTTTCACCTGTGACGGCTACGCCGCCTGGGAAAAGGACGCCGACACGCTGACCGGACTTGCCCGGGACGGAGCCGCGTTTTTCAAACTCGACGGATTCAAGATCGAGAGCTATCTCGCCGCCTGGCGGCTGGAAAAAATGATGCGGCGTGTGATCGGTCACTCCGGCAGACCCGTGTTTTTCAATATGGATGTCACCAACTGGCCCCGCACCGGGTTTTGGGGCGCGACTCAGTACGGCGATATCTTTGTGGAAAACCGCTACACCGACCGGGTGAGCTATTATCCCCATACTGCCCTGCGCAATCTATGGCGGCTCAGCCGCTATTTCCCCGCCTGCCGGCTGCAGAGCGAATTCTTGAATGTGGCCCGCAACACGGAAAAATATGAAAAGGAGAGGCCCGGCGACCCGCTGGCTCCGGCGCGCTGCGGGCAGGAATACGCCGCGGCGGTCACGCTTTTCGGCGGCTCCCTCGCATGGATGGAGCCGAGCGAGCTACCGCCGGACGCGCTGCAAAAGCTCGGGGCCCTGTTCGGTGCCTGTGCCGCCGAGCGCGGAGCCATCCTTTCGGGCGATGTGCGTCCCATCGGCGACGAGCCGGACGGGTGTCGCTTCACCGGGTTCCAGTCGATCGGGAAAGACGGGGGCTATCTGCTGCTGCTCCGGGAATATACCCGGGAAGCAGCGCACGTCTATCGGCTGGGGGATGTGGAAATCGACCCGGAACGCGTCACCGTGCTGGCCGCCAACTGCGGCTGCCGGCTGGGCTCCCATCCGGGGGGCGGGCTTTCCGTTTCGCTCGACAGACCGTTCGGCTTCGCGGTCTGCCGCTATCGTGTCTGAGGAGGTGTGCCGGATGACCTTTTTCCGCAATGCTCGTATTCTCACGCCTCTGGTGCGGCTGGACGGGGTGGTGGCGGTGGAGGGGGAAACCATCCGCGGTGTCGGTGCCCGGGCGGACATTCCCCCCGATGCCACGATCGTCGACGCGGGCGGGCTGTATCTGAGCCCCGGCTTCATCGACATGCATGTGCACGGCGGCGGAGGCTGCAGCGCCATGAGCGGCTCGGCTGAGGATATCGTCGGCATGGCCGAGGCCCACGCGCGTTTTGGCACCACTTCCATCCTGCCCACGACGCTGGCCGCGCCCGTGCCCGTGCTGCAGCGGGTGATGGATGCCGTGCGCAGAGCGCAGACAACATGTACCGGCAGCAACATTCTTGGCATCCATCTGGAGGGGCCGTTTCTGGCACAGTCCCAGCGGGGAGCGCAGAGCGAAAGAAATCTGCTGCCCGCCACCGAAGCCAATGTTTCCGCGCTGCTCGATTACTGGGACGGCATCCGCGTCATGGGCGCGGCGCCGGAAAATCCCGGTTGCCTGCGGCTGGGGCGGGAGCTGCAAAAGCGCGGCATTCTCGCCACCGTCGCCCATTCCGACGCCACCTACGATCAGGTGACGGCGGCCGTTGCCGCGGGCTATCGGGATGTGACGCACATCTATTCCGGCTGCTCGTCGGTGATCCGGGTCGACGGCTACCGCGTGCCGGGCGTGGTGGAGGCGGGGCTTTTGCGCGACGAGCTCACCGTGCAGGTCATCGCCGATCTGAAGCATCTGCCGGTGCCGCTGCTGCAGCTCATCTATCGCTGCAAGGGCCCCGACCGCATCGAGCTGATCACCGACGGGCTGGAACTGGCCGCGTCGGAGCTCAAAGAGGGCACCGTCTACCGCCAGGCCAATGGGGTCGAAACGGTCTATGAGGATGGCGTCATGAAGCTGATGGACCGCAAAGCCTTTGCCGGCAGTGTGGCCACCAGCCGGACGCTGGTGAAAAACATGGCCCAGGCGGTGGGCGTGCCGCTGCTCGACGCAGTGAAGATGGCCACATGGTCGCCGGCCAACCGGCTGGGGCTGGGCGGCCGCAAGGGCCTGATCGCCGATGGATACGACGCCGACATCATCCTGTTCGACGCCGATTTCAACGTGCGGCTGTGCATGGTGCGGGGCCGCGTCGTATTCCGCAATATCTGACGGCCCGCTCCGCGGGGCCGGCAAAGGGGGGTTATCATGGATTTCGCCGCCGTACAGAAAAAATATCGGGATATGCTGGAGGGGGATTTTTTACCCTTCTGGGAAAAAGCCTTCGACCGGGAATACGGAGGGGTATTCACATGCTTTTCCAACGACGGGAGCCGGCTGCTGTCGCAGGATAAGTACGTCTGGTCCCAGGGCCGCATCCTATGGGTGCTGGCCCGGCTGTGTGACATGAGCGACCGTGGGCGCGTCGCCATTGACCGGGAAAAATACGCCCGTCAGGCGGAACAAACCTACTGCCTAATCCGCGACCATGCGGTGCTCGAAAAAGGCGGCGTCTGTGCCTATCTGCTGGACCGGGAGGGCCGACCCAAGGAATCCATCCCGGGGAAAGGCTTCTACACCAGCTATCTGGTGGACTGCTTTGTCATCATCGGCGTCATGGAATACGCCCGGGTCTTCCGCCGGGCGGACGCCGTCGCTCTGGGGCTGGAACTTTACGACCGGATGCAGGCGTATCTGGAACGGGGCGACGTCCGCGCTGAGCCCTACCCCGTGCGCAAGGGGTATCGGGCCCACAGCATGGAAATGATCTTGTGCAACGTGTGCGGCACGGCGGCCGACGCTCTGCGCGCGTCGGGGCACCCCCGGGAGCCTGAAATGGCCCGCGCCGCCCGGCTGCACGCCCACCGGGTCCTTTTCGGCTTTTACGACCCGCGCAACGGGCTGATCCGCGAAATGGTCGGCCCGCCGCAGGAATCCGACACGGTGCTGGCCCGCCATGTGACCCCCGGGCATATGAACGAGTGCATGTGGTTTTGCATGGATGCCTATCGGGAAGGCACCGACGGGGAAAGACTCGCCGCCCGTGACCGCATCGCCTCCGTGGTGCTGCGGAATATGGAAAGCAACTGGGATAAGGAATTCGGCGGGCTCTGCCGTTTCCTTGACCGGGACGGCACCCCGCCCCACGGCCGGCGTATCGGGGACGCATATGAAAACCTCGTGCTCGATACGTGGGACACCAAGCTCTGGTGGGTCCATTCCGAGTCGCTTTATACCGTGCTGCGCAGCTACTGTGTCACAGGCCGGCCGGAATTTGCCGACTGGTATGATCGGCTGGACGACTATGTTTTCACCCGTTTTCCCAACCCCGACCGGCGGGTGGGCGAATGGATTCAGATTCTGGATCGCCGCGGCCGCCCGCTGGAAAAGGTCGTAGCCCTGCCGGTCAAGGACCCGTTCCACATCTTGCGGGATATGATGCAAATTCTGGAGCTGTCCGCACCTCAATTTTAAATTTACAAAAAAAGGAGTATAATGGAAATGCAAGAACATATCATGGCCGACTACCTCGGCCGCATCGAGGAATGCCTCGATACCATCCGCCGGGAAGAAGAAGGACATATCAAGCAGGTGGCCGCCTTGCTGGCCCGGCAGATCGAGCGGGACAAACTGATCTATATCTGGGGCCCGGGCGGGCATTCCAACATGAACGCCATGGAGGTCTTTTTCCGCGCGGGCAGTCTGATGCATGTCAGCGCCATATTGGATGAGGGCACGATGCTTTCCAGCGGGGCGCTGCGTTCCATGAATATCGAGCGTACGCCCGGCTACGGCCGGATCGTCATCCGCGACAATCATATCGGCAAGGGCGACCTGCTGATTCTCGCCAACGCTTACGGCATCAACACCGCCTGCATCGACGCGGCTCTGGAATGCCGGGCCATCGGCGCCACGACGGTGTCCGTCAGTTCGGCGGCTCACGCCCGCATGACCCCGCTGGATCATCCGGCCAGGCATCCTTCCAAAAAGAATCTGGACGAAGTATGCGATTACCACATTGATTCCAAAATCGTCAGCGGGGACGCCGTCATGGATATCGAGGGCATCCCGCAGAAGATGGGCGCCATTTCCACCTTTGCCAACGCATATATTCTCAATTCGCTGATGATGGAGACCGGGATTTTGCTGGGCGCGACGGGCATGGATGTGCCGATCTGGAAAAGCGGCAATGCGCCGGGCGGGGATGAGTGGAACGACCGTTACACCGCCCATTTCCGCGGGAAAATCCGCTGGCTGTGAGGCGGACGGATATGCGGGCGCAAAGACAATAGCAGGGCCGCCTTTTCCGACGGCAGCATGGTCAACGGGGAACATGACGCGAGGTTGCGCGGGATCTGTTTCAAACGGCAGGACGGCCGGGAAGCAGGTGGTCCAACCTGGAGTGGTGCTCCCCGTTTTTGGCAAGCAGTCTGGAAGATAAAGGAGTGTCGATTAAAAATGTTTTCCGAGTTGGATCGCGCGGAGTATCACGGAATCCGGCTGTATACCCGGAAAGACAACTATAACGGCGAGCTGCCGGTTTTCATCAGCCGGGTGTCGTCGCCCGGCCGGCTCTCTCCGCTGCACCGGCATGAGATGATCCAGATCAATTACGTCTATCGCGGCAAATTGATCCACCATATCAACCATTCCAGCTTCGAGCTGGTCAAAGGCGATATTTTCATCATCCCTCCCTACATACCGCATCAGTTGGAAAGCATCCCCGGCGCGGATTTCCAGATCGTCGAGTTGGAAATGGCACCCGAATTCATCATGGGTCTGCCGCAGGACGGCGGGCTTTCGATGGAATCCAACTCCGCTTTCTTTGATTTTTCCTATATCGAGCCGTTTCTTGTGTCGGAATGCAGTGTCAAGCCCCGGCTGAATCTGACCGGCACCAAGCAAATCATCGTCGAGTCGCTGCTGGATGAGATTTTCGGCGAATACCAAAATCGGGCGGACAGCTTTCTGCTGGCCATCAAGGCCGACATGCTCAAGCTGCTGGTGCTGCTGGGCCGGTATTTCCGGGAGGATGTGCAGCAGGAGTCGGAAGTGATGCAGGTTTTCGATCACCACCGCGACGCCATGCAGAAGGCTATCCGGTTTATCGAGGAACATTTCGCCGAGCCGATTTCCATCGAGGAAGTATCGAAGGTGGCGATGCTTTCCCAGTCGTATTTCAGCTATCTTTTCAAAGTGGTGACCAACCGAACCTTTGTGGAATATCTCAACTCGCGCCGCATCCGCTGCGCCATGGAACTGCTCAAAACGACCGATCATCTGGTGGTTGACGTCTGCTACGAGTCGGGGTTCCAGAATGTCAACCATTTCAACCGCACCTTTAAAAGCATCGTCGGCCTTTCCCCGACACAGTTCCGCCGGGCCAACCGCCTGGTGACCGGCTGACCGGCACACGGCCATTTTCGCGGTCCGTTTCACGGCATAAGGAGATGAACCTATGTTTCGCAGAAAACGTAACACCTATATGCTTTTTTTTGCGTCCTATGCCATGGTACTGCTCGTCACGATATCCAGTCTGGCCGTCTATTACTCCCAGATATCCCGGCAGTTTTTCGACGATACCCGCCAGCAGCGTACAGCACTGCTCAACCAGCTGGAAGACAACGTCGACAGCAAACTGAAGTATGCCGACGCCCTGCTCAACAGCACCATGGCGGACAGCAGCCTGGCGCAGGTGACCGGCGGCTTCGCTCCCCTGACGGATCTCATGGATAAAATGCATAACGCCTACCAGCCGGATTATCTGCTGAATTTCGCCATTTATTTCCCCGGATCGGACGAGGTCGTCACCCAGGGAGTTCATATGGATACCGAGGACTATTTTACTTATATGTATCGGATCACCGGCATGTCCTATGCCGCCTTCCGCGCGGAGTATCTGGACAAGTACGCGGCGCGCGCGCTGATGCAGCCGGTGAAAGTGCAGCTTTTTGAGCGCAGCCCACAGCTCGTGCTGCCGTATGTGCAGTCCTATCCCGTGGATTCCGGCAAGACGGAGCAGGCCAAAATGCTGGTTTTTCTGGATACCAGCGACACGACCGACCTGATCGCCCAACTGGGGCGTTCCACCCATTCCCGGGTATATATCCTCAATTCGGAAAACCAGGTGGTGCTCTCGTCCGGCAAGGCCGCCGCGCCGTCCGCCCAGCTGATCGCCGCGCTGAAAAAAAACGGCACCGCTCAGTTCCGAGTCGGCGGGGGGAAACAGGTGGTGTCGCAGGCGGTGTCTCCCCGCAACGGCTGGCGCTATGTGCTGGTGACGCCGCAGACCGCCTATCTCTGGAGCAATAAGCAGATTACGGTCAGTTGGCTGGCCATTTTCGGGGTGTATCTGGTGATCGGCTTCCTGATCGCGCATTTTCTGGCCAAGCGCAGCTGCAAGCCGATCTATGAGATCAACGAGGTCATCCGCACCCATCAGAAAGGCGGCCCGGCCGTCTCCGAACCGAATGAATTTCTGCATATCCGCAATACGCTCATCCGACAGTATAACATCGACCGGGATCTGAACGCCGTGATTCAGGACCAGCTCCCCATCGTGCGGCAGGCGTTCCTCAATTCGATTGTCCGTGGGGTGGAAACCCATTATGACGAGGCGATAAAACGTTTCCCCTCGCTGGGCATTCACCTGATTTCCCAGCAGTTTGTCATAGCGGTATTTGACTTTGACACGGAAAGTCCATTTTTTCTGGAAAACGAACGCAGCGAGGATGAAAACCTTTCGCTGGCGCGTTCCATGATAGGGGACGAGGAAAAGAGCCGGATCGCCAACGGGCAGCTGTGCTTTTTGCTGGATCTGGACCGCAACCTGTACGCGCTGCTGATCAATCTGGCGGAAAAAGCCGACCCGAATGAGGCGGCTGCCGGTATGCGGCAGCGGCTGGATGATTTGGGGGAACAGCTCTCGGAGTGTTTCCGGCTGGTGGTACGCTTTGGAGTGGGAAATGTACACCGGGAGCTGGCCGGTCTGCCGGAATGTCTTGCGGAAGCCCGGAAGGCGCTGCAGGCCGGCCGGTGGCGGGAAAACGGCGGCACGGTGCTTTTTGACGAGGTGGAAAACGCCGGGCCCAGCTACTATTTTCCCACCGACACCGAGTATCTGCTGGTGCGCAATCTTCAAGATGGAAATTATCACGATGCGCGGGAACTGATCGGCAATATTTTTGCCATCAACCGGCACCTGGTGCAGGGTGAGGCAGCTACCGATGCCTTTTTGGATGTGGTCTGTTTTGCACTGGTGCGGGTGATGAATGGGACGCTGAAATCCCGGTGTCGTCCGCCGGAGCCGGCCGACTCGCTGCGCGGCCGGATGGGGCCGCACCCGACGCTGGAAGAGGCCCGCACCGTGCTGCTTAAATATGTCGATCGCATCGCGGATGCCCGACAGCTCCGCACAGTCAGCAAGACTGAGCTGCTGGTCAACCGCATCGCCGCCTATCTCGACGAGAGCGCAACGTCCGACCTGCCCGATCTGAATTCGGTGGCGGCCCGATTCCATGTGACGCCGCAGTATGTGTCGAATATATTCACCAAATATCGGCACGAGCATATCAAGGATTACATATCCCGTTTGAAGCTCAAACAGGCGAAAGAGTATCTGACCAGCACCAGGTTGTCGCTTCACGACATATCGGTGCAGATGGGGTATGCCGATGAAATGGGCATTTTCCGGTTGTTCCGCAAATATGAGAATATGACGCCGGGAGAATACCGCGCACAAAATCAGGGATGACAACCTAGGTGCAAAATAATACGGAAAAACAATCATATTTATGCAAATTGAACCGGGACGGCCGTAACATTCTGCTTTCACGGCCGCCTGCGGTACTTTTGAACGCTAATTTTGAAGGCCTTAAAATGAATTTATATAAAATATAAAATTCACAATCTAGATTTGAGACACGCAAAAATATGAAACAGACCAGAAAATTCATATGGTTATCCACAATAGATAAAATATACAGACGCATGAAACAGGATAAAATGCCTTAATTGGCAGGCAAATCGGATGATAAATTAAAGCGCGCCGCATAATTGAAAAAATAAAAATTCTATAATGGCCGCTGACTTATCGGATCATGCGGGTTCTCCGAAAAAAACCGGCTTGAAAATGGCTGTTTCTTAATTTCCGTGGGAGAATCTGAAAAAATGAAGATTTACGGACATCCCCAAACTCCATATAATAGAGTCATAGATTCAGCAGATGAGATAAATAGATATAAAATTATAAATATACAGCCAAATATATGTGCAAGTAGATGGGCATGGCCCAAAATTCAGATAAGGGTGTGATCGTGTGAACCAGATGAAAGAAGCGGTGGCTTCTCCGCAGGTCCATGCCAACGAATCAATAATTATACATAACCGGCGGTGGTCCCGATGGCGGCTGGTCAAGAAAAACTGGCAGCTATATCTGTTTATCCTGCCGGCGATCGTGGCATTCGCACTTTTTTCCTATATCCCCATGTATGGGGTACAGATCGCCTTCAAGGCATACAATCCGGTGTTGGGCTTCTGGGGCAGCCCATGGGCCGACCCCTGGTACAAATACTTTAAGCTCTTTTTCAGTTCGGCGTGGTTTATGACCACTCTTAAGAATACACTCGTCCTTTCGCTTTATGGCTTTGTGATCGGTAATATCGCGCCGCTGATTCTGGCTTTGATGATCAATGAGGCGGCCAACGTACACTTCAAAAAGACCGTACAGATGGTCACATATATCCCTTACTTCATTTCCACGGTGGTACTGGTCGGCATGCTCAACCAGATGTTTTCCAGTTCCGGGATCGTGAACGAGATGCTTCGTGCCGTGGGGCTGCCCCAATATAATTTTTTGACCAGCGACCCGGCGTTCAAGCACCTGTATGTCTGGTCCGGCGCATGGCAGGGCACCGGCTACGGCTCGATCATCTATTTCGCCGCGCTCTGCAATGTGTCGCCGGAGCTTCATGAGGCGGCCACGATAGACGGAGCGGGTCGGTTTCAAAGGATCATCCATATTGATATTCCGGCTGTGATACCGACGTTTGTCGTGCTGCTGATCATGGGTGCGGGCCAGATCATGAATGTCAGCTACGAAAAGGTGCTGGCGATGCAGAATAATGTCAACCTCGGCGTATCGGAAGTCATCAACACCTATGTATACAAAACCGGAATCGTCCACGCACAGTACAGTCTTTCCTCCGCCGTGGGTCTTTTCAACAACGTCATCAACCTGATCCTGCTGATCCTTGTGAACAAGATATGCAAACAGGTCAGCGACACTTCGCTTTGGTAGAGGGATTGATATGGTTATCAAAGAATCAATAGGGGACCGTGTGTTTAATACGGCCATGTATGTCCTGCTGGGGATCATTCTCCTGCTGTGCGCGTATCCGATCTGGTATGTGATCATATGCTCGATCAGTTCCCCCTATTATATAAACAATGGGCAAGTGCTTTTGTGGCCCAAGGGTGTGACGCTTGAGGGATATGCGGCGGTTTTCCAGGAGCCGTCGGTGCTGATCGGCTATCGCAATTCTATTTTGTACACGGTATTCGGCACGCTTCTCGCGCTGATCGTCACGCTGCCAGCGGCGTATGCGGTATCGAGGAATGATTTTGTCGGTCATAATTTTTTTATGGCGGTGATTACCTTCACCATGTTTTTCAGCGGCGGCATGATACCCGCCTATCTGGTGGTGCAAAGGCTCGGCCTGATCAATTCGCCGTTTTGCCTGATCGTTCTGGGCACCGTGAGCGCCTACGATGTGATCCTATGCCGCACATTTTTTCAAAACAGCATCCCGCATGAGCTTCAAGACGCGGCCGAAATAGACGGGTGTTCCAATTTCAAGCTGTTCGTCAGCGTGATCTTGCCTCTTTCCAAGCCGATCATCGCGGTGATGGTGCTCTTTATCGCAGTGGGCAAATGGAACAATTACTTCACGGCCCTTCTTTATCTCACCAATCCCAATTTGCAGCCCCTGCAGTTGGTGCTCTATAATCTGCTGCTCAAAAGCGACACGCTTGCCAAGATGATCGAGCAGGGGGTGGTGGATGCCGGCGACGTGCAGAAGAGCATGAATATCCAGCAGCTGATCCGCTACTCGCTGATCGTGACGGCCTCAGTGCCCGTGATGCTTCTCTATCCGCTGATACAGAAATATTTCGTCAAGGGCGTCATGATCGGCTCGGTCAAAGGCTGACGCGTGCCGATCACATTACTTCGGCTGCTATAGCGGCAAAATTTGGCGTGCAGGTCTGTGACTTGCCAAATAAGCCGCTTTCAGATCAATATTAAAATGGCAGGGAGGAATTGTGTATGCAAAAGTGGAGACAAGCGCTGTCCATCGGCCTCTGTGCGGCTCTGGCGGTGGGAATGCTGGGGGGATGCACGAAAAGCAAGACACAGGGTTCCAGCTCGGCAAACACCTCAAACGCAAAGGTACCCGACTATATGAATGCGGTGGGGCAATTTCCGATCACCAAGGATAAGATCACGGTGAAAGCCATGGTGTCGGAAAACAGCGAAATGGCCAAGGACTGGAATACCATGGAAGCCTTTAAAAGGCTGGAGCAGCTCACAAACATCCACTGGGACTTTGAGTATGTGAATTCGGCCAATTTTCTCAATCAGCTGAGCGTCCGCTTTTCGGGCAACGATCTACCCGAGGTCTGCCTCATGGGCGGCATGAGCACGGACACCGAAGAGACCTACGGGCCTACCGGCAAGTTGGCCGATCTCACCGACCTCATTGACAAGTATGCGCCCCATTTGAAGAAAGTCCGCGAAAAAATCCCGGAAATCAAGCTGGCGGGCACCGCGAGCGACGGCAAGGTTTACGGCCTGCCCTGTTACGCGGAATCATCCGCCAATGTGCCGGCCCTCGACTTCTTTGATGAGAAGTATATGAATAACGTCGGCATCACCAAGATCCCGACAACGACCGACGAGCTGTATACGATGCTCAAGGCGTTCAAGGAAAAGGACATGAACAAGGACGGGAAGAACGATGATATTCCGATGTCCACCATTGCGTCCACCGCGGGCGGCTGCGGTTCCTTAAGGCAGGTTTACCAGACGGCTTTCCAGGGCTATACCGGCGGCAACGCCAGCGACAACTGGGATGTCGATTCGAAGGGGAAAGTCATCTATCTGCCGCAGGAAAAAGGCTATAAGGAGTACCTTGCCTACATGCATAAACTGTATGCGGAGGGCCTGCTCGACCACGATTTCGACACGCAGACTTCGGATCAGATCAAGGCGAAGATACAGTCCGGCAAAGTCGGCGTATATGTCGGCCAGACGCCGACCATACTGGCGGGCACGGCCCTTGCAAACGACAAGCAGGTCTGCATGCCTCCTCTGACCACCCCCACCAACAGCAAAAAGGTCGCTCTGGCGCCAACCTATCTTTCCACTACAAACGGTGTGATCACCACGGCCTGCAAGCACAAGGAAGCCGTCATGAGCTGGTTCGATCTGTTCTATCGCACCGAGGATGAGGCGGTCGACGGCTTCTGCGGCAAGACCTCCCTGCTGGGCTACGAAGGCGAGCAGTGGAAATATACCGACTCCGCCAAGACCCAGTACCAGTTCATCGACCCGGTCAAAAGCTATGTGCAGCTCAACCAGACCGTTATGATCACCTTCGGGCTGCCCGCCTACATCAGCAACATGGCCGTGCAGACCGGCAACACCCTGATGCAAGACAAGATTCAGGGCAATAAGGATCAGAAAGCTTCCTATTATAAGAAAGCCTATCCGGTAAACGCACGTCTGACCAAGGACGAGGCCGACCAGTCCGCCACGCTCACCACGGATCTGGATAACTATGTGAATATGATGGAGACCAAGTTTATCAATGGGCAGGAAGACCTAAACAAATTTGACGATTTTGTCAAGAATCTTGACAAATACGGCGTGAAAGATCTGAAAAAGATTAAGCAGGCCGCTTACGACCGTTACGAAAAGGCGGCCAAATAAGCGCCGTGTGACAAAAAGGGGGGGGTTTGCCGCAATCGGGTATTGCGGCAAATCCCTCCCCGCTTTTTGCCGGAGGAGGCTCCGGCTTCTGAAAGGAGGCACCCCGTTTCCCATGATCATCGACATTCACGCGCACCTATGGGACGGCTCGTTTGAATCCGACAAACGGCAGATCCGGACGGTATGCGAACGGTATAAAGTATCGCAGGTGGTGGTTTCCAGCCTGGGCGGCTATTTCCCGGGGCGGGAGGAGATTGCCCGGCTCAACGCCGCCACTGCCGCATTCATGCGGGAAGAACCGTCGCTCATCCGCGGCTGGTGCTACGTCAATCCCCGCAACCCAGACGCGCTGGACGTGCTGCGTCACGGCATCGAGGATGCCGGTATGTCCGGCATAAAACTGTGGGTGGCGACTTTCTGTGACGATCCGCTGGTATTTCCGCTGGTGGAACAATGCATCCGCTATCGGGTGCCGGTGCTGATCCATACGTTTTATAAGCAGGTCGGCCAGCTGCCTTTTGAGTCGCTGGGCGGCAACGTGGCCGCGCTGGCCCGGCGTTACCCGGAAGCTAAGCTGCTGATGGCCCATATGGGTGCGGACTGTCTACGGGAACTCAAGCCCATCCGGCCCTATTCCAACATCCGGGTGGATACCTCCGGCTCCATCGTCCACCGGGACGATATCGACTATGCCAAAGAGATGCTCGGCGCCGACCGCATCGTATTCGGTACGGATATGCCGATGATCAGCTTCCTGCTCAATTACGGCCAGATCGAGGAAGCCGACCTGACACCCGACGAAAAAGATGCGATATTCTGCCGCAACGCGCAGCGGCTGCTGGAAAGGGGCTGAAAAAATGGCCGGAACCGATGTCAACTGCCTGCTGGGCCATTGGCCTTTTCGCAAGCTTTACCGGAACACACTCGAGGCCCTGCGCCAAGTGCACGCCGCCTGCGGGATCGACGGGGGCTATGTGTCCTCACTGGAAAGCATTCTTTATAACGACCCTTTTGAGGGGGAAAAAGACCTCCACGCGGCCATCCGAGACACCAATTATCGCCATGTGATGACGGTGAATCCTACACTGCCGGCGTTTGACGAGGATATTCGCCGCGGAGTGGAGGAATTCGGCATATGCGGCGTGCGCGTTTATCCGGGCTATCACGGCTATAAACTCAGCGGGCCGGAGACAGCCTCCCTGGTCGCTCTGCTCCGGCAGTATCGCCTGCCGCTCTGGCTGACGGTGCGGCTGGAAGACGACCGTCTCAATTACATCCTGACACCCCGGCGGGTTTCCCTCATGGATGAGATCGTGCCTTTTTTGCTGGCGACGGATGATCTGCCGGTGCTCGTCACCAATCTGCAGGCCGGTGAGATTCTGAGCTTCGGGGAAATTCTCGCATCCCGCCCCAACCTGTATTTTGACACGGCGGGCATCAAGGGGCCGGTGGAGTGCATCGAGCAGGTAGTGGCGGGTATCGGCGACCGGCGGCTGATTTTCGGCTCCGCCCATCCGCTGTATGCGCTGCGCAGCTCCCTGTATCAGATCACGATGGCACAGTTGCCGACAGAGAGCAAGGCCCGTATCCTTACGGAGAACGTGGCTCATTTTGCCGATTCCTTCTCGGCTTGAATAATACGTGGGGCTCAAAAGCGCCGTCCGTTCTGAAACGGGCGGCGCTTTTTTGCCGGGGTTGGGAGTAGCTGCGTGTCGTCTGCCCGCCTTCGTGGGAAAAGCGGAATGCCCATAAAAGGCTGTTGCCGGACGCATCCTGATGCGTTCGGCAACAGCCTTTTCACTTTAAAATATTCATAAGTACGGAGAAACACATTTTACGGTGCGCGGGATGCGATCGGCTCGTTTTACAGCGCCCCTTTTTGCCGGAAGTCTCAGAGCACCTGGGCCGCGACCTTGCGTACGGCGTCGATCACGTCCTGCGCGTCCTGCTCGCTCCAGGTGGGGGCGATATTCAGTACGGCGTTGCGGGCGAGTATCTCGACGGAGTGAGGGCACATATCCGGCGAGTAAGTCACCGGCGGCTGCACCTGATTGAAGGGGAAACCGCTGCGGTCCGCGGTGCGCTGATAAAGAATCTGCGGCTGCATGTAGACGGGCTCGCCGTTATAGAGATAGTTGAGCGACACATTTTCCGCGCCCATGGCGTGAATGAAGCGGAGCGCCTTTTCCCGGTTTTCCAGCAGCAGGATCAGTGCGTTGCCCGCGTCGCCGGCCTCGTCGTTGAGACGGCGGAAACGCAGCTCCGGTACCGAGCGAATGCCCTCCTTGATCTGGCGCTTGCGTGTGCGCATGGCGTCCAGTATGGAATCGAGCTTATGGATCTGTTCGAGCGCCACCGCGCCGGAAAGCTCGCTCATGCGGAAATTTTGCCCGACAAATACGTCGTCTTCCGCATTGGCGTGCAGAAATCCTTCCCGTTCGCGGAACATGCCCTGGTCATGGTACCGCACGGCACGCTCATAGAGCTTGTCGTCATCCGTGACCACCACGCCGCCCTCGCCGGTGGTGATGATCTTATTCATCTGCAGGCTGAAGGTGTTGATGTCGCCGAAGGTGCCGGCGTGCCGCCCATGATAGGTCGCGCCGCAGGATTGGGCGGTGTCCTCGATGACGGTCAGACCGTGCCGCCGGGCGATGGGGAGGATGCGGTCCATCTGGCAGGGGTTGCCCAGGATGGGCACGCAGATGACGGCTCTGGTGGCGCCGTCGATATGCGATTCCAAATCGTCGGGGTCGATATCCAGACTTTCGTCGATCTCGGCAAAGACGGGCACGGCGCCGGCGCATATGACGGCGCCCGCCGCCGCGATAAAGGTGCAGGCGGGGACGATCACCTTGTCGCCCGGGCCGATGCCCGCCGCTTTGAGTGCGACAATGAGCGCGGCCGTGCCGGAAGTCACCGCCAGAGCGTGCCGGGTCAGCATTTTTTCACGGAAAGCGGCCTCGAACGCCTTGGTCTTGCCCAGACAATTGGGACCGTAAAACCGGAAGGGCGACTTGGCCTCGATCACGGCGTCGGTGCCTGCGGATTCCCGCTCATCGTATACGCTCGAGCCGGGGTAAAACGGGGGAAGCGGCTCGCTGCGGACAGGCGTGCCGCCGTCGATCGCCAGCTTTTCATTTGACATGTCATAGCTTCCTTTCTGTATAGTGGAAAACGGGGAAAGTTTCCCCCGTCCGAAAATGCCGTGGGCGGCTGTTATTTCCGCTCCCTATGAGTGGAAAAATACTCCGAAACCTTATGGACTGCCGTTATGATGGCATCCACGTCCTCGTCGGTGTAAAACTCGTTGAAATTGAAGCGGATGGCCGTGTCGAGAATTTTTTCCGCCTCGGGGCACAGGCCTTTGGCGTAATGGAACTCATGGGGGTTATAGGGGCAGCGGAAGGGGCACTCGGTGCCGTCGTAGGCGTTGAGCTTGGTAAACAGATCGTATTCATAGACGCAGCTGGGAATATACCCCCGCAGGTTGGCGATGCCCTCGGCCTGCAGCGCGTCGGAAAACAGGTCGCGGCTCACACCGGCTTCGGATTCTTCCACCCGGAACATGTAAAACCAATAGGTGCTGGTGCTGCCGGGCTGGACCATGGGCGGATAAATACCCGGCACTCCGGCAATGCCCCGGCTGATGCGCTCGCCGATTTCGGTGCGGCGGCGGCAGACGGCCTCGAGCTTTTCCAACTGAGCCAGACCCACGGCACCGGTGAGCTCATTCATGCGGTAATTGGGCGCGAGGAAAGGAACGTCCCGCACCGGCACTTTGCTGGGCAGGCGCTGATAGTTTTTATCCGCAAAGCGCATGGCTGTCTCATAATCCGTGTCGCCATTCATGATGACAAGCCCGCCGTCGCCGGCGCTGATCTGCTTGAAGTCGTTGAGGCTGAAGCAGCCGAAGTCGCCGATGGTGCCGAGCAGCCGTCCCTTATAGGTGGCAAGGTAGCTCTGCGCACAGTCCTCGATGACTTTCAGATGGTGCCGGCGGGCGATATCCATGATGGCGTCCATGTCGGTGGGGCCGCCGGTCAGGTGCACGGGCAGGATGACTTTGGTTTTGTCGGTGATTTTCGATTCCACGGATGCCGGGTCGAGCGTGTAGCTGTGGGGGTCGAGGTCGGCAAAGACCGGGATGGCATTTTGAAACAGGATGCCGATGATCGTACCGATGTCGGTGATGGGGGAGGTGATGACCTCATCCCCTGCCGTGACGCCGCAGCTGCCCAGCGCCACATGAATGGCCGCCGTGCCGGAGGATGTGGCGACACAGTGCCGCGCCCCGTACATGCGGGCGAACGTTTCCGTGAGTGTTTTCACCTTGTTGCCGTACCAGTAAAACAGGGTATTCTGTTCCAGAGCTTCTTTCAGATAGCGCAGCTCGTTGCCGTCAAAGCGTTTCCCGGTTCCGAAGGGAGAAATCTTGACCGGGGAGCCGCCGTAAAGCGCCAGTTGCTGTGACATGCCGCATACCTTCTTTCCCGAAATAGGCAGCCGGGGAAAGGCCGCCTCTGTATCTGCCCCTATGGTAATGCATCGGCGCGCCGTTTTCTAACCCTATCATACGGGGAAGTTGACCTTTTCTGCGGCAATTGGGGGCGGCGGCCGCCGTCAGAAAAATCATCAACAAATCCATAAAATAAGGGGAGAAAAGCCTTCGCCGCCCCGATACAATGGAATCAAACAAGCCGCATGCCCTTGCAGGCACGAATCGACACTCCGGAAAGGACGATCATCCATGCGAACCAAATGGACGGAAGAGCTTCTCAGCGCCCACCTCACCGCGCCCTCCGCGGAACTGATACAGGATATCCGGAATCTGGACGGCGACATTCTGATCCTCGGCGCAGGGGGCAAGATGGGCCCCACCCTGTGCCTGCTGGCGCAGAACGCCGTGCGCGCCGGCGGCCGCAATAAAAAGGTCATAGCGGTTTCCCGCTTCAGTGATCCGGATACGGCGCGCCAGCTTGCCGACAGCGGCGTGGAAGTGATCCGCGCCGATCTGTTGGCCCCCGGTGCTCTGGATGCCCTGCCCGACGCGGAAAACGTGATCTATATGGCAGGGAAAAAATTCAATACCGTGGGCCATGAGGCCGCCACCTGGGCGGAAAACGCGTGGCTGCCCTCCCGGGTGGCACAGCGGTATAGGCAATCCCGCATCACGGTATTTTCCACCGGCAATATCTATCCACAGATGCCGCTGGCACAGGGCGGCGCGACCGAGGAAACACCGCCCTGCCCGGTGGGCGAATACGCCATGTCGTGCCTGGCGCGGGAGCGCATGTTCGAATACGCGGCTCAGGCCTTTGGGACGCGCATCGCCGTCTATCGTCTCAATTACGCGGTGGACCTTCGCTACGGCGTGCTGAGCGATATCGGCCGGGCGGTCTCGCGCGGGGAACCGGTGTCGCTGGGCACGGCATGCTTCAATTGCATTTGGCAGGGGTACGCGGCCGAAATTGCGCTGCGCTGCCTGGCGTATGCCGACGACAAGGTGTTCCGCCTCAACGTCACGGGGCCGGAGACCGCCTCGGTGCGGCAGACGGCTCTGACTCTCGGCGGGCTGCTCGGCCGGGAGCCCGTATTCACCGGTGCGGCCGGCACGGAGGCCTATCTCAACGACGCGGGCAAAATGTGCCGGCTGTTCGGCTACCCGGATGTGCCGCTGGCGACGCTGATCGAGTGGCAGGCCCAGTGGATTCTGGACGGCGGCCGGGAGTTGGGCAAACCGACTCATTTTGAAGAGAAAGAGGGACGGTACTGATGGGCAGACGGGAAAAGGCGCTGGCTCTGCTGCACGACGGCACGTTCATTCCGGCCATCCCTCTGGCGCTCGACGCCCGGCGGTGTTTCAACCCGGCCCGGCAGAGGGTGCTGCTGCGCTATTATCTGGCGGCGGGGGCCGGCGGCATCGCCGTGGCGGTGCACACCACCCAGTTCGCCATCCGCCGGCCGGATGTGAACCTGCTGGAGCCGGTGCTGCGGGTGGCGGCCGAGGAAATCGATGCATGGGAAGCACGCAGCGGCCGCACGGTCGTGCGCGTGGCGGGTGCCTGCGGCCCGGCGGAGCAGGCGCAGGCGGAGGCCCGGCTTGCGGCGGAGCTTGGGTATGACGCCGTGCTGCTCAGCCCGGGCGGGCTTAACGCTCTGAGCGAGTCGGAAATGGTCGAGCGCACCCGTCAGGTGGCCGCCGTGCTGCCGGTGATCGGCTTCTGCCTGCAAAGAGCGGTGGGCGGGCGCCGGTTTTCCTATGATTACTGGCGGGCGGTAGCCGAAAGCGAAGATGTAGTCGCGCTTAAATGCGCGCCTTTCGACCGGTATCAGACCCTCGACATGGCGCGTGCCTGCGCGTTTTCCACCCGGGCGGAAAAGGCGGCGCTTTATACCGGCAACGACGACAATCTGCTGATCGACCTGCTCACCCGCTATTCTTTCCCGAAGGACGGCAAAGAAGTTTCGGTGCGTTTCGCGGGCGGTCTGCTGGGGCACTGGTCGGTCTGGACGCATACTTCCGCACGGCTGTTCGAGCGCATCCGGTCGCTGCGCGGGGAAAAATCCATCCCCGCCTCGCTGCTGACGCTGGCGGCGCAGATCACCGACAGCAATGCCGCCATATTCGACGCCGCGCATAATTTTGCGGGCTGTATTCCCGGCGTGCATGAGGTGCTGCGCCGTCAGGGGCTGCTGGCGGGCACCTGGTGCCTGGACCCGGCGGAGACCCTCTCGCCCGGTCAGGCGGAGGAAATCGACCGGGTCTGCCGGATGTACCCGCATCTCACGGATGACGCATTCGTGCGGGAGCATCTGGCCGGCTGGCAGGCAGGAGCCGTGTGAGAAATGGGAGGACTGGATATGTGGAAAATCGGCATCATCGGGTCGGAAAGCACCCACGCTCCGGATTTTGCCCGGCTGCTGAATCAGCCGGATGAAAAAGGCAATTTTCCCTTTGGCGACGCGCGGGTGACGGCCATCTGGGGCGGCGATGCGCAGCGGACCCGTGAGGTGGCGCAGACAGGCCGCATTCCACTCGTGGCGGAAAAGCCGGAAGACATGCGCGGTCAGGTGGACGCCGTAATGGTGGTGATCCGCCGGGGGGCGGCGCACGCCCGGTATGCGCTGCCGTTTCTTGAAAACGGCGTGCCCGTCTGGGTGGATAAACCTCTGGCCGTGGAATACGCAGATGCGCTGCGCATGACCCGGGCGGCCCGGGAACACCGGACTTTGCTGACGGGCGGCTCCACCGTGCATTTCAGCGACGACGTGGCGGCGCTGAGGCGCACTTTTGCGGCCATGCGGGGACGGGGCAGCTTTCGTTCCGCGGCGGTCAACTACCCCGCCGATCTGGCGAGCCCGTATGACGGGCTTTATTTTTATGCGCCCCATGCGGCCGACATCCTCGCGTCGGTCTTCGGCCCCCAGGCGCGCTCGGTGAAGACCGACGTCCATTGCGGCACCCTGACGGCGCTGGTCAAATACCCGGATTTCGTCGTGACCGTGAATTTTTCTCAGACCAACCGGTATTACGGCATTCTTTACGCGACGGATGCCGTCGAGGTGCGGGAAATTACAGCCGCGGATATATATCGGCGGGGCATGGCCGACTTCCTGAGCCGGCTGCGCGCGCGGGAAGTACCGGAGGATTATGAGCCTCTGCTGCAGCCGCTGCGTCTGCTCCATGCACTGGAAGCATCGATACGCCGCGGAGGGGCCGAGACGCCGGTCGCCGCCGGGTGACGGGTAGATTCCGTTTCCCGGCGGCGGCAGGGGGAAATCCACTATCAGAGGTTGATGGCGACGAGCGCCGCGATACCGCACAGCAGGCCGGCGGCGCCGAAGCGGTCGAGCCTTTCCCGCAGCGCGAGGACGGAATAGACGGTCACGCCCACCATCATGCCGCCCAACACCGTGGGAAACAGATAGGCGCTGGAAATACGTGACGACAACCATGTGACCGACAGATTGCCTCCGCCATTGCCCACGGCCAGCGCCAGCAGCGGCAGGGCCAGCCGGCCCATATGCCTGAGCTCGCCTTTCGCCGCGGGAAAACTTTTGCGGGCGCCCAGCAAGAGGACATACACCGCCACGGCCAGCACAAAGGCCGACGTGAAAGCCATGGTGGTCATGCCGGCCGCCTCCCGCCCGTGGGTGG
The DNA here is from genome assembly GCA_023391835.1 of Bacillota bacterium. Classification (GTDB taxonomy): domain Bacteria; phylum Bacillota; class Clostridia; order Oscillospirales; family Ethanoligenentaceae; genus JAEWAE01. Next base: position 32,850 of record JAEWAE010000011.1, read on the forward strand.
CCATCTGCTGCGCCTTGACAAGGACCGACAGACTGCCGTTGAGCACAAAGGTGGCGAAGCAAAGCACCATCCACCGCCTGCTTTTGCGCCCGCCGGCCCCGGCACCCGGCACACAGATGAGATAGAATGCTGCCACAAACAGCGCGATGCCCACGCCCATCGTCCAGCGGAACGTATCCCGCCAGACGAGGACGCCCGCCAGCGCCGGGATCACCATGCTGGCCGAATAAAAAAACGCGGTGTAGGAAAGCGGCCCCGTCTGCATGGCGTAGAAATAGCAGGCGATGGTTGCGATGAGTATCACCCCAAAAAGCACGCCGAAGCCGACGGTGACGGGGCCGATGCGTTCGCCGACCGCGGCCTCCCGCACCCAGAAGACGGCGGCGACCACGGCGCTGAAAAGGCCCGTTTCCAGGATGTTTTCCCTAAGGGTGGTCACGTCGATTTTTTTGAGCGCCACCGTCTGCATGCCGAAAAACAAAATGCTCAGAATCAAAAGCAGCGCGATTTTCATTAAAATCAGTCCTCCCCGGCCGGCTCCCGGGCCTCAAAGTCGAAAAAGCGGTCGATACCCTCGCAGGCGGTGACCCCCGCGTGAAATTGCCGCGGCAGCCCGGCCGTCGGCACGGTATAAACCGATCCGTCGGCTGCCGACGGATCCAGCGAAACGGCAAGAGCTTCGGGCAGCGTGCGGACGGTGAGTGTGTGTGGCTCGCCCTCCGTCACCGGGAAATGGAGCCGGGCGATATTTTCCGGCCGCACGGAAGTGCCCTCCGGAATCAGACGCCAGACGTTGACGCCGCCCTCGTAAGCTACAATCTCAAAATGCAGACCGTAGCGCGCCGGCGCGTCGGCTTCCCGCCGGATGTCGTCGGTGAGCACGATCAGCGGCGCGCCGTAATGGGCAAACCGGCAGCGCGTGCGCAAAATCGTGCCCGCCGGGTATCGCTTTTTCGTGACCATGCTGATGTATTCGAATCGGCCGGATTCGGCTTCCGGCCGGTTTTCAATGCCGTCTTCCGCCTGATGGAAGCGGGGAAAGCGGCGGCAGAGCGGGGAATAAACATAGGCAAAAGCCGCCGGGTCCCATCGGCCGGGTGCAAAATGGAATTGATCGCTCATCCATCGGCCTTCTTTTCCAGACCGGGTGGGAGCAGCGCGGCACTGTCGGCATCCAGATACAGCGAGGCGTCGGGGTGCCGGCGCAGGATGCTGGCCGGGCAGCTCTCGTCGACGGGGCCGGTGAGCATGGCCCGCACAGCTCCGGCTTTCGTGGCCGCCGGCACGACGCAGAAAAGGCTCCCACCGCGCGTCAGCGCGGGGACCGTCAGCGTGACGGCCGTGCGGGGCACGTCGTCGAGGGTGTCAAAGCACCCGTCATGCACCTGCTGCATCCGGCAGACTTCGTCGAGTGTCACTTCCTTGACGGGGAGCGGGTCGTCAAAATCGGCCACCGCCGGGTCGTTGAATGCGATGTGGCCGTTTTCACCGATGCCCAGACAGACGATATCCGGCGGGTACTCTTTGAGCAGGCGGCCGTACCGTCCGCATTCCCGCGCAATGTCGCCGCTGCCGCCCCGGATGTAGTGGACCGAGCGGAACGGAAGCTTGCTGAAAATCCGATCTCGCAAAAAGTTGCCGAAGCCCTGCGGGGCATCCGGCGTCAGACCCACGTATTCGTCCATGTGGAATGCGTCGACTCTTCCCCAGTCGATGGCGGGCTCCCGCACCAGCGCGGCCAGCATTTCATCCTGGGACGGGGCCGCCGCGAAAATGATGTGGATCGCGTGTTTTTGCCGCAGCAGTTCCCGGATTTTCCGCGCGGCCGCGGCCGCGGCGGCTCTGCCCATTTCTTCCCGGGTTGCAAAACGGGATACGCAGAGCCGGTCCTCCTGAAATTCTTCTGTCGCCGACATGAGGCGCACCTCCCTGAAAATAATATCGCAGACGATTGATCGACCGCACGGCACGGCAAAGGGCCGCGGCGCCGGTTCCTTTTCAAAATAGCACATTGGGGTGGAATATACTCCGCTTTTTTCACAATGGTATTGACGAAATCGCGAAAAATCTACCCTGCCGACGATCCGCAAGGATTCCCGTACAATCCGTCAAGCATTTCGGCCGCATACGGATTATACTGAGGCAGGAATGATAGGGCCGAATGACGGTCAAAGGGGGAAACGGTTTTGCATTCACTCCGATTTTTCGACTGCAACGCCTCTTTCGGCAGGAGGAGCGTGCGCAACCCCGGCTCTTTTTACCGCAAAGAGGAACTGCTGCAAAAAATGACCGATTACGGTATCGAGCGGGCACTGGTCTATCACGCCATGGCCAAGGAATATGACCCGCAGGCGGGCAACGGGATTCTGGCGCAGGAGATCGAAAACGAGCCGCGGCTTTGCCCCGTGTGGGCGCTGCTGCCCCATTATACGGGGGAATTCGACACACCGGACGAGACGGCGGAAAAAATGCGCCGGCAGGGCGTACGGGCGGTCACGATGTTTCCATCCCCGGCCTGCCAGTTTTTTTCACTGGCCGAATTCACCTGCGGCGAGATCTTCGCCATGCTGGAAACTCACCATATTCCCTTGTTTATCGGGATGGATCAGCTGGGCGGCCTGGCGGGGTTGGAGGGCATTTGCGCGCGGCATCCCGAGCTGCGCGTCGTGGTGACCGGGGTCAATTACCGCATCGACCGGGATCTATACCCGCTGCTGGCGCAATATCCTTACATATATATAGAGACATCGGGCTATAAGACCATGGACGGGATTGGCACAATCTGCGCCCGGTTTGGGGCGGGAAGGCTGCTCTTCGGCACGGGCATGCCGGTGACCTCCGGCTCCGGGGCGGTGGGGCTGATCACTTATGCCTCCATTTCCGACGAGGAAAAACAGATGATTGCGGCGGGCAACCTGGAAAAGCTGCTGGGAGGTGTGCGGTTTTGATCGACTTAAAAAAGGCCGTGCTGGCGGGGCAGCCGCTGAAAGGAATCCCCGTCATCGACGCCCATGACCATCTGGGGCGCTGGAATGCCTTCCATGTGCCGGGCGGCGGCACCATCGAGCAGATGGTCGGCCGGATGGATCGGCTGGGCATTGACAGGGTCTGTGTCACGGCCCACGCCTCCATCGGCCCGGATTATGTCTATGGCAACGATTTGGTGTGGCAGGCCATTCAGAAATACCCCGACCGGGTGACCGGTTACGTGACGGTTAACCCCAACTATCCCGAAGAAATGGCCGGCGAGCTGCGGCGCTGCTTTGCACGACCGGGCTTTAAGGCCATCAAATTCCACCCGTACTGCCACGGCGCGGCGCCGGACGACCCCGGCTACGCCGCCGCCTACGAGGAAGCGGAGCGGCGCGGCTGCCCGGTGCTCATCCACGTCTGGGGAGTGGGGGATGTGATGGCGGTGGATCGGGTGGCGCCGCATTATCCCCATGCGGCAATCATCATGGCCCACACCGGCGGCGACATCGGCGCCATGAAGATGGCGCTGCAGGTCATTCCCAAGTATCCGAACGTATACGGTGATCTGGCGATTTCCACCGGTTTGGAGGGAAATGTGGAATGGTTTGTGCGCGAGGTCGGTTCCCGCAAAATCATTTTCGGTACGGATATGCCCTTTTTTGATCCGAGCTCAAATCTGGCACGCGTGGCCATGGCGAATATTTCCGACGAGGAAAAAACGGATATATTCAGCGGAAACATCACCCGACTGATACAGTTTTGACGGAAACCGGCCGCTCCATTTCGGAAAGCGGCCGGTTTTTCTGTGGCGCGGATTATTTCGGATTCAATCCGGTCATCACCGTGCAACGGATCTTTCACCCTGGGGAAAGGCACAAAAAGGACGGGGCCGCCTCAAATCAAGGCGATTCCCCGTCGGACGGCCCCCGAGACGGCTGGGACAAAATGGGGGAGTCGGCTATTAGGGATGCAGGCAAAGCACCGCAAGAAAAATGTGCCTCCCAGTTACTTTTACATTACAGCTTTTATGCCGTAGGAGGCAGCATACTTTCAACCGCTGTCCGCTTGTCGAATAGGGCACAGCCACCGGTGTGCCCTTCCGTTTGGATACCGCTTTGCCGGATTCTTTGGAACAAAGCGGAGCCGAGCGCCTGTTTGATGCTTCCGACCTTGAGATTTGTGTCGGCATACGGTGAAAAAGGGCATGGTTCCGCCCCGCCAAAAGGGTTGATATGAAAAAAGCCTCTCCCAGCGGCCAAACATCCGCCCATCTGCTTTTCGTCGCCGGGGAAGGAAATAAACAGGATATCCGTAAAGCGCAGGCGAAGCTCCGCCTGGCACTCGGCCAGGATACTGCGCTCTTCTTCCCCGGGCGCCAGACCTGTGTTGCCGTCAACAGGCACATATTCCACAAATACGACCACTTTACACCCGTTTCTGTGAAGTTCCGCAATAAATTTTTCACTTGTTACGGCCGCGAGGTTCTCTCTGGTTATGGTGATGGAAACACCGTAAAAGATGCCGCGCCGTTTCATCGCACTCATCGCCTGTGCAATCAACCGGAAGGTTCCATCCCCGCGCCTGCTGTCTGTTTGCCGGCAATTGCCCTCCACGCTGACAATCGGGAACAGATTTCGATTGCGGTCAAACTGACCGAGCGCTTTCTCGGTAAAAAGCGTCCCATTCGTGAAAACGGGAAAAATCAATCCGCGCGTCTTCGCCGCCTTGTCAAGGACATCGGGCCGTTCCAGAGGCTCTCCGCCCGCCAGCAGGATGAAAGACACGCCGAGCGTCGCGGCTTCCGCAAAGAGCTCTTCCCACCGCGCCGCACTCAGCTCTTCGGTTGCCGCCGCATCCGCACAGATGTGATTTGCCCGGGCGTAACACCCCGCGCAATGTAAATTGCATCGGGTCGCAATGCTTGCAATTAAAAAGGGAGGAATCGGGCTGCCATCCTGCTCCGACTGAAGGCGTTTTTCGGCGGCTCCTTTTTGAAGCGCCATGGCCCGAATCAGAAAGCTGCTTTCCCTTGCATTGGTAAGAGAACCACGCAGGGTCTGCCGAAAAATCCGATCGATTGAGATGTTGAGATATTCCGTCAAATTCACGGTTGCTTCACCTCCGGCAAAAAAAGTTCCAGTTCCCAGTCGATCAGCCAATTGGATGCATTTTCGTCTGACAGATTCATGCCGGCGTAGCGCAGGAACGCATCGGAGCGGTAAAATGCCAGCTGCAAAAAGGAAATCATCTCGTAGGCAATGACGCGGCATTCCGTGTCGCTCCGGCGATTCCCGAAATGCTCCCGGATTTCGGGAAACACATACAGGGGCAGGCTGATTTCATCTTCCAGCAGAAGATGGGGCACATATATTTTGGTGTATCGCTGGTATTTCAGAACGACATGACAGATTTGTTTGAGGATTTGCCGCAGTCGCTCTTTGGGTGGATCGGATGGATTGGGGGGCATTTGAAAAATTTTCGCTGCATCGGCAAGGATTTTCTCAACTGCCCGGGATTCCAAGTCTTTTTTGGAACCAAAGTAGTAATTAATTAGGGCGGTGTTTACGCCGGCACAGGCAGCTATCTGACGGGATGTGATTGTTTCCGGCCGATCGGACCCTTTCAGAAGCTCCACGGTCGCATGCAGCAGGGCCATTTTCTTGGTTTCTTCCACGGGCTTTCATCCTTTTTAAACATGTATTAAACACGTTTAATTATACGCGTTCCGGCGCTTTTGTCAATGGAGCCGAGAAAATGATTGGCGCGTCTGTCTGGGAGTACGCCATTCGGCATTGCCGGGCCGTATAGGTCTGCATGGTGAAGCCACATAGACGCGAATGTGAGTATCTTTTGGCTGTACATGTTCGTTTTACCCGTGTCTCGTTGCGAATGCCCGGAATACGGTTAAGTATTCCGGGCATTCGCACCTCGCCGGCGCCATTTTATCGCAAAAATCCGTCGGTTTTGAGTTTGCAAACGAAGCTTAACTCTGCGTGCATTTGCTTTGGTTTCGGTATTGCGCGGGGGTGGCACCGGTTATTCTTTTGAAGCTTCGGATAAAGCTGGATGTATTCTGGTAATTCAGCTTTTCGGCAATTGCAGAAATTTTCATGTCGGTTTCGATCAGCCACTTTTTGGAAACCTGAATCCGATATTGAAGCAAATAATTGCTGAAGCTGGTGCCATGCGAAACCTGCTTTCAGAGCGATTGACGCCGATTGCCTGTCGGTGCCCCTTGACAAGCCGGCACCCTACACGACGCCCGACGGACCACAAATTTTATACACGGATGCACGACCCAGTCTATCGGCTGGGCGTCGCATGGCGGAATGTGGCCTGCAGCCGGCCGCCGCACACCGGCTTTTATATCGGCGAAGGCATGGCCTTCCCACCGGTTTGCGGACAATTATTATACAAATGCAGACGGCGGTACGCCCTCCGTCCCTTCGTCAGGGGAGGGGGAGAGAATGAATAAAGCGGCCCCTGCACGATTGCACTTTTTGGTCCGGGTCGGAGCGGCCGTCGCGGAAGCCAAAAATGCGGCCTGGACGCGCGGCTCTACGATGAATATTTCCGCCCGCCAGGACGGACGTCTCGCCCTGCCCCCGCTGTAAACCGGCGGGGGATTTTGCTGTCAGCGGCGGCACCGATGGGCCGGAGGAATAAACGGTGACGGTGGTCAGGACGGCCCGGACGACGGGCCGACATGGTTTTGGGCAAGAATGACGCACCGGCCGGATGGGGGCTAAGTATGAAAGCGGGGGAAAATCCCGCTTCAATCGCCTATTCGGATTCGATGTGAAATGCCGGGAGTCACGCTGGAATATCCCAAATATGGGAATTTTAATGAGGTAACCTTTAGAACCAATGTGTCAGAATCGAGACTTTTACGCTACCCCTACGCTTTCGCGGGATTGACTATTGTTATTTGTGCCGAAAAGCTTTATAAATTATATGCGCTTTCGGTAAATTGGCCGCTGGAATCCATTCGATGGAATCCATACGAAACGGGGGTATGAACTTTGAACGATATTCAAAAGGAAATTTCACCTGGTGTCACGCAAACGTCTGCTTTTCAAGCTTTTTGGTCCACCCGGCTGCATGATTTGCGGCGGGACAAATGGCTGCTGCTGATGCTGACACCTGGTTTGCTGATTTTCCTCGTCTTTCATTATGGACCGATGTTTGGTCTGATTATTGCTTTTGAAAATTATCGCCCCTATCTTGGCTTCTTCCACAGCCCGTGGGTGGGGCTCGCCAATTTCCAGCGGTTTTTGCAGGATCAGGAGTTTTTTATTCTGCTGCGCAACACGCTGCTTTTCGGCTTGTATCATATTCTCTTTGTGTTTACGCTGCCGATTATAGTGGCGCTGATGCTTAACGAAATGCGTACCGTGTGGCTCAAGCGGACGGTTCAGACACTGATCTATATTCCGCATTTTCTTTCATGGGTCGTTGTCACCGCGCTGACGATCACGTTCTTTTCCAGCGGCGGTGTGGTCAATAACCTTTTCAACTCGCTGTGGGGCTTTAAAGCCAATTTCCTCGCCAACCCCTCGACCTTCCGGCCGGAAATCATAATCCAGCAGCTCTGGAAAGAAACCGGGTGGGGCACCATCCTCTATCTGGCGGCTCTTTCGGGAGTGGACATGCAGCTTTATGAGGCGGCCGAAATCGACGGCGCCAACCATTGGAACCAGTTGTGGCATATTACGCTCCCATCAATTCGCGGCACCATTGTGGTGCTGCTGATCCTCGGGATGGGGAACTTCCTTAACACCGGGTATGAACAGATCCTGCTGAATATCACGCCCCTCACCCAGCGAGTCGGCGACGTGTATGACACCTATGTCTATAATGCGGGCATTGTGACCGGTCAGCTCAGCTACACCACGGCCGTGGGGCTTTTTAAATCGATAGCTTCTCTGGTACTTATCACGGCCTCGAATCAAATTGCCAAACGCATGGGTGAAGACGGTATTTATTGACCGCTGTGTTTGGGGAAAGGAATTTTGCTTATGAAACACACCAGTTTAAGACGTGAAAGCGTCGGAAGCCGCATTTTTATCGGAGTCAATGCGCTGCTGCTGATTTTATTCGCCGTACTGTGCCTTCTGCCGTTTCTCTATGTGCTGGCTGCGTCTTTCAGCCAGGAAACCGAACTCATCAAGCATGCGTTCATTATCTTTCCGGTTGGCTTCACGCTGAAAAACTATATTTATGTGCTGACGATCAGCCCCACGATTCCGCGTTCGCTGCTCGTTTCCGTTTTTGTGACGGTGGCCGGCACGGTGCTCAACCTGCTTGTCACATCCCTGATGGCGTATCCTCTGGCACATACCCATATGACGGGATATAAGGTCATCATGCCGCTGATTATTTTTACACTGGTATTCAGCGGCGGCATGATCCCCACTTACATATTGATTATGAAGCTCAATATGCTTAACACCTATTGGTCTATTCTGCTTCCATCCTGCGTGACCGCGTATAACCTCATTATTTTCATCAGCTTTTTCAAGTCCATCCCTAAGGAAATGGAAGAGGCGGCCAAAATCGACGGGTGTAACGATCTGCGCATTTGGATGCAGATTATCCTGCCCGTTTCCAAGCCGCTGCTGGCCACTTTTACGCTGATGTTTGCCGTAGGCTACTGGAATTCCTGGTTCAACTTTGTGCTGTATATCAGCGATTCCACCATGTGGCCCATCCAGGTGGCGCTCAAGCAGGTCATGGCCACCGCCACGGGCATGCAAAACGACCTGACCGACTATGTACCGCCGTCGGATATCATTTCGTATTGCGTCATCATCATTTCCACCGTGCCCATCCTGTGCGTATATCCGTTCCTGCAGAAATATTTCGCCAAGGGCATGATGATCGGTTCGGTTAAAGGCTGAGTCTTCAGCATTAACAATATTGTGTAAGGGGAGTAAAGGCATGATCCAAAGAAAAGAACATGTGAAAAGGATTTCGAGCATCCTGTTTGCAGCCGCCATGCTGGCCGGTGTGGCCACCGGCTGCAAAAGCGTCACCAAATCTAGCGATCAGAGCAGCTCCGGTTCTTCCCAGTCTATCAGTCTCAAAATTTTGTGCCCGAATTACTGCGACACATCGGTTATCGACAACTCGCCTCCGTTTCAGAAGCTGGAAGAGCTGACCAACTCTAAGATCACCATGCAGTGGTCGCCCGCCGCCTCGTATCAGGACAAGTTCAACGTCCTGATGGCGTCGAACAATCTGCCGGACGTGGTTATTGTGCCTGACCTCAAAAGCGCGGTATTCACCGATGCCGTCGCGGGCAATCAGTTCTGGCAGCTGGATTCCTACCTGAGCAACTCCGCATTCCCCAATTTCAAAAACATCAATAAAATTTCCATTACAAACACCAAAACCAACGGTAAGAGCTATGTGCTCCCCCGCGAGCGCATACTCAAACGGCAAATGATCGTCTATCGTGCCGACTGGGCCAAAGCCGCCGGATTGGGCGCCCCCGATACCGTCGAAAAAGTGTATAATATGGCCAAGGCCTTTGCCAACGGCGATTATGACGGCAACGGCAAGAAGGATACCATCGGCCTGATGCTTTCGACATCGAGCGACACGGGCGGCGGCGCCAGCAAGATCGACGTCATTCAGCCTCTGACGGTCGCCAACGGCGGCTACAACAGCTGGGGCCTTTCGGGTGGCAAGGTGCAGTCGGTCTATGACACCCAGCCCTATATGGACACCATGGACCTGCTGCGGAAGATGTACGGTGAAGGTCTTATCAGCCCCGATTTTTCCCTTGTGACCAGCACGGATGTCGTCACCAAGTATGTGGATACCGAAAAAACCGGCCTGTGGGTCAATACAGGCATCCCGGGCACCTCGGACGCCCTGCTGAAGGCCAAACAAAAGACCAATTCCTCCCTCACCCGCAAGGACATCTACGGTTACACTTACCTTAAAGACAGCAAAGGCAACGATCGGGTCCCGGCGGAAACCGGCTTCAACGGCGGTGTTGCCTTCCCGAAATCGGCCACGAAAAATGCCGCACGGCTCAAACAGCTTCTGTCTGTCTGGAATGTCATCTGCGGTAAAGATGGGCAGATTCTCGTCAACAACGGCGTCGAGGGCCGCAACTACACCGTTGTCAGTGAAACCGACAAGACGGCCAAACAACCCGATACCAATCTTAACACGAAGGAACTGAGCGACATCGGTCAGCTGGGTGTGACCGCCGGGCTTGCCTACACTTGGTATGACGACGATATAGGCGCGCAGCTCACCCACGACCGCAATACGTACAAGAGCAGCGACCTGATCAACGACGTGAGCGTGCCGCTGACTTCCCAGACCTATTCCAGCAGCGTTTCCACGCTGAACAAGATCATCGACGAAGCCCAGTTCAAATATATTATGAATAAAGAGACCAAAGATCAGTTCCAATCCGACATCAAAAGCTGGAAATCCGCGGGCGGCGATAAAGAAGCCCAGGAATACACGACCTCATACAACGCTTCTAAAAAATAACGCATAGTCTGGCTGCGAAACATGAAGGGGACAGGATTCTGCCCCTTTCATGTTTTGGCGGTTATGGCGAAAAACATGCCGTCCTCGCATTAGTCCTTTATGGAAGGGAAGCATTTCGATTCTTTCCATCGTGATTTTAGGCGGCCCTGGGGCCGCCATTCCGTTTGAACAGAAAGGAAAATGGATGCAACTATATGATGTGACGGCCTTCGGTGCCGTCTCGGATGGCAAGACCATATGCACCCAGGCGATCCAACGGGCGGTAGATACGGCCGCGCAAAACGGCGGCGGGCAGGTGATCCTGCCGGCCGGCGTCTATCTTTCCGGCTCGGTTTTTCTGAAATCCCATGTGACGTTTCAAATCGACTCGGGGGCGTGTCTGCGCGGCATTGCCGAGGAGGGGGCGTATCCCGAATTTTATAACCGGGTAGCCGGGGTGGAAATGACATGGCCGGGCGCTCTGCTCAATGTCTGCGGCGAGCAGGACGTGCATATCACCGGCGGCGGGGAACTGGACGGGCAGGGTGCCTATTGGTGGAACAAATACTGGGGTGACGACCGCCACGGCGGCATGCGCCGGCAATATGAGCAGAAAGGGCTTCGCTGGGTGGTGGATTATGACTGCAAGCGCCCGCGGAATCTGCTGCTTTATGATTCCCGGGATGTGACGGTGGAAAATCTGACGCTGCGGCGTTCCCCTTTTTGGAATCTGCATGTGTGCTACTGCGAGCATGTCCGCATCGACGGCATCAAGGTGCGCGACTGCGGCGGGCCGAGCACGGACGGCGTGGATATCGACTCTTCGCGCGACGTCGAGGTGGCCCGCTGCGACATAGACTGCAATGACGACAACATCTGCCTCAAGGCCGGGCGCGACGCCGATGGGCTGCGGGTCAACCGCCCCTGCGAAAACATCCGGATTCACGACTGCATTACCCGGGCGGGGGGCGGTATTACGCTGGGCAGCGAAACGTCGGGCGGCATCCGCAATGTGGATATTTCCAATATCCGTATGGAACGCACTGCCCACGGCATTCACCTGAAATCGGCGGCGACCCGGGGCGGCTGTCTGGAAGACATTCGCTATCGTCATATCCATATGATCGGTGTCGCCCACATTTTCAGCTTTCAGCTCAACTGGAACCCGTCCTACAGCTACTGCCGTTTGCCGGACGGGTGGCAGGGGGATGTGCCCGAGCGGTGGCGGCGCCTGGCGCAGCCGGTGCATCCCGCCTCTCGCGGCATCCCGGAAGTCCGCCGGCTTGAGATTACGGATGTAACGGCGGATTGCATGACCGAGACCGCCGCAGGGCAGTCGGTCATTTTTGACGTGGAGGCGTTTCCCGAAAAACCGATCCGGCAGGTGCAGTTCCGCAACATCCGGGCCGAAGCCGACCAGGCGGGCCTGATTTCATCCGCGGCGGATTGGAAAATGAGAAATACCCGCTTCGTCACCCGGCAGGGCGCGCCGGTGCAGCTGGATAACAGCCCGTCGCTCTCGCCGGCCGCGTTCCAGACCGTCCGGCGGGAGGAATGACCGGCGGCGCGTCAGGTGCTGTGCGGGCCGTGCGGATCGCCGTCGGAGTTTTCCTGCGCATCCCGGTATTGCCCCGGTGTCATCCCCACGGTCTTCTTGAACCAGCGGATAAAGTTTTCCGTGTTTTCATATTTAAGCCGGTCGGAAATTTCCGACACTTTCATTTCGGTCTCAATCAGCCACTTCTTGGCGATGTTGATGCGGTAAAGCGAGAGGTACTCGCTGAAATTGACGCCCATTTCCCGCTTGAGAATCCGCCGCACATAGCTGGGGTGATACCCCAGCCGCGAGGCGCAGCCGTCGAGGGTCAGTTTTGTGTCGTATTCTTCGTGGATGATTGCAATGACCCGCTGGCAGATTTTGCTGTAGCGGTTCCCCTCTGTATTCTCGATGTGGGTGATGACGCTGCCCAGCACCGTGTCTTTGAGCCAGGTCTCGATTTCTTCCTGCGTGCGCAGCGAGTTGAATTGCTGCATATAATCGTCGGCCGGCTCGCCGCAGGCCTCTTTTTGCAGAATGATCAGATTGAGCAGCAGCCGCTGGATAAAAATGCGGTATTCGTGCCGGTTGGCGTCAATCGTAAACACGCTGTCAAGAAATTGCTGCATCATTTCGCGTCCCTTGATCTTGTCGCAGGAGCGGCAGGCCTCCAATATTTCTTTTTCGCTTTCGACCGGATAGACCGGCTTCATCCGCTCATTCTGGCGGATATCCTCGATAAACACAATGGAGTTGGTACCCAGCAGGGTGTTGCTCTGCAAAGCCTCCAGGCTCTCGCGATAGGCCTTGTGAAGGTCGCCGTATTGTGTGACCAGACTGCTGATGCCGATGCTGACGGAAAGATTCAGCGCCTTTGCGACTGTGTCCTGGATCTTGCGGGCGTCCCGATAGGCGGTGCTTTTAAAGTCGGTGTCGCCCGCCATGACGCTCACCTGCATTTCGTTATAGATCACCGGCAGAATGACCGTCTTGGAATTCATAATCTCCCGGATGATATTGTTGATGGCGTAAAGCAGCAGGTCGGTGTCGTTGGGCATGAATTCCTTGTTGCCGACGGTGTCGATGCGTGTGACAAAGACGGCCATTCGCGGGGGAGTGGACGGGTAGCCGGAAAACCGCACTTTTTCCGCAATATAGTTGGGATCGAGATTTTCCAGCAGCAGCCGCACGGTGAAAAATTCGCTGAGCTGGTCGGTTTGCCTCCAAAGCTGAGTCTTGAGCTTTTCCAACGTTTTCATCAGATGGCCGAGATTTTGCTCGATCTGAGTCAGCTCGTTGATGGAGCGGGGGTCGGATGCCGTTTCGTGGGCGGCTTCGGCGGGCCCGTGCTCATCGTGCCGGATCGTTGCCTTATAGATTCGCTTGACGGGCAGATAAATCTGTTTGGACATGGGCAGCGAAATCAGGCAGATCAGCAGAATCAGCACGGTGCAGACCGCGGCGGTGAAAAAGCCGATGACCTGGGAATCTTTCGTGACGTCACTCGCGGAAAATGAGGTGAGATAGATCCACCCGTTATATGCGCTTTTGATATAGCTGATGTTGTAGCGACTGTTATTTTCCTGGATCTTAAAAGAACCGGTAGTCTGGGAACGGGCCGCGATCTGTTTAAAAAGCGCTTTTTTCGACCAATCCGTCCCGCACGCCTTCGGGTTTTCGTTTACCAGTACGCACCCTTCACCGCTTAGCACGGTGATGGCGCCTGCCTTGGAATTGTTGGCGATCATGCCGCGGAGGCTGTCGTATGAGATGCTCAGATAGGCGAGAAACGGATTGCTTTGCAGCTGGGATTTGCGGACCAGCGTCACATAATTGTGATCCGGCGCGGTCTGCTGGATGCGCAGCGGGTCAAACCATTGGGAAGCACCGCTCACCGAGCTGTAAACGGACAGGGCCGGGTCCTGCCCCTGGTAGTCGTCGGTGCTGTAAATGCCTACATTTGTGACCACCCAGTGCTCTTTGAGGTTGACCACCACCGCGTTAGTGATATCGGCCCCGCCGTTGGGCATGTTGGTGATGCAGCTGGCGATATCGTTGAAAAAGTGATAGTTGTCGCCGGTGAGGGCTACGTCGCTTGCCTGGAGCACCACGGGATTATTATAGAGCTGAAGCAGCTCGACATCGGCGGAAGTCAGTTGGTTCTCAATCGCCATTTTCGCCTGCGACAGGGCCCAGGTGTTGCTTTCGTTCACCTTTCTCTGGATGATGTCGGCGGACTTCAGATATGAGAACACACCGATGAGAAGAGAGGGAATCGTCCCCAAAAGGATACAGCTGATAATTAATCGCATTTGGAACCGTGACTGAAACAGCTTCATGGAAACCTCCGTCGGGCTGCCAGTTAAGGCAAGGCAGAATGATGAGACCCTTTATCAAGAGAACAACCGGCTCAGCCAGGATGCTGCGCTCCCAATCGGTAACCGACAAAATAAAAAGTACAATATTACATTATATATGGTAACATAAAATTTATCAAATGGAAATTGTTCATTTTGTAAAGGCGCTTCGGCCTGATCTGCGGAAATTGTCAAAAAAACAGTGGGCCGTGGTGGATGGAAAGGATGTTTCAAGTGCTTGAAATGGGAATGACAGGGGAACGGGAAACCGAAAACAGCTCCCGAGCCACGGCGCGCCGCACTGTCTCTCTGGCGGGCGAGTGGCATTTTGCCCTCGACCGGGAGGATGCCGGCGAAGCGGCGGGATGGTTCCGGCACCCTTTGGCGGAGCGAATCCGTCTGCCGGGTTCCGTGCAGGAGCAGGGCTACGGAGACGATGTGACAGCACAGACCCAATGGGTCAGCAGCCTTCATGATCCGTACTGGTTTGTGCGCAGCGAGTACCGGGCGTATGCCGACGGGCCGCAGGTAAAAATACCGTTCTTGCTGCAGCCGAAAAAACACTATGTGGGGGTCGCATGGTTTTCCCGGACGGTTGAAATTCCGCCGCAGTGGGAGGGCCGCCGGGTCTCAGTGTTTCTGGAACGCCCGCACTGGCAGACGACGGCCTGGCTGGACGGCCGCCGTCTGGGCTCGCAAAACAGCCTTTCGGTGCCGCACACATATGATTGCGCAGGCGTAACGCCCGGGCCGCATCGGCTGACCATTCGGGTGGATAACCGCAATCTGCTGCATATCCGCCCCGACGCCCACACAGTCACCGACGGCATGGGCGGCGCGTGGAACGGCATTGCCGGCCGAATCGAGCTGCATGCCACCAGCCCCGTCTGGCTCAAGGATATCCAGGCTTTCCCCGATGTGGAAACCGGCGTGGCGCGGCTGCATGTGCGGGTGGGCAACCAGACAGGCCGGCCGGGCAAGGGTACGCTCTCAGCCGGCGGGGTGTCGGCGTCGGTGGAGTGGGGCGTGGACGGTGGCGAAGCGGATATTTTGCTGCCGTGTGGGGAACCGGTGCCCCAGTGGGACGAATTCGGCGCTCGTTTGCAGCATGTGCAGGTGATCCTGACTGGGGAAGCGGCGGATGATTCCCGGAAAGTCACATTCGGTTTCCGCGAGATCCGCACAGCGGGCAACCGCTTTTTTGTCAACGGCCGGCGCACGCATTTCCGCGCCACACATGATTCGGGCTGCGCGCCGCTGACAGGTTACCCGGCGACGGATGTCGAATCGTGGAAACGGGTGATCGCCGTCTGTCAGCAGCACGGGCTCAATATGATTCGATTTCACTCCTGGTGTCCGCCGGAAGCGGCCTTTGAAGCGGCGGACGCAATGGGCTTTTACATCCAGCCGGAGTGCGGCCTGTGGGCGCCGATCCATCCGGAAAGCGAGATCAGCCGGTGGCTTTATGCCGAATCGGATCGGATCTGCCGGTGGTATGGCAATCACCCGTCGTTTGTGCTGCTCACCTCAGGCAACGAGCCCTCCGGCGCGTGGTACGACGTGCTGCCTCAGTGGGCGCATCACTGCCGGGTCTTCGACCCGCGCCGCCTTTACGGATTCTGCACCGGGCGGGAAGCTCCGGTGCCGCGGGAAGGTATGCAGGCGTATGATTACTGGAACCGGCAGAGCGACGAGGATTTCCTGACGGTCATCCGTGTGGCGTGGGATGGGCTGCGCGGGCCCAAACAGTGGGACGGGCTGGATTACCGGCGCGACGTCGATCATCTGCGCATGCCGGTGATGGGGCACGAAGTGGGCCAGTGGTGTGCTTACCCGAATTATGAGGAGATTGCGAAATATACCGGTGTGCTCCGACCGGGCTGCTATGAAATATTCCGTGACTCCCTGCGCGCGCATGGGCTTCTGAATAAGGCGCGCGATTTTTATCGGGCATCCGGCCGGCTCCAACTGCTTTGCTATAAGGAAGAGATCGAGGCCAATCTGCGCACGCCCGGTATCGGCGGGTTCGAGCTGCTGGATCTTCACGACTACTCCGGGCAGGGAATGGCCTTCGTGGGCATCCGCGATATGTTCTGGGATGCCAAAGAGTATGCGGCCCCTGCAGAGTTCCGGCAGTTCTGCGGCCGGACGGTGCCGCTGGCCCGGTTCTTCCGGCGTACATTTACGGCCGACGAAACCGGTGTGATCCCCATCGACGTCTATCATTATGAAAAGACGCCGGCGGAGCATGCCGCGGTCGATTGGCGCGTGACCGACCGGCAGGGACGCACGGTGGAATCCGGCCGCTTTGCCGATGTGACCCTGCCGCTGGACGGCGGTATCCCGGTGGGCGCCGCGGTTTTGAATTTCTCACGGTATCCGGTTCCCGGTCAGTTTCGCCTGACCGTTTCTCTGGAGGGAACGGAGTATCAAAACGGATGGGATTTCTGGGTCTATCCCGCGCAGGCATCCGTGCAGCCGGCCGACGATATCCTTGTCACGGAGCATTTTGACGAAAAGACGCACCAAGCGCTCCGCCGGGGCGGCAAAGCGCTGTATTTCATAGCGGATGAGCTTTCCTGGGATCATCCGCCGCTGCCTTTCGAGCCGGTTTTCTGGAATCGGCAGTTCAAGCCGGTGTGGGATCGCACCCTTGGCCTGCTTATTCATACCGAGCATCCGGCGCTTGCCGAGTTCCCCACGGAATTCTTTCAAAACTGGCAGTGGCGCGATATTATCAAGCCCGATTGCCGCGCGGTCGACATGGCCGGTCTGCCGTCGGAGCTGGAGCCGATTGTGGAACCCATCGACGATTGGAATCGCAACCTCAAGCTGGGAATGGTGTTTGAGTGCCAGGTGGGCCCGGGCCGGCTGATGGTCTGCTCGGCCAAACTGCTGGGCAAACAGGGGGACCCTGCGGCCCGGCAACTGCTGCACAGCCTGCTAGACTATATGGCGGGGGATAGCTTCCACCCGGCAGTGCCTGTCGCAGAAAATGCCATCGCCGCTCTTTTGACGGATCGCGGCATCATGGCAAAGCTCGGCGCCACGGCGCAGGCCGACGCGGAGGAAACGGGCTTTGAGGCCGCGAAAGCGCTGACGCCGGACCCGCGTGATTTCTGGATGACGCCGGATACGCCCTACCCGCATGCGCTGACGGTGACTCTCGCGGAGCCTGCGACAATCTACGGATTTTGGTATATGCAGCAGCAGAATGATTACCGGTGTGCAGGTCATATTCGGGAGTATCGGCTGGAAGCCGGGAACGACGCGGCGCATCTGCAGACGATCCGGCAGGGCATCTTGGAATCGCAGGTGGCACCGGGCCGCATATATTTCTCCCATCCGGTGAAGGCCCGCTGTGTGCGCTTGAGCGCGCTGAGCAATTACCGCCATTCGGGGCGGGCCGTGCTGGCGCTGTTTTCCCTGATCACCGACCCGACGGATACGCAGGCTGCGCCGGGCGGCAAAGTGCCCGATACGCCCATGCCCGTGTGCCGGAGTCATGCGGGCGGCGATCTGGATGACCCCACGGAAGAGTAAACGCTTATACCCGACCGGAAAGTGGCTGTAAGACAAACCGCCGACATAATGCTGGCGGGATGAAAAAATACTCGGATCAAATAAACCCTTCCTCTGCTGAAACGGATGCCGGTTTGACAACCGCCCAGCAGAGGGAGGGTTTGTGATTTACGCAAATATCGCTTTTGATACAAAGGATATCGCTTCAAAAAGCCTTTTGGCCGTATAAACGCATGACTTGGCGGTATCCACCTGGTAGAATGTCACAGGCGTAATGGCAAAGGGCGGCGCATTTTGCAACCGTTTGCGGACGGAGCAGCCGGAAAAATCGGGGTTTCGCAGACCGCAGAATGCATACCAGGGGGCGGCTTTCCGCCCGCGCAGTTTGACGAATACTGTCATACTCCCTTAATTATGCCGCTTTACTTTCTGCAGAGAAAAACGTAAACTTGTAAAGAATAATTAAAATCAGCGCTGTGTAAATGCAATTTTATGAGAGAGCCTTAATCACCTTCTCAAGGCAAAGTTATAATTCCCCAGCACACGATAGATGGTCCATGTGCGTACTGCCAGGAGACAAGATGAAGATAAAGCGATCATTTCAAAAGCATGCCGGCCGAAGTGTGATCTATGGCTGGATTATTTCGTATCTGGCGATTTTGTCGATCCCGGTGCTTCTGTCCGGTATTGTATATTATGCGGCTAAAAATATTATCGAAACGGAAATTGCCCAGTCCAATCAGTCCGCACTGCAGAATATTCGGAGCAATTTGGATGACACCTGTCACAAAGTCAAAATCCTCAGTGCGGAAGTGGCAGAGGACCCCAGCATTGAGCAGGCCTATCAGCTGCAGAGCCTGGAAAGCAGTTCCTATTATACGTTGTATCAGGGCAGCAAACAACTGAGTAATTATAAAGTCATGAACGAATCCCTGCAGGGATACTATATTTATCTGGATGCCGTGAACGTTGTGCTGTCGCCCGGTGCCGTCGATGAAGCCGAGTCGTTTTTCAGCCAGCATTTTGAAGGGACCGGATATACCGCCGCTCAGTGGATTCAGTCCATGCGGGCGGAACACAAGGGCGACTATGAGCGCATGCCCCATGAAGGGCAGGGAACCGACAGCCAGCAGTCGGTGGCCTATGTCCACTCCATGCCGATCCCCCTGTTTGACGAGGCGTCGGCGAATCTTGTGATGGTTTTCGACTTTCACAGCATGCTGCATTCCTTTGTTGGCAAAGACAGTACTATTCTGGTCCTCAATTCCGACAATCAGATTCTGGCGCAGGACGGAAGAACCGTCCGCTCCGCCGATGCGGCCAAACTGCGTCTGCGGAGCGGGAAAGGCGTTATCACAGGGAAGATTGGCAATCAGAGCGTGGTGGTTTCCTATATTACGTCGGGAGAAAACGACTGGAAATTCGTGACGATTACTCCGATGTCCCTGTTTTGGAAAAAATCCGAATTTATCCGCAACCTGATGATGGCGGGGCTGTTGCTGTGCATGATACTGGGCGGCCTTATGGCCTTTTATTTTGCCCGGCGCAATTATGATCCGATTCGCGGCATGGTCGATCTGTTCCGCAGTAAGGCACAGTCGGAACCGGGCCGCGGGCAGAATGAATTCAGCTTTATCCGGGATTCCGCGAACCGGATGATCCGGGAAAAAGAACAGATCCAGACAAAATTAGAGAAGCAGAACGACGCGATGCGTTCCAATCTGATCGAGTCGCCGCTGCTCGGGCGCCGCATGTCGGCACCCGCCACTGAGTTGATGTCGACCAGCGGCGTCAGTTTCCCGCACAGCCGATATTGGGTCATGACCATATATATCGAAGGCATGGACGAAACCATCTGGAACCGGGAGGGCGGCCAGTATGCCGACCCGATCGCCATGGCGCATTTTATTCTGACAAACGTGGCGGGGGAGCTGATCCGCCGGCACAGTACGGAATATATGACGGAAGTGGACGACATGATGGTTTGCCTGATAAACACCGATCTGGAGGAAGCCGCGTTTGCGCAGGCTATCCGGGGTAATGTGCAGGAAGCGGCGGATTTTATTGAGCGGAATTTCCGGATGGAGCTGACCTTTGCCGTCAGCGGCAGTCACGATCTGCCCGGCATCCAGGACGCCTACACCGAGGCGCTCACCGCCATGGAGTATTCCCGCTTGACGGGGAAGGACGAGCTGATTTTTTATGCGGATGTGGAAAGTGAATCGAGCAGCCGGTTCTTTTACCCCACTAACAAAGAGCATAAACTCATCAATTTTGTCAAGGCGGGGGATTCCGAGGCTGCCTGCCGGATGCTGGAGGATATTTTTACAAAGGATCTGATCGGAAATTCGGCGTCGCTGGCCACCTCGCAATTTTTGATGCTCAATCTGGTGGGCTCGGTTGTCAAGAGCTTTAGCGACAGTGAAACGCAGGAGCTGCAGCAGCTCCTCGACAGTCTTGACCCGGTGGATCGCCTGATGCATAGCACACGCATGGTGGATCTGCGGCACATTATGTTCCAGATTATAACGGAGATGTGCCGCTATTGCGGCCGGTGCAATCCCCATTCCGACAAGAACCTGAGGGAAACCATTGAAGCTCTGGTGGGGAAAAACTATGCCGACCCCGAGTTTGGCATCGGTTACATCGCGGGCGTCATCGGGAAATCCCCCTATTACACATCAAAAATATTTAAAGAGCAGACCGGGCAGGGAATCTTGGATTATATCAGTCGATTCCGTATCGAGCAGGCCAAACACCTGCTTAAGACCGGCGGGGCCAATCAGGCCCAGATTGCCCGGCAGGTCGGTTTCACCAATGTCCGGACGTTTCAGCGCGTGTTTAAAAAATTGGAGGGCGTACCGCCGGGGGCATATGGAATATTGAACAATTAACGGCCGGTGGAGCATTCGCACCGACAGAATGCATGCCGAAATTCAAAAGGCGGTGGCAAAAATAGGGCCACCGCCTTTTTGCTGAATTCTGACATGATATTTTCGAAACTGTCTATTTACTTAAAAATGCCGGATTTATAGAATAGGATATGTCGGATTTGATGGAACGCGTTTCGCAGATTCAGACCATATGACAGACAAATCAGGCAGAAGCGTATGAATGAAACGGGAGGAAAGATCATGAATAAGCGCATGTTGCACACAGCCGCGCTCATGCTGGCCGGCTGTATGCTGCTGGGGACCGCAGCGGGATGCAAACGCAGCTCGCCGGCCGCCGGTTCCGCATCTGCGGGTACGGCCCAGTCCACCAGTTATCCCCTCAACACGAATGTGACGCTCACCTATTGGTGCGTGCTCAACAACAATGTTTCCCCCAACTACAAGAGTCTGGGCGACACTCCGTACGCAAAGGAACTGGAAAAGGAAACCGGTGTCAAGATCAAATACGAGCACCCGGCCAGTGGCCAGGGCCCGACGGAGTTCAACCTGCTCGTGTCTTCCGGCAATATGCCCGATATGATCGAGTACGACTGGAGTGCCTTCCCGGGGGGACCGGAAGCAGCCATCGATAACAAGATCATTTTGAATCTGAACGATTATTTCAGCAAGTATGCGCCGGATGCAGAAAAACTGAGCAAATCCAAGCCCGCCGTTTCCAAAATGTACAAGACCGACAGCGGCAAGTATTTTGGGTTCCCTGAGATGTATGAAGACCCATCCATGTGCGTTTCCTACGGTCTGGCCGTACGGAAAGACTGGCTGCAGTCGCTCAACCTGAGCACTCCGGAAACCATGGACGACTGGTATAATACGCTCAAGGCTTTCAAGGAAAAGAAGGGGGCTGCGCTGCCTTTCTCCTTCGACGGCAGCGGCGCTTCGTTCTATCCGTTCCAGAACGGCATCTTTACCGGCGCCTACGGCCTTTCCATGGGGTATTATGTCGACAGCGGCAAGGTCAAATACGGACCGTATCAGACGGCGTATAAAGACTGGCTGACCGAAATGAACAAGTGGTTCAAAGAAGGTCTCATCGACCCGAACTTTGCCACCAATACCACCAAGGCGCTGGATGCAAACGTAATTTCCGGCAAGACCGGTGCCGTGACCCTGTGGGGTGGCAGCGGCATGAGTAAATATCTGCCCTCACTCAAGGCCAAGGACAGCAACGCCGACCTGGTCGCGGTGCCGTACCCGGTGCTCAAAAAGGGCGAAAAGGCGCAGTTCGGTTACATGACCAGGCAGGTGACCGGCACCGTTGCCATCACCACGAGTTGCAAACACCCGGATATAGCGGCCAAATTCCTCAACTACGGTTATACGGCCCAGGGCAGCAAGCTTTATAACTTCGGCATCGAGGGCACGTCCTACACGATGCAGAATAACACCCCCAAGATGACCGACGAAGTGCTCAAAAATTCCAAAGGGCTTTCCATCGGGCAGGCGTGGGCATCCTATGCACGCGGCGTGTACGGCGGCCCCTATGTGCAGAGCAAGGAATATCTGAATCAGTATTACCAGTATCAGGAGCAAAAGGACGCCCTCACGACCTGGTCCAATACCAATATGGCGGCGCATCTGATGCCGCCCGTGACTCCGACTTCGGACGAATCTTCGCAGTATGCCAAAATTATGACGGATATAGATTCCTATGTGCAGGAATACACCCTGAAGGCAATTATGGGGACCCAGTCCCTCAGCACGTTCAGCGATTTCCAGTCCAAACTTAAGAGCATGGACATCGACAAAGCCATTACCATCGAGCAGAACGCGCTCAACCGGTACAACAAGAGATAAAGCCACGGCGTATGGGGCGGCCTGCGGTTGTGGGCTGCCCCATATTTTATTTGCCCACAGGCAGTCGTGCCTTGAGACCTCGAATGAGAAGGTGTTACATTGAAAACAAAAACGAAACAGCCCGCGGGATATACAGGGATGCAGGCTGCCCCCGCCGGTGCGGTTGCCGCGCCGACTATGCCGGAGCCGTATTTCACCCGTCTTTACCGGTGCATCCGGGCCAACAAGAGTCTTTACTTGATGATCCTGCCCGTTTTGCTGTATTATTTTCTGTTTTGCTACAAACCCATGTACGGCGCCGTCATCGCGTTCAAAAACTTTATGCCCGGCCGGGGCATTGCGAACAGCCCCTGGGTCGGGCTGCAGAATTTCACCGACTTTTTCACCAGCATTTACTGCTTCCGCGTGATCAAGAATACGCTGGTGATCAGTCTGGTATCGATTATCTTCGGCTTCCCGGCGCCCATCATCCTGGCACTGCTGCTCAATGAGATTCAGAATAACGCGTTCAAAAAAACGGTGCAGACCATCACCTATATGCCGCACTTTATTTCGCTGGTCGTGGTCTGCGGAATGATTCTGGAATTCACCAGCAACACCGGCTTCATCACCTATTTCCTGCATTACTTCGGATTTCCGCTGACCAACATGATGAACCATGCCAACTATTTTGTGCCCGTCTATGTGATTTCCGACATCTGGCAGGGCATCGGCTGGGGCTCTATCATTTATCTGGCGGCCCTGACGGGCATCGACCCCTCTCTGTATGAGGCGGCGGAAATCGACGGCGCCGGCCGGTGGAAGCAGATGCTCAATGTGACGCTGCCGGGCATCATGTCCACCGTCGTCATCATGCTGATCCTGCGTATGGGCGGCATCATGAGTGTCGGCTACGAGAAGATCATCCTTCTGTATAATCCGGCGACCTATTCCACCGCCGACGTGATTTCCAGCTTCACTTACCGCAAAGGCCTTCAGGATTTCGACTGGAGCTACAGTACGGCCGTGGGCCTGTTTAATTCCGCCATCAATTTTGTGTTTCTTGTTCTGACCAACTGGATGAGCAAGAAATTTACCGATTCCAGCCTGTGGTAAACGGCGAGGCGGCAAAAGCCGGTTCCGATCGGGCCTGCCCGACCCCAGATTTCATATGCAAAGGTGAATCATCATTATGAAAATTCAAGAAACCGCCGGGAGAAGGGTTTTTAATATCTGCAACACGATGTTCATGCTCTTCATGATTCTGATCACGTTTTACCCCATGTATTATATCGTGGTGGCGTCTTTCAGTTCCCCAAACGCGTTCATGGGTCATAAAGGACTGATGTTCAGGCCCCTGGGGTTTTCGCTGAGCTCCTACAAGGCCGTTTTCAAAAACCCGATGATCGGCACCGGCTATATCAACACCCTCATCGTGGTGGTGGCCGGGGTCGTGCTTAGTATCGTTCTGACCTCTATGGGCGCCTATTTTCTTTCCCGCAGGGGCATCATGCTGCGCAACGGCATCATGTTCCTGATCGTGTTTACCATGTTCTTCAGCGGAGGCCTGATTCCGTTTTACTTTACGGTCAAGGATCTGCACATGGATAATTCGCTGCTGGCGCTGATCGTACCCACGGCTATCAGCACATTTAACCTGATCATCATGCGCACGGCGTTTGAAAGTGTCCCGCTGAGTCTGGAAGAGTCGGCAAAACTGGACGGAGCGGGCCATTTCACTATTTTATTCAAAATCATCATACCGCTTTCGCTGCCCACGGTGGCGGTCATGGTCCTGTTTTACGGCGTGGGCCAGTGGAACGCATGGTTCAACGCCATGATTTTCCTGCGCGACCGCAATCTGTGGCCGCTGCAGCTGGTGCTGCGGGATATCCTCATTGCCAACAACACCAACAGCATGGTGGTCGGCGACGGCAACGACCAGGAAATGATCAGCGAGACCATCAAGTATGCTGTCATCGTGGTGGCGACGGCGCCGATCCTGGTCCTTTATCCGTTTTTGCAGAAGTATTTTGTGAAAGGCGTCATGATCGGCGCAATCAAGGAATAACGGCGGAAGCGCCGACATAGGGAAGGAGTGAGGCGGGCACGTCCCGCCGATAGCACGATGGAGTCAAAAAGGAAACAGGCGGGCTGACGATCCCCACCGACGCGGATGTGGTGGACGAAACTCTCATAGCATGGCATGATTCTCTCTAGGCAATCCCGATTTCCAAACGGCGCCGGACGGGGCGCAATTCATCGGCTTGGTTGTATAGAATAGGGGGATTCCAATGAAAAATTGGCTGGGCAAAATCATAAGCAGACGATTCGCCGGCCGGTCGCTGGCGGCCCTGATGGCTCTCCTGCTGGTCGTCCAGTCGGCGGGGGCCTGTGGTGGGCGGGTTTCGGCGGCCGCGGCCGATCTGGTGACGAACGGCGGCTTTGAGCAGACCAAGACCACGGCCGACGCCACGATGCATAAGTATTTTAAAGACGGCATTGTGCCGACCGGCTGGGAATCGATTTGGGTACCGGTGGCCCCGGCCGATGCGTCGGCCGACCAATTCGATTTCGACACGGCCCAGGCGGCGGAGGGCAAACAGTCGCTGCATTACCACGCGACCGAAAAGGCGCGCATCGACATTCTGCAGGTATGCGGCGGTGTGAATCCGGCCAAGTCCTATCTCTTTACCGGCAAGCTGAAGACCCAAAATGTGGCGGGGGGCTCTGTTTATTTCCGGATTCAGGCGCTGGATGCCGCGAATAAGACCGTGACAGCCTATGGCTCCCAGGTGGTCAAAAATCTTAGAGGTACATCCGATGGGTGGGTGGAGTGCCCGTTCCTGATTCAGAACCTGCCCTCCAATGTGACACAGATCAAGGTGGAATTATTTATGGACAATGTAACAGGGGAATGCTGGGCGGACGACGTGCATTTGACGGAAAATTATTCGCTTTCCTTTGCGCAGAACGCGGTGACGCTGCAGAAAGGGGAGCAGAGGCAGCTCACGCCGCAGCTTTCCGCCGGTGCCACAATGCCCGCCCTGCAGTGGAGCAGCAGCGATCCCACGGTGGCAGCGGTGGATGCCACGGGTCTTGTCACCGCCAAATCGGCCGGCACGGCCGTGATCACCGCCAAGGCGGACGATCTGCATCAGGCCGCCTGCAGCGTCGCGATCGACGACCCCGCACTGGTCGCACAGTATCTGGATATCGTCCATCGCTGGCAGCAGCGCCTGACCGGCAACGATATTTCCGACACTTCCGACGCGGATTATCAGGCGCTGATGATCCAGGCGGCGGACGATGCGGAAACCATTTGGCAGAGCATGCACAACACCGGCGACCCGGCGACGCTGTGGGACGATCTGAATCTAACGGTGCAGTATCAAGCCAAAAACAGCAACGCGGCTCTGACGGTGGATTTCAACACGGCGTTTTCACGGATCCGTACGATGGCGTACGCCTATGCCGCCAAAGGCAGCCGGCTTTATCATAATACGCAGCTCAAAAACGATATTCTGTTTGCGCTGAGCTGGATGCACACCCATGTCTATAATGAAAGCTACGACACCCACAACAAAATTTACGGCAACTGGTGGCACTGGTTCATCGGCATACCCAAAGAGCTTGGCTTTACGCTTTTTTTAATGTATGACGACGTGCCCCCCGATCTGATGCAGGAGGAAGTCGCCACTCTTGACAATTTCAACGAGGACCCGAATTACGTCTATAACGTATATGGCACCAAAAATACCATGACCAGCGCCAACCTGATGGACACCGCCATGGTGGCCGTCATGAAGGGTGCGCTGGGGCGGAATCTGCAGGCGCTGGGGCAGGCACGGGCGGCCATCAGCACGGCTCTGCCGTATGTCACGTCGGGAGACGGCTTTTATGCCGACGGCTCCTGCATCCAACACACCAATCTGGCTTATACGGGCGCATATGGCTCCACGCTGCTCACCGGTATGGAAAATATCCTGTTTTCACTGGATGATACGGCGGCGGCCGTGACGGACCCACAGCTTGCGAATGTGTACAGCTGGATACTGAACGGTTATCGGCCTCTTTTTGCCTACGGCGCCATCATGGATATGGTCAGCGGCCGCAGCGTCGCCAGACCCGCCCGCACGGATATCACTGCCGGACGCTCCATCCTTGTGCCGATCGTGCATCTGGCCGCAACGGCGTCCGAATCCCCCAAAGCTGCGATTATGGCCTTCGCCAAGGAGCAGATCGGTTACGGTCTTGCATATTGCGGCAGCTCGTATTACAGCGGTATGTCCGTCAGCGATCTGGTGGAGGTTAAAAACCTGATGAACGATGCCGCGGTGCCGGCAAATACAGATGCCACCTATTGCAAAGTGTTCGGCTCGATGGATAAAGTCGCGGACCGCACCGGCTCCTACACCGTCGGTCTGAGCATGTATTCCAGCCGCACCGGCAGTTTCGAATTCGGCAACGGTGAGAACCTCAAGGGCTGGGACACCGCAAACGGCGCACTGTCTCTTTATACCGGGGATCAGTCACAGTATACCGACAGCTACTGGCCTACGGTCGACCCCACCCGGTTGGCGGGAACGACCACGGATCACATCGAGGGCACCATTTCCACCACATGGAATGCGCATGTCAGCGACCGCAGCTTTGTGGGCGGCTCATCCGCGCTGGGCAAATACGGCAGCGCCGTGATGGATTTTGCCGAAGAAAACAGCTCGCTGTCGGCGCTCAAGTCGTGGTTTTTCTTCGGCGACCAAATCGTTTGCCTGGGCGCCGGCATTCAGTCGGATGAGGACCGGGACACCGAAACCATCGTGGAAAACCGGAAAATCCGGGATACCGGCGACAATCAGCTCCTGCTCAATGGGGAGGCATTTACCGGTCAGAGCGCCGGTGTATCGGATGTAAAATGGGCCTATCTGGACGGCAATACGGGCAAAGACTCCATTGGCTATTACTTCCCGACAGCCACTTCCCTGAACGTACTGCGGGAGGCGCGGACCGGCAGCTGGGCCGATATCAACAGCACGATTGCCGCGGGCACAGCCCAGGCAGCCCCCATCACTAAAAACTATGTAAGCCTGGCCGTCGATCACGGCAGTCATCCCAGTGGGGCCGCTTACAGCTATGTGCTGCTGCCCAACCGTTCCGCCGAGCAGGTAAAATCCTACGCTCAAAACCCCGATATCACCATTTTGAGCAACACTTCGGCGGTGCAGGCGGTGTATGACAAAAGCGAAGGCGTGACAGGAATAAATTCCCATTCGCCGGCGACTGTTGACAACGTGACGGCTGTCAACCCGCTTTCTCTTACCATGGCGGAACAAAACGGGCAGATCGCCATAGGCGTTTCCGACCCCAGTCAGCAGAGCGACACGGTCTCGTTCACCCTCAAAGGCGGGTATTCCGTGGTTTCGACGGATTCAACCGTTTCGGCCCAACCGGCGGACGACGGCCTTACCGTTACGGTCCGTACCAAGGGCACGGCGGGAGCCAGCCAGAGCCTTGTGATTTCCCGGCTGGCCGCCCAGGTGACGGGGGTTTCCGTCACCCCCGGCTCTGTCGCACTCGGGCATGGCAATACACAGGCATTCACCGCGGATGTCACCGGTATCAATCTGGACGCGGCATCCTCCGGGGTCGCCTGGAGCGTCGCGGGCAATCAAAGCAGCGGCACCGCGATCGACAGCGATGGCCGGCTGACCGTGGCATCGGATGAATCCGCCGCCGCCCTCACCGTCACGGCCACTTCCATCTGCGACAATTCGAAATACGCGCTGGCTACCGTGGCCATCCGTACCGGCGACCAGACCGGTTTCACTTTTCCGGATCCAAGCATCCCCAAAGCTGTGGGCGACGCAGACTTTACCGTTTCCGCCTCCGGCGGGCAGGGAAACGGTGCCGTCCATTATGCAGTGACAAGCGGCGGCGACGTCATCTCTTTATGCGGAAACCGGGTATCCGTTAAGAAAGCGGGGACTGCCGTCGTCATGGCCACTAAAGCGGCGGACGGCAGCTTCCGCGAAACGACGGCCGCTCTCACCATCCGGGTCGGCAAGGGGACGCCCCTGATCACGGAGACACCCGCGGCCTCGCAGATTGCGGTTACCGGCCTACTGTCCGATACTCCGCTTTCCGGCGGCTCGGCCAGTGTGGCAGGCACCTTTGCGTGGACCAATCCCGCTGTGAAGGTGAGTGCACCCGGCGGGTACTCCGTGACTTTCCTCCCCACGGATACGGACGATTATACCCCCGTCACCTGCACGGTGCCGGTGACGGTCTGCAAGCAGATTACCAACACGACGACCGGCGTGCTTGCTGACATGAGCGGCTGCGTGCTGCCGGATGATGTGACAGCCGTCACGCTGGCCGATTTGCCGCAGACGGAGGACAGCGCCGCCTACTCCGCGGTCGTTCAACTGGTTAATGGTGATCAAAGCCGCAGCAGCCTGAAAAAGCTGACCGTGTATAATCTCCGGCTTCTCGATCAGGCCGGCCGCTCAGTCGACGGCTTCACCGGTAAAGTCCAGGTGAAAATCCCCATTCCCCAAGGCGTGAGCGGCGACCTGCATGTTTTCTGGTACGATCCGTCTGCCGGCCGGCTTACGGATATGGGTGCGACGCAGCAGGGCGAGTACCTGGTGTTTGATACGACGCATTTCAGCTATTACGCGGTGGCGGAACTTGACGCCGCCCCGCACTCTTTGGGCAGCGGCTCTGACGGCTCGCCCTCCCCGTCGATTCCGAATCCGAAGACGGGCTCGAAAAGGTGGCCGTTTATTCCGCTGGCCGTATTGGGCGGGATGGTGGCAGCCGGAGCCATCGGTATGAGGCGATGGGCAAAATACGGGATCAGGCGGAAATCCAAATAGTCACTGGGCGGCTGGATTTCAAACGGTGATGGATAGGGCTATTACCAACGCAATGAATGCGGTGGCAATAGCCTTTTTTGTTTTGCGTTAGGATATATGTATGCAGGTATCTGTGCCAGTTACATAGCAAGCCACCCCATAGGACGGTTACAATACCGCACTACAGGGTGGGAATACGTTGTTACAAAACCGGAGCTGAGATCGGCTAGATTTTTTCTGAAAATCAATCAATACAGGTCAACTATCGGCGTCAGATAGCGCCTTCTCCGCTTTCGCCGGTGCGGATGCGGATGACGTCCTCGGCGTCGAATACAAATATTTTTCCGTCGCCGATGGCCCCGGTCTTGGCGGTTTCCGAAATCAGCTTAATGAGCTCTGGTGCGGTGCTGTCGGCGCACACGACTTCGACCTTGATCTTGGGCAGCAGCGTCAGATCCACGACGGAGCCACGATAGGTGCTGAGCTTGCCCTTCTGGTTGCCGCATCCCATTACTTGGGTTATGGTAAGACCTTTTACGTCGTGCTTGTTCAGCGCATCCTTCACAACCTCCAAACGCTCGGGCCTGATGATCGCTTCAATTTTTTTCATAGCAACTGCTTGCTCCTTTCAAAAGAAACCCCAAGTTTCATAAGACTACCTTGAGAGATTGCCATTCTGCGGGGGCTATCCGCGTGGCCGGTGGTATAACAGCCGCAGCCGACAGAAGAAACGCTCCAAACGGAATTAAACACTGGTAGCTTATACATGGAATAGCACGACATAGTAGCCGGCAAGCATGGCAGCCCCCACCGGGAGGCCAAATATCGCCCAATCCCTCATGCTGATTTTAAGTTTGCCCGCCGTCACGATATTGGGAATGTTGCCGGTGACCATCATACCGCCGCTCACAAGCAGACTGATGAGGATCGTCGTAATTTTGGCGTTGTCCATAGAGGGGCTGATTTCGGCGGCTGCCAGCGTGGCGTTATCCAAGATGGCGGAAACGGTGTTCGCCGCATAAAGCAGATTGTCGTTCCAATGGATGATGTAGGTATCGATGACGGGCTTGAACGCGTCGCCGAGCAGCATCAGAGACATGACAAACAAAAAGATTTTCCCGGTGCGCAGGCTGATAGTCTTGAAATCTTCCCGTTCGGGGATGATCTCCATCCCTTCGTTATATTTGGCGCGCCAATTGTTGTCGGCGAAAAACATGCTGAACAGGCCGAGCAATAGAACGCCGACAACGATCGCAATGCCGAGAAGACGAAGCATGAAGAAAAAATCCTGATGCAGCTTGGAGGTGACGATGGTGGAAAGCGGTTCGCCGATGGGAGTGAGAACTGCGCCAAGCCCGATGGAAAAGCACGCCACAATGCTTACGTGCACCTGATCCTTGCGGCTGAGCGGCAGAATGGAAACCATTTCAACGAGCAACAGGGAGGCGATGATCGCGGTGATAACGCTCGAAAGCAGACCCAGCAGCACAACAAGCAGAAAAACAACTAGCTTAAGCGGCAGGCATCCGAGCAGAAAATCCACAAACCGCTTGACCTGGCTTTCCAGCAGGCGGAACAACAGGCTAACTACGAAGACGGCCGCCGTAATTATGTAGAGAAAATGATCGGTGAAGATGGCCGCGAGATTGGCCGCCGTCAGCACATGGGAAACGAGCGCGGCGATCACGCCCATGGCCATAAGAAACAGTTCGATGTTATTCTCAATTGGTTTTACAAATAACGGCAGAATTGCAATCAGCGCAAAAATCACGATCAGTGCAAGAAGCAATGAACCACCTTCCATTTGCTGCAGAGTTTCAGCCGTTTTAGGCGAGGGATGCCATATACGGAACGCGTCAATGGACTTTCATTCGGAACAGATACTTGACCTTTTTGAGATTCTCCACAGGCGCATCGTCGGGAGATACATAGTCGAGCTCCGGCGATTTGACAAGCTGGTAATCCGGATGACCGTAGGCGCCCATCTCGTCAAGATCGAGACCTTCCAGCTCCACTTCAGGCGAAACGCGCAGCCCCCAAACCTTATCGAGAAACTTGAACCACAGGAAGGCACCGCCGAGACCGTAGACCAGCAGCACGCCGACGCTGATGAGCTGAGCGAGAAATTGCTTGGGGTCGCCGTAAAACAGACCCTTAACGCCGCCTGCAACGCCGTTATAGCCGTCGCCGTAGGTACCGTCCGCGAATAGGCCGGTGGCGATGACGCCCCAAAGACCGTTGCAGAAGTGGACGGAGATCGCGCCGACGGGGTCGTCGATTTTAAACTTGTGTTCCACGGTGGGCACCGCGACGCACACGATAATGCCGGCCACAAGGCCGATGACGAACGACCAGCCGGCATTGGTAAAGCCGCAGGGCGCCGTAATGGCCACAAGGCCGGCCAACGCGCCGTTGGCCGTCATGGATGGGTCAGGCTTGCCGTATTTGATCCACCAGTAGAAGATCGCCGTGCAGCCGCCCACGGCTCCCGCAATCATGGTGTTGGTGGCCGCGATGGCGATACGGAAATCGGAACCGGAGAAGGTGCCGCCGGCGTTGAACGAGAACCAGCAGAAGAACAGGATGATGGTGCCGACGATGGCGACCGGGATGTCATGGCCGGGGAATGCGCGCGAGGTGCCGTCCTTTTTGAATTTGCCGATACGGGGGCCGATGACGGCGGCACCCGCCACGGCGAGCACGCCGCCCATGCTATGTACGACGCCGGAGCCTGCAAAGTCCACCGCGCCGTGGCCGAGGCCGAAGTTTGTGCCCAACGTGGCCAGCCAGCCGCCGCCCCACACCCAGTTGCCGTAAAGCGGGTAGAAGATCATGGAGATAAAGAAGGAGGTGATCACAATGGCGGAATACTTGACGCGCTCGGCCATAGCACCCGTCGGGATGGTGACGGTGGTGTCCATGAACACCATCTGGAAGAAGAACATCGTGTAAATGCCTGCGTCATAGGTGCCGCCCGAAGAGAGCAGAAAGCCATGTGTACCGAAAATGCCGCCAAAGCCGGGGATGGCGACCTCGGAATTCAGGGCCGCCGTCCCGCCGAGTTGGGCAATGCTCCCGACGCCGCCCATCTGCAGGGCAAAACCGGTTAGGAAGTAACCCACGGTACCCACAAGAAAGACCATGAAGTTCATGGTAATGGTGTGTGCCGCATTTTTGGCACGGCAGAAGCCGGTTTCCACCATAGCGAAGCCGCACTGGAAGAAAAAAACCATGAAGCCGGTGATGAGGGTCCATACGAAGTTGACGCCAAGCTGAGCTTTCGCGGCGGTCTGTCCTGCGTCAAACCCCTTAGTTTTGGTGAGCGCGTCGGCGTAGCTTGTACCGGAGGGGTCTGCCGTCGCCACCACGGTAAACATAGCCGCAAGCACTGCCATTAAGAAGAGGACTCTGAGGATTCTGTTTTGCTTTTTCATTCTGATACCTCCACTCCTTATTCAAACAGGCAAACAGGTTTACCTGTTTTTGGATTTTCTTTGGGGCTTCGCATCTTTCTCGCGTCTGAAATTGCCCCATGAAAAGCGGGCGTCTGCACTGAGCAGCTCCGGCCGCAGCCGGTTCACAGAGACGAAGCTCCGCATTCCGAAATAAGCGACCATGAGCCCCAAGATGAGTCCCGGCATATCGACGCCGAACAATTTGAACGTGATGCCGGCGAACATACTGTAGACGCCGAAAAGTACGCCGGAGAGCATGATGGCACAGGCAAGCGAATAAAGCCCGACAAGGATCAACAGCTTCTGCTTTTTCGCGGTATCCACGGGTTGGGACAGGGCCTTCATGGGTTCGACCATCCTTTCAAAATAATCTGGTATGCTATGGCTGAAATTAGTGCCGGGCGGCAGAGGCCGCACCGCTCCAAAGGTAAATACAAAGGCGCCGACTGGTTTCCCAGGCGGCGCCTTTGCCCTGCCTGTGCAGCACTTCTTTGACCTTATGTGAATTACTATATCACTGATCTTGCAAAATTGCAACTGCTCAATTGATAAAATTTCAAAAGGAAATACCAGGTATGCAGTGAAAACCAAGGTTGTGCTTCCAAAATATCGATGCGATAGCAAAAGTATTGTACTATCATATTGTGAAATTATGATAAAGCAAAAGAAAAGCAACGATATAAGGGCACAATATCATCGCAAATCGACTATAAAACCATTTTTCCATATAACATGAGACTTTCACCGATTACATTTAACCATACTTTGCATGGCCATCGAAGTGATTCTCTTGGAACAAACGCCGATCTATTCCGGCGCACAGCTCATTTATGTCGCGGACATGAATATGGAAAATATATATTATTCACTATAGGCATGCCCCGTGGATGATCTTCACTGGCAATTCAGCGCTCAATACGTACTTATGCGGTGTTGCCCTAGCACTATTGATGACACAGGAATCGTCTCTTTCGATTAAATATCAACGGTATACCTCTGTATAAGTTGCTTTGCAACTCTAAAAGAACAGCCTTACAGCCTATTCGGGCCATAAGGCTACTTTTGTCTCCCGACAATTGGATTGAGAGATTGATTGGTGGAGGCGAGCCGTACCAGACTGCATCCAAAAACGCACCTGCTTGGTTATTTTTTAAGCAAAGGGTTACAAAAATATGGCGCATCGAATTGTGTAACTATCGCCATAAATAATTCAGACTAAGTCATATGCATTACTTGGCCGGAGTTTTTAGGAAAGCTCCCATCCTGAATTCACGTAGCACGCAGGAGTATGGAAGTGGCTGCTACTAAACTCACCACATATTTGAGAGCGCTGTAAGCACAACTCCGTCACCAATTAACTCTCTAAAGGTGACGAAGTTTCTTAACGCTTACAAAATGCTAATAATGTTAACTCCTATGAAGCTGCTGATCCACATCTGGGGAGTGGGGGACGTGACGGCGGTGGACCGTCTGGCGCCTCATTATTCCCATGCGTCGATCATTATGGCCCACACCGGTGGCGATATCGGCGCCATGAAGGCGGCGTTGAAGGTTATTCTCAGGCATCCGAACGTTTACGGCGACCTGGCGATTTCCACCGGTCTGGAGGGAAAGGTGGAATGGTTTGTGTGCGAAGTCGGCTCCCGCAAGATCATTTTCGGCACGGATATGCCGTTTTTTGACCCGAGCGCCAATCTGGCCCGGGTCGCCATGGCGAATATTTCCGATGCGGAAAAAGCGGATATATTCAGCGGTAACATTACCCGGCTGATGCCCTTCTGACGCCCATTGATCGCCTGTCGTGTGAAAAGGCTTTTGGGTATGGGGCTGCACGGCTTTAGAGGCGCTTTACTCCTCCCGGTCTTTTCCGACGGATAAGCCCCGGTATTCGGAAGGGGTGATCCCCTCCAGTTTTTTAAACATCCGGATGAATGTGTTGCGGCTGTTGAAGCCGACTTTTGCCGCAATCGTGTCGATGCTCATGGCGGAGGTTTTGAGCAGAATTTTGGATTCGCTGATTCGCAGAGTGGAAAGATACTGCATGAAGGACATTCCCAGTTTCTCTTTTAAATAGCGGGACATATATTTGGACGTTACCTTGAATTTCTGCGCAAGCTGTTCCAAATAGATGTCATGCGAATAGTTTTCGTCGATGTATTCTTTGATTTTCCCGGCGTCGATCTTTTTGGTGGTGCGGCTGCCCTGCTTGAAAATCCGGTCGCACATCAGCAGTATGTAATTGGCAATGCTTTTGGAATTGATGGAATCGCTCTCCTGGCTCAGATCCATAAACTGATTGCCCATCAGGTCGCTGGCACGGATCGCTTTGTCGGCCAGCACATGCATGGCCGTGCGATGGAGCTCCAGATACAGCGCTTTTGCGTCGGATTCCCCGATATCCTTGTTTTTCTGCAGGATGCAGTCGAGAAGTGAGAGCGTTTTTTCCTTGTTGGTGCTCATCAGGTAAAAATACAGCTTATTCATGTCGTCAAAGGAATAGCGGTATCTGGCCGTACCCGGCGAAGCGCCGAGCGACTCCGGCTGATACAGCAATACTTTTGCAGAGCTGAGCGGCGAGAGCTGCCCGTCGGCCTTGCACGCTTCCACATAGGATTGATGCATGCCCTGGAAGCTTTTATGGATTCCGCCCAGAGCGGTGCAGACCCGCACCAGGTTATGATCCGTATCGAAAATGTTTTGGGCACGGATAAAACACTGGAGAATCTCATTTTCACTGTGTTCCGCGCTCATGTTTAGGATCAGGCAGATGTTTTCTTTTTCCAGATTGATCAGATAGCTGTTCAGCTCATCCGGGAGCTGATTTGTGACGACCTGACCGATGCTTTTCATGACCTGCGACTGCTGCTCCGAGGAAAATTCGGCATAAAACGTTTCGGTGAAATAAAAGCTTGTGATGGCGATGCAGAAATGGTCGTATTTAAATGAGAAGTTGTATTTTTTCAGAAAGGCGTTGCAGCTTTCCTCGATAATCTGGCTGTTGCCTTTGAGCAGTTGAAGCAGATATTCCTCGCAGACATAGGGCAACGCAAAGGAAATGTCCGATTTAAGCTTCTGGTTCCGGGCAAGGATACTTTCTATACTCAGATTGAGAAAATCGAATTCACTGTGGGATTCATTGACGGGCGCATCCTCGTCGGTCCTGAGTTTTGACATCAGCAGCGGAATCGGACTGTATATTTTGCGGCTCATAATCAGCGAGATGACGATGCAGATCAGCAGCGTCAAAAATATCATAAGGTTGGTAATCTGTACGATGGTATCGGAGGATTTTTTAAGGTCCTGTAAAGGAATCAGCGCGATATAGCGATAATCGGTTTTAGTGCTGACATTTGCCGCCGCATATGCGACGACCAGAAAATCCTGATTTTTCAGCGTCAGGTCAAAAGTGGTGGCGCCCTGTTTCAGGTGGGCGGCAATCTGGTGGATTTCAGCCGACGTGGGGTGCGCCATATAGCTCCCGATCAGATTGTTTTGACTGTCGATGACCAGCATCTGTGTGTGGGGAGTCAGGCGGCCTTTGTCCAGCTTGCCGTCCAGGTCCCTTTCGCTCAGATAAATGCCCATGATATTCTGTGAATTGACGGTTTTCACTCCGAACTGAATGAGCGGAATCACATTCACCCGGTTTCCGGTGCGTTTGTTGGTGATGGTTTCGGCCGGGAGGAGCATGTATACTTTACCGTTGGACTGAAGGGACTGGAAATAAGCTTTCCCGTACGCGGACGGGGAGTAGCAGGTGTCAAAGAAAAAATCGGTGCCGAACGAACCGTCGCTGCTGATAATCAGGCTGCTGTTTTTCTGATAGATAAAGATGCCGTATATGGAAGACTTGATTTCCCTGAATCGTGCCAGCAGATCCTGCATAAGGCTCAGTTTGTCATAGTCCGCTGTTTGCAGCGGGCTGTCCGAATTCATAATGTCGCTGAAGCTCTGCACATTCGTCATTAATGACGAGGCCTCCAAAATCTCATACATATCCTGGTCAATTGAGACGGAGATGGCGTGCAGGGAGTTGATGTACTGCCTTTTCGTATCTTTTTCAATATAGCTCAGATAATATTGGTTCAAAAAGACAGCAAGCGAAAAGAAGAACACAATGGGTATGAGAAACAACATAATCAGCTTTACATAATATTCCTTTTTCGGCTTGGCAATGTGGCAGGAGACTTTCATATAAGTTTCTCCTTTCATACACGCCTTTTAGTGCGATTTTCACACTTATGAATTCATCATACCGTATAGCCACTGAAAAGCAAGATATAATTTTTGACGTCTGATATAAAAATCCCCCGAAAATCTGGACATGCCGGCCGGGCGGCGCTTGAAAAATCCACGGGCCCACCGTTTCCGATCTGCCCGCGGGTCGTGTGCACAAGCCGTGTGACGGAGTTCCCGCAGGTCGCCCAATGCGAAAATTATCACATAAACAGAAAAGTTTCTATTTACGGACACATAAATTTTGTATATTCTGATAATACCAAACGGGCTGTTGCCGCTCATCCCCAGTTACAGCCGTTCCGGAAAAGGCAGACGGCGAAAGATGACTCCTCCCAGTCTTTGATGGAATGGCTGGAATGACCCAAAAGGAAAGGAGAGTCGCCCTTGAATACCATAATATCTCCCGTTTCAGCTGACAAAGGCACCGCAGCGATTCGCTCCAAGGGCCCGGTTAAGAAGAAAAATGAGACCCTGCGTCAGGTCGTGAGAAATTACCAACTATATCTGCTTCTTGCTTTACCGCTGCTGTACTTCCTGCTTTTTCGCTATGTGCCGATGGCGGGCAGCATTATTGCATTTCGCCGGTATGTACCGGGAGGCAGCATCTTCGGAGAAAAATGGGTCGGCCTGCGCTATTTCAAAATGTTTATCAGTGATCCGGGGTTCTGGAACGTATTCAAAAACACCATCGTGCTCAGCGCCCTGAATCTCGTGATCGGTTTCCCGTTCCCGATTATTTTCGCGCTGCTTCTCAATGAGGTCAATCACCTTTTTTCCAAGCGCCTTGTGCAGACGATCTCTTATCTGCCGCGATTTTTTTCCACAGTTGTGGTGGTGGAAATCATCCAGGTGCTGCTTAACCCGACCAACGGTATTGCCAATCGCTTGATTGAGCATTTCGGGCATGCGGCCATTTACTTCACCAACACGTCCGCTTATTTCCGTCCCATCTATATTCTGTCGGACCTGTGGCAGTTTATGGGGTGGAACTCCATCCTGTATATCGCGGCGCTGACCAATGTGGACCCGCAGCTGTATGAGGCGGCGGAAATTGACGGTGCGGGCAGATGGAAGCAGACGCTGTACGTGACCATACCCGGGATTATGCCGACGATCATCATCACGTTCATCCTGGCTGTCGGGCATATCATGAGCCTCGGATTCGAAAAAATCCTCCTGCTGTATAGCCCGAGCATCTATGATGTGGCCGATGTCATCCAAACCATGACGTATCGGCTGGGCATCGTGGGCAACAGTTACAGCTATGCGTCGGCTATCGGGCTGTTCCAGGCGCTGATTAATCTCACACTGATCTGGGGTGTCAACGCTTTCGCCAAAAAAGTGGGCGAGACCAGTCTTTGGTAAAGGAGACTGCAGAACAATGGTGAATATAAGAAAATCCCCCAGCTATCGTATCTTCCACATATTTAACGCGCTGATCCTGCTGGCGATCATGCTGTGCACGTTATATCCGTTCATTTATTTGCTGTCGATTTCCCTAAGCAGCAATAACGCCGTCATGCACGGCTCGGTGATTATTTTTCCCCATGAGATCACCCTCGCGGCCTATCGGCAGATGATGAACCAGTCCGCCTTCTGGCTCGACTATCGGAACACTATCCTGTATACGGTCCTGGGTACCGCGTTTGACCTGACGATGTCCACCATGTGTGCCTATCCGCTTTCCAAGCGCCTGCCGGGGCGGGGTATCATCCTGAAGCTTATGGTTTTCACCATGTTTTTTAGCGGCGGTCTTATCCCGACCTTTATCCTGGTCAAAACGCTGCATATGACGGATACCATCTGGTCGGTTATTATTCCCAGTAGCGTATATGTCTATAATGTGATCATTATGCGGACATTCTTTGAGGGGATTCCCGGCAGTCTGGAGGAGGCGGCTCAGATCGACGGGCTAAACCAGATACAGGTGCTGCTCCAGATCGTACTGCCGCTTTCCAAGCCGATTCTTGCGACCATGCTTCTTTTTATGGCCGTGCAGTATTGGAACGACTGGTTTCAGGCGCTGATGTATATCAATAACAACAGCCTGTACCCCGTGACGCTTTTCCTGCGTAACATTCTGATGGGGGCGACGCTTACCTCCCAGAATATGACGACCGCCAACGACAGCTCGTTTACGCTGCCGCAGACGCTGCAGTCCGCATCCGTCATGCTGGTGACGATCCCGATTCTGTGCGTGTATCCGTTCGTGCAGAAATACTTTGTCAAGGGCGTCATGATCGGCGCCATCAAGGAATGATGCCCGGTATCCGGCCCATTCGTATTTAAGCCGCCCAATGCGGTTTAAATAAAATTGAAAAAGGGGGAAACAGCTTTGGAAAAAGTACATGGCATGCGGTTCACCGCCGTTTTGCTTGCCGCCGCCACCGCCGTTCTTATGGCGGGCGGATGCACCAAATCCTCAACGGGGAAAACCTCTTCGACCGCATCCACCTCAAGCAGCGGAATGGTTTCAGACAAGCCGGTCACATTTACCATGCTCTATGGGGATAATCCGAACTACCCATTCAAGTCCGACTGGGCGACCCTCAAGGAAATGACCAAGGATACCAATGTGACACTGCAGTGCACGGTAGTGCCGGAATCCGATTTTTCCACCAAACGCACTCTGGTTCTCAATTCGGGGAATATTCCCGATATTGTGGCGGAGTCTCCCGAAACCGCCATTTCCGACTATGCCCTCAACGGCGTGCTGCTGCCGATGAGCGATTATGTGTCGCAAATGCCCAATTTTCAGAAATTTGTCAAAGACAACAACTACACGGCGAGTCTGGACGGCCTCAAGGAATCCGACAGCAAATGGTATTCCATCCCCTGCAACGCGCAGGACACGGCGTATCAGAACTACCTGATGTACATCCGCAAAGATATCTTTGACAAAAACAACATCAAGATCCCGACCACATGGGATGAGTTTTACCAGGCCTGCGTCAAGCTAAAGCAGATTTATCCCAACAGCACTCCGTGGATGAACAAGTACAACACGGATAACCTGCTGGGCCAGATCCAGGGCTCGTTCAATGTCGTTTCTTCCTCAACCCAGGAGCTGATGCAGTACGATTCGAAGAGCCAGAAATGGGTTTTTGAGCCGACCACTTCCGACTATAAGTCGATGCTGCAGGAACTGAATAAATTTCTTTCCGCGGGGCTGCTGAATAAGCAGTTCAACACCCTGGATAAAAACACGTTTGTGCAGAATGCGCTGACGGGGCAGGCGTTCATCTGGGCGGACTGGGCCGACAACGAGGCCACTTATACCCAACAGGGCCCAAAGAACGATCCCAACTACAAGATTTCCTGTATCGCGCCTCTCAAAGGCCCGACCGGTCTGAATAAATGGATCGGTTCCAATCGGATCAGCACCGGGTGGGTCCTGCCGGCGACGGATAAAAACAAGTCGGATTTCAAGACGCTGCTAAAATTCGTCGACTGGTTCTATGGGCAGCAGGGCACCGATGTATTCACGTGGGGCGTGCAGGGAACCACGTATTCTGTCAGCAGCGGAAAAAAGAGCTACAATAGCGACATTCTGACCATCCGGAATCTCACCGGGACCGTGATGCCGTTTGCCTCCTACGGCGTGCTGAATAACAGCTTGACGGTCGTCAAGCCCTATGAGTGGTATAAAGACAACTACATGAGCGAATCGGCGGCAGAGGTTGAGGATACCATCGTCAAAAACAACCTTCTGCAAACCGTGGCGCCGACCGTGGCGTTTTCGTCGGACGACAAGGAGCAGGTCACCATGCTGACCTCGACCCTGACGGACTATGTCAAATCCATGAGAGAAAAGTTCATCTACGGCTCCGCCAGCTTCAGCGACTGGGAAAAGTTCACATCGGACTGCAACACCAAAGGCGCCCAGAAGCTGGTGGATTATTACAACAAGGCCTACAAAGCTTCCAAGAGCAAATAGAAGCCGTTGTGACCGCATAGAGTCGGAATGGGGAACACAGCGGTGAAAATAAGGGATCCGCTGTGTTCCCCACCGGTTTTTCGGCAAAGGGCCGAATGTACGCGCGGGTAAAACATTCAAATAGGGAGGACTCGGCTTGATTAGACTTTTTCAGACCCACCAAATTCGCAGACAAACGGAGCTCGACGGCATGTGGGCGTTTACCCCAGTGTCGGAAGCGGGCATGCCGAAAAAATTTGAATATACGATGCCGGTTCCCGGCTGTTGGGAACAGCATCCCTCGTTTGCCAGCTATCGGGGCAAGGGAGCCTACCGTCGGGAGCTGGCGGTGGAAAAGAGGGGCAATCTGCGGCTCGAATTCAAGGGAGTCAGCCACACTGCCGACGTCTATTTGGACGGCCGGCTCATTGCGCATCACTATAATGCCTATACCCCTTTTTCCGCCGTGGTAAAAGACGTGGCCGACGGGGTGCATGAGCTGACGGTCGTGGCGGACAACTCCTTTTCGGAAAAATCCGCTCTGCATCTGCCCAACGATTATTATACCTATGGGGGCCTCACGCGTCCGGTCGTGTTGGAAGAGATCGGCGACGCCTATATCGACCATGTGGAGTTTGTGCCTGCGTGCAGGCAGGAAAAATGGAGTGCGCGGGTCAGGACCGTGGTGCGGAATGTGGCGGATCACGCCGTTCCCGTGCGTATAGTCGGCGGTCTGGAAGAAAAGCGGCTGGATTTTCCGGCAGTCCGCGTCGAAGCGGGACAAACGGCGGAAATCGAACAGACGTTTGACTTTGACGGGGTCGAGCCGTGGAGCACCGAGAACCCGAAGCTCTATATGCTGCGGATGCGGTTGTTCCCGGGCGACGCATCGCAGGCGGCGGACGATCTCAACGAGCGGGTCGGTTTCCGTACGGTTGAGGTGAAAGGCCGGGAGCTTCTGGTCAACAGTCGGCCGGTCTGCCTGAAGGGCTTCTGCCGCCATGAGGATTTTGCCCTGGTCGGCTGCGCCATTCCGCTGCAGCTGATGGTCAAGGATGTCGACCTGATGCGGCAGATGGGTGCCAATTCCGTCAGGACCAGTCATTACCCCAACGACGAACGCTTTTTGGATCTGTGCGACGAGCGGGGAATTTTTGTCTGGGAAGAGAGCCATGCACGGGGTCTGACGCGGGAACAGATGCTCAATCCGAATTTCGTCCCGCAGAGCCTGAGCTGCATCGACGAGATGATTGCGAACCACATCAACCACCCCTCCATTATTATTTGGGCGCTGCTCAACGAGTGCGCCAGCGACACCTGCCGGGATATTTATGAGCGACTGATACAGGAGATCCGATCGCTGGATGGCAGCCGCCCGGTGTCTTTTGCCACCTGCAAATTCGACTCGGATACGTGTCTGGATCTGCCGGATATCGTTTCCTACAATCTGTACTATGGCTGGTACAACAATGAGAATATCGCAGAGGCTTACCCGAAACAGCTGGCCTATATCGACGCGCACGGCGGGGCCGGCAAGCCGGTCATCATCAGCGAATTCGGAGCCGACGCCATATACGGCATCCGGGACCCGGCCCGCCCGAGATGGAGCGAGGAGTATCAGGCGGACGTACTCGAACGCTGCCTGACCTATTATATGAGCCGCCCGGAAATTATCGGGACCTATATCTGGCAGTATGCGGACTGCAGGATAACCAATGAGGGCAGTTGGTATATGACAAGACCCGGCACGCGCA
Organism: Bacillota bacterium; assembly: GCA_023391835.1. Lineage (GTDB taxonomy): Bacteria > Bacillota > Clostridia > Oscillospirales > Ethanoligenentaceae > JAEWAE01. The sequence goes on from JAEWAE010000011.1 coordinate 75,681, forward strand.
ACAATAAAGGCGTTGTGGATATCTATCGCCGCCCCAAGCTGGCATTTGAGACCGTGAAACGGCACTACTCCGGCCAAAAGGATTGAAAAACGGCCGATGCCGGGAGAATCTTCGGCGGAATCGCGGCCCCTTATTCCCAAAGGGGCGTGCGGTGGTATAATGAAGGGTGAATTACAGCCGCTCCGCCGGGAACCGGAAAACGGGCCGCTTCCTTTGTTGGCGGGCTAGAATCCGACGCCGTGCGGCGGTTTCCCCGAAACTGTGGTGGAACGTCAGATTGTTTGGGGGTGTGTTTGGATGAAAATCGGAGTTTGCTGTGCCATCCCGGAGTTGGATGGGCTTTCCTCGCAGGGAATCCGCGCGGTCGAACTGTCTGCATCTACGATCGCGGGACTGGACGAGGCGGAGCTGCATGCGCTGAAACGCACGCTGGAAACCCACGGAATCAAGCTGATCTCGGTAAACGGCCTGATCGGCGGGGTGCCGCCTTTGTCGGAGGCAAAGAATTTTACGAAAATGTCCGTCTATTTTACCCACCTGTTTGAAAGACTGAATTTTTTACAGGTGGACAGAGCGGTATTCGGTAGCGGCAAGTTTCGCGGGATTCCCGATGGCGCCGACCGCGGCGTATTCGAGGTGAAATTTGAGGCGTTCCTGCGGATGCTGTGCGACATCTCGGCCCGTTACGGCGTTAAATTGTTGCTTGAGCACCTGAATAGGAGCGAATGCAATTTCATTGTCACGGCCAAAGAGGCATATGAATGGATCGGACGCATCGGGCACCCGAATCTCGGACTTTTGCTGGATCTGTACCATTTCTCGATGGAAAATGAAAATCTCGACGATATCCCCGGATACGGGGCGCAAATCGGTCATGTGCATCTGGCCGCGCCTGAAACGCGCCGCCTGCCGTCGCCGGCGGAAAAAGACTGGTATGAGCGGGCGTTCGCCGCGCTGAAAGCAGCCGGGTACGACGGCTTTGTCTCTTTGGAGACAAGAAGGGACGGCACGGCAGGCGTAGCCGAGTCCTGTGCCTTTCTGGAGTCGCTCCTATAGCGACCCGGGGAACCGGGGCGAGTGACCGGCGGTACCCGATGCCGCGGTGAATAGAGCCCCGGCGTGCCTTCGAAAAAAGACCGAGCGGCATGATTCCATGGCGAAAAGGGGCTGTTGCAAAACAGCCTCGTACAAAAAAGTCGGAGCAACTTACCCGAAAAGGGTTGGCTGCTCCGACTTTTTGCTTTAGAATTTAGTTGTAATGCAAACTCAAAAGTTCTTAGAGCATAACAAATTTGAGCGGAAATTTCAACAGTTGACGCTCCCGATGGACATGAAAATTGCAATACCGCAGGATGATCCGGTTCGGCTTACCAGCGCCCAGCTTGAGGAACCGGATTACAGGGAACTGTATCGCGCCTATTCTTTCACAGGAAGAAAATCGGCGGCCGAACCCCGGATCATCTTTGAAGTATTGGCATATGGTTATCAATGCGGCATGCTAAATAATTTCATCCATGCAGAACACGTGCTAATTGGTTTTTAGAAACTCCACGGCATTCTTTCTATATTCCGCGACACTCTCAATGTCCACTTGGATGCTGGCGGCAAAGTCCATTGTCAACGTCGGGATTTTTTTGACCCACCCCATCCTCTGCCGTCCGTATCGCGGGCAGACAAAAGGTAGGATCGAACGAACCGTTCTGTTTGTTCGGGATAATTTCTTTACGGGAATCCGGTATGACATATAAGCATGCGAAATCATGCTGACAAGTTTGGTAAATAGCTACCATTATGTTTTGCCATGTTAGCGTCTGTGACCGTTCTCATCAAAAGTTTTGCGCAGTGCGTTTTCAGTTGGTACTATGCAACATAGAATTACTACAATCTGTACGGCAAGAAGAATCCCCATGAAAAGGTTTAATGTATTTTCATTTTTTCCTCGAATGAGTATCGTCACTACAAAGGAAATTACCAGCAGAGCCCAACCGAAAAAGCGCATCAACCTATTATAATAACAGTTGGCAAATTCCCATGTATCCCTGTTCAACCTCGCCATTGTCGTTTTGTATCCATTGCTGCCGTTAATATCCTTCGGTGCTTTGTCACGGTAAACATTACCATAGATAATTTCAAAAATGGGAAAGAAGAAAGTTACGATCAAATATAATATCCAAATACCCATGCTTCGTTACCTCATTAATGTTCAGGGGAAAGGTCTCCACTTCGCATAATGGCACATTTTGCACAACCTCGTTGTGTATGTAATGGGAAAGGCTCTGTGTTTAGACATAGCACTAAACCGCTATCGCGGTGGTATCACAGGGCAGATATTGTGGTTATAGGGAACCTGCTGTGATTACGGCAGGTTTTTGCTTTTTCCGGTAAAATGGGATCATCACTTCGAAGGAGATGGTTCCATGACCAATGAAGAAGTTGTAAAGCGGATTCATGAAGAGTTTGCGCTGCGAGGGTTGTCTCCCCA
>JAEWAE010000014.1 GCA_023391835.1 Bacillota bacterium
CCCGGCTGTTTCTCAATTGGACGGCCTGCTTCAAAACGCATAGGCGCGTTTTGAAGCAGGCCTGGATTTGGTTAACTTTTTTATTTGCTCTGCGATTTTTTGTAGCTGGCGGTAAACTCGTCCTGCATCTTCTGACCACCGGAAGAGTTCCAACTGGAAATGGCCTGTTTGAAGTCATTGAGGCTGATATTGCCGAGAATGTATTTGAATTCCGCCGAGTCGATATTCTGCGCCAGCGTTGTGTAGCTGCTGGTATAGGTGGCGGAGGACAGCGGCACTGACACGTCGCTCACCAGATCGCTGGACTTGTAGCCGGCTTCGGTGCTCCACCGCTTGGAATCCAGATCGGTCGTCACGTTGTTGAGCATGTAATTGCGGGCCATGCCCATCTGGTTGAGGCCGTTCATCTCGGTGTTATATAGCGTGGAGTTGAGCGATTTGGAAGAGTTGGTGCCGGTCTTCTGATATTCGCGGCCTTCGATACCGTTCTGAAGCAACAGCTGGCCGTTCTGCGAATTGAGGTAATCAGCCACGCGCAGCAGGTCTTTCAGACGGCTGGCGTTCTTGACGCTGGATTTCGGGAAGGCGATGCCGCCGTTGAGGCCGGTTTCCGCCGCGATACGGGCCTTGCCGGAGGAATCGTTGAGGAAAGTAAAATCATACATATCCGTGATCTTGAGGCTGGAGTTTGCCTTGCTCTTCGAGACATACAGCGGGTCGGTGAGGTTGGGGATGCTGGAAGAATAGCTGATCCACAGCCCGCATTTTTCCTTGTCGATGAGGTTGGGCACTACGGCCGTGGTTTGGGTGATGGCGAAATCCTTGCTGACAGCGCCCTGCGCGCACAGGTCGTGCAGCTGAGTGATGGTGTTGACGTATTCGTCCGTGTTATACTGCGAGACGACTTTGCCGCTGCGGACGCCCCAGAGGTTGACACCGCCATTGCCGACCACCAGCTCGTTGAGGCAGTCGATCTGCGTGCCGCTGCCGTCGGCCACGGTACCGAGCCCCAGGCCGATGGTGTCTTTTTTGCCGTTGCCGTCATAGTCGCCGTTTGCGAAGGCTTTGGCCATGTCGAAAACCTTCTGTACGGTATCCGGCGTGCCCAGACCGGCCGCTTTGGCCCAGTCGGCACGGTAAATGACGCATTTGCGCACCATTTCTCTTTCGCGCGGCAGGGCATAGATCTTGCCATCGGTTTTCGCGTTGTTGAGCGGAATCGTGTCGATGTTTTTTAGATTCTTATACTGGCTCATATACGAGTCGAGCTGCCAGAACTGACTGCCGCGCACGGCGTCGATATACTGGGCGCTTTTCAGATCCGGAATAATCACGATATCAGGCAACTGGTTGGAGGCCATCATGGTGTTGAATTTGTCCGTATAGGAAACCATCGGTGTCCAGGAAATGTTGAATTTGGCGTTGGACTCTTTTTCAATCTGCTGCAGCACCGGGTTTTCCGACGCGGACGGCGGCGTCTGGTTGGAATACGGCACCGTGATGTTGAACGAGACCTGTTTGCTGGAACCGGACGTGGATGCGGAGGTGGACGAAGAATTGTTCGTCTTGGACGAACAAGCCGCGAGTGTGCCCGCAACCAGCGTCAGCGCACAAGCGGTGCTGACCAGATTGCGGATAGACTTTTTGCTGCCCATGGATAGGAATCCTCCTTCTTCAATCCCAAAGTCGGTCGGATATGGGGACCAAACGGCGGGCTGCCGACACTTCAGCCAGCCGGCAATATTAAAGTGATTTTCTGCGGAAAATCAGCCTTTAACCGAACCGATCATCATGCCCTTGGTGAAATATTTCTGCAGGAACGGATAGACGATCAGGATAGGCACCGTCGCGATGACGATGACGCAGTAACGGACCACGTCCTGCGGCGGGGTGTAGTTTTCACCGACCATCAGGCTGTTGCCGATGGAAGAGTTCGCACTGTCGGTCATCGTGCGCAGGATGACCTGCACCGGCCACATGGCGGAATTGTTGATATACAGCACGTAATTAAACCATTCGTTCCAGTGCCCCACGGCAAACATCAGTGTGAAGGTGGCCAGCAGCGGGGTGGAGGTCGGCAGAATGATTTTGAGGAAAATCTGGAAGTCATTGTAGCCGTCGATTTTGGCCGCTTCCTCCAGCTCGCGGGGGATGGTGCGGAAAAAGCTGATGAAAATAATCAGACTGAAGGCATCTACTGCGGTCGGCAGCAGAATGGACCAGTAAGTGTTGAGCAGATTGAGCTTTGAAACGACGATGTAAGTCGGGATCATGCCGCCGCTGAACACCAGCGTGATGGTCACCAGACGGATGATCACCTTATAGCCGAAAACTTCCGAGTGTGCCAGCGGATAGGCCATCATAGAGGTGAAGACGAGGTTGAATAGCGTGGCCACAAGTGTCATGAGTACCGAGACCTTCAGCCCGCCGAGTACGGCGTTGGAGCCGTAGAGCAGATATTTATACGAGTTGAGCGTGAAGCCCTTCGGCCAGAGGACAAAGTTATACTTGATCAGCTGATCGGGCGAGCTGAATGAGGCCGCCACCACAAAGATAAACGGGATCAGGCACACGAGCGCCATCGCCGTCAGTACCAGGATGTTAAGCCCGTCGAACAGTCGACTGCCTACTTTTTTATTGCTCAAGGGAATCATCGCAATTCATCTCCTGCAATCCAAGATCAATACAGCCCGGTTTCGCCCAGCCATTTGGTGATACGGTTGGCCAGGGTGATCAGAATCAGCGACGCCACGGATTTGAAAAGGCCCACGGCCGTCGTGTAACTGAGCTGCCCGTTGTTGATGCCCATTTGATAGACATAGGTATCGTATACGTTGCCGACGTTCTGATTGAGGGGGTTGAGCATCAGCAGGATCTGCTCGAAGCCGGTGTTGAGGAAATTGCCCATGGCCAGGATCAGCATGATCACGATAGTGCCCCGGATGCAGGGCAGTGTGATGTGCCAGAGTTGTTTCCAGCGGGTGGCCCCGTCGATTTCGGCGGCTTCGTAAAGCTGCGGGTCCACACCGGTGAGAGCGGCCAGATAAAGGATGGTGCCCCAGCCGGTTTCCTTCCATATCTGTTGCAGAATAATGGTGGCCCGGAAAGTGTGCTGATTTGCCAGCACGTTATAGTGGGTGCCCATCCAGGTGTTGACGATGCCATCCTGCGAGGCGAAAAAGGTGATGGTCAGCGATGCCACGACCACCCAGGACAAAAAGTGCGGCATGTACACGATGGTCTGGAGTGTGCGCTTGATTGCAGTGGAATTGACTGCGTTGAGCATCAGCGCCACAATAATGGGGAGGGGAAACACGAACAGAATGTGGTAAAAGCCCAGCAGCACGGTGTTGCGAAACAGCTGCCAGAAGCTGGCGTCCTGAAAAAAGCGCTGGAAATTAGCAAAACCGACCCACTGACTTTTGAAAAACCCCGTGTACGATTTGTAATTTTCAAAAGCCGCGATCAGCCCGAACATGGGTACATACCGGAACAGCAGGAAAATCAACAGCCCCGGTACCATCATGAGTATCATGTAACGATCCCGTTTGATTTTCCGGATTGTGGCGTTTCCCGACTGCCGGGCGACGGGCGGGCGTGCGGTGTAACCGGAACGATTGACGGGTGCTTCTACGCCTGCATTCAACCGTGAGGACCTCCTTTGAAAATGGCGAGCTGCGCATCAAGCGGCGTGCCTGGAATAAATGACTGACCTAATCATACTCGGAAGCGGGAACAAGAAAAGAGTGCGGAAAGCGACTTCCCGGCCGTTTGGGGCGTTTGTCGCTCTAATGACAGCCGTTTTAAGCTTTATGCACAGAATCAACGCAGAGTTTTCCACCAATTTATCATGACAAGATGCAGAAGCGGAATTACCAAAGATGGTAATTCCGCTTCTGCATGGGCCGCTTCCACGGCTTAGGTACCTCCGCTGCCGTCCCGGTACTGTCTGGGCGTCATGCCCGTTACCTTTTTGAAAGAGCGGATGAAGTTTTCGGCGTTCTCATACGCCAGCTTTTCGGCGATGACGGCCACCTTCATATCCGTTTCCATCAGCCAGCGTTCGGCTATCTTTACACGGTAATGCTGCAGATAGTCGCTGAAATTGATGCCCATCTCTTTTTTCAGCACCCGGCGGATGTAGCTGGGATGATAGTTCAGCCGCGCCGCGCAGGATTCCAACGTCAGCTTGGTGTTGTATTCTCGCTGGATGATGGCGAGGGTGTCCTGACAAATCTGTTTCATCCGGTCGCCGGTGGATTTTTCCAGACAGTCGATGACCGGCTCCGCAATGGTGTGCTGCAGCCAGTTTTCGATGCCGGCGCGGTCGCGCATACCCGACAGCTGCGACAGCAGCAGCAGCCCGGAGGCTTTGGCATGGGGGTCTGTCTCCTGCTGCAGGATGATCAGATTGATCGCCAGACGTGTCAGAAAAATTTTGATGGCGTCGCTGCCTGTCTCATCCCGGAAAAGATTTTCCACAAACAGGTGGATCATGGCGAAACACTGGGTTTTATCGCCCGTGCGCACGGCGTCCAGAATCTGGCCTTCCAGCTCGGTCGGATACTCCAGCCGGGGCCGCTGGTGGCCGGTCAGGTCCTCCACGAAGCTGACGGTACTTCGATCCGGGAAAAACTGATACTGCATGGCGTACAGGCAGCGCGTGTAGTGGAAATGGATCGCGCGGTAATCGTCGAAGGGCAGACTGATACTCACGCTCAGCGTGAATTCGAGCTTTTGCCGCACCAGCTCCTGCAAGTTTCTGAAACGCGGGTACACTCCGTCTTTATACGCGTCCCCCACCCGGAGGACCGTGACCTGACGGCCCGCGAGTATCACCGGTGTGATGACGATGCAGTCGCTGAAAGTTTCGCCCACGATGTTGTTGACCGCATAAAGCAGCAGATCCTCGTCATTTTCACCGTATACGCCGCCTTTGAGGGGGTCGATCTGGATGACGGCGACGACCATATGGGGCGGCTTCTCGGGGTAGTGGAACAGCCGGAGTTTGGAGAGTATGAAGCTCTCGTCGTTTTCGTTCAGCAGGAGCTTGACCGAAAAATACTCCATGAGCTGCCCAGACTGGCTGTATATTTCCGACTTCATGTCGTTCTGGTTGGTCAGAAGCAGGCCCACGTGCTCCTCAATCTGCCGGATTTCGTCCGGCTGGCCGGGCTTGTCGCCCACCAGCACGTTGTAAAGGTGGCGGATCGGCCGGTAGGCCCGGTTGGAAATAGTCAGCGAGGCCATGGCGATCAGCGTGATCAGCACCAGACATATGAGCACCGTCACCCATCCGATCATCTGGGAATCCCGCGTCATCTGAGCGACGGATGTCACCATTAGATAAATCCAGCCGTTGCTGTCGGATTTGATAAAAGTGACGTCGGAACGCACGCCCGCGATCGGCAGGATGAAGCTGCCGCGGGACAGATTGCTCTTTTCCACCTGTTTGAAGAGGGCGGTGGAGGCGATGTTTTTGCCCCGCTTGTAGTAACTTCGGTCGTAAATGACACAGCCGTCGGGGCTGACGATTGTGACGGTGTTGAGACGGGAACCGCCCGAGACCAGGGTGTCGAAGCTCTCGTAAGGCACGTCCACCGTGCAAAAGCAGGCGTCGTTGGAATACACGTTGCGGCGCACCAGTGTCACATAGGAATGGTTGGTGGAAGCGGCGGCCTGCGGCGAAGCGTTGTTGCCTGCAAAGGTGAACGCATCCGCCCAATAACTCAGCCGGCTGTCGTTCAGCAGCTGAGAAACCGGCCCGTATTCCGATTCGTAATCCGACTGGCTGCCGACACCGGAATTGGAAACCACCCAGTGCTGCGCGGTGTTGAAAAGCCGGATGTTGCCGATTTCCATGCCGGCTGTGGGCAGCGTGTCGATCGTCGACTGCAGCTCGTTGAATACGTCGAATTGGTCGCCGGTCATCTCGGCGCTGGCCGCGTGTGCCACCGTCGGGGAGGAAATGAACTGCAGCATGGTCTTTTCCACCGAAATCAACTGGGATTCCACCGACAGCTTGGCCTGGTTCAATTCCTCCGTGTTGCCCTCGCTGACCTTTTTCTGCACGGTGTTCGATGCAATAAAGTAGGAAACCGTGCCGACCAGGATGGTCGGCACGACACCCAGCAGCACGCAAACCAAAATGATTTTTTTCCATAGCTTTGACTTGACCTGCTTCAACTGCCACTCTCCCCACTCCGTCGGATGGCGCCCGCCAGGCCGGCCGCGAAAGACTTTTACAGAAATCCTCTATAGAATAATACAGATTTGACAAATTATCAACTTATTTTGGGCTGCTTTTATTCACTCCCGTGACCGGGCGAACCTAAAATTCAGCAGGCGGGCAGGCGCGGATGCACGCCGGCCACGGCCCGGCCGGGAGGAAAATGCCGATAAACAGGGTGTCATTTCCGCAGTTTCCGCGAAAATCGGCAAAGTCGCGCTATTGGGACTATTGCCATCCGATAAGAAAAGATTTATAAATGAACATGCACCCGCATAGACGGGCGGCGTTTGCCGCCGCATGCGGTATGCAGTAAAATCGGAGGGAAGACATATATGGGAAAAGGCGAAATCATCCGGCATCGGTTTTATACCTATCGGGATTCGTATACCGGCGCGCCCGTCACCCGTCTGACGGAGCCGGGTACGGTCAGTCATCACCTCTATTTTTATCACAGGATGATGACCGGCGACGGCCGGTATCTGATTTATGCGAGCCTTCGGGACGGCAGACGCAATCTTTACCGCATGGATATGCAGGAAAGCGTGTCGACGCAGCTCACCGACGCGGAGGATATCAGCGATTTTTCGGCTACGCTGACCAGCGATGACCGGTATCTGATTCTCACCACCAGCCGGCGGATCATCCGCATGGATATGGCCACGCTGGCCGAAGAGACCGTCTATGAGATGCCGGAGGGATGGGATAAGGGGGATATTTCCCTCAGCTCGGACGACCGGTATATCGTCATGGCGCAGATGGACCGGCGGGATGCCGTGCATGGCAAGGCCGGATGGGACTTTTTCCGCCCCCAGTGCGCCGCGAAGCCGCGCTGCCGGCTGGTGGTGATCGATATGCGCAGCGGCGAAGCCCGGACGATTCTGGAGCAGGCCTGCTGGCTGGGGCATGCCCAGTTCCGCCCGCACGACAGCCGCACGATCCTTTTCTGCCACGAGGGCCCGTGGGATATGATCGACGCCCGCCTTTGGCTGATCGGCGGCGACGGGTCGCATATGCGCTGCGCGCGCGAGCAGCACGGGGTGATCATGACCCATGAGTTCTGGTTGGGCGACGGCTCCCGCTTCGGCTATGTCTATCGGGAAACCACCGGGGATCAGCGGGAAACCGTCCGTTTTATCGACCCGGATACGCTTGCAGAAGAGACGGTCATGGAGTGTTCCCGTTACAAGCATTTCATCGCCAACCCCGCCGGCACGAAGCTCGTGGGCGACGGCGAGCTGCCGGGCCGGCATTTCATCTATGTGGCCGATCTGGCCACGCGCACCGAGACGCCGCTGTGCTGGCACGGCTCGCAGTGGAAATCGTACGGAAACGTGCAGGATGCGCACCCCCATCCGGCTTTTTCGCCAGATGGCCGGTTTATCGTATTTACGACCGACCGGGAAGGCACGCCCTGCGTCTATCGCGTGCCGCTGGCGGAACCCGGCGCGGAAGTGAAAACGGCTGAAGGAGGATTGTCACATGAATGAGCATACGGGCGACACCATGGGCATTACGCCGTTTTGGTTTTGGAACGGCGACATGGCGGATGACGAGATCGTCCGCCAGATACGGGAAATGAAGGCCAAGGGGACCAGCGGCTTTTTCCTTCACCCGCGGCAGGGGCTTACCATCCCGTATCTTTCGGAGGAGTGGTTTGCCAAAGTCGGCGTAGCCATCGAGGCGGCGAAAAAAGAGGGGCTGAACGTCTGGCTCTATGACGAATACCCCTACCCTTCCGGCATCGCGGGCGGCGAAGTGATTTTGCGGCACCCGGAATACGAGGCGACCACGCTCCAGTGCCTGCAGCAGGAGACGGACGGCGGAGAGGTGCACATGGACCTGCCCTGGGGGAAGATCGTGGGCGCCTATGCCTTCCCCGTCGAGAGCGGTGCCGTGCGGTGGGCGCGCCGCGTCGATCTGAGCGGCTTCATCGGCATATGCCGGCGTGAAAAAATCTTTCAGATGACCGGGCTGACGGCCTATAACCGCAAGCGTTTCTTTGAGGGCGGCAGCTTTTTGCGGCTGGATTGGCAGCCGGGCGGCGGCGCGTGGAAAATCTATGTCTTCGTCGAGGTCAAACTCGAGCACATGAAGTTTTACGGCCGGTTCGTCGACCCGATGATGCCGGGCGCGGTGCGCACCTTCATCGACTGCACCCATGAGCGGTATCGCGCCCATTTCGCGGCGGAATTCGGCCGGACCGTCAAGGGCGTTTTTTCGGATGAGATCGACCTGAATCCGCACGGGGGCAAGATCCGCTGGTCGGCGGCGCTGACCGCGCTGTTTGCGGAAAAATGCGGCTATTCGCTGCCCGAGCGGCTCCCGGCGCTGCTGGAGCCCATGGGGGAGGACACCGACCGTGTGCGTTATGATTACTGGAACGTCATGACCGACGCCTTCATCGACAGCTATGACCGCCAGATCCAGGATTGGTGCCACCGCAACAGCCTGAGCTATGTGGCCGAGAAACCGGTGCTCCGCAGCCGGCAGCTCCAGTATCTGGATATTCCGGGCTGCGATACGGGGCATAAGAAAATCTATGCGACGCTGGATACCGCCGCGGCCAGTTACCGCGCCAACCCGAAAATCGCCAGTTCCGGCGCCCACTTTTACGGCAAACCCCACGCGCTGTGCGAATGCTTCCACAGCATCGGCTGGGGCATGACGATCCAGGATATGAAGTGGCAGATCGACTGGCTGCTTCTCCACGGTGTGGATATTTTGACGCCGCACGCCTTTTATTACACCACCGACGCGCTGGCCAAGCACGACGCGCCGCCGTCCTGCTTCTTCCAGCAGCCTTACTGGGCGGATATGGGCCGGCTGTGCGGTTACGTGCGTCGCCTGTGCGAAACGGTGGATGACGGGACCCGGGCCGTGGATGTGGTGCTCGTCGACCCCGTCACCAGCACCTGGACGGCCATGGGCGAAAAGGAAGAGCTGAAAAAGCGGCTGCCGGAGGATTTTTCCCGCCTGCAGAAGACCCTGCTGGCCCACCACATCGACTATTATGTGGCGGACCCTTCCCTCCTCTCGGAATTCCGCGTGGAAAACGGCCGGCTCTGCCGCGGCAGGGACGCCTTCCGTGTGCTGATTCTGCCGCCCATGACCAATCTGGAGGATGAGGCGGCCCGGTGTGTGGCTGAATTCATCCGTGCCGGGCTGCCGGTGGCGGCCGTCGGTTGTCTGCCGGTCGAGCACATCGGCGGGGCGGAGCAGGCGTCCCCGCTGGCGGGGCTTTTCGGCACGGATGAGGCGGACGTATACCGCCGTTATGTAGCGGGGCAGGAGCCGGGGCCCCGTGCCGGGGCCGGCAGCGCCGTATTCCTGCCGACGGCCGACGCGCTGCCGGCGTATCTGGAAACCCTCGGCGCGCGGGATTTCTCGCTCCGCTCCGACGGGGAAGAGGCCGGCGATATCCTCGGCATGCACATCCGCCGCACGGACGGCGACGCGTGGTTTTTCGCCAATGGTTCCGGCCGGACGGTGCACACGACGGTGAAGCTGACTGCCCCCGGCCGTGCGCCGCTGTGCCGTGAGTGGCCGGAAAGCGGCAAAACCGTGCCCCTTGCCTGCCGGGAAGAAGACGGCGGGCCGGTGCTGGAACTGACCTTCGCACCGTTTGAGTCGGTGTTGCTGCGGACGGATGCCGCCGCGGCTCCGTGTCATGAGGGTGCCCGCCCGACACCGGTGGAAATTCCGCTGGGCCTCGACACTCTTTGGCAGCAGCGCATCGAGGGCTGCAACGCCCTGCGGCTGGGCCGGTGGGAGCTGACCGTGACGGCGGCCGACGGCCATGCGCTGCCGGCGGCCCCCGCCGCATCGGTCATCCCGGAGCCGATCGTCAATCAGGTGGAAGACGGCGCCATCCCGCTGCCGCTCAAAACCGCCAACTATTTCGGCTGCTCCAAGGAGCTGCAACTGCCGTCACTCGACTGCCGCTACACCGCCCGTTTTGACGTGGCGGCCGACGCCCCCACGGAGGGGATGCGGCTGGTCATGGAGCCGGGCAGCATCGGCGGCCGATGGGAAATCGCCGTCAACGGCCATCCGCTGTACCCCGGGGATTTCACCCGTCAGGCCGTCTGGCTGCCGGATAATCTGGCGGCCGACATTGCCGGTCTGGTGCACACGGGCGAGAATGTCGTGGAACTGACCGTGGCGGCCAAAGAGAGCTTTGACGGGCTTGTCAATCCGCTGTATGTCTGCGGCGGCTTCGGCGTGCGCCGAACGGGTCGGCCCGGCCGCTGGGAGCTCATATCCCTGCCGGCGCAGGGGATGCTGGAGGACCCCGCCGGCGCGGGGCTGCCGTTTTTCGCGGGCTGTCGTGTGCTGATCAGCACCTTTTCGCTCAAAAAAGCCGAGGCCGTCTGTCTGACGCTGCCCGGCTACCGCGCCTGCGACACGATCACGGCCGAAGTCAACGGCGAGCCTGTCGACACCTGCGCCTGGGGGCCGTATCGCTTCCCGGTGGAGGCGGCGCAGCTGCGGCCGGGGCAAAACACCGTCACGCTGCGGGTGCGGACGACCGCTCTGGGCCTGTATGAAGGCCAGCGGTTCGACACCCACGCGCATGTGAGCGTCGATCTGGATGCCGAGCCCTGACAAACGATTTTAAGTCGCTTTGCCACACTCCCATATAGCGCAGCATCCCGGCACGGTTCCCCCGTGCCGGGATGCTGCGCTTTTTTATCCGCGGGGCAAAAAAATCCGCCTGCGCTATGCAGGCGGATTTAGGCGCGCAGGGCCGGTTACGCGGGGGAGGCGGCGGCCCGGTTCATTTCGTCGCACATGATGAGGAAAGCGCCGACGCCGTGCAGATCGTTGACGCTGGTCGGGCGCGCGATGTAAAAGGCATAATCGCCGATGCCCGTGCCGATGCACACGTTGCCGATTTCCACCCCGCCGTTTTGGTCAAACGTCAGGCTGCGGGTCACGCCCTCATATCCCTTCCAGGCGTTGGCAAGATACTTCTTGTCGAGAAACCCCCCGCGCACGCCTTTGGCGATGGCATAGACAAACAGGCAGGAGCAGGAATTTTCCAGCCAGTTATCCGGCCGGTCGCCCTTATCCACCACCTGATACCAGCGCCCGTCGCTCCTGTCCTGATACCGGATGAGCCGCTCGATGAGGTCGGTGAAAATGCGGATGAGCTCCGGCCGGTCCGGGTGCTCCGCCGGCAGGAAATCGAGAATATCCATCGTGGCCGTCACATACCAGCCCAGCGCCCGGCCCCAGATTTCCGGCGCGCATCCGGTTTCCGCGTCGGCCCACGGCGCCTGACGGCTCCCATCCCAGCCGTGCAGCAGCAGACCGGTTTTCGGGTCACGGTTGTGCCGGGCCATGAGCTTGGCCTGCAGCGCCACACTGTCGAAAAATTCCTTCCGGCCGAAGCGGGAGGCATACTCCACGGCGATGGGGCCGCCCATGAAAAGCCCGTCCAGCCACATCTGGTCGGGCAGATTGGACTTGTGCCACAGCCCGCCCTCGCTGTTGCGCTTAAAATTCGCAATATCGCCGACCAGGGTATCCAGCGCCTTTTTATAGCGCACGTCGCCGGTCTGATCGTACAGGGTATAGAGCAGGATGCCCGGCTGGATATCGTCCAGCTGGCCCGGGTTGTGCTCGACAATGCTGCCGTCCGGCCGGATCTGACTGTCGATATAGCCCTTTATATAGCGCAGGTATTCGGGCTTGCGGTCCTGCTCCCAGCACCGCAGCATGCCCAGCAGAAACACGCCTTGGTGGTAGTGGAAGCGCCCCACCGGGGGCAGGTCTTTCGCCTGGAATTTTTTCATCATCGTGTCGCACGCAGCCTCCGCCCATGCAAGGGGAGTCTGCGGCCGATTGGTTGTCGCCATATTATCCGTCCTTCTTTCCGTTTGTTCCCGGCCGCGGGGACCCGGCCGGGCTCTGATTGTAAATGCGGCGGGTCTCAGGCAAGAGTGGCCGGGTCGGCCTCCGACTGACCGTGCAGTTCGGTGCGCTCCGCGGCGCTCTCGTCGGCTGCAAACGGGTTTTCCGCAGGCGCTTCTTTCAAAAAGCGGGCCAGGCCGGCAGCGTCGGTCTGCCGGATGCACTCGGCCACAAATCCTGCCATTTCGAATCCGCCCCGGTCGTTGAAGTGGGTCTGGTCCCCTTCGTGAAAATAGCTCTGTGCCGCCCGGGGGCCGAGCCGGCGAATAAATTCCACGCTTTTGCCGTGCAGATCCAGCACCCAGACGCTCATTTCGATGCCCACCTGCCGGCAGGCCTCAGCGTTGTCGGCCAGCAGATCCTGAAAGGCGCCGCCCGGCCCGTTCCAGCGGGAACGGCTCACCGGCGTGACGATCACGGGCATGGCTCCCAGCTCCCGCACCTCCGTCACATACCGGCGCAGATTGGCGGCGTAGCCGCCGAAGGCATCAAGCTCCGGCAGCTTCTGGTCGTTGTGGCCGAATTGCATCAGAAAAAAATCCCCCGGCCGGATCATCCGGCGGACGATATCCCAGTGGCCGTGTTCCCGGAAGGTCGCGGTGGTCAGCCCCGAATGGGCGTGGTTGGAAACACACACTCCGTCGGTCAGGAAAAGCGGCAGGGACTGCCCCCACCCGCAGTAGTTGGCCGTTGGCCGGTAGGGGGTGTCGCCCACCTGGTCGGTGACGGTGGAATCCCCGGCCAGGAAGATGGTGGGGACGGTTTCCACTCTCTCGACCCGCAGTGTATAGACGGTCGGCCGGCAGCCGACCACCGTGATATCCACCGCCTCGTCATGACTTGGGGCGCGGGGCACCGCATTGCCCGAGTCGGCGAGAGTCTCCTGCCCGCGGGGGATCACGTCGCACACGCTGGCGACGAAAGCGACCGTTTCGCGCCCACCTGTGTGTTGGGTCGGCACGCCGTGATAGACAAAGCGCCGCCGTTCCGAAAACACCGTGGCGGCCCGGCCGGGCTCGTCGCCGATGGTCATTTCCACGCGGTAGGTGCCGCTTTCCGGCACGCGGACGCGGAAATACAGGGGCAGCCCGGGAGCTTCCGCCCGGATTCCCGGCTCCCATGCGCCGGCCTCGGCCGGGGAAACGGGGAGCGATAGGCGGGTCTCCGGCACAAAGCCGTTGGTCACGGCCGGCAGCCGCAGCGCCGGGTCGCCCGCCCGCACGGCATCCGTGACAAAGCCGTAACTTTGCCGTGCCGAAAAGAGTGTGCCGGGCGCGACCGGCACGACCCCCGCAGTGGGATGGGTCACACCGAAAGAAAACCGGCGGCAGAACGGCTGCTCCGGCCGCGTGTCCGCCGGCGCGCCCAGCGGTTTCTCACCGGCCCGCACATACTGCGAAATATCCAGACCCAGTTTCCGCACTTCGCCGGCCACCAGCCAGGCGATGGCATCCGCGCCCTTATGGGTGAAATGGGTGTGGTCGGTCCCGTTGGCGGAAACCATAAACAGCGAATAGGCTTCTTCCCGCCCGATGCGGGTATAAAAATCCAGGCTTTTCCGCATCAGGTCGATAAGCGGCGTATGCATTTCGGCCGCCAGACGGCGCACGGCGGCGCAGTAATCCGAAAAGTCGTCGATATAGCCGCCGTCGCACTCGTGCAGCCGACCCATCGGCGTGATAAGGACCGGTACGGCCCCTTTGGAACGGGCCCCCTCCACGTACTGCCGCATATAACGCACAAAGCCGGTGAACGGCTCGGTAAAACGCAGCGGCCGCTGGGGAGTGGAGTCGTTGTGCCCCATCTGCACAAAAAGATAATCCCCCGGGCGGATACGCTCCAAAATCTCCGTCAGCCGGCCCTCGTTTACAAACGACCGGGAGCTGCGCCCGCCGATCGCGTGATTGTGAAACTGTACCTCGGGTGAAAAATAGCGGCCGATGTGCTGCCCCCAGCCTCCCTGCGGCGCCTGTCGGGGCGTATAGGACTGCATGGTCGAGTCGCCGGCCAGATACACATGGATGCTTTGCGTTGTGTTGCTGCTCGTGTCTGTCACCATCCCGTTAACGTATTCCGGCGTTGCAGCCGCCGGATATCGGTTCCATTTTACCGAAGGAAGCAGAAATTATCAATATTCATGGGGGAGCTTTTTGCACCGCACGCCCGTTTGTGACGCATGTGACAGGCCCCCGGACGGCGGGACGGCTCATTCATCCCGGATTTCAAAAGTACGCTCGTCCCCGCGCAGGGGCAGCGTGCGGGTATCCACCGAGTCGATGCGGATATACAGACTGCCCTCAAGCAGGCGGGGGAGTGCTTCCACAGCGGCCGGGTCACCCTGCGCTTCCAGCGTCACGCTGCCGTCGTATTCGTTGCGCACCCACCCGGTGAGGCCCAGCTGCATGGCCGCGTGATAGGCGCGGAACCGAAACCCCACTCCCTGCACGTCGCCGGTGAAACGCATTTGTTTGCGTATTTGCATGGCGTTCTCCAATCCGCGGTCAGAAGGGAAACGGCCCCGCTCAAGCGGAGCCGCCGATGGGGGAAAACCCCGTTATTTGAGAATCCGGATGGAGCCGATGACCGGCAGATCCCGCGTGCGCCCGTCGAGCACATTAAGCACGCCCACCACGAACAGCAGCAGCATCAGCACGTTATAGATCGCCAGCAGTACGCCGTGGATCAGCGGTACCCACGCCAGCACCAGATTGCCGATGGCTCCGAAAAGCAGCAGCACCAGCCCTTGGTTTGCGTGGAAACGGCCGAACTGCGATTCGGGGCACATAACCAGCGGCAAAAAGAAAAGGATTCCCAGATAGGCAAGCGCGGCAAACAGCTTTTCATTTTTGTCGTTGCCTCCGTTTCCCGTTTGAACGGAAGGGGTTTGTTTTTCAGTACTGTCCATATGGCATTCCTCTTTATGCATTCTTTTTTCAGTATACCATAAGAAGGAAATCATTGCATCCATTTTCGTGCGCAATTTTACTTTTCCGGGGCATGCCTGTGTGAAACAATCAGCCCCGCGTTGCACCGGGCAGAGTTTTGTACGGAAATATACGAAAAAGAAAGATTTTTCACGTCCGGCGTACGGCGGGGCGGATCATTGGGCCGGATGGCGGGAAACGGGCCGCCATCGGCGAAATCAAACATTATTAGACTTTGACTTTCTTTGACCTATAGACTACAATATAGGCGTAGTCCAAAAGAGAAAAGCAAAGGAGTTGGCCAGTATGTTTGGATTCAACAGCATGGTTCCGTATGACCGCAGCGGTCGGCAGAATTTTATCGATAACTTTTTCAACGAGCCGTTTTTCGGCATGTTCGCGGGGTCGGAAATGAAGACGGATATCCGCGAGACGCCGGAAGCGTATGAGCTGACGGCGGAAATCCCGGGAGCGGCGAAAGACGACATCCGGCTGGATTACGACCGCAACGACATCC
>JAEWAE010000001.1 GCA_023391835.1 Bacillota bacterium
AATCCAAAAGCACCACCCGCCCGCCACTGCAATCCCTGGGCGGCCGGTTTGTTTATGGTGCCCCGGCGGCGGGCGGCCGCTTCGTAACCCAGCCGCCCGCCCCATAGAGTCGGAAACTCCGGGGCTCCAGCCAAGCCGGGTCTTCCCCGGACGGGGAAAGGGGCGTAAAGCCTGCCAGCGCGCCGGCCGGCAGCGACACCGGCTCCTCCCCCCGATTCACCGCACAGATAATACGCTCGCCCTCATCGGCCCGCTCGAACGCGAAAAAAGCGCCCTCCGCCGCCACGGCGCGATAGCTCCCCTGCCGCAGCGCGGGGCACTCGGCGCGGATGCCGCCCAAAAGCCTGTAAAGGCCGGGCAGACTGCCCTCTCCCTCCCGCCCCCACGGGAAACAGCCGCGGTTGAAGGGGTCGCTGTAGCCCTCCATGCCGATTTCGTCGCCGTAATAGACGCACGGCACCCCGGGCAGGCAAAACTGCAGCACGGCCGCCAGCGCGCAGAGGCGCAGGCCCAAGGCCAGACGGTCGGGCGGCAGAGGATGGTCGTGTTTCCACTGGCGGCTGCGGCCGGCGGCATCCTCCCCCGCCAGCGCGGTGAGCAGTCGGTCGGTGTCATGAGTCGACAGTACATTCATCTGCACGGCCACCGTCTGGGGCGGGTAATGCTCCAACTCGGTCATCACCGTCGCATGCAGACCTCTGGCTTCCCCGCCGCGCAGGAAGCGCAGCACCGCGTCACGCAGGGGATAATTCATGGCGGCGTCCAATTCGCCGCCGAGCAGATATCTGCGGCGCACGCCGTAGCTGATTTTGTTGGAAGCATCCTCCCACACCTCGCCGACGATGAGCGCCTCGGGGTCGGCGGATTTGACCGTGTGCCGCAGCGCCGTGAGGAAACCGTCGGGCAGCTCATCCGCCACATCCAGCCGCCAGCCGCGGATGCCCGCCGCCTGCCAGTGGCGGAGCACGCCCCTCTCCCCCAGGATGAATTCCCGGAAAGAGGGCTCCGCTTCCTTTACCTCCGGCAGCGTCTTATAGTTCCACCAGCAGCGGTAATCGTCGGGCCAGCGGCGGAAATCATACCAGCCGTAATAAGGCGAACGCTGGGAACGGTAGGCTCCGCTGTCCGGCCCATACCGGCCGGTGCGGTTGAAATAGATGCTGTCGTCCCCCGTGTGGTTGAAGACCCCGTCGAGCAGAATATGGATGCCGCGCGCCGCCGCCTCCCGGCAGAGAGCCCGGAACTCCGCCTCGTCCCCCAGCATCGGGTCGATGCGGAGATAGTCGGCGGTGTTGTAGCGGTGATTGGAGTGGGCCTCAAAGACCGGGTTGAGATAGAGTGCCGTCACCCCGAGAGAGCGCAGGTAATCGAGTTTTGAACGGACGCCCCGGAGATTGCCGCCGAAATAGGTGTTGTTGAGAAAATAGCCCTCCCTCTCGCCGCTGTATTCCGGCGTGCCGCCCCAGTCGGAACGCAGGATGCGGTCTGCCGGCTGGCCGGCGGGCACCGGGCCTTCGCGGCAGAAACGGTCGGGAAAAATCTGATACATCACCCCGCCGCGGATCCATTCCGGCGTTCGGAAGGCGGGGTCGTACACCGTCAGCTGCCACTGGCTGCCTTCCTCGGGTGTCAAACCGCCGGTGCCATCCACGATGTGCGTCACAAAGCGCGGGCCGTATTCGGTGACAAGGCTAAAATGGTACCAGTAAAGCCCCGGCAGCGCCAGGGCATATTCGCAAAAAAAATCGGCCGTGGGGCCGGCTGCGGGCAGTCGCTGCATATCCACCCGCAGCGGCGCTTCCCCGTCGGGGGTCAGTTGCAGCGCAGCGCTGCGGGCGGCCGCCTCCGCCGGCACACGGATATGAAACCGCACCGGCTGCCCCGCCGGCACGGCGCCGAAGGGCTGCCGATATGCGGTATCCCATGAATTGAAAACGTCCAAAAATTTTGTCCCCCTGTGAGAAACCGGCCGTCAGGCGCGGTGGATCTTCCAGATGTCCTCCGCGTAGGTGCTCAGTGCACGGTCGGAGGAAAACCGGGCGGCGCCCGCAATATTGTAAAGCGACATGCGGTTCCACGCCTGCGTATCCAGATACTTTTGCATGGCGTCCTCATGCACGCGGGCATAATCGGTGAAATCCGCCAGCACCATATACGGGTCGGCGAACCCGTTGCCCGCCCCGGTGAGCGATGCGGCGATCTCGGGGAAAGTCGCGCCCCCCACGCCGCGGGTCAGGCGGTCGATGACCTCCTTGAGGGCGGGATTATTCTGATAGATCTGGAAAGGCCGGTAGCCGTTGGCCTTGAGCTGCTCCACCTGGTCGGCGTGCAGACCGAAAATAAAGATGTTGTCGTCACCCACGGCGTCGTGCATTTCCACATTGGCGCCGTCGAGGGTGCCGATGGTGACCGCGCCGTTGATCATCAGCTTCATGTTGCCCGTGCCGGAAGCTTCGGTGCCCGCCAGCGAAATCTGCTCGCTGATTTCCGCCGCCGGCATGAGCATTTCGGCCAGCGTCACGCGGTAATCCTCGAGGAAAACCACCCGCAGCCGGTCGCGCACCGCCGGGTCGCCGTCGATTTCTTTGGCAATGGAACAGATCAGCCGGATGATGAGCTTCGCCATGCGGTAGCCGGGCGCGGCTTTCGCGCCGAAAAGGAAGGTGCGCGGCACCATATCCATATCCGGGTCCGCCTTGAGCCGGCCATAGAGATAGAGGATATGCAGCGCGTTGAGCAGTTGCCGCTTATACTCGTGCAGCCGTTTGACCTGCACGTCGAATACCGATGCCGGGTCGACGGCGATATTTTCACTCGCGGCGATATAATGCGCCATGCGTTCCTTGTTGCGGCGTTTGATCGCGCCCAGACGGGTCAGCACCGACTGGTCGTCGGCAAACCGGCGCAGCCCCTCGAGCTTCGTGGCGTCGGTGACGAATTCCGGCCCGATCAGCTCCGCCGCCAGGGCCGCCAGCTCGGGGTTAGCCTGGCACAGCCAGCGGCGATGGGTGATGCCGTTGGTCACGTTGCGGAATTTATCCGGCCAGGTGCGGGCGTAATCGGCGAAAAGCTCCCGCCGGATGATGTCGGAATGGATTTGCGACACGCCGTTGACCGAGTGGCAGGCGGCCAGGCAGAGGTTGGCCATGCGGATATGCCCGTAGGCCACGATGGACATATAGGATATTTTCTTCCAGTCGTTGGGATAGACGCTCCACAGATACCGGCAGAGACGCTCGTTGATTTCGCGTACGATCTGATAGATGCGCGGCAGCCGGGCCTTAAAAATATCCTCCGGCCAGACCTCCAGCGCCTCGCTCATGACCGTGTGATTGGTGTAGGCCACCGTGCGGGTGACCAGATCCCACGCCGCGTCCCAGCCGTAGCCGCAGTCGTCGAGCAGGATGCGCATCATCTCCGGGATGATGAGGGCCGGATGGGTCTCGTTGATGTGGATGGCGATTTTGTCGGGCAGGTTATCCAGCGTGTTGTACTGGGAAAGATGCCGCCGGATGATATCCTGTGCCGAGGCGGAGACCAGAAAATACTGTTGGCGCAGCCGCAGGCTCTTGCCCTCCGGGTGATTGTCGGAGGGATAGAGCACCTTGCTGATCACCTCGGCCATGGCGCTCTGTTCCATGGCGCGCATATAGTCGCCCTGATTGAAAAGGCCCACGTCCAGATCGGGGTTGCGGGCGCTCCACAGCCGCAGCACACACACCGCATCGCTGTGATAGCCCGATATCATCATGTCGTATGGCACGGCCATGACGGTGTAGCCCCCCACGACGCTCACGTGGTGGAAGCCGTCCTTCCATTCTTCCTGCACCGTACCGTCGAATTCGACCCGCACCGACTCATCCACCCGGGGCACCAGCCACACTTCGCCCCCCGGCAGCCAGGTGTCAGGCAGCTCGGTCTGCCACCCGTCGACGATTTTCTGGCGAAAAATGCCGTAGTCATAGCGCAGCGAGTAGCCGGTCACGGGGTAGCCCAGCGTGGCCGCCGAGTCAAGGAAACAGGCTGCCAGACGCCCCAGCCCCCCGTTGCCCAGCCCCGCGTCGGGCTCCAGCTCGTACAGATCGTCGAGGTCGTAGCCGAATTCCCGCATGGCCTCCCCGAAAATATCGGTCAGGCCAAGGTTGAAAAGATTGTTTTTCAGCGACCGGCCCAGCAGAAATTCCATGCACAGATAGTAGGCCTGCTTGCCGCCGGCCTTTTCCTGTTTTTCTTCAAATTCCCGCCGCCGGGCGGTGAGGATATCCTCGATGGACATGACCGCCGCCTCATAGAGTTGCCGGTCGTTCGCCTGGGCGGGCGTTACGCCGAAGTGGTATTCGAGTTTGGAGCGGATGCTGGTGATGACGGCTTTTTTGTTGAAGTGTTTTTCCATTTCGGCAGAAGCCTCCCATTGTGTCGGTTGCATGTCAGGATTTGCGCCCCACCAGAGTCTGATAAAGCGTGCGGTAGCGGGCCGCGGAGGCCCGCCAGCTGAAATCGGCCGCCATGGCGCGGTCCACGAGCCCCTGCCACAGTTCGGGCTGGGCGAATGCGCCCTCCGCCCGGCGCAGCGCGCCGAGCATGTCGCCGGCGTTAAAGGTCTTGAACGTGTAGCCGTTGCCGTCGTCGCCGCCGTTATCTTTCACGCTGTCGGCAAGGCCGCCGGTGGCGTGCACCACCGGGACGGTGCCGTAGCGCATGGCCACCATCTGGGCCAGACCGCAGGGCTCGGTGCGCGAGGGCATGAGCAGCACGTCGCTGCCCGCATAAATGCGCCGCGCCAGATCTTCGCGGAAACCGATGACCGCCGCAAGCCGTCCGGGGTAGCGGCGGGCTTTTTCGCGGAAGAATGTCTCGTACTTGAGATCGCCCGTGCCCAGCACCGCCACCTGCACCCGGTCGGTGAGCAGCTCGTCCAGCGCGTAGGCCACCAGATCCAGCCCCTTGTTTTCCACCAGGCGGGAAACCATGCCGACAAGCATGGTACCCTCGCTTTCCGGCAGGCCCAGCTCCTGCTGCAGAGCGCGCTTATCCTGCCGTTTACCGTCGGTGTCCCCCGCGCGGAAGGGCGCCGAAAGGCTCGGGTCCCGCGCCGGGTCGTAGCTGCGGGTGTCGATGCCGTTGAGGATGCCCGAGAGCCGCTCCCCACAGCCGCGGAAAAGCGCGTCGAGCCCATAGGCATAATAGGGGATCTTGAGCTCCTCGGCGTAGCCGGGGCTGACGGTGGTGACCGCATCGGCCGTCACCAATGCCGATTTGAGGAAATTGACGCCGTCGCCCATTTCCACCGCGGGCCAGAATTCCGGCGGCAGGCCGAGCATGTCCTCGAGCAGTTCCCGGCCGTAATGCCCCTGGTACTGCACATTATGGACGGTGAAAACCGTCCTAATCCCGGTATACGCGGGGTCTTCCCCGTAAAACGCCTCGTAAAAGAGCGGGATAAGCGCCGTATGCCAGTCGTTGGCATGCACTACGTCGGGGCGAAAATCAATGTGGCGGATCATTTCGAGCACCGCGCGGGAAAAGAACACGAACCGCTCGGCGTCGTCATAATGCCCGTAAATGCCCGCGCGCTTGAAATAATACTCGTTATCCAGCAGATAATAGGTCACGCCGCCGACATGGGCCTCGAATACGCCGCAGTACTGATGCCTCCATGCCACCGGCACGTCGAAGCTGGTCAGAAAGGTCATATCCCTGCGCAGATCCTGCGATATGTCGGCATAGAGCGGGATCACCACCCGGCACTCCATATACCGGCTGTGCAGCGCCCTGGGCAGGGAGCCCGCCACGTCGGCCAGCCCCCCGGTCTTGACAAAGGGCACCGCCTCGCCCGCCGCAAAAAGGATTCGGATCATTCCCTCGTTCCCCCTTTTTATATCCCGGCTGTCGTCTGTTATCTTCCCGCCGCGGGGTCAGACCATCCCGCCCTTGCCGATGAAAAGTGGGTAGGAGTCGTACCCCATCAGCACCCGGCTGTCGCTGATATAGGCGTCCTTGTCGACGATCAGATAGTTCAGCCGCACGTTTTCTCCGATGCGGGTGCCCTGCATCACGATGGAATGGCTCACGTGGGAGCCTTTGCCGATGTGCACCCCGCGGAAAAGGATGGAATCCTCCACGCTGCCCTCAACGGTGCACCCGTCGGCCACGAAGGAATGGCTCACCGCCGCGTCGGGGCCGTATTTGGCCGGCACCTCGTCGCGCACCTTGGTGTAAATGTGCCCGTAGCGGTAAAACAGCTCCTCCCGCACTTCCTTGCGCAGCAGGTCCATGTTGACCCGGAAATAATCCTTGATGGAATCGATGCGTCCCGCGTAGCCGTCGAATTCCCATGCGAACACACGGTAATCGCCCAGCCGCTTCTGGAGCACGTCCCGTTCCCAGCTGCCGTATCCCCGGGAGGCGGCCTCCGCCACGATGCGCTCGAGGAAGGCGCGCCCCACCACCCACATGTTGAGCCCCATGAGTATCTCGCCGTCGGCGGCAGGGTTAAGCTCCATGTCGGTCACCCGGCCGGAATGGTCGGAATGGTAGGCCGTCACGCGCCCCGCCACGTCCTTTGGCACGACCGTGTGCCGGCAGATGGCGGTGATGTCGGCATGATTGCGGATATGGAAGTCGATGGGCTGGTTGAGATTCATGTTGCACACGACGTTGGAATCGGACATCAGCACATACTCGTTGGTGGAACGGCGCAGGAAATCCGTGATGCCCGACAGCGCGTCCAGCCGGCTCTTATAGATGCCCGACTGGGCGTGGCCGAAAGGCGGCAGGATGAAGAGCCCCTCCCGTTTGTGAGCCATATCCCACTCCTTGCCGGAGCCCACATGATCCATCAGCGACTGGTAGTTGCTCTTGGTGATGACACCGACTTTGGTGATGCCGGAATTATACATGTTCGACAGCACAAAGTCGATGAGCCGGTAGCGCCCGCCGAACGGGATGGAGGCGATGGTGCGCCGCACGGTCAGATCCTGCAGCTCTTCGTCGTGCATATTGGAAAAGATGATGCCCAGCGTCTGGGAACTCATACCGCTTTCACCTCCGGAATGTCGCTGTCCAGCATGGTTTCTTCCATCACGACGGCCCGGTTGCCGATGTGGATGCTGTCGCCCACCACGGTGATGCCTGCGTTCTTGCGGCGCAGCTCATTCTGGCGGAAACCGACCATCGCCTCGGTGCCGATAACGGCGTTGTCGCCCACCACGGCCTTGAGCACCTGGGCCTTTTCGAGCACGCGCGCGTCGGGCATGATCACCGAGTCGCGTATCACCGCCCCCGGGCCCACATACACGCCGTGGAACAGGATGGAATTTTCCACCTCACCGTGGATGACGCACCCCTCGGCCACCATCGAGCGGGATATTTTGGCGTCCCGCCCCACAAAGTGCGGCGGCTCCACCGGGCTGCGGGCATATATTTTCCATGACGCATCCGCCAGATGGATGGCGCACGCGGGGTCGAGCAGATCCATGTTGGCCTGCCAGAGGCTCTCGACGGTGCCCACGTCCCGCCAGTAACCCTGGAAGGAATAGGCGAACATCCGCTCCCCCGCCGACAGCATGGCCGGGATGATGTTTTTGCCGAAGTCGTTTTCGGAAGCGGGGTTGCTCTCGTCCGCTTCCAGATAATTGCGCAGCTTGTGCCAGGAAAATATGTAGATGCCCATGGAGGCCTTATTGCTCTTGGGCACCTTGGGCTTTTCCTCAAATTCGGTCACGCGGCCGTCCGCGTCGGTGTTCATGATGCCGAAGCGGGAAGCCTGATCTTTTGGCACCTCGATGACCGAGATCGTGCAGTCGGCCTTGTTTTCCTCATGGAAAGCGAGCATTTTGGAATAATCCATTTTATAGATGTGATCCCCGCCCAGCACCAGCACATACTCGGGGTTATACCGCTCGATGAAGGCGATATTCTGATAAATGGCGTTGGCCGTGCCCTTGTACCAATCCGCTCCCCGGCGGCGCTGATAGGGCGGCAGCACCTGCACGCCCCCCTCCAGCCGGTCCAGATCCCACGGTTGGCCGTTGCCGATGTATTCGTTGAGCTCCAGCGGCTGATATTGGGTGAGCACTCCCACCGTGCTCACCCCGGAGTTGATGCAGTTGGAAAGGGTGAAGTCGATGATGCGGTATTTGCCGCCGAAGGGCACGGCCGGTTTGGCCCGGTTTTTGGTCAGCACGCCCAGCCGGTTGCCCTGACCGCCCGCCAGCAGCATGGCCACGCACTCCATCTTCCTATACATGTGACATTCCTCCTTCTTCCGGCCCGGCCCCCTGGCCGGCATACTCGAAAAACACCGCCGACATAGGTGGCACCGTCAGCGTGACGGATTGATCGTACCCATGCATGGAGATCGCTTCGCTCGCCAGCGGCTTTTCGTTGCCGCAGCCCGTGCCGCCGAAGCGCGCCTCGTCGGAATTGAATACCTCGCGGTAGACCCCCGGTGTCGGCACGCCGATGCGATAATCATCCCGCCGCACCGGGGCAAAGTTGCACAGCACGATCAGTTCTTTGCCCCGCCGGTCCATCCGGCGGAAGGCGATAATATTCTGGGTGTTGTCGTCATTGGAAATCCAGGAAAAGCCGTCCCAGGAATAGTCGATCTGCCACAGCGCCGGGTGCGCGAGATAAAAGCGGTTGAGCGCCCGGGAATAGGCCTGCAGAGCCCGGTGGCTGCCGTAATCCAGCAGCAGCCAGTCCAACTGCTGGTGATAATCCCATTCCTTGAATTGCCCGAATTCGCTGCCCATAAACAGCAGCTTCTTGCCCGGGTGGGCCATCATATACCCGAAAAAGACCCGCATGCCCGCGAATTTTTCCTCATATTCGCCCGGCATTTTGGCAATCAGAGAACATTTGCCGTGCACCACCTCGTCATGGGAAACGGGCAGCACGAAATTTTCGGAAAAGGCGTAATAAAACGAGAATGTCAGGTTCCGCTGATAATCTTTGCGGAAATACGGGTCGATGGAAACATACTGGAGCATGTCGTTCATCCAGCCCATGTTCCATTTGAAATTGAAACCCAGCCCGCCGATATCCGCCGGGCGGGTCACCAGCGGCCATGCGGTGGACTCTTCCGCGATCATCATCGCCGCGGGGTAGGCCGCGAACACCGCCGTGTTGAGCTGCCGCAGAAACTCAATGGCCTCGAGATTTTCCCTCCCGCCGTTGCGGTTGGGGCGCCATTCGCCCTCCTTGCGGTCATAGTCGAGATAGAGCATCGAGGCCACCGCATCCACCCGCAGCCCGTCGATGTGATACCGGTCGAACCAAAAAAGCGCGTTGGAAATCAAAAAGCTGCGCACCTCGTTCTTGCCGTAATCGAACACCCGGGTGCCCCACGACTTGTGTTCCTGCTTATAGGGGTCGGAGTATTCGTACAGGCATTCCCCGTCGAATTCGAAAAGCCCGTGGGCGTCCTTGGGAAAATGGGCCGGCACCCAGTCCATGATGACGCCGATGCCCGCCTGATGGCAGCGATCCACAAACGCCATAAAATCCTTCGGTCTGCCGTAGCGGGAAGTCGGGGCAAAGTAGCCCGTCACCTGATAGCCCCAGGAATCGTCCAGCGGGTATTCCATAATCGGCATGAGCTCCACGTGGGTGTAGCCCATATCCTGCAGATACGGGATCAGCTCGTCGGCCAGTTTGTGATAGCTGAAGGGGTTGCCGTCCGGATAGGTACGCCACGAGCCCGCGTGGATCTCATAGATGTTGACCGGCCGGTCATACCACTGCCCCCGCCGCCGGCGCCAAGCCGTATCCCCCCATTTGTAACCCGCCAGGTCATAGACGCGCGACGCCGTTTCAGGCCGGGTTTCCATATGGAAAGCGAACGGGTCGCTTTTGAGCAGCGTCCGGCCCGTCTGGGTGCGGATGCTGAATTTATAGATGTCATAGCGGTGCAGCCCCGGCACGAAGGCCTCCCACACCCCTCCCTGACTGACCACGGCCATGGGAACCTGCTGCACATCCCAGCCGTTAAAATCGCCCACAACGGAAACCGCCTGCGCGTGGGGCGCCCACACGCGGAATAAAACGCCCGCCTTGCCACCCCGGGCGGCGGTGTGCGCGCCCAGATACCGGTAGGCCCGGTAATTGACGCCCTCATGGAACTGGTCGGCCGGGCCGGCCTTTTTCGGCCTTTTTCTTGCACTGTCCCGCATTTGCGACACCCCTAACCTGAACAATAATATATATGCGGACCCGGCCGATGTATACCCGCATCCGCGGGGAGACGGCCGGAATCTGTGGCGGCTTGGGATTCAAAAGTCAGTCCTGCATACTTCTGCTCGCAAAATTGCGCAATATATACTAATATTTTTTATATTTATTTATATATATAGGCATTATGTCTAACATCTTACCCACATTGTACCATATTGAAGAATCGTTGTAAAGCTGGTGAAAGAAAATATCCGAAATTTTCAGCCGTCTGCACGGCGGCCGATTTCCCTTTACAACCGGATGGGAATCCGATATAGTTATATATATGTCGTTTGTTGGATCGTTTTGAAATACGCGGCGGGGACGGCCCGGCCGTACCCCGCGCCATTTTCCCTTTTTGAAAGGAGCGTCCATCCTATGTTTTGCCGTTATTGTGGAAAACCCCTGGCCGACGGCGAAGTCTGCGACTGCAGCCAGGCGGCTGCCGCGCGGGCTGCGGCGGCGGCTCGCCGCCTCGCCGAAGACCGTGAAAACGCCGGTGAACCGGCCGCTGCGAAAGAGGCTCCCGCCGCACAGCCGGCAGACGGCACAGAGCCGGCAGATGCCGGGCCGGAAGAGACCAGCGGGCCCTCGGGAGGCCAAACGCCTCCTTCCGGCCCGGACGCGGGGAATGAACCGGCCGGCGACCGGCCCCCGACGCTGACACTGGTGTCGACCCCGCGGCGGCCTTCCCAGGCGCGGCGGTTTTTCCGGAATATATGGCAGTGCTTCCGTTCCTATTTTGCCCGCCCGGTGGCCACGCTTGAAACTTCGTCCCGCATCCGGGACTGGAAAACCGGTCTTTTCTGGGCCGCGGTGCTGGCGGTGCTGACCGGGCTGTGCGGCATGGCGTTTATTGCGGGCACGTCGTGGTCGCTCTCTTCCTCGCTGCGCACCACCGGTCAAACAAGCGTTTACAACGGCACCATGATGCCGGCCTCCGGCTACGGGCAGTACATGCTGGCCTATATGCTGCAGTATATCCATTTGCGCTATTTTGTACTGTTTCTCATCCTGCTTGTCGGCTCGCTGCTGGGCTATGTGGGCATGAGCGCGGTGGGGTATGCCATCGGCGCCGCCATACACCGCCGGCCGCACTTCCGCTCCATGCTGGCGGCGACGGGGGTCGGTGCCATCCCGTCGGCCTGTCTGACCGCTCTGGCCGCTGTCTTTTCGCTTTTCTGGCCGGCCGTGGGGACCTTCCTGATGCTGGCGGCAGCCGTCACGCTGCTGGTCAACTCCTATGTGGCCGCCAAGGCCGTGCTGGGGACGGACGATTCCCACCTGACACTTTATTACGGTTTGGCGGCTGCGGTCGTGCTGGCTATCGTGCTGTTGATCGTCGGGCGTTTTATACCCTCCGTCGTGGAAATTGCCGGCCGACAGATCATCGACTGAATACCCGTAAAAACCAAGACAGGCGGCGGAGCCTTTTCGGCTCCGTCGCCTGTCTTTATGATGGCCCGCGCCATTTTCGGCCCACACTTTCACCCGGCGGCACCGCGCCTCGGCCGGGTGTTGCAAAAAGGACACGCAAAAAATGTGGCAGGCCGCTCCCATGTCGGATTCCCCCGCAGACATCTCGCGTGCGGCCCATGCCGCTCGCACTCTATCCAGTATACCACAGCGGAAAGCGGGTGCACAGTCCCCCATTTAGGCGGAAGAGCCTCTTCGCTGGCGCATAGCCGACAGAAGAAGCTCTCTATTCCCATTATGCCCGAACGGACCAACGACTCCACGATTATCCGTCGTCCTCGTCCTCGTTCTCCCAGTTGTGCCAGACGTTCTGCACGTCGTCGTCGTCCTCGAGGGCGTCGAGGATATGGCGCATATTGTCGATGTCGTCCGGATTATCCAGATGTGTGAAATTGTTCGGCAGATGCTCCACCTGGGTGGAAAGGAACTGGTAGTGCTTCTCTTCCAGCGCCTTGCGCACTTTGGGCAGGTCGTTGGGGTCGGTGAAGATCTCAAACACATCGCCGTCGGCGTTGAAATCCACCGCGCCGGATTCCAGCGCGTCGTCCATCACCTTATCCTCATCCATGCCGTCCGCCCGGGCGATGACGATGACGCCCTTTTCGTCAAACATCCAGCCCACGCAGCCGGTCTGGCCCAGATTGCCGCCGAATTTGTCGAAATAATGCCGCAGATCGCCCGCCGTACGGTTGCGGTTGTCGGTGAGCGCTTCGACGATCACCGCCACGCCGCTGGGGCCGTAGCCCTCGTACATGATGGTTTCGTAATCGTCTTTTTCCAGCCCGCCGGCCGCCTTCTTGATGATGCGCTCGATGTTGTCATTGGGCACATTGTTGACCTTGGCTTTGACGATCAGGTCATAGAGTTTGGAGTTAGACGCGGGTTCGGCCCCGCCCTCCTTGACAGCCACCGCAATCTCCCGCCCGATTTTGGTGAAGACCTTGGCGCGCTGTGCGTCGCTCTTTTCCTTTTTATGCATGATGTTGTTCCACTTGGAATGACCCGACATGCTCTCACGATCCTTTCCCCCGCACCCGGCGTCCGCGCGCCAAAACGCGCGGCTCCGTCAGACAGCGGCCGCCCGCTGCGCGGGAGGCCCGGACGGCATTTGCGCCGCCGCGTCACTTGCGGCAAATACTATTTTCCAACATAATAGTTTACCATACATCCTGCCGCCAGTTCAAGCGCAATCTTTGATTCACCCCGGCCCAAGATTGCGCAGACCCTTGGGATAATGATTTTTGATGCGTCCGCCGGAAATTTTCCCGAATCCCACGGGGAATCCGCCGGCCCGCACGGCCGCGAACCCGGCGGGCACACCGGCCGGCGCCGGGATCTCTTCCCCGTGGAGCCAGGCGGCCAGTTCCCCACTCCCGGCGGGCAGGTCGCAAACGACGGCCGGTGCCGGCCCGCCCGCCGCCATGAAGAGCCCATGGGCAGGCTCGAATCGCTCGGCCCCCCGGCCCGTGCGGCGCAGCGTACCCGCCGGTACACCGGCGCGCAGCAGCCGCATCCCCCGCATATCCGGCAGCGGGGATTCGGGCAGCAGGAACACCTCGTCCCCCACCCGGCAGGGAATCCCCGCCACGCCGGCGGGGATTACTTCCCGGCAAAACGCTTCGAATGCTTCCCCGGCGGGCGGCGGCACCGGCGCGGGCTTCACGCGGCAGGGATCGTCCCCCGCCCGACGCAGCCGGGCCACGAAATGCCCCTCGCCGCCGTCCTGCGGCAAAATGCGCCGGGCCCGTGCCACCCCCGGGGCCGCGCCGGCCCATTCGGGCATGGCAGGCCGCCCGAAGGCCGCGGGGATTTCTTCTATATAAAAATCGGGATTTTCCTGCAAAAAGGCGTCCACAACGCCCTCGTTTTCCTCCGGCGCAAAAGTGCAGGTGGAATACACGAGCACTCCGCCGGGGCGCACCGCCCGCCGGGCGCTTTGCAAAATGAGCGTCTGCCGCCGGGCACAGGCCTCGGGCAGCCCGGGTCCCCACTCCCGTGCGGCGGCGGGCTCCCGGCGAAAAAGCCCCTCCCCCGAGCAGGGAGCATCCACCAATACCACGTCGAAGCCGCCCTCCAGCGCGGCGCACAGCCGGTCGGGCCGCTCACAGGTCACGGCGGCGTTGCGCACGCCCAGCCGTTCCAGATTCGACAGCAGCGCCGCCGTGCGGCCGGGCATCACTTCGTTGCTTAAAAGGAAACCCCGGCCCATGAGTGCCCCCGCCGCCTGGGTGGATTTGCCACCCGGTGCGGCGCACAGATCCAGCACCCGCATGCCCGGGGCGATCCCCGCCGCCGTCACCGCCGCCATGGCCGACGGCTCCTGCAGGTAAAAGACCCCCGCATGGTGCCACGGGTGCCGACCGGAAAGCATGCCTTCCGCGGCGAAACCTTCCGGTGCGAAAGGCACCGGGCGCAGCGTCACGCCCGGCAGGTTTTCCTCCGCCAGGGCGGCGAAACGCCGGGCATCGCAGCGCAGCGGGTTTACCCGTACGCCGCGCACCGGCGGCCGGCCCATCTGCGCGGCAAACGCCGGGTATTCCGCCCCCAGCAGCCGTCGCATCCGTTTTTCCCATTCCGCCGGCCAGCGCGTCATGGCATATTCCCCTCCCGGAACAATCTTGAAAACATTGGAATATTTACCGACCCATCGGTCATACTACGGTTGAATCCAAAAGTGAGGTGATACTGCACATGGATAAGAAGGACCGCAAGGAAGCCAAAAACCAGAAAAATAAAAACGAGGCGCAGAACGTCCAGCGCCGAAACGAGGAATTCGATCGCAAGCAGCAGAATGCGCAGAACAAGCAGAATCAACAGAATCGGCAGGAAAACCAGGAACAGCGCAATCAGCAGTTTTGAGCCACATACGGCACGATTTTCCCCAAAGGCGCCCCTCCGGGGGCGCCTTTGGCGTATCAGCAAAACAAAATACGGGCGCTCATTCAAACACCGCCGGTGCTTCCGGCAAATCGCGTCCCCTGCACACCCTTACATATCCTTCGTGATGGGCGTAAAGCCCTCGCCGATAACCTCCCCCGCCTCGCACATGATGACGAAGGCGGCGGGGTCAGTCTGACGGATGATGTTGCGCAGCTTGGCGGCCTCGGGGCGGCGCACCGCACACATGAGCACGTCCCGTTCCCGGCCGGTGTAAACACCCTTGCCCTTGAGCAGCGTGACCCCCCGTTCCATGTGGTCGAGCACCTGCCGGGCGATGGCATCGTTTTGATCCGAAATCACCAGCGCCATCCGCCCGGTGTCGGCGCCGTAAAGAATGCTGTCAATAACGCGCGAAGAGGTAAAGCTGCAAATAATGGCATAAAGGGCGCTGTCGAGACTGCGGAACACGATGGCCGACACGCCGATGATCGCCATATCCAGCAGCAGCATCATCCGCCCCATCGGGATGTGTGGGAACCGTATGCGCAGCAGCCGGCTCGCCACGTCGCTGCCGCCCGTCGTCGCCCCGCGCAGGAAAATCAGCCCCAGCCCCGCGCCCGACAATACGCCGCCGTACAGCACGGCCAGCAGCAAATTGCTGCGATAGGCCGGCAGCACGCTCATCATATCCGTCATCACCGACACCATCGCCGTGCATATGACGGTGCGGCCGATGAATTTCACGCCGATGTGGCGAAAGCCCAGCACGAAAAGCGGGATGTTGAGCACAAACATCGTGGTGCCCACCGGCGTGTGAATGATATAGTAAAGAATGGTGGCAATGCCGGTCAGGCCGCCGGGCGCGATTTTGTTGGGCGCGGTGAAAACCGCGACAGACACCGAATACAGCGCGCTGCCCAGCAGGAAAAAAAACATATCCTTGGCAATCTCATAAGCCCGCTCCCGGTTTTTGACATAGGGCAGCCGCAGGCCTGTCGAACGCAAGAGGATATTTTTCCAGTCGAGCCGTTTCACGCCGATGTTTCCCCCTTCATCCGGGCCGCGCGGGCGGTCGGAGCGTCAGACATTCCCAGGCGCGTCCCCCGCCGCTGCGCAGAAGATTTGCCAGACCCTCTCATATCGGCCGGTCAGATACAGGTAGCCGAAAAGCGCTTCCAGCGCCGTAGCCCGGCGATAATCCGCCGCCGCGGCATTTTTCGGCACGTGGGTGGTGCTGGAATTGCGGCCCCGGCGGAAAATGTCGCTTTCTTCCGGTGTGAGCAGCGGCAGCACCCGCTCGCAATCCGCCGACTGGGCCCCGGCCCGCACATACTCCACCGCCGCACGGTGCAGCCGACCCGCGCCGGTGATGCCTGCCCCCATGAGTTGGCGGCGCACCAGCAGCTCGAATACCGCGTCGCCGATAAACGCCAGCGACACCGGGTTCATCTGGCGGACGGTCTCTTCCGGAAAAGGCACGGTGAGAGCCGACAGCCCGGCGCCCGGGGCCGCATCCGCTTTCGGCCCGGATTCCACCGGAATATCGGCGGCGGAATGACCGGATATATTCAAATTCAAATCAGAATCATGGGACATATTCGAACTCCACGTCGTAAATGCTCACCGTATCGCCCGACTGAATGCCGGCCTGCACCAGCCGGTCGATGACCCCGCTGCCCCGCAGCACCCGCTGGAAATAGCCCATCGACTCGGAATCGTCGGGGTCGACGGTGCGCATCAGGTTGAGCAGCCAGCGGCCCTCCACAAAATAGACGCCGTCGTGGGCGGTGACGGTCACCTCATGGGGGTCGGCGGGGCGGTAAGCCGCCGACGCCGGCTCGGGTTTATAGATCTTGATCGGCGGCAGCTTATGAAGCTCCCCGGCGCAGGCGCCCACGAGTTCCCGAAGCCCCTGCCCCGCCGCGGCGGAGACGGGGAAAAACCGCAGCCCCTTGCCTTCCACATAAGTCCGAAAGCGTTCCACCGCCGCCGGGTCGGCGATATCGGTCTTGTTGCCTGCCACGATCTGGGGCTTATGCTCCAGCCCGCCGCCGTAATTTTTGAGCTCGCCGTTGATGGTCTCAAAATCCTCGATGGGGTCGCGGCCCTCGCTGCCGGCCACGTCCACCACGTGCACCAGCAGGCGGCAGCGGTCCACATGGCGCAGGAATTCATCCCCCAGCCCGGCGCCCTGGGCGGCGCCCTCGATGAGGCCGGGGATGTCCGCCATCACAAAGGAGGAACCCTCCTCCACCCGCACCACGCCGAGCACCGGCGACAGAGTGGTGAAATGATAGTTGCCGATGGCGGGCTTTGCCTCGCTCACGCGGGAAAGAATGGTGGACTTGCCCACGTTGGGGCATCCGAGCAGCCCCACGTCGGCCAGCAGCTTGAGCTCCAGCCGCACCTCCAGCTCCTCGCCGGGGATGCCCGGTTTGGCAAAGCGCGGGATCTGCCGCGTGGGGGTAGCGAAATGCACGTTGCCCCAGCCGCCCTTGCCGCCCCGCACCGCCACGAAGGGCTCGTCGTCCGACATGTCGTGCAGCACACGGCTGCCGGCTGCCTCTTTGATGACCGTGCCCCGCGGCACCCGGATGGTGAGCGCCCGCCCCGAGCGGCCCGTGCAGCGGCGGTTGCCGCCGTCGGCCCCGTTTTCGGCACGATAAATGCGCTTGTAGCGGAAATCCGCCAGCGTGGCCAGGTTATCGTCCACTTCAAATATAATATCCCCGCCGCGCCCGCCGTCGCCGCCGTCCGGCCCGCCGGCGGCCACATATTTCTCGCGGTGGAACGACACACAGCCGTTGCCCCCGCTGCCGGCCAGCAGCCGGATTTTTGCCGTATCGACAAACATTCCGTATCCCCCTCCGGCGCGCAAGGGCCGCCGGCCGCACCCATAAAAAGGCGGAGGCCGGGTCTTCACCCGTGGAAATTCCTCCGCCGTAACCGATCGTATCATCCTGCGGCGAAACAGACGCATCCACACCCGTTTCACCGCCTATTTATGATATATTTTTCACCGAAGAAAGTCAAATAAAACCGCCTAAAACCGAACATTTTGTGAATTTGCGGGCCCGGCCATAGTTATTTGCATACCGGTGTGATATAATAATTGGGATTTCGGGGGCGGCTGCGGCCGCTCCCGGCTGCCGACCG
The DNA here is from genome assembly GCA_023391835.1 of Bacillota bacterium. Classification (GTDB taxonomy): domain Bacteria; phylum Bacillota; class Clostridia; order Oscillospirales; family Ethanoligenentaceae; genus JAEWAE01. The sequence continues at coordinate 17,728 of JAEWAE010000001.1, forward strand.
CGTCACCGGCAGCCGTTTTTATTTGGGAGGTGCTTGCATACGGAGGAGATTCATCGCCAAATGCTGTGCGAAGGGGTCTGTTTCACCTCGATTCCCGACGCCAAATTTAAAAACAACTATCTTTCGGTCAGCTTCAAGCTGCCGCTGAAGCGGGAAACGGCGGCTCTTTATGCCCTGCTGCCCATGGTGCTGCGCCGGGGCTGCCGGGAATACCCCGACATGACCTCGCTCAATCACCGGCTTCAGGAGCTCTACGGCGCTCAGCTCGACGGCGGCGTCACCAAGCGCGGCGAGATCCAGATCGTCACGTTTTACGTCGATGCGCTGGACGATGCGTTTGCCCTGAGCGGGGGGGCTCAGCTCGCTGCCTGTGCCGACCTTCTGTGCTCGCTCATCTTCGAGCCCGCCACGGAAAACGGCTGTTTCCGCGCCGGGGATGTGGCGATCGAGACACATAACCTGTGCGACCTCATCGATTCCCGCCTCAACGACAAACGGTATTATGCTTCCCAGCGGCTCAAAGAGGAAATGTGCCGCGGCGAAGCCTACGGGCTGTCGGAATACGGTACACGGGAAAGCGCCGAGGCCGTCACGCCCGCCGCCCTCTGGCAGGCCTGGCTGCACATGCTCCACGGCGCCGAGGTGGAAATTTTTCACGTCGGGCCGGGCGACTCCGCCGTCTGTGCCCGGCGGCTGCGCACCGCCTTCGGGTCGGTGCCCCGCGGGGAACTGCTCGCCTGCCCCACCCGCGTGGTGCGGCAGCCGGGCGACGTGCGCACGGTGACCGACCGTCTGCCGGTGACTCAGGCCAAACTGTGCCTTGGTTTCCGGGCCGGCATCGCCGTGCCCGACACCGAAACGCCGGCCATGCAGCTGGCATGCACCGTGTTCGGCGGCTCACTCCACGCAAAGCTTTTCGCCAACGTGCGGGAAAAGATGAGCCTGTGCTACTACTGTTTTTCCCGCTATGAGCGCTTCAAGGGGCTTCTCCTTGTCGAATCCGGCATCGAGGAAGGAAACTTTGAAAAAGCGCGGGATGAGATCCTGCGCCAGCTGTCGGAGCTGCAGGCCGGCCATGTGACACAGGACGAGCTTAAATTCGCCTCGCTGAGCCTTGGCAATTCCTACCGGGAACTGAGCGACACCGCCGCCGGCATCGCCCAGTGGTATCTGGTGCAGTCGCTGGCGGGGCACCCGGAGCTTTCCCCCGCCCAGGCCGCCCGGAAGGCCGAGACCCTGACCGTGGAGGATATCGTGCAGGCCGCCGGCCATATCCGGCTTGAGACCGTCTATCTGCTCGCGGGCAGCGCGCAGGGCTGACCGGGGCGGATATTTCCCAGAAAGGGGCAATGCGCAATGGAATATGAAACCATCGAGAGCCGGCGCTTGAAGGAAAAAGTCCTTTACGGCAAACATCCGACCGGCCTGGATATCTATATCGTGCCCAAGGCGGAGTATTCTTCCCAATACGCCATTTTCGGCACCAAGTACGGTTCCATCGACAACCGCTTCACCGACGGCAAAACCGTCACGGCGGTGCCGGAGGGGATCGCCCATTATCTCGAGCACAAGCTTTTTGAGAGTGAGGACGGCGACGCGTTTTCCCGCTACGCCCGCACGGGCGCCAGCGCCAACGCCTATACCTCCTTCGACCGCACCTGCTACCTGTTTTCCTGCACCGATCACTTCCGGGAATCGCTGGAGATCCTGCTCGATTTCGTGCAGTCCCCCTATTTCACCGCCCAGACGGTGCAGAAGGAACAGGGCATCATCGGGCAGGAAATCCGCATGTACGACGACGATCCCAACTGGCAGGTGATGTTCGGTCTGTTGCGGGGGATGTATCACGTCCACCCGGTGAAAATCGACATTGCCGGCACTCAGGAGTCGATTTCGCACATCACGGCCGATCTGCTCTATCAGTGCTACCGTTCGTTTTACAACCTGCACAACATGGTGCTGTGCGTGGCCGGCGACGTGGACCCGGCCGTCGTGACGGATGCGGCCGACCGGCTGCTCAAGCCCGCGCCGGCCATGGCGGTGAAAAGCACCTTCGAGCCGGAGCCGGAAACCGTTGTCACCCATCGGGTGGAAAAGAAGCTGTCGGTATCGGTGCCGCTTTTCAATATCGGCTTCAAAGACACACCCGCCGAAGGGGCGGAGGGTGCCAAGCGCGAAGCCGTCACCGATATTCTGCTCGAAATTTTGGGCGGCGACGCGTCGCCCCTCTATCGCCGGCTGTATGACCAGGGGCTCATCAACGCCTCTTTCGGCCTGCAGTATTTTAGCGGCCGCAGCTTTGCCTCCTCCATCATCGGTGGGGAATCCCGTCGGCCGGATGACGTAGCCGAGGCCGTGCGCGGGGAAATCGACCGTCTGCGCCGGGAGGGCATCCCGCAGCAGGATTTCGACGCCGCGCGCAAGTCGCTTTACGGGCGCATGGCCTCTCAGTTTGACAGCGTGGAGGAGGTCGCAAACGCCGTGGCCGCCTGCCGTTTCGCGGGGCTCGGTCCCTTTGACCGCATCGACGCGGTGTCGGCCGTGACGCCGCAGGACGTGGCCGAGTGCCTGGAAACCCGTTTTACCGCCGACCGCTGCGTGCTGTCGGTGGTGTCGCCGGTCTGAACCCTGACCGGAAAAGCTTGAGGGAGGATGTTGTCAAATGGTTCCGATTCAGTTTCCCGGCCTGCACCTGTCCTTTAACGTGGGGGACAGCGTTTTCACCATCGGGGACTTCGCGCTGCGCTGGTACGGCGTGCTGATCGCGGCCGGTCTGCTGCTCGCCATGCTCTACGCCATGAAGCGGTCGGCGGAGTGGAACGTCAGCGTGGACGATCTTTCCGACGTCATCATTTTTTCCATCATTTTCGGCATCATCGGTGCACGGCTTTACTATATCATTTTTGACCCCAACCGTTCCACCGACTTTACAAGCTTTGTCGACTGGGTCAACATCCGCAACGGCGGTCTTGGGATATACGGCGGCATCATTGCCTCCTTCCTCACCGCCTTTGTGGTCTGTCGCATCAAGAAAATCAGCGTGGGAGCGGTGTATGACCTGGCGGGCCTGGGCTTCCTCATCGGCCAGGCCATAGGCCGCTGGGGCAATTTTTTCAACCGGGAAGCTTACGGCGCAGCCACAAACCTGCCCTGGCGCATGGTTGTCGACAACACCGGCACGGCATATCATCCCTGCTTCCTCTATGAGTCGCTGTGGTGCATTCTGGGCTTTGTGCTGCTACATATCTATTCGAAGCGGCACCGCAAGTTCAACGGCGAAATATTCCTGATGTATGTGATGTGGTATGGCTTCGGGCGCTTCTTCATCGAGGGGCTGCGCACCGATAGTCTGTATCTGGGCACGATGAAGGTTTCCCAGGTGGTGGCGATGCTGTCCTTCGTGACCGCCCTGATCCTGATGATCATCCGCCGGGTGCAGCTGCGCGACCAGAAACGCGGCGCCGGCTACCAGTCGCTCTATGGCGACACTGCCAAGGCGGTGGAACAGATCAGCCGTGAAATCGACGAGGATGAATTCGAGCAGGCGGGCCAGCCTGCGGATGCGGACACCGCCGCGGAGGGCAACTCTGCAGAGGATACCTCCGGCGCCGGCCCCGCACCCGCGGATTCCACCAAGACGGATGAAACGGTGGAAAAGTCCGGGGACGACTCCGGGGAGGCTCACTGAGATGGCGGCACGGCTGCTCGACGGCAAAGCCGTCGCCGCAAAAATCCGCGGGCAAGCGGCCGCACAGGCGGCGGCCCTGCGGGAGCGGGGTGTCGATCCCTGCCTGGCCGTGATTTTGGTGGGGGATAATCCCGCCTCCCGCATCTATGTGAAAAATAAAGAAAAAGACTGCCGGGAGGTCGGCATCCGTTCCGAAAAAATCGCCCTGCCCGAGACGGCCGCTCAGGCCGAGCTGCTCGCCCATATCGACGAACTCAACCGCCGGGCGGATGTGGACGGCATCCTCGTGCAGCTGCCGCTGCCCGCGGGCATCGACGAGCGGGCCGTGATCGCCGCCATCGACCCGCGCAAGGATGTGGATGCCTTTCACCCCGTGAACGTGGGCCGCATCATGATCGGCGAGCCCGAGCTGATGCCCTGCACCCCGGCGGGCGTGATGGCGCTGCTCGACGACGCCGGCATTGAGATCGCCGGCAAAAACTGCGTAGTCATCGGCCGCAGCAACATCGTGGGCAAGCCCATGGCCATGCTGCTGCTGCACCGCAACGGCACCGTGACCATCTGCCATTCCAGGACCCGGGAGCTGAGTGAAATCACCCGCCGGGCGGATATTCTGGTGGCGGCGGTGGGGCGCGCTCATTTCGTGACCGCCGACATGGTCAAAGACGGTGCCGTCGTCGTCGATGTGGGCATGAACCGCCTGCCCGACGGCAAGCTGGCCGGCGACGTGGATTTCGCCGCCGTGTCGCAAAAGGCCGCGTGGATCACTCCCGTGCCAGGCGGCGTCGGCCCCATGACCCGGGCCATGCTGCTGGAAAATACCCTGCGGGCCGCGGCCCGGCGTGTCAAAAAAGATTGACACTTGCGCCGTATTCATGCTATAATGCTATTTGCCGCATGCTATGGGCTGAAAAAGAGGGGTTTGGCCCTCTGCCCCCGGCAGCGAGTCTGTAATAAGGCAGGTGCCTCTTATTCATGTACGCTGTGATTGAAACCGGTGGGAAACAGTACCGGGTCCTCGAAGGCGACACGGTTTTCATCGAGAAGCTCGACGTGACCGACGGTGACGAGGTAAGCTTCGACAAGGTGCTCGTGCTGGGCAAAGACGACGGTCTGGTGGCCGGCGCGCCGTATGTCGAGGGTGCAAAGGTTTCCGCCAAAGTGCTGAAAAACGGCAAGGGCCGCAAGGTGATCGTTTACAAGTACAAGGCGAAAAAGAACGAGCGCAAGAAGCAGGGCCACAGACAGCCCTACACCAAGGTGCAGATCGAGAAAATCGAGGGCTGACTGCGGGGACGCAGGATGTCCGTTTTACCGATAGGGGGAATTCAGAATGGCACATAAAAAGGGCGCTGGCTCGACTAAAAACGGCCGCGACAGTGAATCCAAACGTCTGGGCGCAAAGCGTGCGGACGGGCAGGAAGTGCTCGCCGGCAATGTCCTGGTGCGGCAGCGCGGCACCAAGATCCATCCCGGCACCAATGTGGGCCGCGGCAGCGACGATACGCTGTTTGCCCTCATCACCGGCCAGGTCAAGTACGAGCGGCTGGGCCGCGATCGCAAGCGCGTGAGTGTCTACCCGACGGAGCAGTGATTTTTTTATCCAAGGAGCGAAAGCTCGGCGGGAGGCTCAAATTCACCGTGACGCGCAAAAACAGGAGACGGCCAGTCGGCTGCCTCCTGTTTTTGCGTCCCTGCATTCCACGGCGGATATTCTCCGCCGGGTCATACCCAGTCGAGACTTCGCGGGGCTTTTGAGCGGCTGCGGTTTCACCGCCCAAATCTCTTTTACACCGACTGACCGATGGGCGCAAAAAAAGCGGGGCGCTGCGTTTGCCGCAATGCCTCGCTTTTGCCGACTGCAGGGCCGGTTGCCGGCCATTCCGTCGCGAGAAAAGGCCGATTGGCTGGAAAAATGCAATTCCTGACTGTCTAATCCAGTCGAATTCTACTATTTGGAGTGGATTTTCCTGCCGGAACCGGCGAAAAAGCAGAAATGGGCAGCCGGTACCGTTCAGTCACCCAGCTCCAGATCCACCACCGTATCGCAGGGGTCCGGCAGACGATAGGACGCCAGATTGAGATACAGATCCCGCTCGTTGCCTGCATTCCACGGCCGGGCGATGTCGATTTCGGAACCGTCGGCAAGCATCCGGGCGGATTTGACCTTGCCCTGCAGGCCCTCCAGACTCACCGGGCCGACGCCCCGTTCCAGAATATGGGCGTACAGGTGATTGCCTTTACAGGTATAGCGGCCCCATTCGGGTTTTTCCTGCTCGGCAGCTCCGCAGCCATAGATGCTGTCGCCGTTGAGACGCATCCATTCGCCCACCTGCCGCAGGATGATCTCGCTCTCGGCGGGGATATTGCCGCGGGCGTCCGGCCCCACGTTGAGGATCAGGTTGCCGTTTTTGCTCACGCACTCCACCAGCGCCCGCACCACGTCCGCCGGCTGTTTGTAATCATGATCGGCGGCGCAGTAGCCCCAGTGGTTGTTGAGGGTGATGCATGCCTCCCAAGGCAGCGGCCGGCCCTCGGCATCCCGCAGCCCCCGACGGGGCAGGATCTGTTCCGGCGACAGGAAATCGCCGTAACCCAGTGCGTTGCCCTCGGTGCGGTTGATATCCAGCCGGTTGTCGAGCATGATGTCGGGCTGGAGCTGCCGGATCATTTTCACAAGCTTCGCGGCCTGCCACTTTTCGCCCGTCATGTCATTGACCGCATCCTGATAGGAAAAGTCGAACCACATGATGTCGATTTTGCCGTAATTGGTGAGCAGCTCCCGCACCTGGCCGTGGAAATAGTCGATGTAACGGGAAAAATCCTGGGTCTTCGCTATGTCGCGGTATGCCTCGTTATCCCGCATGGGGTGCTGCCGGTCGCCGAACATCGGGTAATCCGGATGATGCCAGTCCAGCAGCGAATAGTAAAAGCCGATTTTGAGCCCCTCGGCCCGGAAGGCATCCACATACTCCCGCACCAGATCCCGCCCGGCCCTGGTGTTGGTGGCCTTGTAATCGGTGAGCTTGGAATCGAAAAGGCAAAAACCGTCGTGATGCTTGGTGGTGAGCACGGCGTATTTCATACCGGCCTCGCGGGCCATCCGCGCCCACTTTTTCGGGTCGTAATCCACCGGATTGAAGGCGTCGAAATACTTCTGGTACTCTTCGGTGGTGATGCGTTCCTGGCTCTTGACCCATTCGCCTCTGGCCGGTATCGAATAAAGCCCCCAATGGATAAACATGCCAAAGCGGTCGTGCAAAAAGCGGGCCGCACGTTCTTGCTGTGTCATAAAGTTCCCTCCCTTTCTCTTGCAAAGACAGTCTAGCAGGGATATGATACAATGGAAATAGGCAAAATTCAGAATCTGTTTGCACAAAAGTCAGAAAGCCGTCGGAGGCAGCATATGGACAGTTTGGCAATGCGGCAATATCTGGGCAATCTGCAGGTGGAGTATCGGATGGGCGGCTTCCTCCGTTGCCCCCCCGGCTGGCAGGATATCGACTACACGCCGGATTATCATAAATTCTATTTCATACGGGACGGCGAGTGTGAGCTGGTCATCGGCGGGCAGGTCATCCGTCCCAAGCCCGGCGAAATGGTGCTCATGCCGGCCGGCGTACAACAATCCTATTATCTGGTCAGCAATAACCGCGTGGAAAAATTCTGGTGCCATTTTACCGCCGCCATCGGCGGAGTCAGCCTTTTCGACCTGTTTGAATCACGGCCGGTGGTGCGGGTGGCCGACTGCGCGGGTATGGAGGCACTCTTCCGCCGGCTGTTCGCCGCCCACGGCTCCGACTCCGTTTCCGCCGTGCTGGAAGAACGGGCCGCCTTGCTCGAGCTCATCGCCCGCTACCTGACCCTCTCGCAGGCGGCTCTGCGCCCGGCGGGGGAAGAGATCGATTTCCGCCCCGTGCTGCGGTATATCGAGCTGCACCTGCGGCAGGATATCCCCGTGGCCGACCTAGCCGGCATCGTGAGTCTGCATCCCCGCTATTTCATCAGCCGCTTCAAAAGCCGCTTCGGCTGCCCTCCCAAACAGTATATCGGCCGCCGCCGGATGGAGAACGCCAAGACGCTGCTGCAAACCACCGACCTGCCTGTGGGCGCGGTGGCCGACGCCTGCGGCTTCACCGACCCGTTCTACTTTTCTCGCCTTTTCAAACGGGTCACCGGCTTTTCCCCCACCGATTTCCGCAGCCTCCGGCTGGAACACGCGCCGGGCGAGCGATAAGCACTTACCTTTTTCCTCTTATTGCATGTAAAGTATTTCCAGCTTACAGTCCAAATTGTCGAATTCGGCTGTCATAATCCATTCAGTAATTGCGAAACCGGCCGCGGAAATGCTCCGCAGCCGGTTTCTGGGAAGAAATACGGCAAAATCTCAATGCGCCCCCACATCCCTCGCCGCACCCGAGCGCCCGCCGGAGGGCCGGTGCAGCACATGCCTCACCCGATTGAAAAGATAGTCGTGCACACCGCCCCGGTTCTGCGCCTTGACGATGCCATAGGCGATCTGCGGCGAAAAGACGGGCGGATAGAACGTCACATACCGCGGTTCCCAGACGGAGGGTGCGAATTTGCTTTTATACTGATACAGCGCCTTGAAGCCGTAAAAGCCATTCATATGCTCAAACACATAATGAAGCAGGTCGGCCACACGGGCGCTGCCCTTCGGGTCGCCCCGTACATTGCTCAGCGGAGCCAGCCCCATGCTGCCCCAGCGGAGGCCCTCATCCCGCATCTTGGTAAAGGCGGTGACGATGATCTTTTCCATCACGCCAAGGGGCGCGTCGTGGCGGCGGCGGGTCACGTCGGTATAGTAGCCACCCTTGAACGGCACGAATACGATGAATGCACAGACGACACCCTGCGCGTCCCGCGCCACAAAGTACCGCCGATCCAGCGGACTCAGCAGGCCCACGCTGCCCAGCAGGAAGGAAAGCTCCCCGCTCTTTTTGCCGCGAAGCCAATCCTGCGACACCGCCTCGATCTGCCGCTCCGTCTCGGGGTCGCGGTGTGTCTGCGGGGAATATTCCTCCACTGTCACGCCTGCGCGGTCGGCGTGGTGGACGTTTTGCCGCACCTTGGCCGCTTTGCCGCCCCGGATACTGTAGCCGGTCAGGTCAAACATGGCCTCTTCCCCATATTTTGCCACGCCGAAATGCAGGCTTTTGAAATAGGGCAGCGTTTCCTCCGTCACCTGACAGAAGCAGACATCCAGCCCGTTGCGGCGGCAGTAGCCCATGAATTCGCTCACCAGCAGCGCCGTGTCCCCCAGCGCGCACACCGGGTCCCCCGCGCACACCGCCACCTGGCCGGCCACGCAGTATGCTACGACTCCCTCGACCACCGAACCGAAATAATACCGCTTATCGTTTTCCACATCCACATAGGAAATGGGGTTGACCCCAAAACGGGCCAGCAGCTGCCGCACCCGCTCCCGGTCACGATTGGAAGCGATGGGCTGATAGATCAGCGGCTTCAAAATAAAAATCAGCGCCGCCGCCAGGCTCGTCCAGTTGAGCAAAATGGCCGACCGGGCAAACAGCCGGCCCGGCGGCGTACGGAAAAGCGATGTGTCCACATCCATCATGATCAGCAGCCGCAACGAGCGCACCAGCGCGTCGCGGAAGGTAAAAACGCCGTCGAAATGCCGGCGCATCGCGAAAAGGCCCACGGCCGTATAGCCGAAAACCAGCAGCAGCGAAGCCAGCGCCAGCAGCAGCCCGTATTTGAGGGTAATGGGGTCGGATGCCCGGGTAAAGTCGCGGCGAAACACCACGAGCACCAGTTCCACGGCCACGGCGACAATCACCAGCACGGGTGCCCGGCCGGCGTGGGCAAATATGCGCAGCACGGTCGCCAACGGCACCAGACAGACGGCTGTCACCCAGGCCATACGCACCCGACGGAACAGACGGTAGCTGATAAAAATCAGGGCGACCCCCACGACGGTGGAAAGGGTGCGGTGAAACAGCAGCATATGTGGCGTGAGCAGCGAATACGTTTCGCCCATTCGCAGCAGATACCGCGGCAGCCGCAGAACGGTCAGCAGCACACTGTCCGCTCCCACCAGGACCATCAGCGCGATCACCATATTGACCAGCCACCGGCTGATGCGGGTTGTCACGCTCGATTTCATTCGGTCGTCACCTGCTCATTTCCTTTCCGTTCCGGCGGGCCCGTCTTCCCGGCACCGTGCGGGCAGTTCCGGGTCCGGCTGGACGTATGCCGTGCGGTAATCCTCATAGATCACCTTGCCGGGCTTGGCACCGGCAGGCTTTTTGACGTTTTTCACCGCCGTGTAATCCACCGGCACCTGGGCCGAGCCCCGCGCCTTGCTGTGGAAAGCCGCCAGCACAGCCGCCTGGGTGAGGGTGCGCTCGGGCACCGTTTCGCCGCGGGCGCAGACGATCACATGGGCGCCGGGAATATTGTGGGTGTGCAGCCAAATATCGCTTTTGGCCGCCGTACGCAGTGTCAGCCGGTCATTCTGTCGGTTGTTGCGCCCCACGAGAATGCGGTAGCCGTCATCGGAACGGAAATGCAGCGGCTCGCTTTCCCGGCTGCGGCGGGCGGATTTCGGCCCGTGGCGTTTAAGGTAGCCTTCCGCAACGAGCTCCTCACGGATCTCGGCGATCTCGCTTTCCCCACCGGCCCGGGTGAGCGCGTCAAAGACGCTGTCGAGATATTCCAGCTCGCTTTGCCCGGCGGCGATCTGGCCGGTCAGGTATTTTTCCGCCACCGAGGCCTTGCGGTAGCGGTGGTAATACTTCTGCGCATTCTGCGACGGGGTCAGGGAAGGGTCGAGCTCCACTTCAATGGCGGGCGAGCCCTCTTCATAGTAATTTTCCAGCCGGCAGCGGGTCATACCCTTTTGCAGCCGGTACATATTGGCGGAAATCAGGTCGCCCCGGATCTTGAGCGCCTCGCGGTCCTCGCTGCGACGCAGCTCGGCACGCTGGTTGTCCATCCGGCGGCTGACCCGTTCCACCGCGTTGCCGATGAGGGTGAGCAGGTCGTGGGCCCGGCGGTTCACATTTTCCACCCGGTCCCGTTCGGAATAAAAGACGTCAAGCAGGGTGGAAAAATCGGGGTATTCCTTCACCGCGGCGGCCGTGCCGTACTGGGTGACCGGGAGGAAGGAAAAATCCAGCGGTTTCCCGGTGGCGGTGTCGCGGATGAGCATCGGCGTACCCTTGCCCTGCCGCACGGCATCCGCCAACCGGCCCAGGAAAAAGGCGAGCCGTTGCTCCTGCTCCTCCGTCATTTCCTCGGCGCGGGCACCGGCATCCCGGCATGCCAGCGCAATCATCTCGCGGCAGACCACCGGTGAAACGCCCTGAATCAGCCCCAGCAGTACCTTGGCCGCCTCGCCGTGCCCCTGCCGCACCGCCCGGGCCGCCTGCGCCGGGTCGGCGGCGGTCAGGTCGGTTTTGTGCTGGGCCGGGGGCATCTCATATTTCATGCCGGGCAGGATCTGCCGCACGCTGGACATGCTCGCGTCCACCCGCTTGACGGCATCCATGATGCGACCGTTTTCATCGAGCACGATGACATTGCTGCGTCGGCCCATCACTTCGGCCGCCAGCGTCAGGCGCACCTCATCCCCCAGCTCGTTGCGGCTGTCGAAATGCACAAACAGGATGCGTTCCAGCCCGGGCTGTTCCACTCCCGCAAACCGCGCGCCCGACAAATGCTTGCGCAGCAGCATGCAGAACATGGGGGGCTGCTGGGGGTTTTCCCGTGGCACGCGGCTCAGATGCACCCGGGGATTATTCGGGCTGGCGGTGAGGATCAGCCGCGGGCTGCCCTCCCGGCCGCGGAAAATCAAATCCACCTCGTCCCGCTCGGGCTGCTGGATCTTATCCACCCGTGCGCCCTCCAGCCGGCGATTGATTTCCTGTGCCAAAAAATGAAGCAGCACCCCGTCCAGCGCCATATTCCGTCACCCTTTCCCCGATGCCGCGACGGGCACCGCCTGATGCGTCGTTATACGTTCACATAATGAGCCGGGTCGGTCAGCGACTCGGCCGTCTCAAATGCGACCTGCGGAAACTGCCCGCCCAGCCGCCGGCACAGCCATGGGCAGACGACGGCTTCGGTGGCATAATGCCCCGCCGCCACCACATCCAGCCCGCATTCCCGGGCGGCCAGCACATCCGAATGTTTGATTTCGCCGGTCAGGATCACATCCGCGCCCGCTTTGGCCGCCGGGAGGGTCATCTCGCCGTCCCACGCACCGCTGCAAAGCGCCGCGTGGCGCACCGGGCGCGTCATATCCGTCCCGTAAACCACCGCGCCCCGGGCCGACAGCCGCCGGGCGCACTCCCGCGCGAAATCTTCGAGCGGCAGCTCCCGTTCCGGCTCGGCCAGACGCCCCATGCCATAGGGTTCCCGCACGGCCTCGTCGTCAAACACGTCAAAGGCCGGCTCCTCATAAGGGTGGGCCGCCCGCATGGCGGCGACAACGGCGGCAAGATCCTTTCCCCGGCAAATGGCCTCAATGCGCATTTCGTCGGCTTCGGCGGCCTCGCCTTCCCGCCCGATAAACGGATGAGCCCCCGCCAGCGGGCGGAAACGGCCGACCCCCGGCGACTCAAAGCTGCAGCCGTCATAATTGCCCAGCCGGCCCGCACCGGCCCGCGCCATAGCCTGCCGCACCGCGTCGGCCTGCGCGCGGGGGACGAACACCACGATCTTTTTATAGGGGAAGGCCCCCGCCGGCAACAGGATGCGTGCGTTTTGCAGGCCCAGTACATCGGCCAGCACGTCGTTGAGCCCACCGTTTGCCATGTCGAGATTGGTGTGCATGCACACGGCCGTCAGACCGCGGCGCGCCAACTCCCACACCGGCCGTCCCGGCCCTTCGGAAAGAATCCGTCTGGCCGGATGAAAAATCACCGGGTGGTGGCTCACAACCATCTGTGCGCCCTTCTCAGCCGCTTCCGCACACACGGCGGAGGTAATATCCAGCGCCACAAGCACCCGGCTCACGGGCTGGGCCGGGCTGCCGGCCAGCAGCCCCGGATTGTCATAGCTTTCCGCCAGAGCAAGCGGCGCCAGTTGTGCCAGATACTCAAAGATTTCCCCCGCGCGGGTCATACGGCTATCCCCTTTCCGTTCAGGCTCTTTATATATCCGTATATCCATGAAAATTCGCCGGATTTCACGAATAATACCGTTTCCCTTAATAAAACAAAGAGACACTACTTGCCGGGCTCTGCGTATTTTGACGCGGCTGGGCGTCACTCAGCCGAAGCAGACAGCCTTTAGGTGTTAACACAAAGCCGAATCATCCGTTTTGGCCCGGCGCCGTAGAGCGGCCGCCAATTCTTCCAAAGGCCCCGCCTCATCCCGCCGATCGGCGGAAAGGCGCAGCCCAGCCGCCTGCTTTTCCAGCACGCAGGCCCGGTGCCGCAGATAATCCCGGGCGGCCGGGCCATCCCGCCCCGTCAGGGTGCCCGCCGCGCAGAAAAGCGCATCCGGCTCCCATGGGCGGCCGTCGTATTCCGCCGCCATGGCGGCATAGAGATGCCGGCCCTCCCGGGCCGCCGCCTCCCGCCGGATGGCAAAGCCGGCCCGGCAGAGATAGCGGCGCAGTTCGTCTTCCCCCGTCATGGGCTGGAGCACCAACCGCACGGCCGGTGTGCGGAGCCATTCCCCAGCGGCCAGAATAGAGGCGATGAGCTCGCCCCCCATGCCCGCGACCACCACGTCGTCCGTCGGCGGCACCGCGCCCAGCCCGTCGGAAAGAATCAGCCGCACCCGGTCGGTGACGGCAAATTCGGTCACCGTGCGGCGGGCTGCCGCCAGCGGGCCGGGCCGGATATCGGCGGCCACGGCGGCATGGCAGGCGCCGGTGAGTACCAGCCATACCGGCAGCCGGGCATGATCGGTGCCGATATCCGCCACTGTGCCGCCCGGCCGCACCAGCGCCGCCACCATGCGCAGCCGCGGCCCCAGCGGCGGCAGCCGGGCGGGCGTCGTGTGATTACTTTCCGTATCCTGCCGCCGGCATGCGCGCCGCACCCGGCAAACACCTCCGCTTCTCTATGTGGGAAGAAATATGCCATCCGAAAACCGGATGGCATACTCCCTCTATCCGACTCGCCGTCGGTGGTTTCAGACAAACTGAATTTTACGCGGGATTCAGTCGGCTCTCTCCGCAAAATACTTGTTGAGCTGGTCGATCAGCTCCGTGCTGTCCACCCCATGGACCATGCAGGCATCCTCGATGCTTTCCCCGCGGGAAGCGGGGCAGCCCAGGCAATGCATGCCGATCGCCATGAAATATTCCGCCGTACCCATGTCCATATCCAAAACGTCGCCGATCAGAGTGTCTTTCGTAATCGTCGCTGCCATTTGCGTTCTCCTTTCCGTCCGTTCCGAAGCCGGTCAGCTCCGCCCGGGGCGGATACCACCGGCCAAAGTCCCCGGTCACTATTTCACAAAACCGGAGGGGCCTTTGACCCATAATTATTATACCGGCCTTTGGGCGCAAATGCAAGTCCCCGCCGACGCCGCCCCGCGCCCGAAGCATAAAAAAAGGCCCCGGGAACCCGGGGCACACAATGCCAAAACAAAACCGGCTGGAGATCAGCCCTGCTCCTTGATTTTCGCGAAGCATTCGCTGCAATACACCGGGCGATCTTCTCTCGGCTGGAACGGAACCTTGCAGGGCTTCCCGCAGGCCGCGCACACAGCGTCGAACATCTCGCGCTGGGGCTTGCCGGCATTTTTGCGGGCATCGCGGCACTTTTTGCATCTCTGCGGCTCGTTGACGAAACCTTTTTCCGCGTAGAATTCCTGTTCACCGGCCGTGAAAATGAATTCCTCGCCACACTCTTTGCAGACAAGCTTCTTGTCCTGGTACATGCTTTTTACCTCGCTTTGGTATTGAATAAATTTGCCCGAGGACGGATTTGAACCGACACCTTTGAGTCATCGCAACGCTCTGCCATTGAGCTACTGGGGCATATTGACGGAAGAAAATGTACAATCGCCGCTTTGGCGGCATCTCATCTCCCACCCGGATGCAGCAGTCGGAAATTCCACCGGCGCATTCCTTTTTATTGTATGCGGTTCACCGCTGCCCCACTCTTTGCGGGTAATCAACGGGAGCTCACACAAATAACCGCGCCGGTCGCCCGCGTGCACCTTCGGCACCTTGGGCAGTCAGCTGCTCCGAATCGGCCCCATGTGAAAATGGCAGCCCTACGTCGACTCATGCGTGGCAAAACCTCAGCCAGGTAAAATCGACGCTCTGTGAAAGGCCAGCCGGCCTCCCACCCCTGTGAAGGGTCCGAATAATCCGCTGCGGCGCCCATATGCGACGCCCAAGACGGATTTCCGCATGCAAGAAAACCCTGATTGATGAATCCCGGTCCGCTTACATTCACAATTTCTTACAGCCCTTATAGAATACAACGACTTTATTGATTTGTCAAGTATCCGCCGGTTACTAATATAATTTTTAGTGAAATTTATACTCTTTCTTTTCGAATTGCCATAATTTTCAATACTATTCCACAATGTGGCACTCATTAGCATATGCGCGGGAGCAATTCGCCGCCGGGCATGGCCAGCATCCGACGGCCGCCGGCGGGCGTACGCACCACGACCCGTCCAGGCATTTCGGCGGTCACCTCGCCGACACGCGCGGCGCCTGCCCCCTCGGGGCAGCCGTGCAGCGCTTCGAGCAGGCGGTCGGCGGCGGCCGCCGGGGCGAATACCACCATGCGGCCCTCGCAGGCCATATACAAGGGGTCCAGCCCCAGCAGCCCGCACACGCCGCGCACACCGTCATCCACCGGGATAGCGGCTTCCTCAAGCTCCACGCAGGTGCCGCTCTGGCCGGCGATTTCCCCCAGCACGGTGCCCACACCGCCGCGGGTCGCGTCGCGGATGGCGTGGATTGCCGCCCCTGTGGCGAGCATGCGGCGCACCGGCTCCCAAAGCGGCGCACAGTCGCTGTCGACGGCGGCCTCGATGCCGTACTCGCCGCGGGCCAGCAGGATGGCGCACCCGTGCCGGCCGATGTCACCGGTGACCAGCACGGCGTCGCCCGCCTTCACCTGTGCGCCGCCCAGTGCTGCCGCGCCCGGTGCGTCGGCGATCCGCCCCACGCCCGACGTGGTGATGAATACCCCGCCGCACTGGCCGTGCCCGACGACCTTGGTATCCCCCGACACAATATGCGCGCCGGCGCGCCGGGCCGTCTGCGCCATGGAGCGGGCAATTTCCCGCAGCTTTGCCACGGGGAATCCTTCTTCCAAAATAAATGAGGCGGTCAGCCACAACGGCTGGGCGCCCATGCACGCCAGATCGTTGACCGTGCCGCAGACGCTCAGCTTGCCGATGTTCCCGCCGCGGAAAAAGGGCGGCGACACCACAAAACCGTCAGTGGTCATGGCCATGCGGCCGCCGGGGGAATCCAGCACTGCCGCGTCATCCCGTGTCAGATAGGGGCTGTCGAATTCCGCCGTGAATATATCCGCGATCAGCCGGGCCGTCTGGCTGCCTCCGGCCCCATGGGCCATGGTGATGATTTCCTCCATTACAGGCACCTCTCCCCTTTCCGCCGCGCGATTCAGCAAGCGGAAATCCCGTATTTATAGCACGCGGCACAGGCCCCTTCACCTGACACCATACACGCGCCCACCGGGTGCTCCGGCGTGCAACGCCGACCGAAAAGCGAGCACTCCGCCGGTTCCAGCTCCCCGCGCAGCACTTCGCCGCAATGGCAGCCCGCCGGTTCCCGCTCGGGCATCTGCGGCAAGCCGAAACGCTCGGCGGCGTCGAAGGCGGCGTATGTTTCCCGCAGACGCAGCCCGGAGCCGGGGATATTCCCCAAACCGCGCCAGCGCGCGTCGCAGGGCTCCATGACACGCTCCATAAGCGCCCGCGCCGCGGGGTTGCCGTCCTCTGCCACCACGCGGGGGTAGGCGTTGATTGCGAAAGCCCCGTGGCCGCTGCGACGGGCGATCACCAGCAGCGCCGTGAGCAGTTCCCCGGCCGTAAAGCCGGACACCGCCCCCGACACGCCCTGCTGCGCCAGACGGCGAAACACCGCCATGCCCGTAATGGCCGCCACATGCCCCGGGTAAAGGAACGCGTCCACCCGGTCGGCCAACGTATAATAGGCCCGTTCCATCGTCTTGCAGGCGCAGAGCAGGCTGAAATTTGAAATATGATCCCGCGCGGCCTTTTCCACCGCCAGGCAGGCGGATGGGACGGTGGTCTCAAACCCCACGGCCAGAAAAACGATCTGCCGACCGGGATTTTGCCGGGCCAGTTCCAACGCATCCAGTGGGGAATAGACCACCCGCACGTCGGCGCCCTGTGCCCGGGCAAGCGCCAAAGTCGACTCGCCCCCCGGCACCCGCAGTAGGTCGCCGAAGCTGCACACAGTCACATCGGGCCGGCCGGCCAGCCACAGCGCCCGGTCGATATAATCAGCCGGGGTCACGCACACCGGGCAGCCAGGGCCCGCCACCAGCCGGATGCCCGGCGGCAGCAGGCTGCGGATGCCCAGACGATAATTTTCATGGGTCTGGGTGCCGCAGACTTCCATGACCCGCAACGCCGGGCCGTCGTACGCCTGCAGTTCCCCGGCCAGTCGGCGGAGCTCACCGCTCTCCATAGAGCTCCTCCATGACGGCACGGGTCTCCTCGGCCTCCTCGGCGGTGATGCGCGCAATGGCGATCCCCGCATGAATCATTACAAAATCGCCCGGCTTCACATCAGGCAACAGATCCACCGCGATCTGCCGCCGGGCACCCAGGCAGTTGACCATAGCCGTTCCGTTTTCCACTTTTTCCACACGAGCCGATAGCCCGACACACATGATGCGCTCCTTTGCCTTTTCCGGCTAATCCGATACCCGACCCCGGGCCAGCGCCCGCATCGCCACGGCCGCCTGGCCCAACGCGATGCCGCCGTCACCCGGCGGCACCTGGGCGTGACGGCAGACGGTGAAGCCCGCCGCCCTGAGCTGCCGCTCGCATTCCCCGAGCAGCCGCAGGTTTTGAAAACATCCGCCGCTGAGCACGGCCGTCGAAATGCCGGTCGTCTCCCGGGCCCGCTCGAGCCCGGCGACGACAAGCCCGGCGGCGGCCGTATGAAACCAGGCGGCCAGCTCTTCCACCGCGTCGCCCCGAAGCCGATGCTCCACGAGATATTCTATCATATTCTCCCACCCGACCGCAAAGGGGATTTTTTCCCGAATGATCGGCCGCCAGGCCGTCTCAGCCGGGCGGGAACCGGCGGCGGTTTCCAGTGCGGAAGCGGCCTGCCCCTCGAAGGTCGATTCCCGGCACACGCCGAGGATGGCGGCCGCCGCGTCGAAAAGCCGCCCCGCGCTGGTGGCGGTGACGCAATTCAAGCCGTGCGCCACCATGCCCAACTGAGCCTGCAGCGGTGCCTCGCCGCACAGACCCAATCGCCGGGCCTTTTCGGCTGCCCCGTCGCCATAAATTTTCGTCAGCATACCCAACGCCGGCCGCCAGCCCTCCCGGGCCGCCCGGTCGCCCCCCGCCAGTGGGAAAGGCTTGAGGCACCCCAGGCGCTCGAAACCGTCGTAGGAGGCGCGCAGAAATTCCCCGCCCCATACGGTGCCGTCGGTGCCGTAACCGGTGCCGTCAAAGGCCGCACCCAGCACCTCGCCGTCCAGGCCGTTCTCGGCCATGCAGGCGGCGATATGGGCAAAATGGTGCTGCACCGGGATCACGGGCAGCCCGAGGGACCGGGCATAGGCGGCGGAATTATACCCCGGATGCAGATCGCAGGCCACCGCGCCGGGCCGGATGCCGAGCAGCCGCTCCATCCGCCGCCGGGCATCGTCCAGCGCGGCCACGCAGCGGGCGTCCGACAGATCTCCCACATAGGGCGACAGGTAGCAGCGGTCGCCTTTGGTCAGGCAGAAGGTGTTTTTAAGTTCCCCGCCCGCCGCAAAAACCGATTTAGCCGACGGTCCGGGTACGAAAAAGGGCAGCGGCGCAAACCCGCGGGAGCGGCGGATCATAAAGAGCCCGCCGTCATACAGAGCCGCCACCGAGTCGTCGGCCCGCAGACGAATGGGCCGGTCATTCGACAAAATGATGTCGCACATGGATGCGAGCTGCTCCGTCGCCTGGGCGTCGTCAATGCAGATGGGCGCACCCGACACGTTGCCGCTGGTCATGATCAGGCAGTCGGGCATCGCTCCCCCGTCGGGATAATCAAACAGCAGCATCTGCACCGGCGCATAGGGCAGCAGCATCCCCAGCCGGGAATTGCCCGGCGCGGCCAGCGCGCTCACCCGCCCGCCGGGCAGACGCCCAAGCAGCACGATGGGCTTGCGCGGCCCGTTAAGCAGCCGGGCGGCGCAGTCGGGTACCGCACACTCCCGGCGCACCGTCTGCATATCCCGCGCCATAACGGCAAAGGGCTTGGCCGGCCGGTTTTTAAGCCGCCGCAGCCGGGCCACCGCTGCATCATCCGTGGCGTCGCAGCACAGGTGGAACCCGCCGATGCCTTTGACGGCGGCGATGCCGCCCTGCCGCAGCACACGGCGGACTTCCCGCATACATCCGTCGTCGCCCGTCGGCGCGGGGCCGGAATATGACCCGACAAGGTGCAAGCGGGGGCCGCAATCCGGGCAGCACACCGGCTGGGCGTGGAACCGTCGGTCCGCCGGGTCGCGGTATTCCCGCGCACAGTCGGGGCACATGGGGAACTCCCCCATGCTGGTGCGCACCCGGTCGTAAGGCATGGTGTCGAGAATGGTCATGCGCGGGCCGCAGGCAGTGCAGTTGATGAACGGATGCAGATAACGACGGTTTTGGGGGTCGAAAAGCTCCCGCCGGCAATCGTCGCAGGTGGCGAGATCCGGCGGCACATAGGCTTCTCCGCTTTCCCCGTCAAAAGAACTGGGCAGGATGCGGAATCCTTCCACTCCCGCCGGTTCCCGCGGCTCAGTTTCCACCCGCAAAATGGCGCTGCGGGGCGGAGCCTCCTGCGGCAGCAGACGCAAAAAGGCGGCGAGCTCCCGCTCCCCGCTTTCCGCTGCGATTTCCACATAGGACCCACGGTTGCACACGCTGCCGCGCACGCCGCACCGCTCGGCCAACCGACTAACAAAGGGGCGGAACCCCACCCCCTGCACCACGCCGTAGACCCGGATGCGTCTGGATACGATCCGCGCCATTCAGCGGGCCGGCTCCCACTGCCGGCGCAGCGCGGCCGCAAGCTCATCGACACCCGCGCCCGTACGGCAGCTCACTTCCCACACCGGCGCTTTGGAAAGCGCCGCCAGCCCCCGGCGGAAATTGGCGGGGTCGAATCCGACCGCTTCCATCAGGTCGCTTTTAGTCAGCGCGACCCCGTTCACATAGCTGAACATGGGCACGTATTTATACGGCTTATCGTCCCCTTCCGGCACGCTGGCGGCCAGCAGCCGGTAATTCTCGCCCAGGTCGAATTCGGCCGGGCAGATGAGGTTGCCCACATTCTCGATAAAAAGCACCGCGTCGCGCATGCCGAGCTTCTGCGCGCCCTCGCGGATGACCTGCGCGTCCAGATGGCATTCGCCGCAGGTGTTGATCTGTACCGAGTGCACACCCTGCTTTTCCAGCCGGTCGGCGTCAATGGACGAGGAAATATCCCCTTCGATGACCCCAACGGGCCGGCCCAGACGCTCCGCCAACGCGGAAATCAGCGTGGTCTTGCCCGACCCGGGCGACCCCATGAGGTTGATCGCATATAGATTGCGGTCCTTGAAAAAGCGGCGGTTTTCCTCCGCCACCGCATCGTTGGCCGCGAGCAGCTTCTGCATGACCAGAACTTCCATAAATCCTCCGTTTTTTCATCCCGCAATTTGCAAAGCCCGAATTACTCCCCGTCAATGGAGCGGATAAAGAGCTCCTGCCCCGTGCCCCGGATCAGCGTGCCGTCGCCGCCGCAGCGGGGGCAGGCAAAGCCGTGGGTATGGGGGAACTCCGTGCCGCACACGGTGCAGCGGAGCTTGGCCGGCACATGTTCAAACTCCAGAGAAGCCCCCTCGCAGGGAGTATTCTCCGCCAGCAGCTCAAAATACATCTGCACCGACTCATCCATCACCGACGAAAGCTCGCCGATGACCAGTTTTATGCGGCGGATATGCGAAAAATGCAGCCGCTTGGCTTCCCCATCCACCACCCGGATGACGTCTTCCACCACCGGGAGCTCATGCACGGTTCTGCACTCCAGCCGGCGCGCCGGCTGGTTTGGCCGCGGTGACCGGCGCCTTTACCGGCGGGCGGCGCAGAGCGGCCGCTTCGGGCGACAGCTTATAGACATCGGTATGCTTTTTCGTCGCCGCCGGTGTGCGGTGCACATCCATCGACAGGCACTTTTTCGGGCAGGTTTCCACACAGGCGTCGCAGCAGACACAGCGGAAACGGTCAATGGCCCAGGAAGTTTCCGCCCGCGTGACGCGGATAGCCCCCGTCGGGCATTTGCGCATGCACATGCCGCAGAAAATACAGTTGTCGATCTGGATGGCCACATGCCCCCGGGCACCGGGATACGGCTCCCGGACGACCGCCGGGTAATTCCGCGTGGCGGGGCGATGAAAGAGGTTTCGGAAAACCACCGGTATAAATTCGAACATGACACTCCCACTTTCCCAGATGATCGCGTTCGGCGGGGCGGCGCCCCGCGCATGCCCGTCAGCGTTCGGTGCAGCTTACGCAGGGGTCGATGGAAAGAATGATGACCGGCACGTCGGCCAGCGTGCAGCCGGGCAGCATTTCCACCAGTGAAGCCAGATGGGCGAAGGTCGGCGTGCGCAGCCGCACCCGGCTAAGATTTTTCGTCCCATCGCCCCGCAAAAAGTAGTAGACTTCGCCGCGCGGCTGTTCCAGCCGCTGCACCACGTCGCCGCTGGGGTTGCCCGTGACCTTGACGCAGTAATCGCCTTCAGGCAGCCGGCCGATGGCCTGCCGCACCAGCGAAATCGACTGATGGATCTCGCCGATGCGCACCATGGTGCGCGCGTAGCAGTCGCCGTCGTGGCGCACCACCGGCTCAAAATCCAGATCGCCGTAAGCGGCGTAGCCAAGCTTGCGCATATCCTGCGCAAGCCCGCTGGCGCGGGCCACCGGCCCGACACAGCCCAAGCGATAGGCCTTGTCCTTATCCAGCACCGCCACGCCCCGGAGCCGTTTGGATATGGTCGGGTCGTCACGGAAGACTTTTTCCACTTTTACAAACTCAGTCTCAATAATCCCCATCTCGTCGAGAATATGGGCCGCCATGGCGGGGGAAAGATCCCGCCGAGTACCGCCCGGCGTGTTGATGGAAACCATGATACGGTGCCCGGTGGTCTGCTCGAGTATGTCGAGGATACGCTCCCTAAGCCGCCAGGTGTGCATGAAAAGGGACTCAAAGCCGAAAGCGTCGGCCATCAGCCCCAAAAAGAGCAGATGGCTGTGCATGCGGTGAATCTCGGCCCATATCACGCGCAGATAGCGCGCCCGGTCGGGCACTTCCACACCCAGCAGCTCCTCCACGCCCTGGCAGTAGGCCTGGGCGTGCATGATACTGCAAATGCCGCACACCCGCTCGAGCACATAGACGGCGGACATATAATCCCGTTTTTCGGCGAGCTTTTCCAGACCCCGGTGCACATAACCGACGCCCGGCACCGCCTCGACGACTTTTTCATCTTCCAGCACCAGCTTGAGCTGGAGCGGCTCCGGCAGCACCGGGTGCTGGGGGCCGAAAGGCATAATGGTACGCGGTTCAGGCATGAGGGGCACCCTCCTTTTTCACCAGTATGACGCCCTTGCCGAAGGGCGATTCGGGGGAGCCTTCCGACAACACGAAACGCCCGCCGTAATCAATGGCCTTACCGTCGATTTCCACGCCGAAAAGCTCGCTGATCTCGTTTTCCGCAAACGCCCCGGCGAGATAGACCCCCGATATGCTGGGGATTGCCTCTTCGGGCTGCAGCGTGGTCTTGAGGGTCACCATCCGACAGTCTTTATCGAATGCATAAAACAGGTCGTACGTGCCGTCAGGGTTGGTGCAGCAGGTGATGGTCACATACCGGTAACCGGTGTCGGCCATTTCATGCACCCGCGGCAGCACGGCGGCGGGTTCGAGCACTTCCACATTATCCAGCATGGGCGGCCGCCTCCTTCATTTGCGTCGGCTCGATACTGTCCGGGCCGAAATCATCGGGCAGCGCGCCGCCCTGCAGCTTTTCGAGAAATTCCCGGTGCCGTTTCTGCGCCTGGGGGTCGGAAAGCGCCGCGGTGGCCTTCACCACCCCGTCGAGCACGGCCTCCGGCCGCACCGAGCACCCCGGCACATAGACATCCACCGGGATGGCGTGATCCACGCCGCCCATGACGTTGTAGGCCTCGGCAAAAATACCGCCCGAGCAGGCGCAGGCACCGATTGCCACTACCGCCTTGGGGGCGGGTATCTGCGAATAAATATTGCGCAGCACCCGGATATTCCGATGGTTGACCGAGCCGGTCACCACCAGGATATCGGCATGCTTCGGGTTGCCCTGGTTGACCACGCCGAAACGTTCCGCGTCGTATACGGGCGTCAGCGCGGCCAGCACCTCAATGTCGCAGCCGTTGCAGCTGTTGCAGTCAAAATGCACGATCCACGGCGATTTCTGCCGCGCCCAATGCAAAAGCCCCATGTTGGCCATTCCTTTCCGATTACGTGGCGGGTGTCAGCGCAGAACCAGCCAGATGATATTGACGACCGACAGCCCCAGCCCGAACACGGCCACAAATTTGAGCATCCAGTTCCAGGTCGTGCGGGCGCTGATGTTGTCGACGGTGATTTCGATAAAATAGGACGCCAGCGCCAGCAGCACGCCGGCGTACCACGGCACCGCCCAGTAAAGCCCCACTACGCCGAGCAGCAGCACCGTTTCGAGCCACTCGCCGACCTCGATGACCGCCAGCTGGGCGCCGGAGTATTCCATCGTCAGGCCCTTGATGAGTTCCTGGTGGCCGTGGTGGGAGGTGGAAAAGTCGAACGGCGATTTGCGCAGCTTGATGGTCAGCACAATGAGCAGCGCCACAAACTGCAGCGGCAGGCTGGCAATCAGCGGCGTGGAGCCATGCCTCGCCGCCGAGATCAAAAACGACCCCTTGGAAAGATAGAGCCCCACGGCGGTGAGCAAAATCACCGGCTCGGCGGCCATCAGCTGGAGTATTTCCCGCTGGGCGCCCACCCGGCTCATGGGGGAACGTACGCTCATGGCCCCCATCACCAGCGACACGTTGCCGAAAGCCGACACGAAGGTCAGCATCAGCAGATCCTGCCCGGTGAAAAGCATGACCACGGACGCGGCCATAAAGAGCAGAAAACCCGCCGCGTACACATCCTGCATGGGATTGACGGCTATGCGTTCCTTGCCGAAAAGCTTGATAACGTCGTAAAACGGCTGAAGCACCGGTGGGCCCTGCCGCCCCTGCATGTGAGCCGATATTTTGCGGTCCAGCCCCGAGAGCAGGCCGCCGACCAGCAGCGACAGCACCAGCGCCGCCGCTCCGATTGCGATTTCAGCGATTATCCGTGCCAACTCAGGCCACCCCAAACATCATTAAAATCAGCAGAACCGAAACAACGCCGGAAACCGCTGTCAGCCGCGATTCGTTGAATATATTCGTCAGATAGTAATTGTGCATGCGGATCTGGTCGATGTGCTCGCCCGGGCCCTCGAAATCCCGGCCCTTCGTGTCGCCGGCCAGCGTTTCGCCGCCCGCGTAGGGGGGCACGATGCGGGGCTTGCTCGCCGCCGTATAAAGCCGCACCAGCACCAGCGCCACCAGCATCACGCCCAGCAGCAGGAGTACGCCGCCGAAGCCGCCCGAGAGGCCCGCCGCCGTGTGCACGGCCACGCCGCCCGTCACGCTTTCCACCGCCGCGGCTTTGCCCAGCAGCGACTGCACGGCCGGCATCACCAGCACGCGGTTGACCGGCCCGATCAGTGCCGTCAGCGCCACCGCCATGCCGCAGATGGTGCCCAGCGCAAAACGAATGGAAAAAGGCAGATTTTCCATCTTCGGCCGGCCGGGATGATAGACCGTCAGCACGGCACCCAGCCATTTGACCCAGAAAGCAATGGTGAAGGCGCTGCCCACCACGATGAGCAGCAGCGCGGGCAGAAACGTGACCGCGGCCTCAATCGCCAGCCATTTGGTGATGAGCACGCCGAAAGGAGGCAGCACCATCGAAATGATGCCGATGACCATGATGGTGGTGGTATAAGGCATCTTTGTGAAGATGCCGAACATATCCTCAATATTGCGGCTGCCAATGCCCAGTTCCACCGTGCCCACGCACAAAAACATCAGGCCCTTCGACACCGCGTGGAACACGATCAGCAGGATAGCCGCCGAAGTGGCCACCGGGCCGCCGATGCCTGCGCAGCAGATGATGAGCCCCAGATTCGATATGGTGGAATAGGCCAGCACCCGCTTGCCGTTGGATTGACCGATGGCCAGCGCCGCGGCCGCCACGAAGGTGAAACCGCCCACCAGCGCCACAATGTGGCCGGTCATTTTGCCGCCGAAAATGGGCGACAGCCGTACGATGAGATACACACCGGCTTTGACCATGGTGGAAGAATGCAGCAGAGCCGACACCGGCGTCGGCGCCACCATGGCGCCCAGCAGCCACGGCTGGAAGGGGAACTGCGCCGACTTGACATACCCCGCGCAGCACAGGCACATCACCGCCGCCATCAGCATACCGGGCACAGAGGCGCTCTGCACCAGCTCCGAGATCGAAGTGCCTCTGCCAAGCGCCGACATGATAAGTATGCCCGCCGCCAGAAAAAGCCCGCCGACGGAGTTTATCCACAACGCCTTGCGGGCGCTCACCCGCGCGTCCGCCGTGTCATCGTAACCGATAAGCAGGAACGAGCAGAGCGTGGTGATCTCAAAGTAGGTGTAAAAGTGCATGATGTTGTCGGTGATGACCATGGCGTTCATGGCGAACAGGAACAGGAAAATCACCGCGAAAAACACATGCTGGCGCGATGGCTTTTTCGAATGGGCCTCGTGCCGCTGCATATAGCCCAGCGCAAACACGGCGATGAGCGGCCCCATCACCGACACAATCAGGCACAGCGCCAGCGACAGATTGTCGATGCGCACCAGCTTGTCCGCTTCCGCAGGACGCTGCACCAGCTCGATGAAGGGCACCGCCACCAGCTGCAGCAGCCCCGGCACGACGACCTTCCATTCGCGGATATGAAAGCCGTAATAGAGGATGGCCAGCATGACCGCGTAATCGAGCACCGTGACGGCCGTCTGCACCCACGGGAAGGTTTCCGCGCCGATGACAAGCATCCCGCCGCCGAGCACCCGCACGCCCAGCAGCACCGCCACGACGATTTCGGCAGCCGCCGCCGCGCACACCAGCGGCCGGCGTACGCCGGCGCGGCGCACCAGCAGCATCACCGGCGCCATCACCGCGGGGATGATCAGTGTCAATAGAACCAGTACCGTACCCTGCATAGCACAATCTCCCACTTATATTTAAACTGAAAAGGATATTTGCCTGGTGAAAAACCATATTAACAAGCTTCCGATTTTATGTATCACCGAAGCAACCTTACTATATTCCAAATCGGGTGGGTAGTCAAGCAAGCGGGGAAAATATCCACAATGCATCCGAAAAGCGTGCAGGATTTTTATGAATATTCGTCTTTTACATTCCCGTTGGCAGGGATCGTTTTCCTTGCGTTCCACAGTCTGGATTCGCCGCGGCAAAACCATATACGGATGCCCGCGCCTATCCGCCCGCGCCGTAATAGGCGGCCAGCCGGTCGGCGATGCCGCCGGTATTCTGTGCCACCTGGGCATAGCCGTAAAACGAGCTGCCGTCATACTCGGCGTATTGGGCAGCCAGCTTGAGCTGATTCATGATTTCACCCGCGCCCCAGCCGCTGCTGGCCGGGTCCATCCGATAGACGGCGTGGGCCACATAGAGTTTCACCCCCGTGCCCTTGACGGTGTTGGCCCACCAATCCAGCACCTTGGCGTAATCGGCCAGGCTGTAGCCGATTTTCCAGTAAATCTGGGGGCATATGTAGTCGATATAGCCCTTCTGCACCCAGAGGCGCGTATCGGCGTACTGATCGTAGTAAGACTCGAAGGCTTTGGTGTCCGACCCCGCCGGGTTGTCGGATTTATTGGCCCACACGGCGAAGGGGCACATACCGAACACTGTATTTTTACCCGTACTTTTGATCTGGTCGTGGATTTCCTTCACCAGCGTGTCGACGTTTTCCCGCCGCCAGTCGCCGCGGTCCTGGCCCGCGCCGTACTTTTTATAGGAAGCGTCGTCGGCAAAATTCTTTTCGGGATAGAAATAATCGTCGAATACGATGCCGTCCACCGCGTAATTCTTGACGATTTCCATCACGCCGTCCTCAATGAGCTTGCGCACCTCGGGGAGCCCCGGGTCGAAATAAAGCCCCCCGTCGTTGCCTTTCACCGTCCAGTCGGTGTGCTTGCGGGCGGGGCTGGAGGCGGCCAGCTTCGACAGGTCGGCCCGGCCCTGGATGCGGTAGGGGTTGAGCCACGCTTCCAGCTTGAGCCCCCGCCGGTGAGCCCCTTCGACGAAATACTGGAGGGGGTCGTAGCCGGGGTTTTTGCCCTCCGTGCCCGTGAGCACGGCCGACCATGGATAAATGGAGGATGCGTACAGCGCGTCGCAGTCGGGCCGCATCTGCACGATGACCGTGCGGAAGCCGTCTTTTTTGGCGTTGTCGAGAATGGTGTCGATCTCATTTTTCTGTGCGGCGGCGCTCAGACCCTGTTTGGAAGGAAAATTGATGTTGCTGACCGTGGCGATCCAGACGGCGGCGAAATCGTCCTTGGCCGCCGCGCCGGAGGCAGTCTTTGACGAAGCGGCGGCCGAGGAGGCCGAGAGGTTGTCCGACCGGGCGGCGGGGGAAACGCCCGAGCGGGTCAGCGCCGCGGAAGTCGTCGGCGAGCGGCCCGCCCAGGCCGACAGGATGGCCGCGGTTCCCCCGGCCCCCGACATCACGCCGGCCAGAATCGTGCCCGCGATGCACACAATACAGGCTGCGAACCACACGGCCGGTGTCCTTTTCATATACGTCCCTACCTTTCCCGCGTCAAGCCGTTCATTAATTTTTACGCGGCGGGCGGGCCGAATATGCCCCCTCGCGTGACTCTCTGCGTGAATCACCCGCCCCAAGGGCACCACGGCCGGCAAGAAATTTTCGCCCAAAATGCCCCGCGAGGCTGCTTTTTCGGACCAAAGCCGGTATAATAGGATTCGAAACAAGGCGATTCCGGGCGGAAATGAGAGGGAGGACGGCTGTGACGGCAAATCTGCAGAATACGGTCCTCCTTTACGGAGCGGCGGTGTCCCTCTTGGGCGCCGGAGCCGCCGTCTGGGATAAGCTCGCGGCCATACGTCACGCGCGGCGCATCCCCGAGCGCACGCTGCTGCTTATCGGCGCGCTGGGCGGCGCCGCCGCCATGCTGCCGACCATGCTCCTGATTCGGCACAAAACGCGCCACCCCCGCTTTATGGTGGGGCTGCCGCTGATGCTGCTGGCGCAGGCGGGGCTGGTGTGGCTGGCTGCGGAGGGCCCGGACGCCGTCATCTCTTGGATTCGGAGGCTCACATGGTGAAATATCGCGGCTGTCTGTTTGATCTGGACGGCACTCTTATCAATTCGCTGGCCGATCTGGCCGAGGCATCCAATTATATGCTGACACAGCGGGGCTTCCCCACTTACCCCACCGAGCGGTACCGGTATTTTGTCGGGCGCGGCGTGCCCAAACTCATTGAGAGCGTCGTGCCCGCACAAAACCGTACGGCGGAGGAGCTGGCCGTATGCCGCCGGTTTTTCGACGCCTATTATCACATTCATGCGCTGGATCACACCGGGCCCTACGCGGGTATCCCCGCCATGCTGGAGGGCTTCCGCGGCCGGGGGCTCAATCTCGCAGTGGTGTCGAATAAGCCCGACGACTTCGTGCACCAGATCGTGGAGTCAGTCTTCCCCCGCGTGTTCGCCGCCGTGCAGGGCCAGCGGGAGGGTATCCCCCGCAAGCCCGACCCGGCCATGGCGCTGAGTACCTGCCGGGCACTGGGCCTTGAGCCGGCGGAGTGCCTCTATTTCGGTGACTCGGGCGTGGATATGCTGACCGCCGTGGCCGCCGGCATGACCGCCGTGGGGGTGCTGTGGGGCTTCCGCGAGCGGGAGGAGCTGGCCGAGGCCGGCGCGCAGCATCTGATTGCCCGGCCGGAGGATGCGCTGGCTCTGCCGGAAGCGCCCTCCCACAGTTGACAACCTGGGGAAAGGGATAGTAAAATAAACCTATCCGGCAGTCCGGCTCCCGGCCGGGCACCGAGCGACAGAAAGACCGGAGGTCCTGATTACGGCAAAGAATGAACTGGCCGCCAAAAAAGGCTTCATTTGCGATATGGACGGCGTGCTCTATCACGGCAACCAGCTGCTGCCGGGCGCGGCGGATTTTGTGGCGTGGCTCAAGCGGGAAGAAAAACAGTTTTTGTTCCTCACCAATTCCAGCGAACGTTCCCCCCGGGAGCTTCGTCTGAAGCTGGGCCGGATGGGCATCGACGTAGACGAGAATCACTTTTACACCAGCGCCCTGGCGACGGCGTCTTTCCTGGCGACGCAGTCGCCCGGCTGCAGCGCCTATGTCATCGGCGAGCCGGGGCTTGTCAACGCGCTTTACGACGTGGGCATCACCATGAATGACGTCAACCCCGACTATGTAGTCATGGGAGACACGCGCAATTACAATTTTGAGAATATTCAGCGGGCCATCCGGTTTATTTTCAAGGGGGCCAAGCTCGTCGGCACCAACCCCGACAACACCAACCCCGTCGAGACGGGCATGAACCCGGCCACCGGCGCGTTGGTTTCCCCTATTGAGATCACGACCGGCAAGCGGGCCTATTTCGTGGGCAAGCCCAACCCGCTGATGATGCGCACCGGTCTGCGGCTTATCGGCTGCCGCAGCGAAGACACCGCCATCATTGGCGACCGGATGGACACCGACATCATCGCCGGTATCGAGTCGGAAATCGATACCGTTCTGGTGCTCAGCGGCGTCAGCGATATCCACACGCCGGCTCAGTTCGCCTACCGACCCCGGTATATTTTCCCGACGGTCGGCGACATCCTCACCGGCATGGCCGACGACTGAGCGCCCCATCCGATTTCTCATTCGGTACGGTTGTGAAACGTCCCCCGGGTTTCCCCGGGGGACGTTTTGCTGTGCTCAGCCGAGTATATTCTGAAATTTCTGCTTGACCTGAGCCACCTGCTGCTGGTCGGCCGGCTGCAACTGGTACCAACCGCGCTTTTGCATTTCGTTGAAAATTTCCGCCTGAATCTGGTGCTCGTCCTGGAGGATGTTAAGAAACTCATCCCGCAGATTCGGCGTGGCGCACTCGTTGGCATAGGTGTTGTAGCTGGAACTGATGAGCTTTTGGGAATCCAGGGAATCATCCATGATTTCCTTGTCGCCCATTTTAACATCGGTGGTATTGGGTGTATGCGGCATGCGGTTCCCTCCTCAGCCCAGATGGGTCATCAGACGGTTGAAATGGTCCTGGTGCCGGGCTGCCATCTGTTCGCACTTAGCCCGCAGCTGCGGGTCGGTGCACTGCCCGGCGTAGGTATGGCACTTTTTGACCAGCATCTGTTCGGTATTGAGCTGGTCTTCCAGCGCCTCCAGCTCTTTGGCCGTGATATTGGGCATTGCGATCCCTCCTTGGCAAATGCGGCGAAAGCCTTCGCGTTTTCACCGCTAGTGTGTCCCTGCGGCGGGGGGATATGCGCAAAAAGGCCCCGCTGCACGCGGGGTCTTTTTTATGCGGTCGGCTTTGGAGCCGCGCTTACAGGGGAAAGGCGGGAAAGGCCTTTTATGTAAGGTTTCCTCTCCCGCCGTTGCCCAAACCGAAACTGACGGACAGCGCCTGGTTGATCTGATTCATCGACCCGCTGTCCAGCGTCCCCATTCGCTCCTTGAGCCGTCTTTTATCCAGTGTCCGGATCTGCTCGAGCAGCACCACCGAGTCCTTTGACAACCCGCACCGGTCTGCGTTGAGGGTGATATGCGTCGGCAGCTTCGCCTTGTTTGTCTGGCTGGTAATGGCCGCCGCAATCACCGTCGGGCTGTACTTGTTCCCCACATCGTTCTGCACGATCAGCACCGGGCGCATGCCGCCCTGCTCCGATCCGACCACGGGGCTGAGGTCCGCATAATAAATGTCGCCTCTGTGCACCGTCACGATATGCCACGCTCTGCTTTCTATCAGATTGGATCGACCCGGAAGACTTCCGGATCAAATCCTGCCAGTATTCTGCCACAAAAGCCCGTCGTTTAAACATGCCGGGCTGAAATATCCAATTTTTTTCAGGCAGAATTTTATTCCGCCTGCGGGCGGCGCATGGACCCGGCCGCCCCTATTCCATTGTATTCCGCCGCCCGCCGCGATGGGACAACTACCCGCCGGCGACAAACCTCCCAACGGACGGGCCAACCGGCCCCATGCGGAATAGAATGGAATAGGGCGTTCATCCATTATCCGGCAGAATACCGCCCACACTGACGAATGCCCTCGAAGGAGGCTGTGACATATGCCCGATTTTCCCAACCGTGCGACCGGCTCCCTCCGGCTGGATTGCTGCTGCAGCGAACCCCCCTTCACCCCGGAATGCCGTGCCTGCGTGGACCGGGAGCGGGAAGGCGTTTGCTTTTTTAAGCAGAGATGCCGCGACTGCTTCTGGCCCACTTTCACCCATCCCACCTGGCTGCGCTGCCGGGTGCTGTATTGCTGCTGCCGCTGCAAGAGTTGCCGGCCGGAATGACTCCCGCCGTATGGAAAACAGCGCCGGCGGAGCGTGATGCTCCGCCGGCGCCCTTTTTATGATCCTGCCGAGCCGGCCGCAGCCCGGTGCGCCCGCAAGCGGCCCCATGCCGCCCACAGAGCCGCCGCCAGCAGGCTCGCCCCGCCGGCAATGCACCCGGCCGTCAGCCCGGGGGGCCGGTAGCGCATGACCACCCGGTGCTCCCCCGCCGGCACCGATACGCCGGTCAGGTATTTGAGCGCCCGGAACGTCCGCACCGGTTTACCGTCTACCGTCACCGTCCATCCCCGGTCGTAGGGTACGGAAATAAAAAGCACCCGGTTTTGGCCCGTCACCCGCACACGGCCGGCAAGGCGGTCGGCGGAAAACGACTCGACGGTCATCCCACCCTGCACCAGACCGGAAACTGCGTCGTGCAGCCGGGTGGTATCCAGCGCATAAAAATACCCGTCGCCTATGACGGCCCCGCCGGCCGGCAGCGTCAGACGCAGTGTCATCGTATCCCCCGGCGTGAAACTGCCCAGCGGCATTACACCGTTGTGATAGACGTCGAAAAGTGTCCCCTTATCCCGGCCGTTGACGCTCACCGTCACACCCTGCTGACTGGCGGCCTCAAACCAGGCGTAAAGCGGCCCGCTGTCGGTAACGGCCAGGCGGTATTCCACCCAAGCCGACTCTTTGGCCGAATCCGGCAGATAGCGGGTTGCCGTGCCGGTGCGCACCGCCGTGCAGTTGTGCAGCGTCACCGTCGGCGCGCCCGCCGCCGTCAGGCAGTCGGCCGCGCCCGGCTCCATCGCCTGCAGAAGCCCATTTTGAAATGTGAAAGGGTCCTGCGCCGTGAAAAGCGACGCCGTGTCCTTGACTATCCCGGCATCCACCGTAAAAGCGACCGGCAGCGCATAGGGATTTTCATAAAGGCCGATACCGTCTGCCGACGCCGCGCGGGTGTAGGGCTGATCCGCCGTACCGGTGGCGAAAAGGTATTTGACCCCCAGCAGCGCGTCCGACAGCGCTGTGGAGCCCCGGTTATACCACACCCAGTTATCGTTGTTTTTGTAGCCGAAACGGCCGAGCAGCCAGTTGATTCCCCGGTCGTCGGTGGAGCTGTAGTGGGAAAGCCCATTCAAGCCGAACATCAGCGAATCGTTGAAGGTCGGGTCGCCTCGGTCATTATCCCGGGTGAAGGTCTTTTCGGTGCGGTAAAATCCATCGTCGCGCGTCTTGAGCGCATCCGCCGCCGCGGTCATCGTGCGCACATAGGCACGGTAGCCGGCGCGGCTCTCGTACTGCAGCCCCCCCATCAACAGGTGGGAACCGATCACGAATTCCGCACAGAGCACCGGCATGAGCACCCGCACCGGCCACCCGGACATCCCCCGGGGGCGGCGGGCGGCCGCCAGCAGCACCAGGCAGTAGACGGCGGTGAAGGCCGACGAGAGCATAAGCTTGACCGTCGACTCGTCAGCATAGTGGAAGGCGGAAAACACCGCCGTCATGCCCAGCAGCACCGTGCAGCAGGCCAGCACGTGCCGCCGCCCCACCCCGTCGATGTGGCAGAAAGCCCGGCAGGCCATGGCAATCAGCAAAAAGCACAGCACAAAGGAATAGCGGTAGGGGAACCAGGTGGGCGGGTTAAAGCCGTGCCAAATGATGTTGAGGGGGCTGAGGTAAAAGTTAAGCACCAGCAGCCCGACGAAAAGTGCGGCAAACAGTTTATTCCGGGCCGGCACATGGCGGTTCCAGAAATAGAGTAAAATCAGCACGGCCACCAGCAGCCCGCAATAGACGTTGGGCAGCCCGGCGGCGGCGTCGGTGCCGCCGAACGCGCCCAGCGAAAATTTATGCAGCAGGTCGAAAAAGCCGTAGTTGCGCAGCGCCGCGGCGTGGGAAGCCGCCGCGCCGACAGACGGCAGATGCTCCTTGCTGGTGCGCAGACTCAATAGCGCGGGCACCGTCAGAGGCGCGCTCAGCCCCCCGGCCAGCGCCGCCGCCGCCGCGAACCGCAGTGCCGAGCGGCGCACGGCAGGTTTGCGGCGCAGGGTCTTTTCCCCCACAAGAAGCCGGTACACAAAGAAAAGCACGGTAAAAATGGCGATCATATACCCGATATAAAAATCGGTGTAAAGTGCGAGGGTCAGCGTCACGACATAGAGCCACGGCCGCCCGCCGGCTGCCAGCCTTTCCACCCCCAGAGCTACCAGCGGCAGCAGGAGCACCCCGTCGAGCCACATCAGATTGAGGGCATAGACGATGTTGTAAGCCATCAGGGCATAGCAAAGCGAAAAAATCAGCGCCGCCGGGTTCGGTGCATTCTGGGAGCGGCGCAGGTATAAGGCGCATGTGAGCCCGCACAGGCCGGTCTTGAGCAGCGTGAGCAGCAGCACCGCCGTGTCGAAATTTTCCGGCCGGAACAGCAGCAGCAGCAGATTCAGCGGGCTTGCCAGATAGACGGCGAAAAGGCCGATCATGTTGCCGCCCAGCGCCTTACCGAAAGAATAAAACAGACTGCCCTGCCCCATAAAAAGGCTGCGGTACCACCCGTAATAATCCACGTATTCGTTGGACATATCAATGGAAAACAGCGTTTTGCCGCCGAAGGGATAGATGCCGGTGAGAGCGTACGCCCCCAGCAGCAGCGCCGCCGGCAGCACAAAGGCGGCCAGCCATATCCAGTTCCGGCGCCACAGCCCGCTCACGTCATCCATCTCCGTCTTGCATATTTGCCGCCCCTGCTGCGGGCGGCCTTTCAAAAGTATAGCAACACTCCCGCCGTTTTGCAAGCCGCGGCACATCGGACGTCGATTCGCACCCCGGCGGTTGTGTTCGGGGGAAATTCATGCTACAATGACATAAACGGTTCTTTTTGGAAAGAATTATTGTGGAATCGGTCGGCCATCCGCGCCGGCCCCCCATGCAGAAAGGTATGATCGATTGATGGCTTCCCTGGAGGACATGCGTCTGGCCGTGCTCATCGATGCGGAAAACGTGCCGTGCAGTTATGTCAAGAATCTGATGGAGGAAATCACCCGGTATGGCACCCCCACTATCAAACGCATTTACGGCGACTGGACCAGGCGGGTGGTCACGGGGTGGAAAAACGTGCTGCTCCAGAACGCCATCACTCCTATCCAGCAATACAGTTACACCACCGGCAAAAACTCCAGCGACTCCGCCATGATTATCGACGCCATGGATATTCTCTATGCCGGCAACATCGACGGTTTCTGTCTGGTTTCCAGCGACAGCGACTTCACCCGGCTGGCCACCCGTCTGCGGGAGTCGGGCAAAAAAGTCTACGGCTTCGGTGAAAAAAAGACACCCAGCGCTTTCATTTCGGCCTGTGATAAGTTCATTTATCTGGAAATTATCGGCGCCCAGCCCGAGGCTCCGGAACCCGCACCCGCCGGCTCCGGCAACGGCGCCCAGCCGACGACAGCACCCAAACACAGCGAAGTCTCGAAGCCCGACAAATCGGTCATCCAGCTCATCGCCAACTCGGTTTCCGATCTGGCGGATGAAAACGGGTGGGCGTTCCTGGGCGAAGTCGGCAGCCTGATTGCCAAAAAGCAGCCGGATTTCGACTCCCGGAACTACGGCTTTTCCAAGCTCACGCCGTTTATCGAGTCGCTGGGCGCCTTTGAACTGGACGTGCGCGAAAAAGACCACAACATCAAGCACATTTATATCCGCAACAAAGATAAAAACCACCGCTGAGAATCCGCCTGTAAAACAAAGCCCCGGGCGGAGCGTGGAGTATGAATGTCGGCCTCATAGGAGCCACACTGCCGGCCGCGCCCCCAAACGGACGCACAAAAATGGACGCCAACTGCACGTTGGCGTCCATTTTTACTTGCCGCTGTCTTTGTACCGGGCCTTTCACCGAAACGGAAAAAGATCTGTCGCGGAGGTTCACGCCTTGACATCCAATTCCGGGGTGAATTGGTAGAATCGCGTGTGTTTCGAGGCCGCGGTATTCCTGTCATTGGGGCTCGCCTGTCCGGCACCGGTTTTCTGCGCCGTATCGGAAGCGGAGGCTGTGGAATTGTCTGTCTGCACCGAGTTGACGTCCTGCGCCGGATTCGCCGCTGCTCCCGCGCCCTGCGCCTGGGATACGGCGTCATGCAGCTTCGCCTGCGCGTTACCGGCAGCTTTTTGCGCCTGGGAGCGCATGGCAGCCGCTTCGCTATGCTCTCGGGCCGCCAGCTTCGGGCTGCTTGTCTCATCCAGCTCGGCATTCGATTCCAGCTCATTGCTTTTGCCCTGCAGGGTATTGCCGGCATTCCGGATCTGAGCCGCCGTTTTATAGGCAGATGCCGCACTGACCAGACCCGTCATCGTTTCGCGGTTCATAATCTGGGTATCGCTTTGAGAATTTGTCGTTTCTTCCGTATTCCGCGTCGCATTTTTGCCCTGATTCTCGTCGCTTTCCGACTGCTGAAGCTGTTGGATGCGCATCTCAAGCTGCTGAATTTGCTCATTCAGGTCGGTGAGCTTTGCCTGTTTATCCGTCGACGACTGCTGGCTCGCCGAAACCGTTTTGTATTGCTCCTGCAGTTGTTTGACCTGATACTGGAGCTGTTTGATCGTATTGCTTGTATTGTCAGCCGAGGCATTCGAATACGTATGCAGCGAAATTCCCGATATTCCGCTCATTTTTTCCGCTTCCCTTTCTATAAATAATAACGCGTCTTTTATTTTTATCGGCATTACGCAGTCAAAATTTACATTCCGGGTCAAATGCGCACCGGACGATATCCCCATCGCTATAAAAAAGCGCCCCAATCATTGGCAGTATATCCGACTGCCGATGACTGGGGTGGCGTTCACAATTTACTCCGGGCGCTTTTTGCAAAAGCAGGTTTACAGCCGGACTTTGAACGTGCGGATCTCATAGGGGTGCGCTTCAAAGGCAAAGCCGTCACCCTGTGTTTCCACGGCTCCCAGCTCGTTTTCCATCAAATCGCACTCGGTCACGCTCCCCGGCACGCCGGGGCAAGTGACATGCACCGGCCCGCGGCGGTTTTCAAACTCATAGAGCCGCAGGATGATGCCCGAGCCGTCCTCCGCCATTTTGACAGTGTCGATCAGCACGTTGCGGGCATCGCTGCTGAAAAAGCTGCGCTGCGGGGCCAGGGTACCCTTCTGGGCCGGGGCGGTGCGGGCGGTCATGGGGCAGTTGAGCAGATAGGCCTGCTGCACGACGCCGCCTTCCCGCCAGCCACCGACATGAGGCACCAGCGAATAGGTAAAGTGGTGGATTTCCCGATCCGCCGTGGGGTTGGGGTCCTCGGGCGCGCGCAGCAGCGTCAGGCGCAGCACGCCGTCATGGACGTCGCAGCCGTATTTGCTCTCGTTGAGCATGCCCACGCCGTAGCCGGCCTCCGAAACGTCGGCCCATTTGTGAGCGCATTCCTCAAAGCGGGCCACATCCCAACTGGTGTTGTGATGGGTCGGCCGTTCCACGTTGCCAAACTGGATGTCGAAGGCGGCCTTTTCGGCGTGCACATCCACGGGGAAAGCCGCCTTGAGCAGCACGTGGGATTCTTTCCAGTCGACGGTGGTGTCGAAATCAATGCGGTCGACACCGTCGTAGATATGGATAGTCTGGTCGATGACCGAGCTGCCGAAGCGCCGCACGATGCGCAGCGACGCGCGCACCGGGCCGCACTCGGTGACTTCGATGCGCTCGACGTCGGTCACGTCCCACATCTTTTCTTCAAAGCCGATGTCGACGTTCCACGCGTCGTAAGTCGTCGGCCGGTCGTCGAACGCCTGCAGGCTGTTGAGGCTCCGGCCCGGCGCGGCGACTTCCCGTCCCGCCGCCTTGTCGAAAAGCGAGACGATGCGGCCGTCCCGGCCCAGGCGGATGTCGTAGCGCCCATTCTGCAGCCGGTCGGGCCCGGCCGACAGACCGCCGGCCACGGCGGGCTCGCCCCGGCGCAGGGTGAAGGCCTTGTAGCCCATGGGCGGCACGTCCCGTGCGATAAAGAGCACGCCGTCGCCGTCCTTCTGGGCGGGCAACTCCCGCCCGCCGTCAAACACGCGGGCGGATTCCCACCCGGCGGGCAGGTTCGCCCGCACGATGTCGTTTGCCGTCAGATCCAGCCGGTTGAAAACCAGCGCCGACGTTTCGGGCAGCACCACGGCCCGGCCGATGGTCTGCAGCGCCTGGTCGATCATCTCGTCGCCCACCGCGCCGACGCGCTCATACTGGGCTTTCGAGTCCTCGTATACCTCATGGATGGAGGAGCCTGGGATGATGTCGTGGAACTGGTTGAGCAGCGTGATGTGCCAGCAGTCGTCCAGCCGGTCTTTCGGGTAGACGGCCTGCGGGTCCACCAGGCACGCCGCCGTGGAAAACAACTCCGCGTCCCGGTTGCGGAATTCCTGCTTGCGGTTGAAACGCTTGTTGCGCGCCATGGTGGTATAGGTGCCGCGGTGATATTCCAGATACAGCTCCCCCACCCAGTCAGGCAGACGGGGGTTTCCCTTCACCCGCTGCTCCATTCGTTGGAAAAAGCCGAGACTGTCGCCCAGCTTGACCGTCGGGCAGCCCGGGATGCCCTTTGACAGCCGTCTGGCCCGCTCGAGCATATCCTTGGTGGGGCCGCCGCCGCCGTCGCCGAAGCCGTAGCAGTTGAGCACCTCGCTGCTCAGCTCCTTCTGGTGATAGCGCTGCCAGCAGCCCATCACCTCGCTGGTCGACATGTCGCTGTTATAGGTCGTGTTGCGGCCGGCCTTCCCGTCCTTCTGAAACTTGGTGGTGGTGATGAAATGCGACAGGATGCGGGTGCCGTCGATGCCCTGCCACATGAAGGTGTCATAGGGGAAGGTGTTGACCTCGTTCCAACTGATCTTGATGGTCATAAAATAGTCGACACCGCTCTTTTTGAGAATCTGGGGCAGCGCCGCGCTGTAGCCGAACACATCGGGCAGCCAGAGGATTTTGCACTCCTTGCCGAATTCCCGGCGGAAAAAGCGCTTGCCATAAAGCAGCTGCCGCACCATCGACTCGCCCGAAATGAGGTTGCAGTCGGCTTCCAGCCACATGGAGCCTTCCGGCTCCCAGCGGCCGTCGCGCACTCTTGCCTGGATGCCCTCGAATACTTCCGGCACGTTCTGCTTCACAAACTGGTAAAGCTGCGGCTGGCTTGACATGAATATGTATTCCGGGTACTGCTTCATGAGGTTGAGCACGGTGGAAAAGCTGCGCACGGATTTTTCCTGCGTCTGCGCCAGCGTCCACAGCCACGCCACGTCGATATGGGTGTGGCCCACGCACGTCTCGGTCACCTCGCCCGGGCGGCAGCATTTGCCATAAAACTCGGTCTCGAGATACGAGAGGGCGTCTTTCACCGATGCCTCATAGGCCGGGCTGTGCATGACGCGCAGATCGAGCCGCCGCACCGCCTCGTTGAGGCATTTCATAATATCGATGCGGTGCTTGTCCTCTTCGTCCAGGAGCTCCGCCACTTCCAGCGGCACGGTGACGTCGTAAAAGAGCTTTTCCGTGTCCCGCTCACAGACGGCCAGCGTCGCGTCCAGCTCCGCCGGGCTGTCTTCCATGCCGCCGTAAGCATCCA
The DNA here is from genome assembly GCA_023391835.1 of Bacillota bacterium. GTDB lineage: Bacteria > Bacillota > Clostridia > Oscillospirales > Ethanoligenentaceae > JAEWAE01. The sequence goes on from JAEWAE010000001.1 coordinate 56,895, forward strand.
GATCGACGGTGAAGTGCTCGTCCCCGCGGGCATGCTCGGTCAGCAGCAGCTCCCGGTGATTCACATCCAGCCCCAGGGCGGGCCTGCCGTCGACAAAGGCCATAAACTGGGGATTGGTGGCGTCCCACCCTTTGCGGCCGGTGTCGAGCAGACAGACGACCGCGCGGCCAGCGTCGGCCGGCTCCAGCTTCACATCAAAGCGCATCCAGACATGGGCGTCCCGCCCGCCCCAGCGGGTACCGGGCTGAAACGTTTCCCAGCCGGAATCATCCGCGTGCAGCAGCGCGTAGGCGTTGTATCCGCACGGCTTAAGCCGGATACCGGTGATGGGCCGCCGATGAGTATAGACCCCTTCGTGGACATAATCCAGTATTTTTCGGATCCGTTCGATTTCAAAAAGCATACATTTACCCCCCGTCGCCCCAAAAGGTGCGATTTGGTTTCAGTATAGCAACCGCGGGAGAAAAATGAAATGGGCCAGGTGGACGAGGATTTATGTATTTCGGACATTATGCCGGAACTCCGTGGGGGAACAGCCTTCCTCCCGTTTGAAAAACTGGCTGAAATAATAGATGCTGGCAAAGCCCAGCCGCGCGGCAATCTCGCCGATACCCGCATCCGTGCCGCGCAGCATCTGCCGGGCCATGCCGAGTTTCACCCAGCGGACGTACTGCTGAGTGGAACGGCCGGTCTGTCGCCGCATGATGCGCCCCAGCTGCCGGGTGCTGATGTATAAAAACGCCGCCAGATCCCCGTCGGCAATGGGACCGCCTACGTTATCCCGCACAAACTGCTCGATCTGACGAAAACGGACATCATCCGGCTCCGCCCACATGGGCGCCCGGCCGGATGCCCGCCCCCCGTCGAAGGCGCGCGCCGCCAGCGTCAGGATCATGGCCGCCAGGCTCCGCACCATGGAATAATAGCCGGTTTTCTGACCGTCGGCCTCTCCCAGCGCCCGGGCAAAGCAGTCGATGCCGCCCATATCCGCCACGGGGCGGCACCCGGCGCGCACAAAAGATTCCAGCATCGCCCGGCCGTCCGCATCCGGTTCCCGGCACGCGGCGATGTCGCAGTTGAGACAGTATTCCACATATTCCCCACCGGTGGATGCCTGCTCGTGCCACACATGGGGCCCGGTCAGATAAAACTGGCCGGCATGGGCCGTGAATTCGCCGCCCGCATGGGTCACCCGGCAGCTGCCCGCCGCCACGAGGTGAAACTCATAGCTCGAGTGCACGTGCCGGCGGATCAGCCACCCGCCCTCGTTGCGCATGGCGCGAAACCAGAGCACGTGGACACGCAGCCCGTCGAGGTCAAAAGACAGCTCGATACGTGAGAGCCTGTCCGAAGCCGCCAGAATATCCATCCATCCACCCCCGCCGCCGGCACCGCCGGCAGCTCCATTATACTAAGAGGACGGACAAATGGCAAGGCATGCCGGTCAGGCCGGATTTTTCACCGGCTTCTCAGGTACGATGCGGAAAAATCCGGCCCTCGGGCCGGACATTCCGATCCGCTGCATCTGCGGCATAGGCCGTGCGCCTCCCCGGCCGCCCGGTTTTCCCCATGGGGAAGCGGCCTTTACCGGTTATTGTAGCATGACCGTACCGCATAAAATGGCGCATTTTGGCACATGCCAACCGATTTTTTTCGCGTCGGGGGGCCGCGGTTTTACGCCAGCTCGCTCCGGCCGGTGTACAGCTCGTAATACCGCCCTTTGTGGGCCACCAGCTCGTCATGGCTGCCTCGTTCAAGGATGGTGCCATTTTCCAGCACGATGATGGCCTTGGCGTTGCGCACGGTGGAAAGCCGGTGGGCGATGACAAAGACCGTGCGGTCACGCATCAGCCGGTCCATGCCCTCCTCGATGATTTTTTCGGTGCGGGTATCCACCGAGCTGGTGGCTTCGTCAAGCACAAGCACCGGCGGGTCGGCCACCGCCGCCCGCGCGATGGCCAGCAGTTGCCGCTGGCCCTGACTCAGACTCGCGCCGTCACCGGTGATGGGGGTGTCGTAGCCCTGGGGCAGACGCCGGATGAACGAGTCGGCCCCCGCGAGCTTCGCCGCGGCCACCACTTGCTCCCGCCCGGCCTGCGGGTTGCCGTACCGGATGTTTTCGGCAATGGTGCCGCTGAAAAGATGGGTGTCCTGCAGCACCATGGCGATGGAACGGCGCAGGTCGTCCTTGCGGATATCCCGCACGTCGATGCCGTCGTAGGTGATGGAGCCTTTATCCACATCGTAAAAGCGGTTGATGAGACTGGCGATGGTGGTTTTGCCGGCGCCGGTGGAGCCCACGAAGGCGATTTTCTGCCCCGGCTTGGCGTAAATGTCAATACCCTTGAGGATGGGCCGCTCCTCCCGGTAGCCGAACACCACTTCGTGGAACCGCACGTCCCCCTTGAGCGGCACAAGCGCGGAGGCGCCGTCCGCCCGGGGCACGCGCCAGGCCCAGCCGGCATCCGCGCCCGCCTCGGGGCGCACGAGCGTCACAGTGCCGACGTCGATTTCCTCCGGCTCGGCCATGACGCGGAAAATGCGCTCGGCGCCCGAAAGCGCGGCGAGGATAAAGTTGACCTGCTGGGAAAACTGGTTGACCGGCATGGCCGTCTGGCGCACATACACCAGATACGACGCGAGGGTGCCCAGCCCGATCTGACCCGAAAGGGCGAAAAACGCGCCGATGCAGGCCGACATGGCATAATTAAGGTAAGAAATGCTCACCACCACGGGGATCAGCAGCCCCGAATAGGTCACGGCGCCGGTGGCGGCATCCTGCAGCCGCCGGTTGCGCACGGTGAATTCCACCATATTCGCCGGCTCGTGGCGGAACACCTGCACCACTTTCTGCCCGGCCACGGTCTCTTCCACAAAGCCGTTGAGCTCGCCCATGGCCTTCTGCTGCCGGTCAAAATACTCATGGCTGCGCTTGCCGCTGTAGCGCAAAAACAGGGACATGCCGAAAAACGCCCCGATGACGACGAGGGAAAGCTTCCAGTTCAGCACGATGAGCACCGTAAAGGTGCCGACGATGATGACGAAATTCTGAATCAGCACGGTGAAGCTGTTGTTGAGCGCGTCGGAAATGGTATCCAGATCGTTGGTGAAGCGGCTCATCAGCTCGCCGTGGGTATGGGAGTCGAAAAACCTAAGCGGCAGCTTCTGCACCTTGGTGAAAAGATCGTCACGGATTTCCAGCACGATGCGCTGGGCCGCTTTCACCATCAGCTGGGTGTAGCCGTAGGCGGCCGCCGCCCCGACGAGGTAAAATCCCGCCATGAGCATCACCATGCGCAAGAGGCCCCGCATGTTCCCCGGCAGGATATAATCGTCGATGACGGGCTTGAACATATAGGTGCCCAGTACGTTTGCCAGGGCGCTGACGGTGGCCATCAGCCCCACCACCACGAGCAGCGGCGTATGCCGGCGCAGATAATGCCCGAGCATCCGCAGCGTATACTTCAGATCTTTGGGTCGTTCCCTTGACAGCGTTTTCGGCATCAGACAGCCGCCCCCTTCCGCTGGGTTTCCCAGATATCGCGGTAAATGGGGCTCCCCGCCAGCAGTTCCGCGTGAGTGCCGAAGGCGCTGACGTGCCCGTCGTCGAGAATGACGATGCGGTCGGCATCCGCGATGTCGCCCACCCTCTGGGTGATGATGAGCTTGGTGGCGTCCCGCAGCCCCTCGGTCATCCGGCGCCGGATAACACCCTCGGTGGCGGTATCCACCGCGCTGAGGGAGTCGTCGAAAATCAGCACCCGCGGGTGCTTGAGCAGCGCCCGGGCAATGCACAGCCGCTGCTTCTGCCCGCCGGATACGTTGACGCCGCCCTGCCCCAGGTCGGTGTCGTAGCCCTCGGGCATCCGGCTGAGGAATTCATCCGCGCAGGCGATGTGGCAGGCCCAATCAAGCTCCTGCTGCGTCGCGCCGGGGTTGCCCCAGCGCAGGTTGTCGCGGATGGTGCCGGAGAAAAGCGTGTTATTCTGCAGCACCATGGCCACCGCGTCGCGCAGATGGCCCAGCGGGTATTCCCGCACGTCGCGGCCGTCGATTCTGAGGCTCCCGGCCGACACGTCGTAAAGCCGGGGCAGCAGCTGCACCAGCGAAGTCTTGGCCGAACCGGTGCCCCCGACGATGCCGACGGTTTCCCCCGCATGAAAATGCAGATTCACGTCCGAAAGCACGTATTCCGGCGCCTTGGGGTCATAGCGGAAACCGACGTGGTCGAATTCGATCTCGCCGCGCGTCACCCGTGCGTCGGGCCGGCCGTTGTCGACGATAGTCGCCGGCTCGTCGAGCACCTCAAAGACCCGGCGCGCCGACGTGGCGGAACGGCTGAGCATGAGAAACACGTTGGAAATCATCATCAGGGAATTCAGTATCTGCAGCACATAGCTCAAAAAGCCCGTCAGCTCGCCCACCTGCATGCTGCCCTGATGGATGAAGTTGCCGCCGAACCACAAAAGCGACACGATGGTCGCATACATGATCAGTTGGAAATACGGCATGTTGAGCGTGGCAAAGTGGAATGCCCGCTCGGACTGGCTGCGGTATTCCTCATTCACCGCGGCGAATTTCCGGCACTCGTCGCCGCCTTTTGCAAAGGCTTTGACGGTGCGGATTGCCGTGAGATTTTCCTGCACGATGGAATTGACGCGGTCCAGCGCCCGCTGCATCCCGCCGTATATGGGCCCGAGGGCGCGCAGAATAAAGTAAAGACCCAGCGCCAGCACCGGCATGGCGATCATAAAGACCACCGCCAGTCGCGGGCTGAGCGAGATCGACAGCACCAGCGCCAGCACCATCATCACCGGCCCGCGCACCATGGGCCGGATGCCGTTGCACACGGCGTTTTGCAGAATCGTCACGTCGCTGGTCAGCCGCGTAATCAGCGACGCGCCGCTGAAACGGTCGAGACTCGCAAACGAGAAGCCCTGCACCTTGCGGTACTCGGCGTCCCGCAGCCGGGCACCGAAACCCTGGCCCGCACGGGCTGCCATGCGGGCGTACCCCACGCCCAGCACCACCGACACCAGCGCGCACAAAATCATCAGCGCGCTCTGCCGCAGGATATACCCCCGGTCGCGCCGGATCACGCCCACGTCGATAATTCCCGCCATAATCAGCGGGATCACCAGCTCGAACACACACTCGAACACTACGCACACGGCGCTGCCCAGCAGATCCTTCCGATACTGGTCAAAATACGAAAACAGCCGCCTGATCAAACTATTCCCCTCCCGATAAAACGACCGGCCGGATCACTCGGCCGGCTTCCCTGTCAGATTCCAGTACATCCGGCAGAGATAGCCGATGAACTGCTCCTTTTCCTGTGCCGAAAAATCCCGCAGCGCATCCGCTTCCACCTCCGCGCAGAGCACATCCCAGCGCGCACAGGCTTCCCGCCCCGCCCCCGTGATGGTAACCGACTCCGCCCGCCGGTTTTCCCCCGGCTCGGCCCGCCGGATCATTCCGGCCTGAGCCATGTTGTCGAGCAGCCGCGACACGGTGGCCGGCTCGATATCCAGTGCGTAAGCGATATCTTTCTGCATGCAGTTGTCGTGCCGCGTCAGATAATGCAGCACCTTGGGCTGGCCCGGCGACAGACCGATGGCCATCATGCCCGGCCTAGTGTGGTTTTTCTGCGCGTGGAAGGCCTTATACAGCGCCATATGCAAACCGACCGGCATATGCATTTCCTCCTTCATTTTAGCAAGCTAACAATTAGCATGCTAATCATACGCCGCAGGGAGGGTGATGTCAAGGCAGCGGGAGCCGGAAATCCGCGGCTTTTTGTGCGGCGGGGTTGTCACCCACCCGGCAAACGGATACAATAAAAGGCAGACGATAAGGGGGAGGTTTCGGCATGTGCGCCATTTTTCAGCTGGCCGACGGGGATGAGGAAGAGCTGCGCGCCATCTGCGAAGCCGTCACGCGCAAATGCGGCGACGGGTCGGTGCAGGAATGCATCGGGCACGACATTTATCCCGGCGGCACGGCCATCGTCTCCGGCGGGCCGGGCAGGGCGACGCGGATGCGGTGGGGGTTCCCGCTGCAGGGCACCCCCCGGCCGGTATTCAACGCCCGGGCCGAGAGTTTGGAGGAGCGGCCGCTTTTCCGCGCGGTGCTGCATCACCGCTGCCTGGTGCCCGCCACCTCGTTTTATGAGTTCGACCGGGGCCACCGACGCTATCGCGTCGCTCTGCCGGCGCGACGCTTTTTCTATCTGGCGGGCCTGTGGGCGCCCTTCCACGGGGCGGACGGCCGCCCCGGCTTCTGTTTCACCATCGTCACCACGCCGCCCAACCGTGCCATCGGTGCGTTTCACGACCGCATGCCGGCCATCCTCACGCCTCAAACGGCGCCGATCTGGCTGCAGGCGGGCGCCGGCTCGCTGGAAGTCCTCCGCCCGCTGGAAGAGGACACCGACGTTGCACTCTCCCCTCTCCCCGCCCGCGGCTGAGTGGAAACGATCGGCGCGCATAGGCATAAATCAAAACCACGCGTTGAACGCGTGGTATGCACCAGCCCTAGAAGGGCATATTACTGACATGCGTCTTAAGACGCATTGAAAAAATCTGCCAACCGCATTATCTTTACAGGCCGCCGCTAAAGCG
>JAEWAE010000009.1 GCA_023391835.1 Bacillota bacterium
TGGCAATGTGGAAGTGGCGGAATGGTCGTCCCTCTCGATTTATCCTGATTTTGCATTATGCCGTTTTCTCCTATGGAAAGAACCCATCCTTCGCTTAATGCGTCGGATGGGTTCTTCGACAATCTGGCAGGGGAGCGAAAAACTCCCCTGCTTTTTTACCGTGGACAGTCACGGGCGGATATAGGCATACCCCTCCGCCTGCCGACCGGCCAATTCCAGCACACCGGAAGGCACGACCTCGACAAAGGGCAGCAGCTGCTCCGCATGGATACCGAAGCCGACCAGCGCATTGCGGCAGGCCGTAAAACGCACACCGGCCGCCGCCAGCCGCTTCATGGAGTCGGTCCCGGCCTCAGGCCCGTCGCCTAGATACTGGCGCACCGCGCCCCCGTTGGCCACGACCTCGATGCGGGAATCCGTCATATCCACCGCCCCGACGACATGGGCCAGATTCCCCAGCGTCATTTCCCATTTTTTCGATTCGTCCACATGGAATACAATCCGGGTCACCATAGTGCTCCCTCCTGCTCCGCCCGCCGGGCCGCCGGCGTCAGCGGATGAAATTCGTTCGATTGGAATGTTCGGGTTTCGGGGCGGCGACTCCCGCGGCGCGGCCCGCCTCGATGCTGTGCAGCAGCCAGGCCATATTGCGGCCGATGTTGCGCATGGACTGCAGCCCTTCCAGGTCCTGCCGGACCTCCTCCGGCGAGTTGCCGTGGACCATGTTCCAGTAGGTGGAGGAGACCACCGGCATGCAGGCAATGGTAAAATATTTATTGATGACGTCGAGTGAAGCGGTCGTGCCCGCACGGCGGGCCGAAACCACCGCTGCGCCAGGCTTACCGGCCAAAACGGCCGACCCCGCGTAAAACACCCGGTCAAGCACCGACAGCAACCGGCCCGAGGGGTGCGCGTAATAGACGGGCGAGCCGAATACAAATCCATCGGCCTGCTCCGCCTTGCGCAGAATCTGATTGACCACGTCGTCGTCAAACACGCAGGCATTGGGCAGATTTTCGCATTTGCCGCAGGCGATGCAGTCGCGCAACGGCGCGTTGCCCAGAAAAAGGATTTCAGAATCGACGCCGTTTTCCTTCAGGGCGCCGGCCACTTCCGCCAGGGCGGTGTAAGTGCAGCCGCGGGGATGCGAACTGCCGTTAAGCATCAGTACGTTCAATCCGGTCCGTCTCCTTCCCTATGCCGACACGAAAACCCGATCACCGGGCCGCGGTCACGGTGTTGACCCACTTGGCAAACGACTGCATGTACTGGGTGAGATATTTGCGGGTGGATTCGCTGACCATTTCACCCTTGTCATCCAGGCAGGAGGCAATATTGCCGAGATAAGCTTCCGGCTGCTGCATCATCAATACGTTGAGGAAAACCATCGGCTGACGCAGCTGATGGTTGGCGCCGAAGGCCCCCAGACTGCCGGGCGACACGCTGACGATACCGCCCGCCTTGCCACTCCACTTATTCTGCCCATAAGGGCGGGAGCCCACATCCAGCGCATTTTTCAGCGCGGCGGGGATGGAACGGTTATACTCAGGCGTCACGAAAAGGCAGCCGTCGATGCCTTCCAGCTCTTTACGCAGCCGCACCCACTGGGCCGGCGGGTTGCCCTCGTCGTCGAGGTCGGGGTTATAAAGCGGCAGATCACCGATCTCGATAAACCGGGTTTTCACGCCTCCCGGCGCCGCCAGAGCCAGATACCGGGCCACAGCCCGGCTGTAAGAGCCCTTCCGCAGGCTGCCGACAAAAATGCCGATCGCTTTTTCTGACATGATGATTCCTCCTGCTCAATAATTTTACCGGTCAGTCGGACACGGTGAAGCGTGCCCGGACGACCGAAGGTTTCTCAATCTCATCAAGTATCGCCACGGCCATCGTGCCGCTGGTCACATGGGATTTGCCGTTCGCCGCTGTGAGCAGATGATCGGTGCCCCGCACGGGCGTATGCGCCTGCCCCGGCTCAAAGGTGGCTGAGGGTGAAACCCCCACCCAGCTGACGTTATCGACCCCGCGCAGGAAATCCAACTCCCGCTTCTGGCTGACCGGTATGGCCACCCAGGCGTCGGCGCCGGGCATGCGGCGAATGGTTTCCACAAAAGGCCGGCCGTCCCCATCCAGCAGACTGCCCGCCCCGAGGATGAAAAACAGGCGGGGGCTTTCCATCTCCCGGAACATGGCAACCAGCCGGGCCGCCAGATCGACATGCCGGTAGGCAACGGCGGGCGGCGTGCTGAATGCGTCGACCACCACGTCGAAGCCCGCCAGGTCGGCGCAGTCGAGCGAAAACGCATCTTTCACAAGAATGGACGCCTGACTGCCCAGAAGTTTTTTTGCTTTTTCCCCGTCGCGGACGATCCCCGTGACGGCATGCCCGCGGCGCACGGCTTCGCGAAAAATCGCGCTGCCGGCCATGCCGCTGGCTCCAATGATTGCAATACGCATCATGTGACTCCTCTTTCCTTTAATTTATCCAAAATATCCGACAGGCGGATGCTTTGCAGCTGGCTGTCGAAGCCGGTCTGCACCCGCTCATAAATATCCGTCATCACTTCGCCGATATGAGCCCCCACCGGGCAGCGGGTATTGGTGCCGGTGTGAAGGTCGAAAAGCCGCCGCTCGGGTTCCACCGCGAAAAAAACATCACGGAGAGAAATCTCCTCCGCCGGGCGGCCAAGACCCACGGCACCCCGCTTCTGGCAGGTGCGGATCAGCTGTGCCCGGCGCAGCCGGCTCATCAGGCGGCGGACCAGAGCGGGATTGGTGCAAATGCTTTCCGCAATATGCTCGGATGTGACGGCCGGGCTGCTGCGCAGAGCGACCATGCAGAGAATATGGACGCTGACTGACAGTTTGGTCGAAAACATGCTCTCCCGCTCCTTTCTGTTACCATTATAGTTACTATATATGCGGCTGTCAAGAATTTCAGACGGCCACCGACCGGTTATTTACAAAAAATACTTTGCATTCGCCGCGATTGCCGATATAATGAAGGCAGTCGCATGTGGATTTATGACAGGAGATGAGGCGTATGCCGCGCATGCCGGTTTTGTTTGTGGGGCACGGTTCCCCCATGAACGCCGTCGAGGATACCGAATTTACCCGGGAATGGGCCCGGCTGCCGGATCATATACCGGCTCCGAAAGCCATCCTGGTGATTTCAGCCCACTGGTTCACCCGCGGGCTGCGCGTCACCGACACGGCACAGTTGCGCATGGTGTACGACATGTACGGTTTCCCCGAGGAGCTTTACCACATCGTATACCCCGCCCCGGGCGCACCGGAGCTGGCTCACCGGGCCGCGGCGCTGCTGAGCGGGACAGCGGTCAAGATCGATAACACCTGGGGGCTCGACCACGGTGCATGGACGGTGCTGCACCGGATGTACCCCCAAGCGCAGTATCCCGTGTGCCAGCTGAGTGTGGACGGCACCGCCCCGGCCGAGGCACAGCTGGCCGTCGGGCAAAAGCTCGCCGACCTGCGGAATGAGGGTGTATTGATTCTGGGCAGTGGCAACGTGGTGCATAACCTGCGGGAAGTCGGCTGGGATATGGCGGGTGGTTACCCGTGGGCGGATGAATTCGATCGTTATGTGCGGGAGCACATCGAAGCATCCGATTTCGACGCGGTCGTGCGCTACGCCGGGGCAGGCAATTCCGCACGCCGCGCCGTGCCCAGCCCCGATCATTTTTACCCCCTGCTGAGTGTGCTGGGCGCCGTCGTGCCCGAGGACCGAGTCACCGTCTTTAACGACGCGCGGGTGATGGGTTCGCTTTCCATGACGGGGTATCTTTTCCGGGACAGCAGCGCCGACTGAGCGGGAAACGTGATATTCATACGTGTAAAGTCAGATAGCTTTACACGTATGAAACGCCTGTATATGTGCAAACGACGCCGCTTCCCTTATGAGAAGCGGCGCCGCTTTTCCGTGGTGACAGGGTGTGAATTCGGTCAGTATTCGATGCCCCGTCGGGCGGTTACCCCTCTGTCGAAGGGGTGCCGTACACAGCGGATTTCCGACACATAATCGGCCCGGGCCATCAGAGACTCGGGCGCATCCCGCCCCGTAAGCACCAGCTCGGTGTGGGCTGGCTTGCGGGCCACAAAGTCGGTCAGTTCGTCAAGAGAGAACATTCCCGCAGACACGGCGCCGAAGGCTTCGTCGAGCACCAACAGATCGTACGCAGGGGCCTTCGCACGCGCCTGCTCCAGACAGGCCTGCTGCTGACGGCGGCAGTCTGCCCGCTCGGCGGGCGTCATAGCGGGGACGAATTTGTCCGCCGTGCCACGCACCACGGGGATGCCGAGCCGTGCAAGAGCCGCCAGCTCGGCGGTATCCCTGCCCTTGAGAAACTGCACGATCAGCACCCGCATGCCCGCGCCGCAGGCGCGCAGGGCAAGGCCCAGCGCGGCGGTGGTCTTGCCCTGCCCGTCACCCGTGTAAATATGGATCAGCCCCATTTGCCCCATTGCACGTCCTCCCTTTCATTGGGCCGATTATACGCCATCCATCCAGGGTTTGCAAGCGGACCCGCTCTAATCCGGCGGCCGCGTACCAAACGGGGAACTTGATTTTTTCAAATATTCCGGTACAATGGAAAGGAAACGGCGGGAGGTGTACGCTTTGAAATTCCGACACAAAATATCCGCATGGCTGCTGGGCGCCGCGGCGCTATTCGCCGCCATACTGCCGGGCTGCGCCCATGCCGCCACACAGACTTCGCGGGTGCGGGCCATCCCAACGGACGGCATCGTGCGCAAAGTGGAACTGGCCGCTTTGAAAAAAAGCGGGGACATCGCCATCTATCGCGGCAAAAGCGACGGCATCGCGTATGAGTGGACGTTCGTCGGCCCGGATATTCAGACTCCGTCGGATGTGAACCTCAAAGTCACGTTTCACCCCGCCGACGAGATCGCCGTGCGTCAGCAGGCCGGTGGCGACATCTTTATCTATCAGACCGCTGCGCAGGCGCAGACCGCTGCGCAGGCGGCTTTGCCGGGGAACCCCACTCTTTCCATCACACTCGGCAAGAGCTTGGCAGACGGAAGCTATCGCCTTTACACCTGGCTTGGCGATCACGCGGCCGACGCGGGCGGCGCTCAGGTGACGGCGGGCGTTGCCGCACTTTCCCCGCCCGTGATGGGGGAAGCGTATCTCGCAAAAGCCCCCGATCCCACCGCCTCTGCCGCTGCCTCGGCTGTTTCTGCGACATCTTCGCCGGCGTCCGCCGCTTCGGCTCCATCTTCCACAGCCTCGTCGATGTCGCATAGTCGCACGGTTCCTTCCGGCACTTCTTCCACGCCTGCCTCCCCCTCCGCGTCGTCTGTTCCATCTGATGCGCCCACGCCAGACCCAAACGCCATAAACGTGAAACTGACCATCCGCTGTGACACGGCGGTGAGCAAGGTTTCGGATCGCACAGTCGTGCCGGCAGACGGCGTGATTTTATCGGTAACCACCGTTACCATGCATCAGGGAGATACGGTTTTTGATTTGCTGACTAGGGTCGGGCAAGAAAAAAATATTTCCGTCATCCATAAAGGCTCTTCCACCTACCATACGGTATATATCACCAGCATTCATAACCTCGCAGAGAAAAATGCTGACTGCGGTCCGCTCAGCGGGTGGATGTATTCGGTCAACGGTACTGTTTCGGATAATGGCGTATCGCAGCAGGTGCTGAAAAATGGCGACGACGTCAAATTCCTCTACACCTGCGATCTGGGGAAAGACATAAAGTAAAATATGCGAAAGGAGGCCTGCCATGAAGGGCCGATTCACGCTCCCGAATCCCGTGGTGGGCCTTGTGTTTTTCGTGACTGTCCTCGGCGGCAGCATGTGTCTGACCGATCCGGTGTTTCTGGCCATTTCGCTCCTTGGCACCGCGGCCTGCTCGGGGATGCTGGCCGGCCGGCGGGCGATACGTTTCTGGCTGTGCACAGCACTGCCGCTGATGCTGCTGGTGGCTGTGCTCAACCCGCTGTTTGTGCACACAGGCTTTGTCATCCTCGCCTATCTGCCCGACGGCAACCCGCTGACCATGGAAGCCGTCGTCTATGGCTGTGCCTCCGGCGTCATGCTGGCGGCGGTGCTCGGATGGTTTTACTGCCTCAATGAGATGACCGATTCCGACCGGATGCTCTATCTGTTCGGCCGGGCTGCGCCGGCACTGTCGATGCTGCTGTCTATGACGCTGCGTCTGATTCCGCGCATGCGGCGGCAGCTTGGGCGCATCGCCGAGGCTCAGCGGGGCGTCGGCGCGGATATACATACCGGCAGCGTGGCCGCGCGTGCCCGGCATGGCATGCGGATGCTGTCTATTCTCATCACCTGGGCGCTGGAAAACGCCGTGGAAACCGCCGATTCCATGAAAGCCAGAGGCTACGGGCTGCGGGGGCGCAGTTTTTACGCCGTATTCCGGTTTGCAAAGCGGGATGCCTGCCTACTCGGCATCATAGCGGCGGAAGCTGCAGCCGTTGCGGCGGGGCTGGCCTCGGGTGCGCTTCGGTTCCAGTATTACCCCTATATTCGCTGGGCGCGGCCCACGCCCCTCACCTTTGTGGCGGGGGTGGCTTTCCTGCTGCTCAATCTCACACCCTGTCTGTTGGCACTCCGGGAGGAAATGAAATGGCGCTCATCGATATCCGCAACCTGACCTTCACCTACCCCGGTCAAAGCATACCGGCGCTGCGGGATGTGACCCTCGCCGTGGAGGCGGGGGAGTTTCTGCTGCTCTGCGGCGTTTCCGGGTCGGGCAAAAGTACGCTGCTGCGCCAGCTCAAGCGGGAGCTGACCCCTTACGGCACGCACAGCGGCAGCGTACGATATGACGGGCAGGATGTGGACAAGCTGGGACTACGCCGTTCAGCCGGAGAAATCGGCTATGTGACTCAGCAGCCGGAAAATCAGGCGGTGACCGACAAGGTCTGGCATGAGCTGGCATTCGGGCTGGAAAATCTCGGCCTGCCCACACCCGTCATCCGGCGGCGGGTGGCAGAAATGGCAAGCTTTTTCGGCATCCAGGGGTGGTTTGACCGCAGCGTGGCGGAACTGTCGGGCGGGCAGCTGCAGATGCTCAATCTTGCCGCCGTGATGGCGATGCAGCCGCGGGTGCTTCTGCTGGATGAGCCCACGGCGCAGCTGGACCCCATCGCCGCGGGGCATTTTATCGACACGGTGCGGAAAATCCACCGCGAGCTTGGCGTAACCGTGATCCTGACCGAGCACCGGCTGGAGGAGGTCTTCCCCCTGGCCGACCGGGTCGGGGTGCTGGAAGAGGGGCGTCTGACCGGCTGTGACACGCCGGAACGCACGGCCGGTCGTTTTACCGCAGGCGGCCACCCGGTCTTCGACGGATTCCCCGCGGCGGCACGCATCTTTGCGGGTGCCGCCGGCACCGGGCCCTGCCCGCTGTCGGTGCGGGACGGCACCCGGTGGCTGAAAGCAAACTTTCATGCGCAGGCGTCTCTTTCCCCCGCCCCGGTGAGCGAACGCCCCGAGCCGGCGGCCGAGCTACGGGACGTGTGGTTCCGGTATGACCGGGAAGGGCCGGATGTGCTGCGGGGGACGCATCTGCGGGTGTATCCCGGACGGATCGCCTGCCTGCTGGGCGGCAATGGCACCGGCAAGACCACCGCGCTGGGCATGCTGGCGGGTCTGCGGCATCCGCAGCGTGGTCAGGTACGTTTTATGGGGAAAAAGCCGACCGTCGGCGCGGCGCTGCTGCCGCAGAATCCGCAGCTGTTGTTTGTGCGCGACACGGTACGGGAGGATATGGAAGAGACCGCTGCCGACTGCGGCGCCGAAAAGCAGTTGGAACGCGTCGTGGAGGAAATGGGCCTCGCCGCTCTGCTGGAACGTCACCCCTATGACCTGAGCGGCGGCGAACAGCAAAAGGCCGCTTTTGCCAAGCTGTTGCTGCGCCAGCCGCCGGTGCTGCTGCTGGACGAGCCGACCAAAGGGCTGGATGCCCACTTCAAGGCGGAGTTTGCTGGTATCCTGCGCCGTCTGGCGCGGGAAGGGGCCGCCGTGCTGCTGGCGACCCACGATCTGGAATTCGCGGCCGAATACGCCGACGACTGCCAGCTCTTTTTTAACGGAGAAGTGGTGTCGGAAGACCCGCCGGATCGTTTTTTCGCCGGGAACCGGTTTTACACCACGGCTGCTTGCCGCATTGCCCGGGAAATATTCCCCGGTGCCGTCACGTGTAAGGAGGTGGTCCACCGATGCACCGCTCAGCGCAAACCATCCGCCTGATGCTGGCGGCGGGTCTCACCGTTCTGGTCATTCCGGCCATACTGGCGGCCGGCCTTTTTACAGGCGGCCGGTATTACGACTTGATGAGCACAGCCATCGTGGTGCTGGCCATGCTGCCCTTTTTTTTGGTCTTTGAAAAACGGCGGCCCAAGGCGCGGGAGTTGGTGCCCATCGCCGTGATGGCGGCCATTGCGGCCGTCAGCCGGCTGGCCTTCGCCGCGCTGCCGCAGTTCAAGCCCATTTTGGCCGTCGTGATCATCACGGCGCTGACTTTTGGGCCGGAGGCCGGCTTTTTGACCGGGGCGGTTGCCATGCTCGCGTCAAACGTCTTTTTTGGTCAGGGGCCGTGGACACCGTGGCAAATGTACTGCTGCGGAGCCGTGGGGTTTCTGGCCGGGGCGCTGCGGCAATCCGGCCGGCTGCAACGACGGTGGAGCCTTTGCCTTTTCGGCTTGCTGTCGGGATATCTGTACGGCTTCATCATGGATTTCTGGACGGTCTCGTCGTTCGGCGGGCTGCCCACCTGGGCGGCGCTTATGACCGCATGGAGCACGGGGCTCTATTTCGACACGATACTCGCCGTGGCGACCGCTGCGTTTTTGCTTCTGCTGGCGGGCCCCATCGAGCGCAAACTTACGCGGCTGCGCCGAAAATTCGGCTTGATGGCGCAATTATGACCGGAGGAAAATCATAAAAGGAGCGGGCAGGTTTTCCTGCCCGCTCCTTTTGCAATGGGGAAAAATCAATAATTCTGAGGAACGATCTCGAAGAAAGACTGCGGATGTTTGCACACCGGGCAGACCATCGGCGCATTCTTGCCCACATGGATATGCCCGCAGTTGCGGCAGCGCCACACAACGGAGCCGTCCTTGAGGAAAACCTTGCCTTCGTTTAAATTCTTGAGCAGGGCCTGATAGCGCTCGTCATGGCTCTTCTCGATGTCGGCAACCATGGAAAAGAGATTGGCCAGCTCCGGGAAACCTTCTTCCTTCGCCGTCTCGGCAAAGCCCTTGTACATGGTGGTCCACTCGTAGTTTTCACCGGCGGCGGCAGCCTTCAGATTGGCCGCGGTATCACCGATGCCGCCCAGAGCCTGGAACCAGAGCTTTGCATGCGCTTTTTCATTGTTGGCCGTCTCTTCGAAAATGCCGGCAATCTGCTCGTACCCCTCTTTCTTCGCCACGGAGGAAAAGAAGGTGTACTTGTTCCGGGCCTGCGATTCACCCGCAAAGGCCGTCTGAAGATTCTGTTCGGTCTTGGTACCAGCTAAATCCTTCATTATGTAACACCCCACTGATAAATTTATTGGTCATCCCCGGCGCTTCTCTCCGGCCGGTCTTCCAGCCGAAGCTTCCGGCACGCGGGGCAGAACCCATAGTAATAGACATGGCCCGATAGCACTTCGAAATCTTCGAGGCCCGCCGTGCGGACCCCCTCCACCGCGAAATCATAAATACGACCGCAGCGGCGGCAGCGGAAATGCCCGTGAGGCGCCATATCAGCGTCGTAACGTTTCTGGTTATCCTCAATGGTGAGCACCCGCACGATTCCCTCCCGTGCAAACAGATCGAGCGTGTTATACACGGTGGTACGGGAAAGCGTCGGCAGCTGCGGCACCAGCACGCCGTATATTTCATCGGCCGTCGGGTGCGAACGTTTTTCAAACAGATATTTAAAAATGCGAATACGCGAATAAGACGGCCGGATATGATGAGCGGTAAGAAACTGCCCAATATCTAAGGATTGCGGCATAACGCACCATCACTTGGTTTTATTTCATTTATGTAATGATTACAATTTGTATTGTAGCATGGGATCCCACAGGTGTCAAGGGGGATTCCGATAAAAAATCGCCCGGAACCGCAGTTTTTCGCCGCGTACGGGAATCGAAAGGCAGCACTCCCCCTGTGGGCGGCATTGGAACGCAGGCTCGTTTTTTGGCGAAATCTGCCGCAGGGCGATTGCATTGGGAGGCCCAGACATGCTATGATTATACAATGGGGTGATTTTCGTGAAAGATTCGCAGGAGCGGACCGGTTCCCGGGCGGCGGCTATCCATTTTCTCAAATATCTGGGGCCGGGCCTGCTGGTAACGGTGGGGTTTATCGACCCGGGCAACTGGGCTTCCAACATTGCGGCGGGCTCAGGCTATGGCTACAAACTTCTGTGGATGGTCACGCTGTCGACCATCATGCTGATCATACTGCAGCATAACGCGGCCCATCTGGGCATCGTCACCGGCAAGTGCCTTTCGGAGGCGGCAACCGAGTATTTCCACCCGTGGGTCAAAAACCTCGTGCTGGGTACCGCGGTGCTGGCCTCCGTATCCACCGCTATGGCTGAGATCCTGGGCGGAGCCATCGCGCTGAATATGCTGTTTCGCCTGCCGGTCAAAATCGGCACGCTGCTGGTGCTGGCAACAGCCGTTTTTCTGCAGTTTACCAATTCCTATAAGAAAATTGAGAAAGTCATCATCGGCTTTGTGTCGCTGATCGGGCTTTCTTTCCTGTTTGAAATCTGCATTGTGCACATCCATTGGAACGAAGCGGCGGTGGGCTGGGTGATGCCGGCTTTTCCCAAAAACTCGCTGCCGATCATCATGAGCGTGCTGGGTGCCGTGGTGATGCCCCACAACCTCTTTCTGCATTCCGAAGTGATCCAGAGCCGGCAGTGGAACCTGCAGGACGAGTCGGTGATCCGCCGGCAGCTCAACTATGAATTTGCCGACACGCTGCTGTCGATGCTCATCGGCTGGGCGATCAACAGCGCTATGATCCTGATGGCGGCGTCAACCTTTTTCACCCGTCATGAGACGGTGACCGACCTGAGCCAGGCCCAGTCGATGCTGACACCCCTGCTGGGCGGCGGGGCCTCCATCGTGTTCGCCGTGGCGCTGCTGTTTGCCGGGCTGTCGTCGAGCATCACCGCCGGCATGGCCGGGGGCAGCATTTTTGCGGGCATTTTCGCCGAGCCCTATGACATAAACGACCGGCACACCAAGGCCGGGGTGCTCATCACCATGGTGCCGGCGGCGCTTATCGTGTTTTTGATCGCGTCCCCCTTCGAGGGGCTGGTTTATTCCCAGATGCTGCTTAGCCTTCAGCTCCCCATTACGATCTTTGCTCTCATATCGCTGACCTCTTCCCGCCGCGTGATGGGCAAATTCGCAAACTCCCGGCTGGACAAAGTGCTGCTTTGGATCACCGGCCTGATCGTGACGGGGCTGAATATCGCGCTGCTGATAAGCTCCCTGTAAAGGCCCTCCTTTTTGCATTCGGCGGCTCTTTGTGCTACAATGATGGCAATATCGCCGGTACGGCCGGGCTTTACGCCGAGCGCCGTGCGGACGTGCCAATCATCCAAAGGAAAGGAACTGCCCATGGAAGAAATGGACGAATTTAAGATCCCCCGTGAGCTCGAAGAAATCGCGCCGCCCCCCGAGTCGGTGACGGAGGATATGCACCTGCTGTGGGCGCTGCGGCGGGTTTCCAACACGTTCGGTGTGACGCTGTTTATCCCGCAGATCGTGGGCACCGCCATCGCGCTGATACTGGCGCTGGTGTCTTTCCTGTTCCGGGCGTTCATTCTAGGGGATCGTACGGCTGGCTTCTCTCTCGCCTTTTTGCAGGAATCCAACTCGGTGTGGGCCAATCTGGCCAATTGCATGATGTATTTTTCCTATATGTTCCTTCCCTTTGTGCTGCAGTCGTATTTTTTGAAGGAAAACCCCTTCCGGATCATTCCGGTACGGGCTCCCAAGAAAGCCGGAGCCATCCTGCCCGCATTAGCAGTAGTGTTGGCCGCTACGGGGCTGGCTGCTTTTGCCGTCAGCTACATTGAAGGATTTCTCAGTTTCCTCGGTCTGCAGGCCTCCTCCCCGGAAGGGCTGACGCTGCCGCAGTCCGGCCCGGCGCAGGTGGTGTATGTGCTGCAGATCTGTGTGCTGGCACCGCTGTGTGAGGAATTTATCTTCCGCGGCATGATTCTGCAGAATTTGCGGCGTTTCGGCAACGGATTTGCCGTGGTGATGTCGGCGATTCTTTTCGGCATGGTGCACGGCGACCTGCCTCAGATGGTGCTGGCTTTCCTGCTCGGTCTAGTATTTGGTGTGCTGGTGATCGAAACCGACTCCATCTGGGTGACGATCGGCATGCATGCCGTCGTCAACACCCTGAGCGTCGGCACGGATGCGCTTTCCATCCAGGTGGGCAGCAACAACGCGCAGGCCTTTTACTATGTGGTCGTCATCCTGGCCATGGTGGCGTGCGTGTGGTTTTTTGTGGATCATCGAGACCGCATCGACTGGCGGGAACGGGCTGCCCGGTATTGGAAGGCTGCCTTCCCCGCTTCGTTCGCGGTAAAGCGCTTTTTCCTCACGCCCGGCACCATGGCCTTCACAGCCGTGACGGTACTGTTGGCTGTCTTTTATATGAAGGTGATCTGATGGGCGGCCGGGACCGTGAGCAGGATACGGCTTTCATGCGCCTGGCGCTAGAGCAGGCCCGTCAGGCCGGTCTGGCGGGTGAAACGCCGGTGGGCGCCGTCATGGTGCGTGAGGGCCGCGTATTGGCCGCCAGCCGCAACCGGCGGGAAGAACGGCAAAACGCTCTGATGCATGCCGAAGTCATGGCCATCGACGCCGCCTGCCGGACGCTGGGCAACTGGCGGCTGAGCGGATGCAGCCTCTATGTGACGCTGGAGCCGTGCCCCATGTGTGCCGGCGCTATCATCAATGCGCGTGTCGACACGGTGATCATCGGTGCGGCCGACCTGAAGGGCGGTGCCTGCGGGTCGCTCATCGACCTTTTCGCCTGCCCGTTCAACCATACCCCCCTGGTGATACGCGGCGTATTGGAGCCCGAATGTTCCATCCTGCTCCGGCAGTTTTTCGGCGGGCTGCGTAAAAATCCGACCTGAATATGCAGGCACACAATTGGGAAAACGGCCCGGAAAGAGCTTGTCTCTTTTCCGGGCCGTTTTGGGACAAAAAGTCATCCGATTCCGCAGGAATCGGATATGTACGTCCATACAGGGTGGATGGTTATTTGTCGGTGAGTTCCTTGATGCACGCAGGGCAGACATTCCGGCCTTTGAAATTGATGATGTCTTTGGCGTTGCCGCAGAAGATGCAGGAGGGCTCGTACTTTTTCAGAACCACGGCATCCCCGTCCACATAGATTTCCAGTGCGTCTTTCTCGGAAATTTCGAGGGTCCTTCTCAGCTCGATCGGGAGAACGATTCTCCCAAGTTCATCCACTTTTCTAACAATGCCGGTAGATTTCATTCTAAAAAGCCTCCAGAATATACTATATTTTGTCGTTCCTTGCAATTGACTGTATTAATATATCGCATTTTGCATTATTTGTCAATACCCGCTCCGGCATGACTGGTAAATATTAGGCATATAATTTTGAAGAGTACCGGGCTGCCGGACAGGCGCCGCGGGACAAAGCGCCCGGTGTGTGTCGGGGGTGGATAGTGATGATGAAATGGGTCTGGTCGGGTCTGATCCTGCTGTCGATCGTCGTCGGCGCGGCGACCGGCCGTATCGCTGCGGTCTCTCAGGCGGCGGTCTCAGGCGCCGCCGGTGCGGTGGAACTTTTCCTGCTGCTGATGGGCACCATCTGCCTGTGGAGCGGGTTGATGCGCATTGCGGAATACGCCGGCGTGACGCACGCCGTCAGCCGGATGCTGTCGCCGCTGACGCGGCGGCTTTTCCCTGATATGAAGCCGGAGTCGGAAGGCATGCAGGCCATCACCATGAATATCACGGCCAATCTGCTGGGTCTTGGCAATGCGGCTACGCCTCTGGGGCTGCGAGCCATGAAATGCATGGCTGACAGCGCCCCCCGCAAGGGGGTGGCCACCGACTCCATGGCCATGTTCGTAGTGGTCAACACCGCCTCTATCCAACTCGTGCCCACCACCATCGCCGCGCTGCGCATCAAATACGGCTCGGCGGCACCGTTTGCCACGCTGCCGTGCACGTGGCTCACATCCGTCGTGGCCCTCGTCACGGGGGTGCTGCTGGCAAAGATGCTGGCCGTCCGGAAAGGCGGCGTATGAATGGCCGCGTTCGGCGATTATGTCATACCCGCAGTCATGGCGCTGATCGTGCTGGCAGGGCTGGTCAAGCGGGAAAATGTGTTCGACCTTTTCCTCAGCGGGGCGAAGGAGGGAATTTCGACGGCCGTCAATATTCTGCCGTCGCTGATCGCGTTGATGACCGCCATCGCCATGCTGCGGGCCAGCGGTGTGTTTGAATTGATCGCCGCCTGGGCGGGGCCGGTCTGCCGCACGCTGCGTATCCCCACGGATGTGCTGCCGCTGGCGCTGATGCGGCCCATATCAGGCAGCGGCTCCCTTTCCCTGCTGGAAAACATTTTAAAAACAAGCGGACCCGACAGCCCCGCCGGCCGAATTGCTTCGGTGCTGCAGGGCTCGACCGAGACGACTTTTTACACGGTGACGGTCTATTATGGGGCCGTGGGCGTTTCCAAAACGCGTCACACCCTCCCTGCCGCCTTGACGGCCGATCTGATGGGTTTTATCATGAGCGTGGTCAGTGTGCGGCTGCTGCTGGGCTGAGGGGAGCTCGGGACAAAGCGGGGCCCCGTCCTGCCTCCGAAGCGAGGCGGGTCGGGGCCTGCAGGATCGCTTGCGATTATTTTTCAGTCAGGGGTGTACCGGTCATTTCAGACGGGATGGGCAGACCCATGATATGCAGCATGGTGGGCGCTATGTCGGCCAGTCGGCCGCCCTCCCGCAGATGGCAGGGATAGCCGGTGACGATGAAAGGCACCCGGTTGGTGGTGTGCGCCGTGAAGGGCGTGCCATCCGGTTCCATCATCTTGTCGGCATTGCCGTGATCGGCGGTGATCAGACACACGCCGCCCATGGCGCTGACAGCCTCGACCACACGGCCGACGCTCAAATCCACCGTCTCGACCGCCTTGACCGCCGCGTCGAACACACCGGTGTGGCCGACCATGTCGCAGTTGGCAAAGTTGAGGATGATTGCGTCGTATTTGCCGCTGTGGATGCGCTCGACCACCTTGTCGGTGACCTCCTGCGCGCTCATATCCGGCTTGAGATCATAGGTAGCCACTTTCGGAGAGGGCACCAGCACCCGGTCCTCGCCTTCGTAGGGCTTTTCGACCCCGCCGTTGAAAAAGAAGGTCACGTGGGCGTATTTTTCCGTTTCCGCGATGCGCAGCTGCGTGAGGCCCTTCTCACTGATATACTGACCGAAGGTGTTTTTGAGTTTTTCCGGCCCAAAAGCCACCGTCACATTGGGCATGGTGGCGTCATACTGCGTCATGCAGACATAGCGGACGGGGAAATAGCCCTTGCGACGCTCAAAACCGCTGAACGCAGGGTCCACGAAAGTGCGGGTGATTTCCCGTGCACGGTCGGGACGGAAATTAAACATGATCATCCCGTCGCCCTCTGCGACGCCTTTGTAATCGCCGCAGACGACCGGCACGACGAATTCGTCGGTGACACCGGCCGCATAGGAATCCTCCATGGCCTTGACCGGGTCGGCCGCTTTTGCGCCTTCGCCGCAGGCAATCGCGTCATAAGCCTTGATGACCCGTTCCCAGCGATTGTCACGGTCCATGCCGTAATACCGGCCGGCAATGGTAGCGATAGCGCCCATGCCAAGGGCGGCCAGCTTTTGCTGGAGCTGCGCGACAAAATCTTTGCCGGAGGAAGGCGGCACGTCGCGGCCATCCATGAAGCAGTGGACATAGACTTTCGTCAGCCCCAGAGACTTGGCCATATCCAGCAGGCCGAACAGATGGTCAATGTGGCTGTGCACACCGCCGCTGGAAAGCAGGCCCATTAAATGCAGCGCCTTGCCGTCCGCCCGGCAGGCCTCCATAGCCTCTTTCAGCGCAGAATTTTCCCGAATGGCGCCTTCTTCGACGGATTTGGTGATACGGGTCAGTTCCTGATAGACGACCCGGCCGGCACCGATATTGGTATGACCGACTTCACTGTTGCCCATCTGGCCGTCGGGCAGGCCCACGTCCAGACCGGAGGCGCCGATGGTGGTCATGGGGTATTCTTTCATCAGACGATCCAGATTTGGCTTTTTTGCCGCGGCGATGGCATTGCCGTAGGCCGAGGAATTGATACCGAATCCGTCCATGATAATCAGAGCGATTGGTTTTTTCATTGATTGACCATTCCCTTCCGGAATATGCGAGAGAGTCGGCGCCGCCATCAGCGGGAAGCCGCCTCGATGATCGCGGCAAAATCAGCCGGCTTGAGGGACGCGCCGCCGATAAGGCCGCCGTCCACATCCGCCTGAGCCAACAGCTCGGCCGCGTTGCCGGGCTTCATCGAGCCGCCGTACTGCACTGTGAGGGCATCCGCCACCTTGTCGCCGTAAAGGCCCGCCACCGTGCGGCGGATCACGCCGCAGACTTCGCCGGCCTGAGCCGATGTGGCAGTCTTACCGGTGCCGATGGCCCAGACCGGCTCATAAGCGACGATAATCCGGGCCATGTCGGCTGCGGAAACCCCGCCCAGGGCGATCTTCGTCTGCATGGCGACCAGCTCATCGGTGACACCCTGTTCCCGCTGGGCGAGCATTTCGCCCACGCAGACGATGACTTTCAGCCCCGCCGCCAGCGCCGCTTTCAGCCGCTGGTTGACGGTGACGTCGGTCTCGCCGAAATACTGCCGGCGCTCGCTGTGGCCGACGATCACATACTCGACCCCCATGGAGGCGAGCATGGGCGCGGACACTTCGCCGGTGTAGGCGCCGTTTTCCGCCCAATGGCAGTTCTGGGCACCGATATGGATGCGGGAACCCCTTGACGCTTCCAACGCGGCGGGCAGGTCGACAAAAGGCACACAGGCCACGACTTCACAGTCGGCCTTCTGCGCACCGTCGCGGAGAGCGCCGATGAGCTCGACGGCCTCCTTCGGGTTTTTATTCATTTTCCAGTTGCCGGCTATCACGGCTTTTCTGAGCTTCTTATTCATTTCGATCCCCTTCCGACCGGAATGCGTGTTCCGGCCCGTCAAAAAAGGAAGCGGCGCGGCTCCCCGCCGTCGCCGCTTGCCGCTGGCTTTTGCTTACTTATTGTTGAGGCAGGCGATTCCCGGCAGTTCCTTGCCTTCGAGGAACTCCAGCGAAGCGCCGCCGCCCGTGGAAATGTGGGTCATCTTGTCGGCAAAGCCGAGATGCTCGATAGCCGCCGCCGAATCGCCGCCGCCGATGATGGAAATGGCCCCGGAATTCGCCACAGCCGTCGCGACCGCGCGGGTGCCGCTGGCGAATTTTTCCCATTCGGAAACGCCCATCGGGCCGTTCCAGACCACAGTGCCCGCGTCTTTGATCGCATCGGCAAACAGCTTTTCGGTTTTCGGGCCGATATCCAGGCCCATCCAGCCGTCGGGAATGTCATCGGAGGAAACGATCTGGCTCGCGCAGTTGGGATCATACTTGTCGCCCGCCCGGTTATCCACCGGCAGCAGGAATTTGACGCCCTTGGCCTTGGCTTTTTCCATCGTCTCTTTGGCAAGGTCAAGTTTCTCTTCTTCGCAGAGGGAGGAACCGATGTTGTGGCCCATGGCTTTGAAGAAAGTGTACGCCATACCGCCGCCGATGATCAGGGTGTCGACCTTCTCAAGCAGGTTGGTGATCACGCCGATCTTGTCGGAGACTTTGGCGCCGCCGAGGATCGCCACGAACGGACGCTTCGGGTCGGTCAAGGCCTTGCCCATGACGCTGATTTCCTTCTGAATCAAATAGCCGCAGACCGAAACCGGCACAAAATGGGAAACGCCTTCGGTGGAAGCGTGCGCGCGGTGGGCGGTGCCGAACGCGTCATTGACGAAAATATCCGCGTAGGAGGCCAGCTCCTTCGCAAACGCCGGGTCGTTCTTTTCTTCTTCTTTATGGAAACGGACGTTTTCCAGAAGCATCGCCTCGCCGGGCTTGAGAGCGGCGGCCTTGGCCTTAGCATCCGGCCCGATGACATCGCTGGCCATCTTCACCTCAGCACCCAGCAACTCGGAAAGACGCTTGGCGACCGGCGCCAGCGAATATTTCGGGTTGACTTGCCCCTTCGGCCGGCCCAGATGGGAAGCCAGCACGACTTTCGCGTTGTGAGCGAGCAGATACCGGATCGTCGGGAGCGACGCGCGAATCCGCTTGTCGTCGGTGATTTCGCCATTGCTATCCAGCGGCACATTGAAATCACAGCGCACAAACACGCGCTTGCCGTCGACGGAAACGTCCTCGATCGATTTTTTGTTGTAGGTCATGGCCATACTGCATACTCCTTTATTCGATGTATTGGGATATCCTGTGCGTTTCATAAGCCCTGCCGGCAGGCACCGGCTCTTGTGAAAGAAAAAACGATTACCAACTTGTATTTTACCGCACCCCGGCCGATTTTTCAAGCATTTTCCTCCGGGCAAGGTCAGTGTTAGTCTGCGCGTTTTTTGCCGGCATACACGGCCGCCACCACGGAAGGCCCGCAATTGATGGCCACCGAGGAGCCGACAGAATAGACGCCATCCAGATGGATGGCGGGCATTTCTTTTTGCACCAACGCGGCGAATGCGTCGCCCTGCTCCACCGAAGTGCCCCGAATGACGAGGAAGGGGTAATCTTCCGGCCGGTCGGCCCGGCGCCGCACTACATCAAGCAGCTTGGGCACCACATTGTGGTCGCCGCGCACCTTATCCACCACCGTGGCAACGCCACCCGAAAACACGATCATCGGCCGCAGGCCCAGCAAATCGCCGACAAAGGCTGCCGCGCAGCTCACCCGTCCGGATTTTTTCACAAAATCCAGCGAATAGACCGAGAAGGCAATCTCCAGCCGGCTGAACCAGTCGCGCATATCCGCCGCGATGCGGGCGAAATCCTCACCGGCCGCCGCCTGCTCGGCGGCCCGCTTTACCGCCACGCCGTAAGCCATGGTGTAGGTATGGGAATCGATAACCTCGATGGGAAATTCCGACTCGGAAACGCCGCTGTCTTCATAGAAAAGGCTGCGGGCCAGGCAGGCGGCATTATACATGTTGCTGCCCAGCGAATTGATGGTCACATTCAGCAGATGGGTGTATCCTTCGTGATACGCCTGCTGGTATTCTTCCAGATACCGGCTGGCGTTGATGTGCGAAGTAGTGGGAATCCGCCGGCTGGTAAGAAGCAGCTGGTAGAATTCCTCATTGGTCATATCCACCCGTTCGTAATAGGAGCGGCCATCCACCGTGATGGGGATAGGCAGCACCCGGATGCCGAGTTCCCGGACGATTTCGACCGGCAGATCGGCGGCAGAATCCGTCATGATGCGGATTTTTTGCATGGATTAATCCTCCCAACGATATTCTGTCAGCTCGCCGTCCATCTGCATCCCCGGGAATCCCCACTGGCGCAGGACTTCATATGTACCGATCGCCACGGAGTTGGCCAGATTCAGACAGCGGGTGCCGGCAAGCATCGGCATGCGCACGGCATTGTCGGGGTGACGCCACAGCAGCGGCTCGGGCAGACCGGCCGTTTCCTTCCCAAAAAGCAGATAACAGCCGTCGGGATACCTCACGTCGGTATACGACCGACGGGCCTTTGAGGAAAAGTAGAAAAACGGGCCCGTATTCCGGGCAAAAAAATCATTCAGATTGGCATATCGCGTGACATCCAGCAGATTCCAGTAATCCAGGCCGGCTCTTTTGAGATACCGGTCGCTCAGAGAAAACCCCAGAGGGCCCACCAAATGCAGCCGGGCACCCGTGACCGCGCAGGTACGGGCCACGTTGCCAGTATTCTGCGGAATTTCCGGTTCCACCAGCACAATATTCAGTTGAGGCAAAACAAGCCCTCCCACGACATATCCCAATAATAGTACAACAGCCCGTTATTTTTTGCAAGCCTCTTTTCCCTCCGGCCGAATCGGACAAAATTTGCCTTTCAGTGTTGACAAGTCTTTCGGAATGTGATACTATAAGCAAGCACTTTTCCTTCGCCCCAAAACAAGCGCCCGTAGCTCAGTTGGATAGAGTGTTTGACTACGAATCAAAAGGTCGCGGGTTCGAATCCCTCCGGGCGCACCAAAACAAACCGCTTATCTAAGCCATTTGTGGCAAGGATAAGCGGTTCTCTTTTTGCTCAGAATGCGATGGCGGACCTGCCGTGGGCCAACCGGAAATCATTACTTTTCGTAGGCTCAGACGGTGTTTTAAGCTGTGATTTTTTGATTGAGACCACATAAAGAGCGTCTTACCAATTCGTTACCGTTTGCTTAATAAACTGTTACGTTCCGTTCAAGATCTATTCACAATACGCGCGTATGATGTAGGAGTGATCTTTTTCATCACTTCTCCTCCTCTTTATCTTATATTTCTTTTGTTTGCGGCCGGAGGCTCGACAATCTCCAGGCTTTTCGCTCCCCTTTTATCGGTTGACAGCCGGTAAAAGGGTGATTTTGTATCTGCCGATCTATTTTATAGCCGTTGTGGTGGCATAAAAATTCCCACCGGCAGCCGTTTGGCAGCCGATGGGAATTTTATATCTCACGATCAGCGAATCCGGTGGGCGTGTGCTCAGCCGTAGATGATGCTGTGAAGTTTCGCGTTCTCCGCGTCCCAGTTGATATCCCAAAACCAGATAGGGGACTTCTCCGTCGTGTAAAGACCGTCATCTTCCTGCGGAATGGTGATTTGCTGGATGTCTTTGAGATTGCCGACCAGTGACATGAGCGTGCCGGTGAGCTCGGTCGTGGGAATATTCGTTTTAAAATATCCCGTGCACGCATTGAGCGCGGAAAGTTTGGCCAGAGTGTCCGCCGTCTTAAATTTGTTGTAAACCGCCATCATCACGTTGCGCTGCCGCTGCGTACGCATAAAATCCGTGTCGATATACCGCTCGCGCGTGTAGCCGAGGGCGTGGGCACCGTCGAGCGTATATGTACCGGCCGTTGTGCCCACTTTGATCTTATCGCCGGAGGCTTCCGCCGCCGTCAGATAAATGGGTACTCCGCCGATGGCGTCGATGATGTGGGAAAAGCCGTCGAAGTCGAACTGCATGTATTTCTGAATATCCAGATGATAGGCGTAGTTAATGACGTCGATCTGCAGCCCGATGCCACCGTAAGAGAAAGCCGCGTTCAGCTTATGGTAGCTCTGGGTGTTTGGAAAATACGTCTTGGTATCCCGCATGAGGGAGATGATCTTGAGCGAGTTTGTCTTGTGGTTAATGCTCAGCACCATGATGGAGTCGGCGCGGTTGGCACCATAGGTGCCCTCTGCACCGTCGCCCTGGGTGGCATCGATCCCGACCAGCAGGATATTTTCCACGTTGGAATCGATCGGTTTGACTTGAATGATGGGATAGTCGGATGCGTTGCCGCCCGGGAAACTGCCCGCGTCGATCGCGTCCAACGCCTGTTGAGCACTGGAGCTTGCGGCGGTGCTCGAAGCGGAGCTCTGACTCACGGCCGCGGCGGCCTGGCTCCAGGTGTTGACATATTTCACGGTCTTATGGATACGGGACGATGCGTAAAAATAGATTCCCGTCGCCGCGGCCGTGACAACCAGCACGACTGCGATCGGAACGAACCACCAGTGAAATCTCTTTCTCACTTTCGCAGGGGGCATATGGATTCCTCTTTCAAATTGGAATAGTCGAACGGATACAGAAAATTCATGGGTATCAATACTTTTGCCATCATATCATGATAATCGGCCGCGGGCAACAGAATATGCGGTCTTTTATGACAAAAATACAAATAATTCTTAAAATGCCCGGTGATGCATGCAATCCGGCCGCAGCGCACATGAATATTTATGCCTATGGAATCCGGCATTGCCGAAAGGCCTAGGCCGTGATTTCGATACGGTTTTGCTCGTCATCAAGGACGCAGCTTTCGTAATAGCCGTCACCCGTGGTGCGCGGCCCGCTCACGACCGGATACCCCGCCTGTCGGAGTTTTTCAGTCAGGTCGTCGACCTCCTGCCGGATGCCGATACGGGAAGCCAGATGGTGATACCCGGTCGATTCCGCCCCACGCTCACCCGGCCCGACATCGGGGCGGTGCATGATTTCCAGTCGGGCACCATCCGCAAAAGTCAGAAAATACGTGCGAAGCCCCGTGCGCGAATTATGATAGCCGGAATTGGAGACCGCGCCGAAAAACCGGGCGAAAAACTGCCGGCTTTTTTCCAGGTCCGACACATAAACCGCCACATGTTCAATCTTCTTGGTCCGCCTCCTCCGGCTGCACGGTTGGCCCGGCCTGTGTCATTCAGTGAGCCATCCCATAGACCAGCCCCGACAGATACGGAATCAGCCAGAGCGCCCAGACGGCGAGGCTGAGCTTATGGAACCGGCGCTTGCTCCGCTCATCCCCGCGCAGGAGAGTCACGGTAGCCCAGACGGCGTGGATCGCCATCAGAAGGATGGCCGCCGCTCCGGTGACGCTGTGGAAACTCACCGTGAACCCAGCTCCGGCCAGCCGGCCCATGAGCGTGGTACCGGTCATATCGCATAAAAAGCCGACCCAAAACATCGAAAGATGCCAGGGCCGCAGAATCCCAGACAGCTTTTCGCCCCAGACACCGACCGAATAAAAAAGCAGTGCGCCGGTGATGGCGGCAATGGCAAAAGGTAGCATGCTATATATCCCCCGTTTTCCCCTGCTCCGCGGCAACGGCCTGTGGAGCGGCTCTAGCCCGATCAGATAACGGCGTCGATTTCCGGCACGCCGGTCACTTTGAGGTATTTGGCCAGACAGCGCACGATAAACCCATGATCCTTGACATTGGGCAGGTTGGAGACCGTGACCACCGCCGCCATGCCGGCACCGCGGACACGTATGGGGAACCCGCCGCCGCAGAAGGCGTAGTCTTTTTCATCGAGGCCGTGGAACGCGACGCCTTGATTTTTGATTTTTGCCTGCACCGCCGCAACGAGTGAGCTTCTTTCCATCAGCGAAACGGTACGGAATTTTCGCTGCATCCAGATCTGATTGTCGAGGCAGGTCTTTTCGGTGGCAAATTGAAATAAAATATTGCCGTTGAGTTTGCGGATGCATACCGCCAGGTCGATGCCTGCGCTGCGGATCTCTTCCACAAAGACACAGCCCAGATCCCAGGCATCCCAGTTGGTGAAATGGTCAAACTGCAGCATTTCCTCCTGACGGAGAAGCTGGCTGCCGATTCCGGCAAGCCCGGTGTTAGACATATGAGTCATAAACCTCCCAGACCACGGCGTGGATGCCGGCCCAAATGGGCGGGCCCGCACTTTGGCGATTACCGTTTTATTGTTTAATTATAGGCTGCGCCACGTGGAAAATCAACACACGCCTCTGCCCGACGGAAACGGAATAACCGGCTTTCCCGCGGGTATACTGGGGACGAGGTGAACGGTATGTCGAAACAGAGCGCCTATTTTCGCGTCGCGGGTTTATCAGATGACCACGGGGTCAAAGCGGTCAAAAACGGGCTTGCCAAAATTCCGGGCGTCCAGTCGGTCAGCGCCAACTTGGAAACGGGCCGCGTCGCGGTGGATTACGACAGCACCGGGACCAATGCCCGCGATATCGCGGCCCATATCCGCAAGCTGGGGTTTGAAGCCCGGCTGGAGATCCATGAGGACCACACCATGTAGTAACCGGCGGCATACGGTGACGGCACCCGAGCAAAGGCAAACCCGGCAACAGCGGCACAAAAAGAGCAGACGGCCTCGCCGAAGCGGGGCGGTCTGCTCTTGTCAGGCGCACGATATGGTCGGAGCGGCCGCATGAAAGGGTATTGCAGCTAATCCATGGTCATATCGGTATAAAGACAAACACCGGAGCATTCAGGAAGGTGCCGAACCGAGGGGTTACCATCAAAGCAGCGATTTATCCGGGGTCACGAGGATCTTGACCTGGGCTTTCTTAGCCGGACCGGTCAATGTCTCAAAGCCCTCTTTGACAATGTCGTCGATATAGATTTTTTTCGTGATATATCCTTCCGCCTTGATACGGTTGTCGGCCATCATGGCAATGGTGGCGGGAAAATCGTTGCAGTAGCAGATGCTGCCGACGATTTTCTTTTCTGTCATGACGATGGAATTGGGGTTATACTGAATATCCCCTTCCCAGATGCTGGTGACAACCAGAGTGCCGGCAAACCGGATGCCATCCAGCGCCAGCTTGTAGCACTGCTCGGCTCCCGTGGTTTCAAAAGCGATATCGGCTCCCTGGCCGCCGGTGAGCCTGCGGATTTCGCCGACCACATCGTCACTGTTGGGATCGAGCACGACTGATGCGCCCGAACGCTTGGCGTATTCCTGACGGATTGATTTGCGCTGGATCATGATAACCTGTTTGGCACCTGCCGCCCGCAGGCATTCAACGGTCGCCAGACCGATAGGGCCGGCGCCCGCCACAACGGCGGTCTGGCCGACTTCAAACTGACCCACACGCAGCGAATGAAGCGCTACAGACATCGGCTCGATCAGAGCCGCCTTATCATACGGCAGCGAATCCGGAATCTTATGGACAAACCGGGAAGAGAACGTGGTGTATTCCGCAAAGCCGCCACCGCCCCCCGCGAGGCCATGGAAACCAAGCTCAGAGCACAGGTTGTATTTACCGCTCAGGCAGGCCGGGCATTTGCCGCACACGTCCACTGGCTCGACCACCACACGGTCGCCGGGCTGCACATTGGTCACATCTTTGCCGACCGCAACGACATCGCCCGAAAACTCATGGCCCATGATGACCGGGGCTTTTTCGCCCGTCAGCGGATGGGGATGATCCACCGGGATAAATATCGGCCCGGCCAGATATTCGTGCAGATCGCTGCCGCAGATACCGCACCATTTGATCTTGACCTTAACAGTGTCGTCCCGCACCTGCGGTTCGGGCACTTCTTCCACGCGGATGTCCTTCTGTTTGTACCATAGTGCTGCTTTCATGTTGAAGCTCCTTGTTAAAACGCGTGTAAATCGTTTGTTAATTAACTAACCATTACAGGCATATCAATAAAATACTACATTTTCGACAATCTGTCAAGTCACGATACGCAATGGCCGCCGCAACAGTCCGCCATACGCCGCGGGACGGAAAAGGCTTGCGGCAGTTCCTTTTTTTCGCTACAATATATAAAGAGAATGCCGTGCGAGCGACATGGTCAAGCCGACAACTGTGCGCCGGTGGCTGTGCGGGTCGTACATTGCGGAATACGCCTGAAAATCGGCGGAAACGATGCCGCATGATAAAAAGGAGGAGAATCCCGAGCCCATGAATATACTGGTGACTCTGGACTGCCATTACATAAAACCGCTGCGGGTCATGCTCAAATCGCTGTTTCTCAATAACCCGGGCGAAACGTTCGACATTTATCTGCTGCACGCGAGCCTGACCGCCCAAGTGCTGGAAGATTTGAATACATTTGTGGACGTACACGGCAGCCGGCTGAAACCCATTGCCATCGCGCCGGACCGCTTTGCCGACGCGCCGCTCTCTTTTCACTATACCAAAGAAATGTATTTCCGGCTGGTGGCGCCCTGGCTGCTGCCGGCAGGCCTGGAACGGATACTCTATCTCGACCCGGATATACTCATCCTCAACCCCGTACGGACGCTATATGAGACCGGCATCGACGGCTATCTGTATGCCGCCGCCTATCACGACAAGCCCACGATCACCGAGCTGAATAAAATCCGTCTGCACCCTTATGCCATCGACGCCTATTACAATTCGGGTGTGTTGCTTATGAATCTCACACGTCTGCAGCAGGAGATCCGGGAAGAGGACATTTACCGCTTTATCCAAGAAAACCGGACCAAGCTGGTGATGCCGGATCAGGATATTTTCAATTCTCTCTATGCCAAACGAATCAAGATGCTGGACGAACGGTATTACAACTACGATGCGCGGTATTATTCCTACTATAAGCTGACACGGGAGGGCGGATTCGACATGAGCCGGGTCATCGGCCAGACCGTAGTGCTGCATTTCTGCGGCAAGAAAAAGCCGTGGAAGCGCCGCTATTCGGGAGTTTTCCTTTCGCTTTACCGGCATTATGAGAAGCAGGCCGGCGTAATGGATATGAGCGAGCCCGGTGCCCGGTGACCTTATCGCCCATCGGCGGGGAACTTTTTGAATCCAGCAGGCAGCAAGGCCGCCCGGATATATATCCGGGCGGCCTTTTACGCAAAAAAGCAGATGGAGTTTATCCCCAGATCTCATCGGCGATCTCTTTCACCAGACGGATTTTGGCCCACTGCTCCTCCTCAGTCAGCTTGTTGCCCTCCTCTGTGGAAGCAAAACCGCACTGAGGGCTCAGGCAGAGGCGATCCAGCGGCAGATACTGCTGAGCCTCACGGATGCGCCCGATGACGACCTGCTTATCCTCGAGCTTGGGAGATTTGGATGTAATCAGACCCAGCACGACCAGTTTGTCGCCGCTCACATACTGAAGCGGCTCAAAGCCGCCCGAACGCTCGTCGTCGAATTCCAGATAATAGGCGTTCACGTTTTCATGGGCAAAAAGCTCATCCGCCACCGTGGCATACCCGCCGCTGGCGGCCCAGGTGGAATGGTAATTGCCGCGGCAGACATGGGTCGTAACGGTCAGATCGGCGGGCAGATCGGCGATCGCTGCGTTATTGAGACGCACATAAAGAGCTTTCAGCGTGCCGATGTCGCTGTGGCCGTTTGTGCGGGTTTCCCAATATTTGCGGTCGCAGAGCATGCCCCAGGTGCAG
The DNA here is from genome assembly GCA_023391835.1 of Bacillota bacterium. GTDB lineage: Bacteria > Bacillota > Clostridia > Oscillospirales > Ethanoligenentaceae > JAEWAE01. The sequence goes on from JAEWAE010000009.1 coordinate 26,991, forward strand.
TCATCCAACTGGATGCTGCGGCAGCCCTCGGCATAGAGCGCCAGAATGAAATCGTGATAGGCGCCCGCCAAATCGCGGTAAAGTTCCTCCCGGTCGGGATACACCGCGTTGAGATACTTCTCGTTTTCGCCGCGGACCAGCTCAGCCAGGAACTGGGCCGGGGCGGGCATGGTCTGGCGGGTGAACGCCCGGCCGCGGACCGTGTCCCGCACGAAGCGGAAATGATCGAGGAACGGGTGAGTCCGGAACGAAATCTTGCCGCTGACCCGGGCCGAGTCGGCGCGGGTCTCTTCGTCGTGGAACAGGTAGCCGCGCGGCATGGTCACGTGATCGATGCCCTCAAAGCCCCACATAAAATCGAGGTGCCAGTAGCTGCGTCGGAATTCGCCGTCGGTGATCAGCTTCAGCCCCGCCCCCAGCTCCTTTTCCACCAGGTCTTTGATGCATTCGTCCTCGATTTTGATCCGCTCTGCCAGCGGGATCTTACCCTCGGCCTGCTGCTGGCGCGCTTCTTTGAGCCGCGCGGGACGCAGGAAACTACCCACCACGTCCGCCCGGAACGGCGCGGTTTTGCGTTCTGTCAGATTCATTTCTGGATACCCCCGTGTTTTTCCGGCCCCCGCCGGGACAATGGGCCGCCGGGGGCGTCAATCATCTTTATTATACCATACCGTCCGACCGGATGTGACAAAAAAGTACATTTTTCGTCACGGCTGCTCGGCGGAATGATTTTCCTTCGCCGCACATTCAGCTTCCCGCGCCAGGCGGGAATAGCGGCAGCCGCAGAAATTTTGCCGATAAAGCCCATACTCGCCGGAAAGCCGGATGGACCGCATATAGCCGTCTTTCTTTTTGAAATCCGAATACAGATAAGGCACGCCGTATTCTGCGGCGAGACGGCCGCCGATTTCGTTGAGCGCCCGGGCATTTTTATAGGGGCTCACCGAGAGAGTGGTGGTGAAATAGTCAAAACCGTCCGCTCGCGCCCGCTCGGCCGTGCGGCGCAAACGCAGCGCGTAACACCGCATGCAGCGGGCGCCGCCCTCCGGCTCCGCTTCCATCCCCCGGGCGATTCGGTCGAATTCTTCCGGCTCATAGGGCCCTTCGATCATTTCGGCGGGCGTTACGGTCCGGCAGGCATCCAGAAACCGCCGCTGCTCCCGCACCCGTTTTTGATATTCCGCAGGCGGGTCGATATTGGGGTTATAGTAAAACACCGTCACCCGGAAACGGGGCGTCAGCCGCTCAAGCACCGCGCTGCTGCAGGGCGCACAGCAGCTGTGAAGCAAAACCGTCGGGGTCTTCCCTTCCCGCTCCAACCGGGCGATGGTGTCTTCCATTTCTTTTTCATAATTCTGCCGCATGGGTTCCTCCTGCCGGATCGGCGGGTCGCAAATTACAATGACGGAAAGGCTGTGGGCGTAACGCTAAACACGGCTTACACTCCCTGCCGAAGCCCGGCATTGCCTCTTCTTTTCATTATACCGCGGCCGGAAGCGATGTCAATCCGACCGCTCGGTGCGCGGTTGCAGGCCCAATCGAAATGGAGTATAATAGGGGCCACATCTTTTCGGAAGGGCGGATGACGGATGAAAATCTGCGGACTGCAAAAGCTCACGCTGCTGGATTACCCGGGGAAAGTGGCCTGCACGGTCTTTACCGGCGGGTGTAATCTGCGCTGCCCGTTTTGCCACAATGCATCGCTGGTCGTGGGCCCGCCGGCCGGAGAAGCACTGTCGGAGGCGGATTTTTTCGCCTTTTTGAAAAAGCGGCGGGGCGTGCTGGACGGCGTGTGCATTTCCGGCGGGGAACCGATGATGCAGCCGGAGCTTCCCGATTTCATTCGGCGCATCCGCGCACTGGGGTATCTGGTCAAGCTCGACACGAACGGCTGTTTCCCCGATCGGCTCAAAGCGGCGGTGCGGGACGGTCTTGTCGATTATGTGGCCATGGATATTAAAAATTCACCCCAGGAATATGCCAAAACGGCGGGCATCCCCGACTTTGACGGTGCCGGCGTGCGGGAAAGCCGGGAATTTCTGCTCACAGGCCCGTTGGAATACGAATTCCGCACCACGGTCGTAAAGGGTCTGCACACCGCCGATTCGCTGCGGGAAGCCGCCCGCTCCATCGCGGGTGCGAAGCAGTACTTCTTGCAGAAATTCGTGGATTCCGGCGATATCATCGGCAGCGGTTATACCGCTTTTTCCGACGACGAGATGCGGGAATTTCTCAAAGAAGTCCGCGTATTCGTGCCAGCCGCGCAATTGCGCGGTGTTGAAACCGACTGACGAAACCGGGCACGGAGTCATAGACAGGAAGTGAAATCGCCATGGAGTATGATATTCTCATCGTCGGAGCAGGCTGTGCGGGCCTGACCGCCGCCGTCTACGCCGCCCGGGCCGGCAAACGTACGCTGGTGCTGGAAGCGGAAAACGTGGGCGGCCAGATCAATTTCGCACCGCAGGTGGAAAATTATCCGGGTATCCGCCGGATCACGGGCATGGAATTCTCAGACGCCCTCTGCGGGCAGGCCACGGATTTTGGTGCGGAGATGGATTTTGCCAAAGTCGAAGGGGTGGGAAAAACGCCCGACGGCTTTGTCGTGCGCACCGGCGACAGCACGCATACCTGCCGCAGCGTGATACTCGCCTGCGGCACACGGCATCGGTTACTGGGTCTGCCGCGGGAGTCCGAGCTGGCCGGGCAGGGCGTTTCCTATTGTGCACTTTGCGACGGCGCCTTTTATAAGGGAGCCGATGTGGCGGTCGTGGGCGGCGGCAGCTCCGCGCTGGAAAGTGCCGAGCTGCTCAGCGGCATCTGCCGCAGCGTCACGCTCATTCATCGCAGAGACCGTTTCCGCGGTGAGACGGCGCTGGCCGAGCGGCTCCGGAAGCGGAAGAACGTCACCATCCGCATGAACGCTACGGTCACGGAGCTGTTGGGTGACACGGAACTCACCGGTATCCGTGTGACCGAGGGCGGCCGGACGGACGAGCTGCCCGTGACCTGCCTTTTCGTGATGGTGGGCCAACAACCGGATAACGGCTGCTTCGCCGATCTGGTAAAGCTCGACCCGGCGGGCTATATTCTGGCCGGGGAAAACTGTGCGACAAGCTGCCCGGGAGTTTTCGCGGCGGGCGATTGCCGGGTAAAAAACGTGCGGCAGCTTTCCACCGCCGCAGCAGACGGTACCGTGGCGGCGCTGGCCGCCTGCGGTTGGGTTTCCCGCGGGTAGCGCGTGCGCACCAAGAGCCCTGTTCACAGGATATCTGCCGGGAGAATATTTCTTCCTATTTAATGCCGCTTTATTGGAGCAGCATAATATTCTGCCGTGCGGTGCACTTGCCGACAATTCGCCTGGCTGCGGACTATCAACCGCAGCCGGGCCTTTTTCTGCCGACAGAGGTCACTCCGCCCCCATCGGCTGCGGAGAAAAAGGGTCATGCAAGGGGTCGGTATCCCACAGATACTCCATGGCGGACGCGATATGTACCGACCGGGACGCACCGAACTGTTTGGCGACAAAGGCCAGGCACATGTCGATGCCGGCCGACACGCCCGAGGACGTATAAAACTTGCCGTCAATCGTCCAACGGGCCCGCTGCTGCCAATTCACCCGCCTGCCGCTTTCGACGGCCCAGCGTAACGCCCGCTTATTGGACGTGGCCTGACGGCCGTCCAGCAGCCCCGTCCGGGCCAGCAGGGCCGAGCCGGTGCAGACCGACAGGCAAAATGCCGCCTGCTCCGCCGCCGCCTTCAAAAAGCGCAGGAAATCTTCATTTTGCGCAAGCGGCCGGGTTCCCATGCCGCCGGGGATCAGAAGGGCGGCTCGGGGATTTAGCTCGCCAAGGGGCGTCGTCAGAATCCGCATGCCCTGGGCGCCGGTAATCGTCCCGCCCATGCGGGAACTGTAAAATAGCCGGCAGTTTTTCAAATGGCCGAATACTTCCGCCGGGCCGAACACATCGAGCGACTCGAAGCCGTCGAACAAGAGAATATGGATATCCAAAATGGTTCTTCCTTTCCCAATAAGCCCGGGCCGGCCGTTTGGCAGGCCCGGAATCCGCCTGCTGAGGCGGACATGGTTCTTGCAGCCGCCGACGGGGCAGGCTCCGTCGGCACGTTGGCAAAACCCGTCGGGAACTGCACTCCCGGCAGGCTGAACGGGAACGATACGCGGCGGGTTTTTACTCCGCCCGGCCGGAGGATGATGCTCCCGGCGCGGCAAGTGCCGTCCCCTTTTGTGGATGTTTGCTTGCGTACATTTTCCGATCGGCCCGGGTGATGAGCTCATCTGCCGTCAGTGATTCTTCCATGGATGTTTCGACCCCGAAGGTAAGCCGTACCGGGAGCTGCGCGGCGCCTGAAAAGACTCGGAGCGCGCCGACGGATTCCCGAATGCGCCCGGCCACAAGAGCGGCGGCATCCTCCCCCGCATCGGGCAGACAGATGAGAAATTCATCCCCGCCATAGCGGGCGACCCAGTCGGTCGCCCGGCGGAGCGTATGCTTGATGGCTTGGCCAACCGAACGGATGACAGTATCCCCCGCCGGATGGCCGTAGGTGTCGTTGATCCATTTCAAATTATCGATATCGGCAAAAATGACCGTCAACGGCTGTCGGTTCACTTTAGCCAGCACAATTTCGGAAGGCAGCCGCTCATCCAGAAAACGGCGGTTGTATACGGTGGTCAGATGATCCCGCACCAGCCTGTCGTTAAAATCCCGAATGAGCTGGGCAAACGGCTTGCCGAAGGCATACTCCCCCTCGCCGAGAAACACGGCGTCGGTGGCGTTGCGCAGCATTTCCAACACGACCGGCCTTTCGGCTGAATCGATGGGCATGGCCGTCACGATCATTACGGCACGGGGCGACTTTTCAAGCTTATAAAACGTCTGCTTTTCTCGGTAAGCGCGGATCGATATGCAGTTGTCGCATATGACGCCGCGTCCCCAATAAGCGTGACAGATATCGTGTGTTTCCGACACGTGGCTGTCGCGGCACTCCAGCACCCGTTTTTCCCTCGGGTCCACCAACCGGACGATATCATACATTTTATTGAAAAAGGCCAAATGAGTCTCAAGCCTTTGCAGTGTGATCGGTTCCGGCATTTGTGTCACCCCAGACTTTGATTATAAGCGAAAAGTGGGGAAGTGTCAATTATCCTCCGGCCGTCGGATGCACAAAAAGGCCGTGGGAAACAAGTGTTCCCACGGCCCTGCAGTCTGCCCACGCCTCAGTTGGCGCGGAAAAGATTTTGAAACCAGTCGGCGATTTTCTGCCATACGCTCCGGCTCTTGGTCGCAGTGCCCGCGGTGCCGGCCGTGCTCTGGACTGCGGGTTTGATCTCATCCGTTTTGACGATGAATTTCACACTGGAAGAAATGCCGTCGCCGGTGCCGGCGAAGCTCGTATACTGATCCGCAAGCTGGATCATTTCGTCCTTGACGGAAAGCGCCTGGCTCATTTTGTCGGTGTCGAGGCTCTGGAGCGGGCTCAGGCCCTGATCCCAGAACTGGCCCATACCGCTTTGCAGTGCGGCAGTACCGTCGGTCAGCTGTTTCGCACTGGAATTGAGCGTGGAAGAACCGCTTTGAATGGTGGCAAGCCCGGTGCGGAACTGCCCCAACGCATTGGTCAGACTGCCGATGCCGTTTTGCAGCGACGTCAGCCCCGATGCACCGGAAGCGAGCGTTTGAGCCCCGGTCGAAAGCTGCTGGGCACCTGCGGCAAGAGCCGCCACGCTGTCATAAAGCGTTCCGTTCGGCGAGACTTGCGCGTTAAGGGAAGACGCGCCACCAGACAATTTTTGGGCACCATCACGCATCTGATTTACGTAACCCAACATACTGCTAGTCTGATTGTTGAGATTTTTCATAATACTGTTAAGGTTCGTCTGCAGCCCACTAACAATGGTTTGAGAAAGCCCAGCCCCAGTCGAAACCACATTTTCGCCGTTCAGTGTATTAACATTCTGGTCGGCCAACGTTTTGACTGCCGCCTGATGCGCGGCATCGTCAAGACCGGCACTTTTAAGATACGCCTGAACAGACGTATTGCTTATGTCGAACTGATAGGCTTGTTTGAAAGAATTCACAAACTCCGTCAGCTGCGATTTTTGGGCATCCGGAGTGGATGCTGCCGTCTGAAGTGCGCTGTCATTTGCCACCGTATAAAGGATGTCATACAAGCTGACGGCACCGTCCGCCATGCCTTTCACACTGCTGATTTCATCGCTGCTTTTCCCGCTGCCGGGCATGGCATATAAAGTATACTGCAAAACCGCCAAATCTGCTTGACTCTTAATACTCTGCAATACGGCAGAAGTGGAATTAGCAGAAGAAGTTACCCCCAGCAGAGTCTGTGCCAAGCTTAGAAGCATACTGTTGGCATATTGGGTATACGTCATAATCCCAGAGCTTAACTGGTCAAGCCCTTTTGTCATCGACTCCTGAGTTGACGTATCTTTTTGTGACGCCGTTATTTGCTGACTGAGCGAATCCAGCCCCGCATACAGCGTTGCCAAATTTTCAGACAGGGCGCTTGTGCCACTCCTCAACTCCGAATTGGAATTTTGGAACTGCTCCATCAGCTCCCCCAGACCGCCGGAAACCTGCCCCGCACCGGAGGCCACGCTTTGGGTGCCGCTGATGAGCTGCGAAATGCCGTTACCGCTGCCGTTGACCGAGCCGTTGAGGGTGTCGGCCCCTGCGACGATCTGGTCGAACGAGGAACCGGCGGTGGTGATACCCTCGAACAGTTGGCCGACGCCGCCGGCAAAGGCCTGCTCGCCGGCGTTGAGCGTGCCGGTGGCGTCTTTGAGCTCAAGCCCCGCGTTGATGAGCTGGGTAAGCTTGCCGCTCAGGTCGCTGAGGTTGGAAGTGTTTTTCAGACTGTCCATATCCGGCACGGGGGTGGCAATCATCATCACGGGGCCGAGAGTGAAATCTTTGACGTCGGCAGTCACGTCCAGCTCGTCGGGCAGATTCAGCGAGCTCAGATCCAGCATGCCGAAGCTCTCTTTGAGACCCGGGAAGCCGATGAAGCTCACGGCCTGGTTGCTGCCGTCGCTGACGACCTTGCCGAAGTTGGTGGTCACGTTGGAAAAATACTTGGCGGGCAGATTGAAGGCCGCTACGCAGGCGAAGGGCGTATACACCGTCCGATTCTGCCCGCCTATGCTGACCAGATGGCCGTCGTGATTCTGGAAGGTGATTTTCAGCTCGAATTTGCCGGATTTGCCCGCCAGGTCGGAGGGCGAGACAGGCTTGCCATCCAGATAATAGGCCAGCGTCATGGAAACGGGAGTCTGCTTTTCCGTTTTGCCCTGATAATACAAGTCGCTGCCGCTGAGATTCCATGTGACGGTGTTGCCGCTGATCTGGGGCTTTTCGTTCCCCTTGACGTTGGCGATATTTTCAAGATCCGACCGGTCGACGACCACGGCACCCGACGTGCTGTCGTGAAGCCAGTCGCTGACCGTCTCTTTCTCGGTTTTGCCGGTGGCGTCGACGTTGACATAGACCGACTCACTCTTGGTGGCTGTGCCCTCGGTGGCGGCGGCCTTCGCTTTCGGCACTCCCTCCCCCATCGACACCGCGGGAACAAGCACCGCGATGGCGGTCGTCACGCCGACCGCTTTGACGATTTTTTTCTGTACATTCCGATGACTGTTTGATTTCATAGGATAAAACCTCCTTCGATCGGTTCAATCGATGTCTTCCGCATTTTCATGGGTGGCCGCGGCGCGGGGCTTATGTTTCCAGAAAAAGCTGGTGTGCTCGAGCACGGGCTCGAAAAGCATCAGCAGGCCCGGCACGATCAGCACGATCACCGCCGTGCTGATCAGTGCGCCGCGTGCAATCAGCAGCGTCAGACTCTTGATCAGACTGATGGTGGAGACCAGATACACCCCGAAAGTCGCGCCGAAAAAGGTCAGCGCGCTGGTGAGGATGGAGCGGGTGGAATGGCGCACGGCAATGCGCATGGCCTCCTGCTTGGTCTCGCCGTTGCGGATATGCTCCCGGTAGGAGCTGGAAAGCAGGATGGCGTAATCCACCGTGGCCGCCAACTGGATGCAGCCGATGACGATGGAGGCGATGAACGGGATGACGCTGCCCGTATAATACGGGATGCCCATGTTGATAAAAATGGCCAGCTCGATGGCGCACACCAGGACGATCGGCAGCGACAGCGATGTGAACATGATGAGAATGACGGCCAACACCACGGCAATCGAAACCACGTCGACGTTTTTGATGTCGGTCTTGCAGATCTGGATCAGATCGTTTGTGAGCGCGCCCTCACCGGTGATCATGCCCTTGGCATCGTATTTCTTCACGATGGCGTTCATTTGGGAAAGCTGGCTTTTTATCTCGTCGCTGGCGGACGCATAGCTCGAATTCACCAGCACGATTTTGTACCCGGCTTTTTGGGTCATGTCGGTGATGCTCTGGGGCAGCACCGACTCGGGAATGCCCGGGCCGAGAATATCGTCGGTGCCGATTACCTTGTTGATGCCCGGCACCGACTGGAGTTCGTCTTCCATGGCACCGAGCTTATAGGCCGGCACCGAATCGTGCACCAGTACCATATGGGTCGTCGCCATGTTGAAATCCTTTTTGAGCACGTTGAGCGAAACGACCGATTTCATGTTGGAAGGCAGGGATTGTTCCAGGTTGTAATAGACCTTGGCGTTGGCCTGGCCAAACCAGGCCGGAATCAGAAGCACCAGCCCCAAAACGAGCAGCCAGCCGCTCCGTTTGACCACAAAATTTGCCAGATGCTGGAACGACGGCAGGATAGTCGGGTGACGGAAGCGGTGAATGGGCTTATTGCACACCAGCAGCAGCGACGGCAGGATGGTAAAAGTGCAGATGACGCTTAAAAAGACGCCCTTTGCCATTACAAAGCCGATATCCCGGCCGATGCCCAGCCGCATGATGCCCAGTGACAGGAAACCGCAGGTGGTGGCAAGCCCCGAACCGAAGACCGCGGTAAAGGAATTGGCAATGGCGCTGGCCATGGCCTGCTCCTTATCGGGATTACGCAGCAACTCGCGCTCGTAACGGTTATATAGGAAGATGGCAAAGTCCATCGTCACGCCAAGCTGCAGCACGGCTGCCAAGGCCTTGGTTATGTAGGATATTTCGCCGAAGATGACATTGGTGCCGAAATTGTAGAGGATAGCCATGCCGATGGAAACCAGAAACAGCGGCGGCACCAGCCAGGAATTGATGGTCAGCCCCATAATGCCCAGGGCGATGATCACCGCAATGATCACATATCGGGGTGTTTCGACGTTGGCCAGGTCGACCGTATCCTTGACGATGGCGGACATGCCGCTGAGGTAGCACTGCTTATTTAGCAGCTTGCGGATGGATGCGATCGCCTTCTGGGTCTGGGTGGAGGACGCGCTGCCCTGGAATTGAATGAGCATCAGCGTGGAATCACCGTTTTGGAACACGGAACTCACGCTGTCGGGCAGGATGGAATCCGGGATGGCGATATCTTTGATGTCGTCTTTCCAGATCACACGCTCGACGCCCTTGACGCCCGCGATGCTCTTTTTGATGGTGGAGGCGTCTTTATCCGGCATGCCCCGGATGACAAGCATGCCGGTGGCGGCGTCGGAAAAATCCTTATCCAGCACGTGCTCCCCTTCCACCGAATCAATGCCGCCCGGCAGATAAGAAAGCAGGTCGTAGTTTACCTGGGTCTTGACAAACCCGATGCAGGCGGGGAACAGCAGCAGAATGCCGATGATCAGGATGACGACACGGTGCCGGGCAATGAATAAGCCGAATTTCTGCATAGACATCTTCTTCTTTCGTCAGGAAAGTATTTTGCGAATGGTCTTGAGAAGCATGGGCTTGATTTGGGTGATCGGGGCCGGCTCTTCATAGATGATCGAGCTGTAACACACCGAGCCCGTCATTTCCAGCAGGAGAAAAAGCAGGTACGATGATTCCGTCCCGCTGTAATCGCTGCAGCGGATGTCGCGGTTGAATTCTTCCACAACCCGGCGCAGCTCCACGCCCCGGACGGGGTCGCCGATCACTTTCTGATAGAGGCCGAAGGAAAGGTTTTTGTGGATCAGCCGCATCAGCAGCTTATCCTGCGCCAGATGGTCGATGAGATACCCGGCAAAGCCGGCCGCTTCGTCGATGGGGTCGGCAAACGAACGGGCGCGCGCATCCATAATCGCGTCGCGCAGCAGCGCGGAGGTCTTGCGGATGATAATCATATCCCGGATATCGTATTTGTCTTTGAAATACAGATAAAACGTCCCTTTTGCCACGCCCGCCTGTTTGACAATCTCGTCAATGGTCGTGCGGTTCACCCCCATTTTGGTAAAAAGGTCGAATGCGGCATCCAGGAGGGCGTTTTCCTTCATCATTTTGCGATCCAGCCGTGCGGTCAACTCAGACACCTGCTTTTCTGTTTTTTCCGGTATGAGCGTTCAGTCCAGGCTGCGCACGGCGTAACCGGCGCAAATATGACCATCGGTCATTTTTTAGTATACAAAAATAATGACCGTTAGTCAATTATCAGGCTGCACAAATCGGAGGAAACACGCGGGAATATTCTGGCGCATATTTTTCATGTGGCAGCCTGGTCGGCGGCGCCGAAACCGGTCGGCGGCACTTTTTGACCGGTCACCCGCTTGAGCAAACCGGATAGCGGAATCCCCTTTTCACGCGGCGCAAAAGCCGCTATACTGATAACTGCAAGAGGTGATCGCATGAAGGTTCGCATCGAGGTGGCCGACGGCCTGTCGGAAGACGAAGTGCTCATCCGCTGTGGCCAGGTGGACGAGTCAATCCGGAAACTTTACCGGCTGCTGCTCGAGCAGACAAAAGGGAACCCCCAAATCACCTTTTACAAGCAGAATCAGGAATTCTATTTTCCGCTGGACGACGTGCTGTTTTTTGAGACATCCGGGGAGCATGTGTATGCCCATACGGCGGACGACGCATTTTTGATCCGCAACCGGCTGTACGAGCTGGAACAGCTGCTGCCCATCACATTCGTGCGGGCGGCGAAATCCACCATCGTCAATATACGGCGGATCTATTCGGTCACGAAAAATCTTACTTCGTCGAGCCGAATCCAGTTTGTGGGAAGCCTGAAAGAAGTGTACGCCTCCCGTTACTATTACCGGGAGCTGCAGCGGAGGCTCCAGGAAAGGAGCCGTCTGGAAGAATAAGCCTTCCGGCACAATCCGCCATATAAGCCGGGCGCGGGATGCGTGCCGGTTCCGATCGAAAGGATGGTCATACAATGAAACACAGAGACTGGTTTTGGGGCATTTTCCTGCTGGTGGCGGGCATTTTTATCATCGCCAGCCAATTCGGCGCGTTTTTACATGTAGGACTATGGACACTAGTCGTCACCGTGCTGTTGGCGGCCGCCTTTATATGGAGCCTGCCGGAGCTGAATTTTTTCGGCATTTTCGTGCCGCTGGCGCTGCTGTATTTGGTTTACCAGCGGCCGCTGCATCTGCCGATCATGCAGGCGTGGCCGCTGCTGCTGGGTACCGTGCTGCTGGCCATCGGATGCAACGTCATCATCCCCGGCCGCTTCCATCACCGGTGGCATGGCAGGCACTGCAAACACGGTGACGGTGACGGCAACGCCAGCCGCTATGCCGAGACTCGGGAAAACACCACGGGCAATGACGTATTCATTCGTTCCCGCTTCACCGAAACCAGCAAATATCTCCACTCCGACAGTCTGAAGAATGTCGATCTCAGTTCTTCTTTCGGCTCGCTGCGGGTCTATTTTGACCAGGCCCGTCTCAGTCCCGATGGTGCGGATATTTCGGTCATGGTCAGTTGCGGGGATATGATCCTTTATTTTCCCCGCGGCTGGCGGGTGGTCGACGACATACAGGTGAGTCTCGGCGCGGTGAATACCGACACCCGCACCGACGAGCCCGACCCGGATGCGCCGACCGTACGGCTGACGGGCAGCGTGTCGTTGGGGGACGTCAAAATCCATTTTATCTGACAAAGGCCGGAAACTGCCGGTGTATACAAAAAGCGGGAGGACCCCAGGGTCCTCCCGCTTTTTGTGCGCCGCAATTTCAATAATGAGACGGTGCTCCCGGTTTACCGGCGGTAATCCGGTCGAATAAACGGCGCCTCGATCGTTTCCTCGACAAGCATATGGTATTTGGCAGGGTGCCGGTAGGCGTTGCCATGGACTTCGCGGCGCCGGTAGTCACGCATTTGGTCGATGGGGAAAGTGGCCGGATAGATGCCCTCCTCCCCGCCCGCTTCCACAATCATGGTGTCCCGCGCTTCCACCACACCCGGGCGAATCTCGCCGTATGCCACTCCGTCAAAGGCTGAGGAATGCCCGTTGCAATCCGGCTGGCCATAGGCGTAATTTGCGGTCGCGATACCCAGCATGTTTTCAAATGCCCGGGTACGGAGCTGAGCCAGACGGTTCAGCTCCATCGGGCAGGCGTTGGGAACCAGTATGACTTCCGCACCCTTGAGCATTAAAATCCGCGCGCTTTCCGGGAATTCCCGGTCGTAACAGATCATCGCGCCGATTTTCACCCGACCGGCCGCCGTATCCAAGTCGGCCACATAAAAATCGTCGCCGGGCGTCAGACCCTTTTCTTCGCCGAAATCGCAGGTGTGCACTTTCGCGTAGGTCAGCGCACAGCGCCCGTGCCGGTCGATGACCGTCACCGTGTTGCGGGGCGCGGGCTCATATTTTTCAAGATAGGTGATGCCGACGGCCATGTCAAGCTCTTTGGCCAGGCGCATGAACGCCGTGACAAAAGGACCGTCACGGTCGACGGCCTTAGCCCGCAGTTCGTCGGCGTCGGCCGAAAACCGATAGCCGATCTGCCACATTTCGGGGAAAAGCGCCAGATCCGCCCCCAACTGCTTGGCCCGCCGACAGCAGGCGATCCCTTTCCGGAGGTTTTCCTCCGGTGTCTTGCCCGGAACAAGCTGAAGCAACGCCACTTGAAACATGTCAATCCTCCTCGCAAGGCGGCCGCTAACGGACCGCGGCGGCGCCTTGGAGCGCAGCAACGTCAAAGCGCGTGAACTTTTGCCGCCTGCAGCGATCCAAGGCTCTATAAATCCGTTTTATACGTTCTCGATAGCGGTCAATTCTTTTACCCAAGAGAGCAGAATTTCCGAGTTTTTCTCCAAGGTATCCGGATTCTTCTCATAACCCTGCAGCAGCTTATACTGATGCTCAAAATACCGGTTCAGGTTTTTAAAATGATTCCGGTAGGATTCATAACTTGCTGTTTTCCCGGCATCCAAATTCTTCTTCAGATGCTGCAGATCGTTTTGAAATTGTTCGGCCGATATGCCGACTGTTTTTTTAAAATCCCGCAAAACCCACTGCCGCTCAAATACATTTCTTTTCATCCAACCGGCATATTGCTCACTGTACACATCAATCATTTGGCGCACAAGCGGAATGATTTTTTGATAATCAGTCTCCGGATGCGCCGACGGCTCCTGCGCCTGAGGCAGAAGGTCATACGCCAGAAGCGCCTGAATGGAGCCAATTTCCTGACCGTTGTATTTTTCCGCCGACAGGACAGAGACTGCAAAGCCACATCCTGCCTCTTCGGCGCTCAACATATGCTCTGCGTTCATCGCGTAAAACTCATCAGTTGACATGCCCATTCTGGCTGCCACTGTTTGGATTCCGCGCATGGCGGTCTCTGTCTTTACAAGCCCGGGGCCGATCGCATATGTATAAACGCGGCTGCCTTCCAGCTCGCCCGCAAGGGTGTTGCAGAGTTCCACTTGCGCAGTCTTGAAAACTTCATAGGCCCCCATATATGGGGCCGCACCGGAAGACGGGACGAACACGATCGTTCCCCTGCGCCTCCTTTTCATTTCCGGCAAAAAAAGCTGTGTCATAAGCAAAGGGGCCCTAAAATTCACGCGGTAGCTTTTGTCCCATATTTCAATGGGTACTTCCTCTACGTTCCCCATAGGGGTTACGGCAGCGTTATGAAAAATAATGTCAGGGTACCCATAATCCTTAATGAAATTGTCGCACATGTCTGTTATTTGCCGTTCTTCCGATAAATCGACGGCAATAAATTCAACCCGCGCATCCGGAAACGCAGCCTTGATTTCCCGTACGGCCTGCGTTCCCTTCGTCTTGTCAATCTCTGCGACAATCACCGTCGCCTGCATATAGGCGAATGCTTTGGCGGCTTCGAGTCCGATACCGCCCCCAGCCCCCGTCAGCAGAATCGTATTGCCTTGTAAACAGCCTCTTGCATCCGCATATTTCTCGATCAGCATGTCGGGCCCGGCTTTCAGAATATATTTAAAGGAAGTATACCATTTTAAAAGCCAAAAATCTATAGCTAGCTGGCCTGACAGCGGCCTTTTGGCGTATCGCATGCAGAAAGGCCATTATCCATGACCGGTCTTCTTCGTCCAAGTAAAAATTTCTTCTAAAAACGCCTGCCCGTATCGTGCAGCCTTGACCTCGCCGACGCCGGAAACCCGCAAAAACTCCGCCATACTTTGGGGCTGTTTAACGGTCATATCCGCAAGGGCGGCATTGGAAAAGATAATGTAGGCCGGTACATTTTCCTCTTGCGCCAACTTGGTGCGCAATGCTTTCAAAGCGGCAAACAGTCCTTCATCCGCCTGTGCCGGTATGGTTTTGGCTTCTTTTTGAGAAGAGGCCATCTTCTCAAACCGGCTTTGTGCTCGCCGTGTATACAGCACCTTTTCCCCGTGGAAAAGCACCTTTTTTGCCTGCTCAGTCAGGCGCAGCACCGGGTAGTCATCGCCTGTCAAACATAGATAGCCCGCATGGATGAGGCAATCGATATAGTCTCGGATTTGGGCGCTGTCCGCATCATGCATGATGCCATAGGTCGGCATTTTGTCAAGACCAAGCTGGATTACCCTCTGTTCCCTGCTGCCACGCAGCATCCGGACAATCAGTGTCAGGCCCAGAGCGGACGTATACCTGTTTTCCACCCGTGCAACGGCAGAGAGTATTTTTTGTGCCTCGACGGTAATATCCTGCCGCACCATTTCTTCGTTGCAGTTGCCGCAATTGCCGCAATGATCCGGAGCACTTTCTCCAAAGTAATTGAGAAGACAGGCGCGTAAACAGCCTGTGGTTTTACAGTAGGCAATCATCTGATTCAGCCGCTGTATATCCCTTTGCCGCACAAGCTCCTGCTCATTCTCGGAAAGCGCCTCGTTTTTCTCGGCATTACGGATAAGGAACTTTGCCGTTTGTATATCGCCGGCAGAAAAAAGCAGCACACAATGGGCCTTTTCCCCGTCTCGCCCGGCACGGCCTGCCTCCTGATAGTAGCTCTCGATATTTTTCGGCATATTGTAATGTACCACAAAACTGACGTTGGATTTGTCAATGCCCATGCCAAAGGCATTTGTGGCAACCATGACCTTTGATCTGTCATAGACGAAATCCTCTTGGTTTTGTATCCGCTCCGCATCCTCCAATCCAGCATGATACCGCGTGGCCGCCATACCGTTTTGCCGCAGGTCATCACAAACCGATTCCACCGTTTTTCGAGTGGAACAATAGACGATGCCGCTTTGACCCGGTCGCCCGGCAAGAAAGGCTCGCAAATAGACCTCTTTATTTTGGGGACGTACTACTTCAAAATAGAGATTGGGCCGATCAAAGCCGGTGGTGATACGCAGCGGGTTTTGCAGTAGAAGGAGCTTCTCAATATCGTCTTTTACCTCTACCGTGGCAGTGGCGGTGAAGGCGCCAACCACCGGATGTTTGGAAAGAGAGCCCACGAACTCCGCAATTTTCAAGTAGCTGGGGCGAAAATCCTGCCCCCACTGGGAGACACAATGGGCCTCGTCCACTGCCAGAAGCGATATTTCCGTTTTTCCCACAAGCTGAAGAAAGTCAGCGGTTGTCAGCCGCTCCGGTGCCACATAGATGATTTTATAAGCGCCGCTTTTGGCGCGGCGAAACACCTCACGGTATTGATCGGATGTGAGGGTTGAATTGATACAGGCAGCAGGGATTCCGGCCTGGGATAACGCCGCCACCTGATCCTTCATCAGGGAAATCAAGGGCGAAATAACCAGAGTAAGCCCCGGCAGCAGCAGAGCGGGCAGCTGATAGCAAATAGACTTGCCCGCCCCGGTGGGCATGACCCCCAGCACATCCCGTCCAGACAGCAGCGCGTCAATCAGTGCCTCTTGCCCTGGGCGGTATTTGCTGTGGCCAAAATACTGCTTGAGCACTGCAAATTTATCTATGACAAACACCATCCTTATGTGGAAAAGGACTTATTGCAATAATATGATCTATATTAAAAGCGATGGGGTCATTTCTTGCGGCTTGGCTGTCAAACTCTGCAAAAAAAGCAGCTGCTCATGATTGCAAAGCTGCGTCCCGCAGCCACCGATCGATTACCATGTCACATAAAGTCAAGCCCCGTATAAGTGTACAGATACTATATATTTTCATAATTATACCCTTTTCGACTATATTCAGCAATGCATAATGGCCGTTAGGCGCGGTAACGCAGCATTTTTATGCCGCGTTGTGAAACAGAATGTTGGTCACACTAAGGATTCCAAAACAAAGCAAGGGATATGGTGGCCGTCACCATTTTTGGCACGACTGCACGCATCCCTATGCTTATCTCATCAGCGGCCTCTCAGCCACAATCAAAACCACGCGTTGAACGCGTGGTATGCACCAGCCCTAGAAGGGCATATTACTGACATGCGTCTTAAGACGCATTGAAAAAATCTGCCAACCGCATTATCTTTACAGGCCGCCGCTAAAGCG
>JAEWAE010000012.1 GCA_023391835.1 Bacillota bacterium
GCCGCATATAGTATGCGGCGGCCCCCTTATTGCGTGGGAAAAAGTGGCAAGATCAAAAATCCCTTACAGGCGAACGCCTGTAAGGGATTTTTGCAGATGTGCAAAAGAATGTTAATTCATTGCCGCATTTCGTTTCAGCGCCGCTTTTCGCGGATTTCGGTCAGCAGATTGTCGATGAAGCCTTCGGGGCTCTCGCTGCCCTGGTCGCCGCCGGAGCGGGCCCGCACGGAGACCGTGCCGTCCGCCACCTCGCGGTCGCCCACCACGAGCATATAGGGCACCTTTTCCATCTGGGCGGAACGGATGCGGTAACCGATCTTTTCGTTGCGGTCGTCCATCTCCGATCGGATACCCGCGTCCACAAGCGCGCGCTGGATGTTTTTCGCATATTCCTCGTGCCGCTCGGAAATCGGCAGCACCTTGACCTGCACCGGGGCCAGCCACGCCGGGTAAGCACCGGCATACTGCTCGGTGAGGATGCCGATGAACCGCTCGACGCTTCCGTAAATGGTGCGGTGGATCATCACCGGCCGATGCTTTTCGCCGTCCGGACCGATATAGTGCAGATCGAACCGTTCCGGCATCTGGAAGTCGAGCTGGATAGTGCCGCACTGCCAGGTGCGCCCGATGCAGTCCTTGAGGTGGAAGTCGATCTTCGGGCCGTAAAAGGCGCCGTCGCCCTCGTTGATCTTATAATCGATACCTTTCTTTTCCAGCGCGCCCCGCAGCGCGTCGGTGGCCGCGTTCCACTGCGCGTCGGTGCCCATGGAATTTTCCGGCCGCGTGGAAAGCTCCACAAAATAGTCGAAGCCGAAAACCTTGTAGAAATAATCCACCAGGTCGATGACACCGATGATTTCGGATTCGGTCTGTTCGGGCGTCATGAAGATGTGGGCGTCGTCCTGCGTGAAGCAGCGCACCCGCATCAGCCCGTGGAGCGCGCCGGAAAGCTCGTGCCGGTGCACCAGCCCCAGCTCGGCCATCCGCACCGGCAGTTCCTTATAGGAATAGGGCCGGCGCTTATAGATGAGGATGCCGCCCGGGCAGTTCATCGGCTTGATGGCGTAATCCTCGCCGTCGATCTTGGTGAAATACATGTTGTCTTTGTAGTGATCCCAGTGGCCGGACTCGTGCCAGAGCTGCTCGTTGAGGATGATGGGGGTGCGCACTTCCTCATAGCCGTGCTTGGCATGCTGTTCCCGCCAGAAATTTTCCAGCTGGTTGCGCAGCACCATGCCCTTGGGCAGGAAAAACGGGAACCCCGGGCCTTCCGGGTAGATGTCGAAAAGGTCGAGCTCCCGGCCGATCTTGCGGTGGTCGCGCTTGGCGGCTTCTTCCATCATATGCAGGTATTCTTCCAGCTGGGAAGCCTTGGGGAAAGCGATGCCGTAAATGCGCTGGAGCATCTTGTTTTTCGCGTCGCCGTGCCAATAGGCGCCCGTGCAGGAAAGCAGCTTGAAGGCGCGGATGCGGCCCGTATCCGGCACATGGGGGCCGGCGCACAGCTCCACAAATTCGCCCTGCCGGTAAAGGCTGATGGCTTCGCCCTTGTCGGCGTGCGTGGCGATGAGCTCGAGCTTATAGGGCTCGCCGCGCTCCTTCATGATTTTGACCGCCTCGTCGGGGCCGACTTCAAACCGTTCCAGCGGCAGCGCCTCGCCGACGATCTTTTTCATTTCTTTTTCAAGTTTTTCGAGCACTTCGGGCGTGAATGTCACGTCGGAGTCAAAGTCATAATAAAACCCGTTGTCGATGGCGGGGCCGATGGTCAGTTTGACCTGCGGATAGAGCCGTTTGACCGCCTGGGCCAGCACATGGGAGGCCGTGTGGTTGAAGGCATGACGGCCGTATTCGTCGTCGAACGTTAGGATCTCGACCCGGCAGTCGCCCGTCACCGGAGTGCGCAGGTCGCAGGGCTTGCCGTCGATCTTGGCGGCGCAGGCCGCCTTGTAAAGTCCGGCTCCCAGGGATTTCGCGATGTCGAGCACCGGCGTGCCGGCCGGGTATTCCCGGACTTCGCCGTTTTTCAGTGTCACCTTTGCCATTGAAATGCATCCTTTCCTGCCCGACCGGCCAGACGCCGGCGCGGGACGTTCTGATATCCGGGGAGCGGAGCAAACGTATACAAAAAGACCCCACCCCCGCTTAAAGGGGTGAGGTCGATAAACCCCACGGTTCCACCCTGATTGCGCCCGCTCTGGACGCCGCTCGTGCGGCTGATAACGGCAGCCGGCCGACATGCCTTCGCGCTGGGCTTGCGGCATGCACTCCGGGGCGGTCTCACCGGCGGTTTCAAAAAGGCGCTTTCAGCCTGCGGCGCCCCTCTCTGTCTGATCGGCCATCCGGTTCGTTCCCCATCGACATTTTATTCAGTGTAGCATATCCGCCGGGGAGTGTCAACACAAACGGTGTCCGGGGCAGAAAATCAATCGGCCGCCGCCGGCAGACTCATGCTTGACATTGCCTTGCCGTGGCTTTACAATAAGATAATACGGGATAATGTTACCCAATCCGGATTTATTGGCAGACTTTTATATATATTTATATCGGGTTTTCCCGGCGGCCGGCGCGGGGTTAAGTCGCCTTATGCCTGCGGGAGGATATTTATTATGAGTCTGCATCGGAAAAACAAGGAGGTGCCGTAAGGCTGAGATGAAACTGGGACTGATTCTCGCCATCGTTGCTATACCAGTCTGTGCGGTTCTGGCTTTTCTGCTCGGGGTTGCTTATCGCAAAAAGGTTGGGGAGGCGGAGATCTCCTCCGCCGAAGAAGAAGCCAAGCGAATCGTAAGCGACGCCGTCAAATCGTCAGAAAGCAAGAAAAAAGAAGCGATTGTTGAGGCGAAAGACGAAATTCACCGCATGCGCGCCGACGCGGAAAAGGAAAACCGGGATCGGCGGCTGGAGGTGCAGCGGCAGGAACGCCGCCTGATGCAGAAGGAAGAAAGCATCGACCGCAAAGTCGAGCAGCTCGATCAGAAAGATGAGCAGCTCACCAAGCGCCGCAAAGAGGTTGACGACCGGCTGGCCGAAGTCGAAGATATCAAAAAGCGGCAGTTTGAAATGCTCGAGCGCATCTCAGGCTTCACGCTGGATCAGGCCAAGGAATACCTGCTCAAGAATCTGGAAAATGAGCTGACCTATGAAAAGTCGGTCAAGATCAAGGAATTCGAGCAGGAAATCAAAGAAGAATCCGACAAGAAAGCCCGGGAGATCATTTCCCTGGCGATTCAGCGGTGTGCCGCGGACCATGTGGCCGAAGCCACCGTGTCGGTCGTGCCGCTGCCCAACGACGAAATGAAGGGCCGCATCATCGGCCGTGAGGGCCGCAATATCCGTGCGCTGGAAACCCTCACCGGCGTCGATCTCATCATCGACGACACCCCCGAGGCCATCACCCTTTCTTCCTTTGACCCGGTGCGGCGTGAAGTGGCCCGCATCGCGCTGGAACGGCTGATTTCCGACGGGCGCATCCATCCGGCCCGCATCGAGGAAACCGTCGAGAAGGCCAAGAAGGAAGTCGACAACACCATCCGGCAGGAAGGCGAGCAGGCAGTGATCGAGGCCGGCATCCACGGCATCCATCACGAGCTGGTCAAGCTCATCGGCCGTCTGTGCTACCGCACCAGCTACGGTCAGAACGTGCTCAACCATTCGCTGGAGGTTTCCCAGCTGGCCGGCATCATGGCCGCCGAGCTCAACGTCGATGTTCCCATGGCCCGCCGGGCCGGCCTGCTTCACGACATCGGCAAGGCTGTGGACCACGAGATCGAAGGTTCCCACGTGGATATCGGCGTGGAAATTGCCAAAAAATACAAGGAAAACCCGGAGGTCATTCACGCCATCGAGGCCCACCACGGCGACGTGGAGGCCCACACCGTGATCGCCTGCCTGGTGCAGGCGGCGGACGCCATTTCGGCCGCACGGCCCGGCGCCCGGCGGGAAAACCTTGAGAATTACATCCACCGGCTGGAAAAGCTTGAAGAAATCGCCAGCTCCTTCGAGGGTGTGGAAAAGTCCTTCGCCATCCAGGCCGGGCGGGAAATCCGCATCATGGTCAAGCCGGAGATTGTCGACGACAGCCAGATCACCCTCATGGCGCGGAATATTGTCTCGAAGATCGAAAGCGAGCTGGATTACCCCGGCCAGATCAAGGTCCATGTGATCCGTGAGAGCCGGGCTATCGAATACGCCAAGTGACGCGGCCGGTGCCGCAGACTGTGTGCGGGTCGGACTGCGGCAATGCCGCCGTCCGGCCCGTTTTTTTGCGTATGGGCGGCCCACGGCCCGCCCCATATAAGGAGGAACGAAAATGGTCATTTTGACCATAGGCGACGTGGTGGGCGCGGCGGGGTGCGATTTTCTCCGCCGCCACCTGCCCGATCTGCGTAAACAATACCGGGTGGACCTGGTGATCGCCAATGGGGAAAATTCCGCCGAGGGCAACGGCATCACCCCTTACTCCGCCGATCATCTGTTCACCAGCGGCGTGGACGTCATCACCACCGGCAATCATGTCTTCCGCCGGCGGGAAATCTATGGGGCGCTGGATGAAAATCCCCGCCTGCTGCGACCGGCAAACTACCCCGCCGCTGCCCCCGGCAAAGGCTTTTGCGTAGTGGACACCGGCCGCGCGCAGGTGGGCGTGGTCAACCTCATCGGCACCGTGTTTATGGACAGCATGGTCAGCCCATTTGAAACGGCGGACACCATCCTCAAACAGTTTGAGCCCGGCACCATCGTGCTGGTGGATTTCCATGCCGAGGCCACCAGCGAAAAACGGGCTCTCGGCTTTTATCTGGATGGGCGGGTAGCCGCCGTCTTCGGCACCCACACCCATGTGCAGACGGCGGACGCCTGCCTGCTGCCTCAGGGCACCGGTTATCTCACCGACCTGGGCATGGTGGGCCCGGTGAATTCCGTGCTGGGGGTTGAGCCCAAGCAGGTGCTTTCCCGCTATCTGACCAAAATGCCCGTCCGTTTTACCAACGCAAACGGCCCATGCTGCCTTTGCGGAGCCATATTTGATATAGACGTCCATACTAAGCGTGCGAATTTTGTGAAAAGAGTGCAAATATTTTAGCAATAATTGTAATTTTCACTTGCGTTACCGCATAGAAAGCCGTACAATAAGGA
Source organism: Bacillota bacterium (assembly GCA_023391835.1). GTDB lineage: Bacteria > Bacillota > Clostridia > Oscillospirales > Ethanoligenentaceae > JAEWAE01. The sequence goes on from JAEWAE010000012.1 coordinate 5,137, forward strand.
AAAGGCAGCGATCACCGACAGCTCAATACAGGAGGCCTGTTTCATGGAAATCATCAAGGTTTCTTCCAAGTCTGCGCCTCATGCAGTCGCGGGCGCAATTGCCAACATTGTCCGGGAAAGCAACACCGCCGAGGTCCAGTCGGTCGGGGCCGGCGCCACCAATCAGGCCATCAAATCCATTGCCATTGCCCGGGGGTATCTGGCCCCTTCCGGTATCGACATCGTCTGCGTGCCGGGGTTTGCCAATGTGGAGGTGGCGGGTGAGAGCCGCACCGCCATCCGTCTGATAGTCAAAACGATCTGAGTGCATCTTTCCAGCCCTGGGCCTGCCGTTTTAAGACCATCCGGCCCAGGCCGCCGCATTCCTGATCCCGATTGCCATATACCGGAGTGTGTCGCCTTTCCGCCGGGGGCGGGCAGACAACATACGCATTCCCCCATTCGCAAACGGAATTGTTGTCAGAAGCAGGTGAAACGGCTGGATTAATTTTACAGTTGTCGCCGGAGGCGTTTTGGTTCATTTTGCAAACCCTGCCTTGCTCTGCTCCGCGCCTTGCCACCGCCCCGTTTCCGTGTTATGATACACTATATAGACCCCGAGGCGGACGCCGCGCGCCCGGGCCGTGCCGAAACCGACCGCCGCGGCGGACAGGCCGTTTTGTCCACTCCGACAGGCGGGAAAGGGAGAACCATTTTGAAGCGAACCATTCGATCCGTCGCCGTGCTGCTCGTCGGCACACTGCTGATGACACTGGTCGGCTGCCGTCTCGGCTGGCCGAATTTTTCAAAATCAAAGGGCAAGAGCGCGTCGTCCCATACGGCCTCCTCTGCCGTTTCCACCGCCTCGGCCGCTTCCTCTGCGGCTGCCGCCACCGTTTTTTCACTGCCGATGGCGCTTGGCCGGGATATGAATCCGCTCAAGACTGATTCGATGACCAATCTCACGCTCTGGCCGCTGCTTTTCGACAGTCTGGCCGAGCCGGATTCCGGCTACAGCACCCAGTGGTGTCTGGCGTCCTCGGCCGATATCAGCGGCTCCACCGTCACGGTGCATCTGCGCAGCGGGGTGCATTTCACCGACGGCACGGCCCTGACCGCCAAAGACGTGCTTTACAGCTATAACGCAGTGCGCGGCGACTCCGCCTCCTTTTTTTATGCCAACACCACGAATATCGCCAATATCACTTCCTCGGGCAACTATACGGTGATTTTCACACTCAAATCCCCTGACGCGCTGTTTGCGAACCTGCTGAATATCCCAATCATCAAGTCGGGCAGCGACACCACGGCCACAGCGGTAGGCAGCTCCCCCTGCCCCATCGGCAGCGGACGCTATTCCTATTCCGACAACGCTCTGAACGGTACTCTGACGGTCAACAAAAGCTGGTATAAGGGCACCGCCCCAACCATCCAAACCATCCGGCTAATCAACATGCTCGACAGCAGCGTCACGCTCTCAAGCCTGAAAACCGGGGTCATTAATTACCTCTATGCCGACTGGAACGGCGCCACCGTAGCCACCGCGGGTCTGCAGACCGCCTCCGTCGGTCTCAACCGCATGGTGTTTCTGGGGGTCAACTGGTCCAACTCCTTCCTGGCCAACGCCCACGTCCGCCGGGCGGTCTCAATGGCCATCGACCGCAGCTCCATCGTGTCGGAGGCGTTTTCTTCCCGTGCGAAGGCCTCGCTGCTGCCCTTTAACCCCGACTGGGCGGAGCTGGTGAAGCTTAATACCGCCGCTTCCGGGCCATCCGCCGCATCGACGGCCTCATCTGCGTCCTCCGCTTCCTCTAAGACGGCCAGGTCTTCATCTTCCAAAACGGCCTCCGGAGCTTCCGCCGCATCGGTGGATTCCGACACCGCCAACACAACGGTCGACCGCGCCGATGTGACAAACGAGCTGACAGCCGCCGGGCTCCCGGCCAAATCCGGCAGCTCGGCCACCCTGCTGACCCTGCGGCTGCTGGTGGACTCGGGCAACACCCAGATGATGACCGCGGCCAAAAAGATCGTTTCAAGCCTTTCCCCCTCCGGTATCGCCGTCACCATTGACGCCGAGCCGGCGTCGGCCTATGCCTCTAAACTTTCCGCCGGGCAGTATGACCTGTATCTGGGGGAGATACGCCTGACGGACGACATGGATATTTCGCCGCTTTTCCAGGGCGGTACGGCGGGCTTCGGCGCGCCCGCCACCTCCCAGACCCAGACGGCGTTCACCGGCTGGCGGGCCGGCTCGGTGACGCTCTCTTCGCTGGCGGATACCTTCCGCACCGAGGAGCCATTTATTCCCCTGTGCTTCCGTCTGGGCACAGTGGCCTATTCCACGGGGCTGAAAGGCACCGTTGCACCCACCTATGCCGACATATTTCAAAACGCCGAGGGGTGGCATTTCAACTGACCGGCCGCGGCGGGCGAACCGGGATTTTCCTATTTGCAAAATCCGGATTTTTCGGTATAATAGAGTAAGAATCCTACAGGATTTCCCGAATACTTGTCTGAAAGCCAAGCGGTCTGTCTGTTTCGCCTGAATTGCCCTGCTTTTTATGGTTCAAACATACCTAAGTTTTGCCTGACTTCCCGGGATGTGTTTCCGGGTTGGCGGCCGGTTCCCGGTCTGCACCGGAAAACGCCGTCTGCAAAGGAGTGACACGATTTGATACAGATCGAAAATCCAAACGGCATGATCGAAATCACTCACGAATATTTCAGCAACCTGATCGGTTATGCGGCCTCTTCCTGCTACGGGGTGGCAGATATGGCGGCCAGCAGCCCCGCCCAAGGCCTGCTTTCCATTTTTGGCCACGAGCAGATCGACCGAGGCGTCAAGGTGCGCAAGGTGGGCGGTGAACTGGTGATCGAGCTGCATATCATCGTCACCTATGGCGTCAACATCACCGCCATCGTCAAGAGCATCGTCAAAAAGGTCAGATATACCGTGGAAGAGGCCACCGGGCTCCATGTGGAAAGCGTCAACGTTTTCGTGGACGGCATGAAGGCCGAATAGCCCCATTGCAATCAAAAGGAAGGCTATCACCTATGAACACCAAGACGATTACCGGCTCCGCGCTCAAGGATATGATCGTTTCCGCCGCCAATGTCCTCGACGCGCAAAAGCAGGAAGTCAATGAACTCAACGTCTTTCCCGTTCCGGATGGTGACACGGGGACCAATATGTCCATGACCATGAATTCCGCCGTGCGGGAACTCACAAAGATGCCCGACGCCGTGACGGTTTCGGCCGTTTCCGAGACCACCGCCTCCTCCCTGCTGCGCGGGGCACGGGGCAATTCCGGCGTCATTCTGTCGCTGCTGTTCCGCGGCATCGCCCGGTATCTCAAGGGCAAGACGGATGCCACGGGCACCGACCTTGCCTACTCCCTCCAGTCGGGGGTAGAGGCGGCCTACAAAGCCGTCATGAAGCCGGCGGAAGGCACGATCCTCACCGTGGCGCGGGAAGCCGCAGAGGCCGCCAAAACGGCCATCGACACCACCGACGACGCGGGCGAGGTGCTCGCCGCCATTGTGACGGTGGCGGGGGAATCGCTGGCCCGCACGCCCGAGCTGCTGCCCGTGCTGAAAAAGGCCGGCGTGGTCGACGCGGGCGGCAAAGGGCTTGTCATCGTGCTGGGCGCTATGCTTGACACGCTGCGCACGGGCGTGGTCGCGCAGGCAGGCGAAGCGGCCCCGGCGGCTGCGGTCACTCAGGCGGATGCGGCGGGTAAAGCGGAAGAGAAAATCCGCTTTACATACTGCACGGAATTCATCGTCAACAAGGCCCCCGACTCCCAAAAAGATCCGCTGGCTCTTCGGGCGTTTCTGGAATCGCTGGGCGACTGCGTGCTGGTTGCCGACGACACCGATTTCATCAAGGTGCATTTCCACACCAACGACCCCGGCACCGCCATCCAGGAGGCGCTGACCTACGGGTATCTGACCAATATCAAAATCGACAACATGCGCGTACAACACGAGGAAAAGGCCGCCCACAGCCACAAAGCTCCCGTAAAACCGCTGGGATTTGTGGCCGTGGCCGCAGGCAGCGGCATCGCCGATCTTTTCCGCGACCTGGGTGTGGATAAGGTCGTGGAGGGCGGTCAGACTATGAACCCCAGCACCGAGGATATCCTCGACGCGGTGGAAGCGGTCAATGCCGAAACAGTCATTGTGCTGCCCAACAATAAAAACATCATTTTGGCCGCCGAGCAGGCCGTGACGCTGGCCGACTGCCACATGCACGTGCTGCATACCAAGTCTGTCCCGCAGGGCATCTCGGCCATGCTCACCTACAATCCCGACGCAAAGTTGGAAGACAACCTCAAAGGCATGGAAGACGCCTTTTCCAAGGTTCAGACTGGCCAGGTAACCTTTGCGGCGCGGGATTCCGAATTCGACGGGCAAAAGATCCAGAAGGACGAGATCCTCGCCATGCGGGAAGGCAAGATCGTCTTTACCGCAGACGACGCGAGCCGGGCTGCGGTGCGGCTGGTGGATGAAATGGCCGACAAATCCACCTCCTATATTACGGTGATTTACGGTGAGGGCGTCACTTCCGAGCAGGCGGCCGCCGTACGCGACGAGCTGAGCGGCAAGCTGCCCACCCAGACGGAAATCAACGTGATAAACGGCGGGCAGCCGGTCTATCACTATATTATTTCGGTCGAATAAACCGGCCGGCGGTTTACGGTTGGGGCGGCGGTTTTTCCGCCGCTTTTTTCATACCCCAAGCCGGCCGGGCATCAGGATGCGGGGGCTCGATTTTGGCTGACACACCGCTTGATATCCGTTTCCTCAAAGGGGTGGGCGAAAAGCGCGCCAAGCTTTTCGCACGCCTTGGCATCCGCACGGTCGCGGATCTGCTGGGATTTTTCCCGCGGGACTATTTGGATTTTTCCGCACCCAGGCCCATCGGCGAGTGTGTGCCCGGCGAGCTGTGCTGCATCCGGGGCATGGTCACGGCCGGCGTGCGAGCAGCGGCCGTGCGGCCCGGGCTGACCCTTTACCGGCTGCGGGTCACCGACGACACCGGCGGCTGCGACATCACCTATTTTAACAACAAATATATCGGCGACATGCTGAAAAACGGGCAGACGTATTTTTTTTCCGGTCGGATGGACGGCTCGCTGTTCCGAAAAGAAATGGCCGCGCCCGAATTTATTCCCGTCGGCGAGAGCGCCGGTCTGCTGCCGGTATATCACGCCACCGGCGGGCTTTCCACCCGGATGATACGGGCCGCCGTACGCCAGGCTCTGGGCGGTGAGCTGGAGCGGGACGGCCGTATCCCTTCCGATCCCCTGCCCGAGTGGCTACGCACCCAATACGGGCTGTGCCACCTGCGCTTTGCCATCGAGACCATCCATTTCCCTCCCGACCGCCCGGCGCTGGAAACCGCCCGCCGTCGGCTGATTTTTGAGGAGCTGCTGGCTTTGCAGCTGGGCATGATGCGCATCCGGGCGCGGGGCCGTGAGGCCAGCGCGCCCGCCTGCACCGCATTCACCGACGCGGACGCTTTTCTGCGCACGCTGCCGTTTGAGCCCACGGGCGCCCAGCGGCGCGCCGTAGCTCAGGTGGCGGCGGATATGGCGCGCCCTGTGCCCATGAATCGCCTTGTCGAGGGGGATGTGGGCTCCGGCAAGACGGCCGTGGCGGCCGCCGCCGTTTTTCTGGCCGCCCGAAACGGCCTGCAGGCCGCCCTGATGGCCCCCACCGAGATACTGGCCCGGCAGCATTATCAGACCCTTACCTCTCTGCTGGGGAGCCGCGTACGGGTGGGGCTGCTCACCGGCGGGCTGCGCGGGGCGGAAAAGCGACGGACCCTGCGCGCCCTCGCCGCCGGGGAAATTGACCTGGCGGTGGGCACCCACGCTCTTATGCAGACCGGCGTGGACTTTGCCCGGCTGGGGCTGGTCGTCACCGACGAGCAACACCGATTTGGTGTGGAACAGAGGGCCCGGCTCGGCGCCAAGGGCAGCGAGGGCGACCGGCACCCCCACGCCCTGATCATGTCGGCCACCCCCATTCCCCGCACGCTGGCTCTGATCATCTACGGCGATCTGGATATTTCGGTACTGGATGAGATGCCCCGGGGACGCAAGCCCATCCTCACTTACTGTGTGGATTCCGGCAAGCGGCAGCGGGTCTACGGCTTCATTCGGCAGCATCTGGATAAAGGCCTGCAAGCCTACATCGTCTGCCCGGTGATCGAGGGGAGCGACACGGGGCTTGCCGCCGCGGAAGAATACGCCGCCGGCATCGCCCGGCAGGATTTCGCCGGTTACCGGGTCGGGCTGCTCCACGGGCGCATGAAGGCGGCTGAAAAAGACCGCGTCATGGCGCAGTTTGCCGCCGGCGAGCTGCAGCTGCTGGTTTCCACCACCGTGGTGGAGGTGGGTGTGGACGTACCCAACGCCGTCATAATGGTGGTGGAAAACGCCGAACGTTTCGGCTTGTCACAGCTCCACCAGCTGCGCGGGCGGGTCGGCCGCGGCAGCGCCCAATCCTACTGCATTCTCATTTCCGACGCCCAAGGCGGCACCACGGCCAAGCGACTGCGCATCCTGTGCGACACCTCCGACGGATTCGAAATTGCGGAAAACGACTTGAAGCTGCGGGGGCCGGGCGACTTTTTCGGCAAACGGCAGCACGGCCTGCCGGCGCTGAAAATTGCCGACCTGCTCACCGACTCCGACCTGCTCCGCGAGGCGCGGGAGGCGGCCGGCGAAGTGCTGACCCGCGACCCGACGCTTTCCGCACCCGATAACGCCGGGCTGCGGCGGATTGTGAACCGCCTGTTTGCCGACGAAAATATTGTTTTCAACTGAATTTCCCCAAACGGGGGAAAACGACGCATTTCCCGCCCGCAAATCGGGGAATCTATGACCGGAGCCGCTTTTCCGGCGCCATAGACTGAAAGGGAGATGGGCATATGGCCGAAGAACCAAAGGGCAAGGTCTGGCGGCCGCGGGTTTCGGATGACCGGCACCGCTCGGCCCAGGACAATCTTTCCTATGATTTCCGGCAGGTCGGGGATATCCAGGCCTTCCGCGATATGAAGGAAAAGGCGAAAAAGACCATGGAAGACAACCGTTTCGAATAAGCCGGGAGCTTCCCGGTACGGAAAACCGCCGCGGCACGATTTGGCGCCGCGGCGGTTTTTGCCTGTCGATTATAATGACGATAAAAAGCGACTATATCGCTTTTTACCATACAGATGAGTGCGACCGTGCGTATACTTTAAGCCGGATATTACTTTTCGGAATCATTGGGTCCCAACTCATCCAATACATCATGAATGCGCTCCGCATCCGGGGCGCCCGCCCCTTCGGGGATGCGGCCCACCACCTCAAGCACACGGCCGCTCATCCATGTCTGGGGGGTCAGTAAGACCTCAAACCCCATGCCGTTGCCGGTCATCCAGTCGTAAAACGGCCGGCGGGGATAGCCGAACGTGCCCAGCAGCATCATGATGACCCCGCCGTGGGTCATCACCACCGCCCGACCGGTGCCGGTGCTGAGCAGCCGTGCCGTCAGCGCCTGGAACGCCGCGCAGCAGCGCTTCTGGAAATCCCCCGCGCTCTCGCCGCCCGGCGGCGCGGTGCGCCCGCCGCATGCCGCCCAGTCGCGGAACACCGGGTCGTCTTTGAGCTGCCCGATGCTTTTACCCTCGTATTCGCCGAAATCGCATTCGGCCAGCCCCGGCTCCAGGCGTGGCTTGCTGCCCGGGTAGAGAATCTGCAGCGTCTGGGTGCAGCGGCTCAAGGGGCTTGAAAAAAATACGTCCGCCTGCGGGTAATCATAGCGGCGGCCCAGCTCGGCGATGTCCGCCGCGCCCTCTTCGCTCAGCGGCACGTCGGTGCTGCCCAGATACCTCCCCTCGCGGTTTGCCTGGGTCATGCCGTGGCGCAGCAGATAGATATGATAGGCTTTCATCCGGTTTCCCCCGATTTTCCTGATACTTCCCGGCCATGGCCGGGCCGTGCGGAAGATTCCGCACGATTTTGGCTTTACAATTGTCGAAACACAAGATATAATTATACTACATGTTGAAAACTGGCGAAGGAGGCAGGCAGAATGAACGCCGATTTTCCTCGGCTGCTGACACTGCTGCGAAAGGAAATGGGGCTGAGCCAGAAGGCCGCCGCCCAGCAGCTCGGCATTTCCCAGGCGCTGCTCTCCCATTATGAAAAGGGTATCCGGGAATGCGGGCTGGATTTTGTCGTGCGTGCCGCCGTCTTTTACGGCGTGTCATGCGACTATATGCTCGGCCGCTCGCCCGATCGTTCCGGCGCCGTCATTTCGGTGGAAGAGATCCCCGAGCCGGAGGCGATCGGCAAGGAAAACGTCTTTCACGGCAGCCTGCTCCCCACGCTCAATAAAAAGCTCATCGCCAACTCACTCAATATCGTCTACGACCTGCTGATGAAATCCGGCAGCCGGGAGCTGACGACCGAGGTGTCGAATTATCTGACCATTGCGGTCTATAAGATGTTCCGGCTGCTTTACAGCGCCAATACTCAAAATCCCGCCGGGCTTTTCGCCATCCCTCCGTCGGAATTCGGGGAGCTTTCCACCGCCGCGGGTCTGGTCAGCGAGATGAAAGTGCGCTGCATGACCCAGCGGGAAAACGCGCCCGGCCTGACCCCGCTGGCAGACACCGCTCCCCTGGAGCTGAGCCCCGAAAAGATCGCGCGGGAATACCCGCTTTTCGCCACGTCGCTGGCCAATCTCGTCAAGAATGTGGAAAACCACATTGCCCGCATCGACCGTCCGGAATAAGCCGGGCGCCCCGCCCCGGAGCGTTTCGCTCCGGGGCGTTTTTGCGCTCAGCGGGTACGGCCGATATCCCGCCGCAGCTGCATGCCGTCGAAATGGATACGGTCCACGCCCTCATAGGCCCGGCACAGCGCCTGCTCGAGAGTGTCGCCCAGCGCCGTGACGCCGAGCACCCGGCCGCCCGCGGTGTAATAGGCGCCGTCTGCCCCCAAGCGGGTGCCGGCGTGAAAAATACGCACATCGGGCAGCTCGGCGGCCTTGTCGAGCCCCGTAATGCGCTTGCCCGTCTCGTAATGGCGCGGGTATCCGCCCGAAGCGGCCACCACACAGGCCGCCGCCCGTTCGTCCCACTGGATGTCGACGGCGTCGAGGCAGCCGTCCGCCACCGCCTCCATGACGGTGAGCAGGTCGGTCTTGAGCCGCGGCAGCACCACCTGAGTCTCCGGGTCGCCGAAACGCGCGTTATACTCGATGACCTTCGGCCCGTCGGGCGTGAGCATCAGCCCGAAATAGAGACAGCCCTTGAAGGGCCGGCCTTCCCGGTTCATGGCTTCCACTGTGGGCCGGAAGATGCGCTCCATGCATTCGTCCGCCACCGCGTCGGTATAATAGGGGTTGGGGCTGACGGTGCCCATGCCGCCGGTGTTGGGACCCTTGTCACCGTCGAAGGCGCGCTTGTGGTCTTGGGAAGAGACCATGGGCTTGAGGGCCTTGCCGTCTGTGAAACTGAGTATCGACACTTCGGGGCCGGTGAGAAATTCCTCGATGACCACCCGGCTGCCCGATGCGCCGAAAACCTTATCTTCCATGAGCGAGCGGATGGCGGCGGCCGCCTCCCCCTCATCCTGCGCGATGACGACGCCCTTGCCCAGCGCCAGCCCGTCGGCCTTGATGACCGTCGGATAGCGCCCCTGCCGCCGGATATACGCCATAGCGGCCGCCGGGTCGTCGAATGTCTCGTAGCCGGCCGTGGGGATGCCGTACTTTTTCATCAAGTCCTTGGCAAAGACCTTGCTGCTCTCGATGGCGGCCGCGTTCCGACGCGGGCCGAAGGCCCGAAGCCCGGCCTCTTCCAGTGCGTCCACCATGCCCTTGGCCAGCGGGTCGTCGGGCGTGACCACCGTCAGGCCGACATGTTTCTCTTTGGCAAAGCGCACCATGCCCTCCACGTCGGTGGCGGCGATAGGCACACACTCGGCGTCCTGCGCGATGCCGCCGTTGCCGGGTGCGCAATAAATGCGCCCCACGCGGGCACTTTCTCTGAGCTTTGCGATCACGGCATGTTCCCGGCCGCCGCCGCCGACCACCAATATATCCGTCATTTCCGTCCTCCGGCACCGGGAGTTCCCCGGCGAATTCTGGCAGCCATTCTGCACGGCTGCGAAAAAAGGGCGTGAATCTCCCCTGTTTCAGGCAGGAGAGATTCACGATGGGATATCAAAGACCGACCCCGATGTTTCACGAGCCCGTCTTTATTATAATACGAATTTACAGGTAAACAAACGGTAAATTTGCCTTTTGATGCGCTTGCTATAATTTTCGGGGCGGATCACCGGCGTGTCAGTGCTTGAAATGCCGCATGCCCGTGAAAAGCATGGCGATGCCGGCCTTGTCGGCCGCCTCGATGGAGTCTTTATCCCGAATGGAGCCGCCCGGCTGGATAATGGCGGTGATGCCCGCCTTTTGGGCCGCCTCGACGCAGTCGGAAAACGGAAAGAACGCATCCGACCCCATCACGGAGCCGTCGACCTTATCCCCGCCGTATTTGATGGCGAGTTCCAGCGCGGTAATGCGGTTGGTCTGGCCGGGGCCGATACCCACGGTGCACCGGTCCTTCGCCAAAGCAATGCCGTTGGATTTGGTGTGTTTGACAACCTTCCACACAAAGAGCAGGTCTTCTATCTCCTTTGGGGTGGGCTGCCGCTTGGTGACACAGCGCACGTCCTCGTCGTGGAGCAGCTCGGTGTCCAGCTCCTGCACCAGCAACCCGCCGACCACCTTGCGCATATCGAGCCGGCCCTTGTCGTTGGGCCGCGCGAGGCTTGGCAGCCGGAGCAGTCGGATATTTTTTTTGCGGGTCAGAATTTCCAGCGCTTTGTCGCTGAAAGCGGGGGCGATGATGATTTCGAGGAAGATCTTCGCCAGTTCCGCGGCGGTGGCCTCGTCCACTTCCCGGTTGAGGGCGACGATGCCGCCGTAGATGGAGACCGGGTCGGCCTCATACGCTTTCACATAAGCCTCATGGATGTCGACACCCACGGCCACGCCACAAGGGTTGGCGTGCTTGACGCCCACGGCCACCGGCTGGTCGGTGCCGAATTCCTTGAGCTCATCCAGCGCGCCGTTGGCGTCGTTGATATTATTGTAGGAAAGCTCCTTGCCGTGGAGCTGCTCGGCCGCGGCCAGCGTGTTGTCGGGGTACTGGGGTTCCCGGTAAAAGGCCGCCGGCTGATGCGGATTCTCGCCGTAGCGCAGATCCTGCACCTTGTCAAAAGTCAGCGTCAGCTTGTCGGGGAAGGGGCTGGCCCCCCGCTGGCGGCGCAGATAGTCGGCGATCATCGCATCATACTGGGCGGTGTGTTCAAACACCTTGCCCGCCAGCCGGAACTTCGTCTCACGGGAAACTTCGCCTTTCTCGCGTAATTCCTCCACCACGCCGGCATAGTCGGCGGGGTCGATGAGCACGACCACGTCCTGCCAGTTTTTCGCCGCGGCCCGCAGCATGGTGGGCCCGCCGATGTCGATGTTTTCGATGGCCTCGGCCAGCGTCACACCGGGCTTTGCAATGGTCTGGGCAAAGGGATAAAGGTTGATGGCCACGATATCCACCGGCGTCACACCCAGCTCACTGAGCTGGCGCATATGCTCCGGGTTGCTGCGCATGGCGAGGATACCGGCATGGATCATCGGATGCAGCGTTTTGACCCGCCCGTCCAGGCACTCGGGGAAACCGGTGATTTCCGACACGCCCGTGACGGCCACGCCCGCTTCGTGGATAGCCTTGGCCGTGCCGCCTGTGGATACCACCTCGTACCCCATTTCTTCCAGCGCCTTAGCCAGGTCGACGATGCCGCTTTTGTCGAATACGCTCAGAACCGCTCTTTTTTTCATCGTAAATCCTCCTGTTCCGATTTTGGATGGACCCGAAAAAAGCAAACGGCCGCCCGGGGAAAGCCGTTCAGCTTTGCCCAGACGGTCGGCATTCGACGGCCATACTCCATGTGGTGCATCCACTTCCGTCAGTCATATGGCCTGTGTGCAGTATGAAATTGCGGCCCGGTGGCTTACCCCTTGCGCACCGGGGTCGGCTGGCCGATGCGCCGGAGCAGCCGATTGATGCGGTGCACCGGGTTGAGCAGGCCGGAAATCGACCGGTCGAAATTGAGGGTGTCGATGAGCATGGCCAGATATTTGGCCAGCTCCACCTCGGTATACCACGGGCGGCCCTTGAGTTCGTCGGTGCGATAGGTGAGGTTGGTGGTGAAAACCCGGTCGAAGAGGCCCTGGGCATAGGCGTCGTCAAACCGCTTGAGCCCCTCGCAGAAAAGGCCGAAGGTGGCGAAGATAAACACCCGGCCCGCCTTGCGGGCACGCAGCTGCTGGGCGATGTCGAGCATGGAGTCGCCGGAGGAAATAATGTCGTCCACCAGGATTACGTCCTTGCCCTCCAGATTGCCGCCAAGATACTCGTGGCTGATGATGGGGTTGCGGCCGCTGACAATGCGCGTGTAATCCCGCCGCTTATAGAACATGCCAAGCTCCAGCCCCAGCACCGAGGAATAGTAGATGCAGCGGGAAAGGCCGCCCTCGTCGGGCGAAATGACCATCACATGGTCCCGGTCGAGCTTGACATCCGGCACGGCGTGGACCATGGCTTTGAGCATCTGATACGTCGGCTGCACGTTCTCAAAGCCGATCAGCGGCACCGCGTTCTGCACCCGCGGGTCGTGGGCGTCGAAGGTGATAATGTTATCCACGCCCATATTGGCCAGTTCCCGCAGCGCGATGGAACAGTCGAGGGATTCCCGGGTGGTGCGCTTGTGCTGCCGCCCCTCATACAGCATCGGCATGATCACGTTGATACGGCGCGTTTTGCCGCCCGCCGCCGCAATGATACGCTTGAGATCCTGGAAATGCTCGTCCGGGCTCATCGGCACATCCATGTCATACATCCGGTATTTCGCGCCGTAGTTGAACACATCGCAGAGGATGAAAAGATCGTGGCCGCGCACCGATTCCCGGATGATGCTCTTGCCTTCGCCGGTGCCGAACCGCGGGCACACGGCCTTCACCAGAAATCCGCTCTCTTTTTCAGGCCGGCCGAATTCGCTGTCGGCCCGCCACTTACACAGCCAGGAATTGACTTTGGCCGCCATATCCTCGCAGCCGCTCATGGCGATTATGCCCAGCTCCCCGTAGGGGATCACCTTGTCGGTCTCGGCTTCCTCTTCCAGAACTTCTTCCACTTCGTGATTCATGCTGTTCGGAACTCCTTTATTTCTGCGTTTGCTGTATTTCGGCTTTTCCGTCCGTCACCGTGACGGCCCCTTGGCAAAGGAGCGCCACCGCCCGGGGGAGGAGCTGCCACTCCGCCTCTTCCATCACCCGGCGCTGCAGTGTCTCCGGGGTGTCGCCCGGCTCCACCGCCACCGCCTTTTGCAGCAGGATCGGGCCGCCGTCGGGCACGTCGTTGACCAGATGCACCGTGGCGCCCGTGACCTTCACGCCTCGTCGCAGCACGGCCTCATGCACCTTCAGCCCGTAATAGCCCTTGCCGCAAAATGCGGGGATAAGCGACGGGTGGATATTGACAATGCGGTCGGGGTACGCCCGGATCACCGCCGGCCCCAGGATGGACAGAAAGCCCGCCAGCACGACCAACTCGGCGTGAGCACCCCGCAGCGCCTGCAGCAGCGCCGCATCGAAATCCCCGGGGGCGTCGAACTGTCGGCGCTCCACCACCTGGGTCGGAATGCCGGCCCGCCGCGCGCGCTCGAGCGCATACACGCCCGGACGGCTGGCGATCACGGCCGCAATGCTCCCGTCGATGCGCCCATCCTCCACGGCGTCGATGATGGCCTGGAGATTGGTACCCGAGCCGGAAACCAGCACCGCAATATTCAGCAAAGGGACACCCCCTCGTCACCGGGTGCGACCTCGCCGACGACGACCGCCGGCTCGCCCGCTTCGCGCAGCGTCCGCACCGCCCGGTCGGCATCCTCAGGCGCTACTGCCAGGCAGATACCCAGGCCCATGTTGAAGGTGTTATACATATCCCGTTCCGGGATTTTGCCGGTCGCCTGGATGAGATGGAAAATCGGCGGGCAGACAAACGCATTTTTATGAATGACGGCCTGAAGGCCCGCCGGCAGCATACGCGGCACATTCTCGTAAAAGCCGCCGCCTGTGATGTGGGAAATGCCGTGGACCTGCACCGCGCGGATGAGCGCCAGCAGGGGCTTCACATAAATCTTCGTCGGCGTGAGGAGCGTTTCGCCCAGAGTGGCGGAAAGCTCGTCCACATACATCGACAGCCGGTCGGCCGTCACGCCGAACACCCGCCGCACCAGCGAAAAACCGTTGGAGTGCACACCGCTGGAGGGCAGACCGATAAGCGCGTCCCCCGCTTTCACCCGAGCGGAATCAATGATACGGTCTTTTTCCACCGCGCCGACGCAGAAACCCGCCAGGTCATACTCGTTCTCGGGGTAAAAGCCCGGCATTTCGGCCGTTTCGCCGCCCACCAGCGCACAGCCGGCCTGCACACAGCCGTCGGCCACGCCCTTGACCACGGCGGCGATTTTTTCCGGCACGTTTTTGCCGGTGGCTATGTAATCGAGGAAAAACAGCGGCTGAGCGCCGGAGCAGACCACGTCGTTGACGCACATGGCCACGCAGTCGATGCCCACCGTATCATGTCGGTCCAGCAGGAAAGCGATCTTCAGCTTGGTGCCGACACCGTCGGTGCCCGAGACGAGCACCGGGTTGTGCAGCCCGGCCGCCCCCATGTCGAACAGCCCGCCGAAACCGCCGATGCCGGAAACCACGCCCGGCACCGCCGTGCGCGCCACATGCTGCTTCATCAGCTCCACCGCCCGGTAACCTGCCGTCACATCCACGCCGGCCGCCTTATAGCTTTCGCTGGCACTTTTCATATCGTTGGCCCCTTATTGGTTTATATTGGTGATTTTTTGCTCGAACCGGTCTTTATGGATACCGTCCGGCACCTCAACGGGGTATTCCCCGGTGAAGCAGCCCTTGCAGAAGCCGCCGCCCGGCCCCACCGCGATGCGCTCGAGATCCTCCGTCTTGAGATAGCCCAGCGAATCCGCGCCCACAGTCCGGCAGATCGCCTCCACCGACATCTGGCAGGCAATGAGATTTTTCCGTGAGTCGATGTCGGTGCCGAAATAGCAGGGATTGGTGAAAGGCGGCGACGAAATGCGCAGATGCACTTCTTTGGCGCCGGCCTCCCGCAGCAGCGAGACGATGTGCTCGCTGGTGGTGCCCCGCACGATGGAATCATCCACCATCACGACGCGCTTGCCTTCCACCTCGCTGCGCAGAGCGTTGAGCTTGATGCGCACAGCCGTGCTGCGCTGCCGCTGGGTGGGCTGGATGAAGGTACGCCCGATATACTTGTTTTTGATAAAACCGATGCCGTACGGGATGCCCGACTGCCGGGCATAACCCAGTGCGGCGTCGATGCCGGAATCGGGCACGCCCACCACCATGTCGGCGTCCACCGGGTATTCCCGTGCCAGGCACCGGCCGGCCTCGATGCGGGCCTGATGCACGCTGACGCCGTCGATATAGGAATCCGGCCGGGCAAAATAGATATACTCAAAGATGCACAGGCTGCGCTTGCCGCCGCAGTGGTCGCGGATGCTGGTCACGCCGTTTGCGTCGGCGATCACCACTTCGCCCGGCTCCACATCCCGTACAAAGGTGGCGCCGATGGCGTCGAAGGCGCAGCTTTCGGACGCAAACACCGTGCTGTTGCCAAGCCTGCCGATGCACAACGGACGGAAGCCGTTGGGGTCCCTGGCGGCGATGAGTTTGCGCGGCGACATGAGCACGATGGAATAGGCGCCCTTAAGCTCGTTCATCGCCTCGGCCACAGCCCGCTCAATGGAGGGGGTGCGCAGCCGCTGCCGCGCGATGATATAGGCCATGACCTCGGTGTCGTTGGTGGTTTGGAAAATGGCGCCGCTGAGTTCCAGTTCCCGCCGCAGTTGCTGAGCGTTGACCAGATTGCCGTTATGGGCCAGAGCCAGCGTGCCCTTGACGTATTTCATCACCATCGGCTGGGCGTTTTCCCGCCGGTTGCTGCCGGTCGTGGAATAGCGCACATGGCCCACGGCCATATCCCCGCCCTGCAGGTGGCGCAGCATCACGTCGTTAAATACTTCCGACACAAGGCCCATATCCTTATGGGCCACGATGACCCCGTCGTCGTTGACCGCTATGCCGCAGCTTTCCTGCCCGCGGTGCTGCAGCGCATACAGCGCCATATAGGTTTCCCGGGCGGCTTCGGGGCCGTCCCGGTCGCAGATGCCGAAAACGCCGCATTCCTCATGAGGTTTGTCCCACACGCTGCTTCCTCCTCCCGGGGTGACGGCGCAGTCCGCCCGCCGGCGGGCATTATTCTCCAAAGATCCGCCTCACGATTTCCCTGTAGGCGCCCTCGACGTTGCCCAGGTCGCGGCGGAAACGGTCCTTATCCAGCTTTTCGTGGGTCTTCACATCCCAGAAGCGGCAGGTGTCGGGCGAAATCTCATCGGCCAGAATGATCGTGCCGTCGGAAATCTTGCCGAATTCAAGCTTGAAATCCACCAGCTCGATGCCCACGCCGGCAAAGAATTTTTTGAGCAGGTCATTGATTTTCAGTGCAAGACCGGAAATGGTGTCCAGTTCCTGCCGGGTGGCAATGCCCAGCGCGAGGATATGGGAATCGTTGATCAGCGGGTCGCCCAGCGCGTCGTCCTTATAGGAATATTCCAGCACGGTGGATTTGAGATCCGTGCCCTCGGGCACGCCGTACCGTTTGGAAAACGAGCCAGCCGCCCGGTTGCGGATGATGACTTCCAGCGGCACGATGGCGACCCGCTTGACCAGCGTCTCGCGGTCGGAAAGCTGCTTGACGAAATGGGTGGGGACGCCCTCTTTTTCGAGCATCTCCATGAGATAATTGGTGACCTCATTATTGACGATGCCCTTGTCGCGGATGGTGCCCTTTTTCTGGCCGTTGAACGCCGTGGCGTCGTCCTTATAATCGACGATCAGCAGTTCCGGATCGTCGGTCTTGTAAACCTTTTTCGCTTTGCCTTCGTAAACCTGTTCAAGTTTTTCCATGGGATTGACCGTCCTTTCGTGTGGCGAGGGCATCTTAGCCCTCGATTTTCGACACTTCGTCCTGGATCTTCCGGT
The DNA here is from genome assembly GCA_023391835.1 of Bacillota bacterium. Lineage (GTDB taxonomy): Bacteria > Bacillota > Clostridia > Oscillospirales > Ethanoligenentaceae > JAEWAE01. The sequence goes on from JAEWAE010000012.1 coordinate 22,336, forward strand.
CTTTTTCCGCCACTTTTTCGGCCATTGCCGCGCGCGCCGCCGTGAGCTTTTCACGGAGGCTCTCGTCCGACAGGGCAAGAATCTGCACGGCCAACAGCGCGGCGTTTTCCGCCCCGTTGATGGCCACCGTGGCCACCGGAATACCGCCCGGCATCTGCACGGTGGAAAGCAGGGCGTCGAGCCCATCCAGCGTGGAAGATTTCACCGGTATGCCAATGACCGGCAAAATCGTATTGGCCGCCAGGGCCCCGGCCAGATGCGCCGCCTTGCCCGCCGCGGCGATGATCACGCCGAAGCCGGCCTCCCGGGCGCCGCGGGCAAACTTTGCCGCCGCCTCGGGTGTGCGGTGCGCACTCATCACGTGTGCTTCCACAGGCACTCCGTACCGTCTGAGTGTCTGGATGCACCCGCTCACGGTCGGCAGGTCGCTGTCGCTGCCCATGATTACGGCCACTTTCTTAACGTCCGCCAATCTTCTCCAGCTCCTTTGCTGATTCTTCTGTCATGATCGAACGGCCCGTCAGGTCGGACGGCTCCCTTTTCCAAGGGAAAAAAAATACACTTCTTTCGAAGTGTATTAACCTGCAACTATCTTGTAGTTCGATTTTCCGTACGGCAAAACTGGCTGCCGGAACTCAGAATTCCGGGAGCACAGCACAGGCATGACGAAAACCAAAGAGCCAAAGCCGTCACCTCCGCGGGCATGCGCCCGCTTTCGCCCAATGCGGAAAATATCCTACGCTATTATTCTATTGAAAATCGGGCGGCTTTGCAAGTGGAAAAGCGACATTTTGGTGAATCTTTATGGAATAATCGTTGGATTCACCCGTTTTATTGGAATTTTGCAGCTCATCCGTCACATAGACGAAGCGGACCCGCCCGCGCTTTGGGTCCCCGCATCCGGTATGGCCGGGGCGGCCTTGCCTTCATCCGGCGCCTTGCCGGTGACCAGCTCCTGCACCGAGACCGCAAGCGACGCGATGGACTGCAGCTCCGAAGGAATGATGAGCTTGGTGGCCTTGCCGTCCGCCATCTTGGCGAGGGTCTCGAGGGATTTGAGCGCCAGCACGCGGTCACTGGGCGACGCGGCGTTGAGCATTTTCAAACTCTCGGCAAGGGCATGCTGCACGTTGAGGATCGCCTGGGCCTCGCCCTCGGCTTCGCGGATGCGGGCCTGCTTGTTGCCTTCGGCGCGCAGTACGGCGGATTCCTTTTCGCCCTCGGCCTTGAGGATCTGGGCAGCCTTCTGCCCCTCGGAAACCAGCACCTGGCTGGCCTTCTCGCCCTCGGCGCGCAGCACCGACTGGCGGCGCTCCCGCTCGGCCTTCATCTGTTTTTCCATGGCGTCCTGTATTTCCCGGGGCGGGACGATATTTTTCAGCTCCACCCGGTTGACCTTGATGCCCCACGGGTCCGAGGCTTCGTCGAGAATCTGGCGGATCTTGGTGTTGATGACGTCGCGGGAGGTGAGCGTGTGATCCAGCTCCAGCTCGCCGATAATGTTACGTAGCGTGGTGGCGGTGAGATTCTCAATGGCGGCCACCGGGCGTTCCACCCCGTACGTATACAGCTTGGGGTCGGTCACCTGGAAAAAGACGATGGTGTCGATCTGCATGGTGACGTTATCCTTGGTGATGACCGGCTGGGGCGGAAAATCCACCACCTGCTCCTTGAGGGAGACCACCTTGGCGATGCGGTCGATGAACGGCACCTTGAATTTGATGGAGCCCGACTCCCATGTGATATGGTAAGCGCCGAGTCGTTCCACCACATAGGCTTTGGCCTGCGGCACGATCTTAAAGCAGCTGATGAGCAGCACGATGACGGCGACGGCGAGCACAATCCAGACGGCGGTTACAAAATCCATGGCGGCTCCTCCTCTTATTTACCGGATGCCCCGGAGGCATCCCCGCTGCCGGCGGGCACCGGCGTCACGATCAGACGGACCCCCTCGATGCGTTCCACGCGCACCTGCGCGCCGGCCGGTATCACCGCGCCGTCGGCCGAACGGGCCGTCCACGGCACGCCGGAAATAACGGCCGACCCGGTGCCGGCGGCGTTGTCGATATCCTGGGTGACACGGGCCGTGGCACCGATATTCCGGTCCGCATTGGTGCGAACCTTTTTCTGCCGCACAAAGCGGCGCACCAGCGGCCGGGTGAGCAAAAGCAGCACCCCCGACACGATGATAAAAACGCCGAACTGCGCCGGCACCGGCAGGTCGAAGGAAGCGGCCAGCAGCGCCAGCACGCCGCCCACCGACAGCCATATGGCCACCAGCTGGATGGTAGCCAGCTCGATCAGTGCGAACACGATGACCGCGACCAGCCAGAATATCATGATGCCGCTCATTGCCTTCCCTCCCCCGATCATTTAATACCGTATATTGTAAATATATTGTAGCATGCGGCCACTTAAAACACAATAGCGCCGTGCGGGGTCGCACAGATTTTACGCAGGCAATCAAAACCACGCGTTGAACGCGTGGTATGCACCAGCCCTAGAAGGGCATATTACTGACATGCGTCTTAAGACGCATTGAAAAAATCTGCCAACCGCATTATCTTTACAGGCCGCCGCTAAAGCG
>JAEWAE010000067.1 GCA_023391835.1 Bacillota bacterium
GAGTATTGTTCCACTCCTTAGCATCCGGCCTACCTCCATGGCGTTTCTTTACGCCATGGTAGCCGTTATTCTTGAGTGGGTCAATTCCTCCGGCGTTTTGGGTCAATTATACTCCGGCGATAACACGTGCAAAAACAGTTGGTAGCTTTTAATATAGTATGCTATAATAATTCTGTCAATTTTCCCGCCGGGGCCGACCCGGCGCCGGAGTATCTGAGGAGTTTTGCCGTTGAAAAAGCTGAAACTGACTTTTCAAAACCACAGCTTCATCGCCCGTCTGCTGGAAAAGGAAGCGCCCGGCACGGTGGCGGCCGTCGAAGCCGCATGCCCTTTCCGGTCGCGGCTGAGCTACGCCAAAATCGGCGACCGGGAAATCGTCTGCCAGACGCCGGCCTTTTTTGACGAGGTGGAAAACCCCGTGAATCCCGGCGCGGGCGATGTGGTCTTTTACGGCCCGCGCCAGAGTCTCTGCGTTTTTTATGACAGGCTGGAGCCGCTTTTTTATGTCAACCGGTTCGCCGTGGTGGAACCGGAGGACCTGCCGGCTCTGAAGCAGGCGGCCGATTCGGTCTGGGCCCATCCGGGGGAAATCCTCCGGGTGGAAATTGTCGACGTCTGAGCCGCTGCGGGAGGGAAACGGAATGAATCAGCTTGTCAGGGAATTTCACGATGCCATCGCCGCCGCGTGGCTCGACGCGCCGGCGGATATCGACCGTCTGCTGTCGGTCAACCGCGATACCGGCAAAAATTTTGCGGTGTTGATGTACGCCAACGTCTTTTTTGACCAGACCAGTCTGACGGTTTACGACCATTACATGCGGGCGCGGGCCGGCGCGGGGGATTTTGGCACTCTGCGCCGCATTGCGGGGGATTTTCTTGCCTCCGTCGGCTATTCGCTGCGCACGGATTATCACATGCTCGACAGTCACACGCTGCTCATGCGGGCCGCCTGCGCCCTTTATGGGCTGGAGAGCTTTTCGGATATGGCCGAGCTGCTGCAAATCGTGCAGGCTTACCTGGTCCGCCTCTTTTTCTGGACGGATCTGTGCATGCCGTGGGACGCGATTTCCCGGGATTACGGGGCGCTGCGTGCCGCGCATCCGGCTGTGCCGGAATGACCGTGCCCGCTGAGGCAATTTATGAGGAAACGGACGGAAACATGCAAAACAGTGAGCCGGCCGGGCGGAAAACGGCAAAAGTCGAGTGGAAGGGCGGCGCGCTGTTGGCGCCGGTGCCGCCGGTGCTGGTGAGCTGCGGCACTTGGGAACATCCCAACGTGCTCACCGTGGCGTGGACGGGCATCCTGAGTACCCATCCACCCAAGACCTACATTTCACTGCGGCCCTCCCGCTATTCCTACGGCCTCATCCGCGCTTCGGGGGAGTTTGCGGTCAACCTCACCACGGCGAAGATGGTGCGTGCGGCGGATTTCTGTGGCGTGCGCTCGGGGCGGGATGTCGATAAATTCACCGCCACGGGGCTGGAGCCGGAACGCGCCGGCCGGGTTGCCTGCCCGGGCATCCGGCAAAGCCCCGTGCGGCTGGAATGCCGCGTGACGGATATCGTACCGCTGGGTTCCCACGACATGTTTCTGGCCGACATTGTGGCGGTGTGTGTGGATGAGCGCTTCATCGATGCCGACGGCCGGCTTCGGCTGGAAAACGCGGGTCTGGCCGCCTATGCCCACGGCGGCTACTTTGAGCTGGGCCGCCGGCTTGGAAATTTCGGCTTTTCGGTTTGTAAAAAATCGGCCGCCCGTCCGCCGCGCGGCGGGGGTCCGGCCGGGGGAAGGAGTCAGCACATATGAAACGAGCGCTTTTTATCGGGGGCACCGGCACCATCAGCGGGGCGGTCGCCGCGCGGGCGGCCCGGGAGGGATGGGAGCTTTTCCTGCTCAACCGCGGCAGCGACACCGGGCGGATAACGCAGGGCGCGCATCTGCTGCGCGGCGACGCGGCGGATGAGGCGGCCGTCACCCGTCTGACGGCGGGCATGCACTTCGACACGGTGGTGGATTTCATCGCTTTCACACCCGACCAGGTTGAGCGGGATATCCGTCGCTTTGCGGGTCGGACGGAGCAGTATATCTTCATCAGTTCCGCGTCGGCCTATGAAAAACCGCCCAGGTCGTTTCGCATCACCGAAAAGACCCCGCTGCGCAACCCCTACTGGCAATATTCCCGGGATAAGGCCGCCTGCGAGGAACGGCTTTTTTCCGAATACCGTCAAAACGGTTTCCCCGTGACGGTGGTGCGGCCGAGCCACACCTATGATGAGCGCAAGACACCGGTGGCGGTGCACGGGGCCCGGGGCAGCTGGCAGGTCATCGACCGCATCCGGCGCGGCAAGCCGGTGATCGTGCCGGGGGACGGCAGCTCCCTCTGGGTGCTCACATGGAGCGGGGACTTTGCCTGCGGCTTCGTGGGCCTGATGGGCAATCCCGCTGCCGTGGGCGAGAGTTTCCACATCACGTCCGACGAGGCGCTGACATGGGACGCCGTCTATGACGCCATCGGTCGGGCGTGGGGCGTCGAGCCCGTCAAGCTGCATGTGTCGACCGATTTTCTGGCTGCATGCGACCCGGCCCTGCGGGGCGGTCTGCTGGGCGACAAGTCGAATTCGGTATGCTTTGACAACGCAAAGCTGCGTGTCCTGGTGCCTGATTTCACCGACTTTCTGCCTTTTGAGGAAGGGGCCCGGCGCTGCGCGGACTATATGCGGGCCCATCCGGAGCGGCAGATTCCCGACCCGGAATTCGACCACTTCTGCGACCGTGTCGCCGCCGCGCGGGATGCGGCGCTGCGGGCTTTTCGACAGGGCGACGGTGCGCTGCCGGCTTGATGCGGCGGACTATCCGGAAGTATCCGATCGGGTCCGTTTAAAAAATCCGGCGGCATGGAACATCATGCCGCCGGATTTATGTACCCGCCGCCGGGAAAACGATTTTTACCGGTGTGCGGTGCCGCGTGGCGTTTCCCCGATCGGAGACGCCCCGCGCGCGGCGGGACGGCGGCCCCGTCCACCGCGGTTTTCCGTCCGGGCGGGTCTGGGGGAGCTTCCGCGATTACCTGGGTGGGGGGTTCCCCGCCGTCCGCCGCGGTTTTCTGCCGGAGCGGCATCCATGCCGGGCTGCAGGGGGAAGGGATGCTCCTCCACCACCGGGATCTTTTGGCCGATAAGCTTCTGGATGGCACGCAACTCGTCCTTCTCGTTTTCGTCGCAGAAAGACACCGCCGTGCCGCTCAGACCCGCACGGCCGGTGCGCCCGATGCGGTGGATGTAAGTCTCCGGCTCCGCCGGCAGATCGAAATTCACCACATAGGCCAGCCGCGAAATATCGATGCCGCGGGCCGCGATATCGGTGGCCACCAGCACGCGGGTCTGCCGCCCTTTGAAGTGCCGCAGGGCCAGCTGCCGCGCCGACTGGGATTTATTGCCGTGAATGGCCTCCGACGGGACATTCGATTTGCTCAAGAATTCGCTGAGCTTGTTGGCGCCGTATTTGGTGCGGGTAAAGACCAGCACCGACCCGTCGTCGCCCGTACGCAGCATGTGCAGCAGCAGCTGCCGCTTATTTTTCTTGTTGACAAAATAGAGTGATTGCCGTATCGTGTCCACCGTGGGGGATTCGGGCGAGACCGCCACCCGCACCGGCTCGTGCATGATGCTGGCGGCAAGCCCGGCGATCTCATTCGGCATGGTGGCCGAAAAAAGCAGCGTCTGCCGTTTGGCGGGCACTTTTTCGACGATGCGGTGCACGTCGTGGATAAAGCCCATGTCGAGCATGCGGTCGGCCTCATCCAGTACGAGGATCTCGATGTTATCAAGGTGGATGATGTGCTGATTCATCAGGTCGAGCAGCCGCCCCGGTGTCGCAATGAGGATATCCAGCCCGCCGCGCACCGCGCTGACCTGCGGCACCTGCGAGACGCCGCCGTAAATGGCGGTGCAGCGCAGCTGGAGGTTGCGGCCGAAATCGGTGAAGCTGTCGCGGATCTGGATGGCCAGTTCCCGCGTGGGGGCGAGTATGAGCGCCCGCATGGCGTGGCGTCCGCCCGCCGGCTGCCGCCCGCTGAGCAGCTGCAGCACCGGCACGGCGTAGGCCGCCGTTTTGCCGGTGCCGGTCTGGGCGGTGCCCAGCAGGTCTTTCCCTTCCAGCACGGGCGGGATGGACTGCTGCTGGATCGGGGTGGGTTCTTTGTATCCCTTCGTCTGGAGCGCACTCAGGATGGAGGGAAGAATGTTCAAATTGGCAAAGGTCATTTTGATCTCCGTTTCTGGTAAAAATTCTCAATCGCTTTTGCGTTGACTTTACTATTCTATCATGTTTGAAAACAGAAACGCAAGGATATTATTGGGAAGCCGTCGCTCGGCATTCCGACAGAGGAAAGGTTTGGTAAAATTTATGGCAAAGACAAGTGCTCCCGCACAGCCGCCCGTGCCGGATCTCGGCCGGTTGGCTTCGACGACCGTGGGGATTGCCGACTGGTTTGTGAAAAACGCCCGGCCGCTGCCGTGGCGCGAAAATCCGTCGCCCTATCGGGTGTGGGTGTCGGAAATCATGCTCCAGCAGACGCGTATCGAGGCCGTGATGCCGTATTATGACCGGTTTATTGCCGCGCTGCCGGATATACCGGCCCTGGCCGCGGCGGCGGAGGACCGGCTGCTCAAGCTCTGGGAAGGGCTCGGCTATTACCGCCGGGTGCGCCATATGCAGCAGGCCGCCCGCGTGATGGTGGAAAAATACGGCGGCCACCTGCCCGCGGATTACGACAGTCTGCGCAGCCTGCCGGGCTTCGGCGAGTATGTGGCCGGCGCCGTGGCCTCCATCGCCTTCAACCTGCCGGTGCCGGCGGTGGATGGCAACGTGCTGCGGGTGCTGGCCCGGCTGACCGATTACGGCGGCGATGTGATGCAGTCCCGTGTGCGGCGGGATTTCCGCGAAAAGCTCCGGGTCATCCTGCCGCCCGGACGGGCGGGGCAGTTTAACCAGGGCATCATGGAACTGGGCGAGACGGTCTGCATCCCGGGCGGCACGCCTGCCTGCGCTCTGTGCCCGGCGGCGGGGGAGTGCCGGGCTTTTCACGAGGGGCGGGCGGCGCAGCTGCCGTTCCGTTCGGCCCGCAACCCCCGCATGGTGGAAGAACGCACCATCCTCGTCATCCTGTCGGGCGGGCGGGTATTGCTGCGGCGGCGTCCCGCCGCCGGCCTGCTCGGCGGCATGTGGGAGTTGCCGGGCGTGGAGGCCGTGCTCGACGGACCGGCCGTGGCGGCTTATCTGGCGGCCCGGGGCATCCCAGTGCAGGGAATCGCCCCGCTGCCCGACAGCAGGCATGTGTTTTCGCACCGCGAGTGGCACATGAAAGGATTTCGGGTGCGGGCCGGCGATTTCCCGGCTCCGGCGGGGTGCGTATGGGCCACCGCTGCGGAGCTGGGCTCGAGCTATGCGCTGGCAAGCGCCTTCCGCGCCTATTCCGGGCGCCTGCCCGCGTTGCTGCGGGGCGCCGAATAGGATAGGAAATGGGCCGGCCGGGCGTGATTTTTCGTCTGTCAGAGCAATTACAATATAGTAACAACCGGTAAATTTGCGGCTTTTGTGCTTTTTTTTTTCGGCAAAACAGGTATAATGGGTCTGGCCCGTTCATAATCCAATATAAAATTATTTACAAATTGGACACATATGCTCTCTGCAGTCAAAAACTCCTGCCAACTTTTGCGGCGGGAGTGCTATTTTCCGCTTTTTTACGTTTGACCAGACATCTTGCAAATCGCATAAAGGGGATATATGCGCCATGGCTATGATTTCGTTTGTCATACCGGTTTACAATTCAGAAAAGACAGTGGAAGAAGTGGTGCGGAGGATTACGGCCACGGTGGAATCGCTGCCGGAAAGAGTCCGATACGAGATCATCCTTATCAACGACAGCAGCCGCGACTCGGTCTATGACATCTGCCTGCGTCTGGGGCGGGAACGGCCCGACGTGGTGAGGCCCTTCTGCCTTTCAAAAAACTTCGGTCAGTCCCGCGCCATTATGGCCGGTTTCCATATGGTCCGGGGGGATTATGTGGTGTGCCTGGACGATGACCTGCAGACCATACCTGAAGAATTCCCCAAGCTGTACAACAAGCTGCTGGAGGACCGGCTCGACGTGGTTTTCGGCTATTACGAGCATAAACAGCACAGCCGGTTCCGCAATTTCGGCACCTGGCTCAACGAGCGGATGCAGGGCTTTATTCTCAATAAGCCCGCCTCGCTGCGCACCTCCACTTACTTCGTGGCGCGCCGGTATGTGGTCGACCAAATCGTGCAGTACGACCGGCCGTTCCCCTATATCGAGGGGCTGTTGCTGCTGATGACTGGCAGCATCGCGAGCATCCCCATCCGTCACGACAAGCGGCATTACGGACGCTCGGGCTACAGCTTCGGCAAACTGGTGGACCTTTGGTTCAACGGCTTCACGAATTTTTCCGTGCGGCCGCTGCGCATTGCCTCGGTTCTGGGCGCGGTGAGCGCGCTGGCAGCCTTTGTGATGATGATCGCCTTTTTCATCGCGCGGCTCGCGGGCTCAAACGACCCCGCCGGCTGGGCCTCGACGATTGTGATCGTATTGTTTATCGGCGGAGTGCAGTTGATTTGCGTGGGGCTGCTGGGTGAGTATATCGGGCGCATTTATCTGAGCGTCAACCGCACGCCGCAGTTTATCATCCGCCCCGAAAGTTTTCCGGCGCAGGCACCGTCGGCACCCGCTGAAGCGGACGGGGCGGGCCTCAGGGAAGGGGGCGCGGCCCGATGATTCCATTCAACCGTCCTGTCGCCGTTGGCAATGAGCTGGAGTATATTGCCCAGGCGGTCAACCGCTGCCATCATATTGCCGGCGATGGGGAATTCACCTGCCGCTGCAGCGACTGGATCAGCCGCCGGATGGGCACCCCGAAGGCGCTGCTGGTCACCAGCGGCACACACGCGCTGGAAATGGCCGCCATGCTGGCCGAAATCCGCCCGGGCGACGAGGTTATCATGCCATCGTACACCTTCGTTTCCACCGCGAATGCGTTTTTGCTGCGGGGAGCCGTGCCGGTGTTTGTGGATATCCGGCCCGACACGCTCAACATCGACGAAAAGCTAATCGAGGCGGCCATCACACCCAGGACCCGCGGCATATGCGTGGTGCATTACGCCGGCGTCGGCTGCGCGATGGAAGAGATCGTCGCCATCGCCGCACGGCACCATCTGGTGCTGATCGAGGACGCGGCGCAGGCGTTTCTGGCAAAATATAAGGGCCGGTATCTCGGCACGTTCGGGGAATACGGCGCGTTCAGCTTCCACGAAACGAAGAATTACTCCATGGGGGAGGGCGGGGCCGTGGTGTTCCGCGACCCGAACGACCTGCCCCGGGCGGAGATCATCCGTGAAAAGGGCACCAACCGCAGCCGCTATTTCCGGGGCGAGATCGACAAATACACCTGGGTGGATATCGGCTCGAGCTACCTGCCCAGCGACATCAACGCGGCCTATCTTTTCGGCCAGCTGGAAAAGGCACAGGTTATATGGGATGACCGCATGCGCTCGTGGGAATCCTACCGCCGGCAGCTGGAGCCGCTGCAAGAGGCCGGTTACATACAGCTTCCGCAGATTCCGGCAGAATGTGAGCACAACGCCCATATGTTTTATATCAAGTGCGCCGATCTGGAAGAGCGCACCCGGCTGATTCGTTTTCTCAAATCACGCGAGATCGAGTGCGCTTTCCATTACGTCCCGCTGCACTCTTCCACGGCCGGACGCAAATACGGACGTTTCTGCGGTGAGGATCGGTATACGACCCGTGAAAGCGAGCGTCTGGTGCGGCTGCCGCTGTATTATGGCCTGCCGGAAGAGGACTTGGCCACCGTGGTCGCTTCTGTCCGCGAATTTTACGCGGGGGTCCGCTGAAAGCCGCGTCGGGAGGGAACGGATTTGAGAAAAACTTGGGCGGTCCGGGACCGCTGGTATCTGATCCTGCTGCTGGCCGGCGTGTGCTGCCTCGATCTTTCATGGGCGCTGATTATCCCGTTCGCGCAGGCGCCCGACGAGCGGCTGCGCTATGACATTGTGGATTTTATCCTGAAATATCATTCTCTGCCGCTGGCGGGGGACCCGCGCCTTTTTTACGGCGGGTATGGCCAGACCTATGCGGCGCTGCCGTATTTTTCCTACCTGCTGGCGGGGCTGCTGGGCATCGCGCTGCACGGCTTGGGTATCCCGATCGAGGGGTATATGGTCGGCCGGCTGGTGTCGGTTGCAGCGGGCGTGGTCACCGTGCTGTTTGTCTTTCTGATTGCGCGGGCGCTTTTCCCCGATCGGGCCACCTGGTATTTTCTGCCGGTCTTTCTGGCCTTTACGCCCCAATTCACGTTTATCAGCGTCTATGTCAATCAGGATATTTTCATGGTCATGCTCAGCGCCATGCTGGTCTATCTGTGGGTGCGGGGCGCGCGCACCGGATGGGACTGGCCTTCCGTTGTCTGGACGGGCGTGGTCTGCGGGCTGATGCTGCTTTCCTATATAAACGGGTATGTCTGCATTCTGGCTACGCTGCTGATGGTGCTGCTTTCCTATCCGCACAAGCTTTCGCGGGAGTTTTTCTGGAAAGTGCTCGCGTGCGTGGGGATCATGGCGGCGCTGAGCGGCTGGTTTTTTATCCGCAACGCCGTCTATTACAATGGCGACTGGCTGGGCATGCACACGCTCAACCGCATCGCGGAAATCAAGGCGAACGACGGTTTCCGTCCCTCCCAGCTGGCAGCCAAGGCCCAGGCGTATCACGGGCTGGCCGGGCTGCTGTTTTCCACCAGCTTCGTGCGCACCACGTTCCTCTCCTTCTGGGCCGTGCTGGGCAACATGTCCGTCACGATGAACCCCTGGTATTATTTCTATATTGCCGTTATTTGTGTGGTTGCGTTCATCGGCTTTTCCGCCAAGCTGGTGCAGAAGCTTGACGGCGGGTGGAAATCCGTGCGCGCGTGCAGCCTAGGCATCACGCTGGCGGTCACGGCTATCGGTGGTTTTGCCGTGCACTGCTACTATTCCATCGCCGCGGAATATCAGCCTCAGGGTCGGTATATGTACCCCGGGCTGATTGCCATTTTTCTGCTGATGACCTACGGTTTCCGCCGGGTGCTCACCGGACGCGGCCGCCGGATATTTTATCAGATCGTGGCTTTTACCTTTGTGTTTCTGGATATATGGATCGGGTACATAGCTTTGTTGCCGCTGTATTGCATCCATTGACGGTGGGAAGAATGAAGAATATAATGAAAAATACCATGCGGGGCGTGGGGAAAAGGCATCTGTTCCGGATAGGGGCGCTGTCACTGTTGCTGGCCGCGGCGACGATGGGGTTTCTCTATCTGCGTCTGCCGAAAGAGGCCACGTTCCCTTCCCCCCACCCGCATGAGCAGAAGGTCTCGGTGGAAGTTTCCCGGCCGTGGCACACCCGCCAGACGCTGACGGGTATGCGTGCCGGTCTGACGGGCGTCAGCATAAAGGTGCAGGCGCCGACCGATAAAAAGGGCAAACTTCGCGGCCGGATGCATTTCGTGCTGATGGACCCGAGCGGCAAAACGGTGGAGGATCAGGTGGTTCCCGTCTCGGCCCTTGTGGATTTCGGCAGTTACACCTTTGCATTCCCGCCGCTGGCCGGTTCCGCCGGCACACGGTATACGGTCAGTCTGACCGTCATGCCGCCCGATCAAGCGGGGGGGCAGAAATCGGCCGAGCCCGATACGTTCAATCTCTACATTTGCGCCGGCACGGGCTTTCTCGACTATACCGGTGCGCCGGCAGGCCGGGTGCCGGTGGTCGACGGCGTTTACGCCACGACCCGCATCGGCTCGCTGTATAACGGCCGCGCGAGTGACGGGCACGTCACCCTGATGCTGATCCTCTGTGCCATTTCGGTGCTGTTGCTGAGCACGCTGACGGTGTCTCTGATGAGCGGGTTTCATTTCCTTCCGGAAAATGACGGCGGAGGCGACGGGGCGCGGCCGGAATCCGGAAAGGAATGAATTCAAATGGAAAACAAACTTTTTATTCTGTCGGATATTCACGGCTCTATGATATGGCTGCAAAAGGCGCTGGAACGGTATCATGCCGAGCAGGCCGGTGAGATTCTGATTTTGGGCGACGAGCTGTATCACGGCCCGCGCAACCCTCTGCCCGACGGCTACGCCCCCAAGGACGTGGCCGGGCTGCTCAACGGCTATGCCGACCGGATTCTCGCCGTGCGGGGCAATTGTGACAGTGAAGTGGACGAGATGGTGCTGGATTTTCCCATCCTGTCGACCTATTCACAGGTACTGTGGGGCGGCCGACGGCTGTTTCTGACCCACGGTCATGTGCTTGGGCCGGATCATCTGCCGCGGCTGCGCGCGGGCGACGTCTTTTTCTACGGTCATACCCATGTGCCGGTGGCCCGGCGGCAAGGGGATATTTTCATTGTCAATCCCGGCTCGATTTCGCTGCCGAAGGAAAATTCCCCTCACTCCTATGCGGTGCTGGAAGGCAGCCGGCTCGAAGTCAAGGATATGGGAGGGCGCGCTTTCCTGACCTTGGACCTCAAATAATACGGATTGCCGCAGGTTTTCCTTGCCAACAGGGTCAGAGTGTGCTATACTACTAAAGCTATTGTATGATTCCGCCCGGCCATGGGGGCCGCGGCGAGGTTTGATTCCGCGCATGCGCGGAGTCGGAACAGGCAGTCCTCTGGGGCATGACCCCATGAATGCCGCATTCGGAAGGAGTGTACCAAATGGACGCTTTAAAGCAGATTGTGAGCGGCCAGCTCAAAAGCGAAATGCCCGAGCTGAACATCGGCGACACTGTCAAGGTCTCCGTAAAGATCAAGGAAGGCGACCGCGAGCGTATTCAGGTGTTTGAAGGAACGATCATCGCCCGTCGCGGCGGCGGCATTTCCGAGTCCTTCACCGTACGGCGTGTTTCCTACGGTGTCGGAGTGGAAAGAGTGTTCCCCATCCATTCGCCCAACGTGGAAAAGGTCGAGATCATCCGTCGTGGCCGTGTACGCCGCAGCAAGCTTTATTATCTGCGCGACCGGGTCGGCAAGGCGGCCAAGGTCAAAGAACAGATTCGCTGAAAAAAGGGACATATGTTCCTTTTTTACTTTCGGAATCGTTCAAAACAGGAAAACCGGTTGGGTCAGCCCGGGCGACCGGATGCATCGGCTCGCCGGTTTTTGCTTTTTTTATGGAAAGTCGGGGTGATTTCATGGAGCGGGAGAATCCCTCTCCGCAGCCGGAGCATGCGAATGAATGGAGCATCCGGGCGGAAACCTATGACTGGCTGGAAGCCGTTGTGTTTTCCATCGCCGTCGTGGTGATGATATTCACCTTCTTTTTCCGCATCGTGGGCGTGCAGGGCCCCTCTATGGAAAACACCCTGCAGAACGGTGACCGGGTCATCATTTCCATCTTGGGTTATCATCCCAAGGCAGGGGATATCGTGGTGCTCAACACCCCCGCCGTGCCCACCAGCCCCATCATCAAGCGCATCATCGCGGTGGGCGGCCAGAGGGTCAACATCAATTATCAGACCGGCGCGGTCTACGTGGACGGCAAGCTCCGGCAGGAAAAATATATCCGCGAAACGACCACGTTCGAGGGGGAGGACCCGGTGCCCATGCCGGTGAAAGTGCCGAAGGGTTTTGTCTTTGTCATGGGCGACAACCGGAACAATTCTTTCGACAGCCGCAGCAGCGCCATCGGCAACGTCGATATGCGAAATATCATGGGCCATGCCGTGCTGCGCATTTTCCCCACCCGGAGTGCGGGGGTGCTGAAATGACCGGCGCGAATCCCATCCAGTGGTTCCCGGGGCATATGGCCAAGACCCGCCGGCTGCTGCGGGAAGACCTGTCGCTGGTGGACTGTGTCGTGGAAGTGCTCGACGCCCGCATCCCCCTGAGCAGCCGCAACCCGGAGCTCGAAAGCCTGCGCGGCAGCCGGCCGGGGGTGCTTCTGCTCGGCAAAAGCGACTTGGCCGACCGGGACGCGACCCGCCGCTGGGTCGATTATGAAGCCGGCCGCGGGTACGCGGCGCTGGCCGCCGACTGCAAAAGCGGCCGGGGGTTGGCGGAGCTGTTGCCGCTGGTGCGGCATCTGCTGGCGGAAAAAATCGCCCGCCGCGCCGCGGGCGGCATGGCCGGGCATCCTATCCGTCTGATGGTGGCGGGCATCCCCAATTCGGGCAAGTCCTCCCTCATTAACCGGCTGGCCGGCACCCGTCACGTCAAGGCGGAAAACCGCCCCGGCGTGACGCGCGTGCGTCAGTGGATTTCGCTGCCCGGCGGAATCGAGCTGCTCGATACCCCCGGCATCCTGTGGCCGAAATTCGACGACCCCGCGGTGGGCGAGAAACTCGCCTTGGTGGGTGCCATTAAGGACGACGTCTTTGACGGTGAAACGCTGGCGGCCCGGCTGCTTGAAATCCTCGCGCCGGAATACCCAGAGGCGCTCGCCGACCGATTCGGTCTGAGCGCACCTCTGCCTGAGCAGGGTTTTGCTCTGCTGGAGCAGGCGGCCCGGCACCGCGGCATGTTGATTTCGGGCGGAGAAGCCGACACAGGGCGGGCCGCGGCCGCCGTGCTGAATGAATTCCGCGCCGGCCGTTTCGGCCGCATCAGCTTGGAGCATCCGCCCACGGGCGTTTCGTCCCCTTACTGACGTAGGCAGGGGATACAGTATGGCAAATCCGGAGGCAATCGGCATGGACTGGTATCTATTCGAAAAAGAGGCGGCGGCGCAGGGCTATCGCTGTGTCTGCGGCGTGGATGAAGCCGGGCGGGGGCCGCTCGCCGGGCCAGTATTTGCCGCCGCGGCGATTCTGCCGCCGGATGCCGACCTGCCGGGGCTCAACGACTCCAAAAAACTTTCCCCCCGCCGCAGGGAGCAACTGTTTGGACTCATCACTGAGCGCGCACTGGCCTATGGCGTGGCGCAGGGCAGCGTGGAGGAGATCGAACGCTATAATATTCTGGGCGCCACCTTTCTCGCCATGCGGCGGGCAGTGGCGAAGCTGGGTGTCCCGGCGGACGCTGCGCTGGTGGACGGCTGCTGCGACCCGGGGCTCGATGTGCCAACCCGTTGTATTGTGCGCGGTGACGGGCAGAGCGCCTCCATTGCGGCGGCCTCCATTCTCGCCAAAGTGTCGAGAGACCGTTATATGTGCGAGTTGGATCGGGAATACCCTCAGTATGAGTTCGCGCGGCACAAGGGGTACCCCACCCGGCTCCATTATGAGAAGATCCTGCAGTATGGCATTTCGCCCGTCCACCGCCGCAGTTTTCTTAAAAATCTCGCAGAAAAGAGAATGGCGCTTGAGGGCAAGTGAGATCGGCCGGCGGGGGGAGCTGGCGGCAGCCGAGCACCTGCGCCGGGCCGGATGCGAGATCCTGACCGCGAATTACCGTACCCGGCAGGGGGAAATCGACATCGTCGCCTCCGACGGCAGGTATCTGCTGTTTGTGGAAGTCAAGACCCGCCGGTCGGGCTCCCTGATAGCCCCGCGGGAGGCGGTGGACGCCGGCAAACGGCGCCGCTTGATCCTCGCCGCGCAGGCATATCTTGCGGGGCATCCCACGCGGCCGCAGCCCCGTTTCGACGTCATCGAGGTGGAAACGGAGCCGGGGCCGGATTTTTGCGTGCGGTGCATCCGGCAGATTCCCGACGCTTTCGGCGTGTGATCGGCGTATCCCGCAACAGACCGCAATGAATCACAGCTCGCGCCGGCCGTTATATGTGGCGGGGCGCAGGGGGGTTATGACCATGGAATACAGCAGCACCCGGAACAGCGACGTCTCCATCCTTTCCGCCGAAGCCATCAGCCGGGGGATTTCCGCCGACGGCGGGCTGTTTGTGCCCCAGACGGCACCGTGGCTTTCCTATTCGGAAATCGAGAAGCTCAGCGGCAGCGACTACGTTACCCGGGCGGCGGATATCCTCGGCCGTTTCCTGACGGATTTCACGCCGGGGGAGTTGATGGAGTGCGTGACCCGGGCTTACACGCGGGATAAATTCGAGACCGACAGCATTGCGCCTCTTTATGAAATAGAAAAGGGTGCCTACATGCTTGAGCTCTGGCACGGCCCCACCTGTGCATTCAAGGATATGGCCCTCCAACTGCTGCCCCACCTGATGACCGCGGCCCGGCGGAAGACCGGCGAAACCGGCACGGTGGTGATTCTGGTGGCGACTTCCGGCGACACGGGCAAGGCCGCGCTCGAGGGTTTCCGCGACGTGGAAGGCACCCGCGTCATCGTCTTTTATCCGGAAGACGGCGTCAGCCCCATGCAAAAGCTGCAGATGACCACCCAGCGGGGCGCGAATGTGACGGTCTGCGCCATTCAGGGCAATTTCGACGATGCCCAGACCGGGGTGAAGGCCGTCTTTACCGATCCGGAAATGAATGGGCGGCTCCGGGAGGCGGGCATGGCCTTTTCCAGTGCCAATTCCATCAACTGGGGGCGGCTGGTGCCGCAGATCGTCTATTATGTCTCCGCTTACTGCGATCTTGTGAAAAACGAGCGCATCAGCTGCGGAGAACATGTGAATATCGTCGTCCCCACGGGGAATTTCGGCAACATTCTTGCGGCCTATTACGCCAAAAAGATGGGCATCCCCGTTAAACGGCTCATTTGCGCGTCCAACCGCAATAACGTGTTGACCGATTTTCTCCGCACCGGCGTGTACGACCGCAACCGGCCGTTTTACACCACCATTTCTCCTTCGATGGATATTCTGGTTTCCAGCAATCTGGAACGGCTGCTTTATGATCTGACCGGCTGCGACGCCGAGCGTGTCGCCGGCCTGATGGAGCAATTGCGCACCACCGGTCGCTATGAGGTGGATGAAACCGTCCGCCGCAGCCTCGGCGAGCTTTTCTGGGCGGGCAGCTGCGATGACGACGCAACCCGCGCCGTCATTCGTGACATTTTCCGCGACCGCTCCTATATCTGTGATCCCCATACGGCCGTGGCCGTCGATGTCTGGCAGCAATACCGCCGCGAGACGGGCGACGAGACCAAGACTATCATTGCCTCCACCGCCAGCCCCTTCAAATTCGCTTCCGACGTGCTGGAAGCCATCGAGGGTGCCCGGCCCGCGGGGCAGGGCAGGGAGCTGCTTGACCGACTGGGCGGCCTGATGATGACCCAGCCGCCGCGGCAGCTGAGCGAATTGTTTGAGCTGCCCGTGCGATTCGAAGCGGCCTGCCCGCGGGATGGAGTGGCGCAGGCCGTGGCCGGTGCGCTGGGGCTGTGACCTATGTAATCCGCCGCGGCTTATGCCGCGGCGGGCGGGTCAGAAAGCCGTCCCGGAGGTATCCTGCTGCTCAAAAGTCGCACACTGGGTATCCCGGCACGCCGAAGCGTGGGTGGGGCCCACCTGGATGGATTCCGCATGGCACTTGCCGTTGGGCTCGTGATACGTGCAGTTTGTCACGTCGCACTGAATGCCCGGGAGGCATTCCGGCTTCTTGGCCGGTTTTCCGGAATTTCCTGTCATGTCCTGTCCTTCTTTCCGCACCGGCGGCGTTTTGGGGCCGTCGGGCATGAGTTGCGTCCGGGCCACGGCGTCGCCGTGCCCCTGCACCGCTTATTTTTTCCCCGGATGGGAAATTTACGCGTGGTCCGCGAGAAAAATCGGCCCCGGCATAAAGCCGGTCGGGCCGCCCTTTTGCTGAAGGAGGCGTATATGTCGGTATTTGCCATAGCGGATCTGCATCTGTCGCTGGGGAGCGACAAACCGATGGACGTTTTCCCCGGCTGGGAGGGCTATCTGCCTAAACTTGAAAAAAATTGGCGGGCCGTCGTGACGCCGGAGGACACCGTCGTGCTGCCGGGCGATCTTTCGTGGGCCATGTCTCTGGAAGAAGCCGTGGCGGATTTTACGTTTCTGCAAAGTCTGCCCGGCCGCAAACTGCTGCTGAAAGGCAACCACGATTACTGGTGGACCACCATGCACAAGATGAATGCGTTTTTGCAGGCGCATGGCTTTTCCACGTTGACCATCGTGCACAATTCCGCGGTGGAGGTCGGCTCCATCGCCGTGTGCGGCAGCCGGGGGTGGATATTCGACGACTCTTCCGCCGGCGACCGCAAAATATTGCTGCGGGAGGCGGGCCGGCTGGAAACCTCCATTATCGCGGCGGAAAAAACCGGTCGGGAGCCGGTGGCCTTTTTACATTACCCGCCGGTCTGCGGCGGCGGTGAGTGCGCTGAAATCATGGAAGTGTTGCTGAGCCACCATATCCGGCGCTGTTATTACGGCCACCTGCACGGCCGGGCGGCCGCCGGCGCCGTGCAAGGCGATTACCGCGGCATCGCGCTCCGGCTGGTGTCGGCCGACAGCCTTCGGTTCGCCCCGATCGCGGTCGATTCCGGTGAAAGCTGAAAATTTTGAAATAATTGTGGCCAAAAATTATTCGGTATGATATAATAAGCGGGATAATATGGCTGTCAGTATTAGGAGGATGTTGAATGAGTCTCACCAATTCAAACAAGGTGGAAACCAACAAATATGAGCTGGAAATCGCCGTAGGGCGCGACAAATTTCAGGATGCCGTCTCGAAAGTCTATCATAAAAATGTCGGCAAGATGAATGTGCCGGGCTTCCGCCGCGGCCATGCACCCCGCAGCGTTGTCGAAAAATTATATGGCAGCGGTGTTTTCTATGAGGATGCCGTGAATATGCTTTACCCGGAAGCTTACGAAGAGGCCGTCAAGGAATCCGGCATCGAGCCGGTCAGCCGTGCGGATGTGGAAGTCGTCAAGCTTGACGACGACGGGTTTGTTTTCAAGGCGAAGGTCACCGTCAAGCCCGAAGTCGAAGTGGGCGAATATAAAGGTCTCAAGGCCGTGAAAAAGCTCCGCTCCGTCACCGACGCGGATGTGGATGCGGAAGTCGAGCGGGTGCGCAACCGCAATGCCCGCCTGATTACTGTGGAAGACCGCGCGGCCCAGACGGGCGACATTGCGGTCATCGACTACGACGGCTCCGTCGACGGCGTGCCCTTCAATGGCGGCAAGGCCGAGAAACAGAATCTGGAACTCGGCTCCGGCCAGTTCATTCCGGGCTTCGAGGAACAGGTGGCCGGGCACAAGCCCGGTGACGAGTTCGACGTGAACGTGACCTTCCCGAAAGATTACGGCGCTAAAGAGCTGGCGGATAAAGCCGCCGTTTTCAAAGTCAAACTCCACGAAATTCAGAAGCGCGAGCTGCCGACGGTGGACGACGAGTTTGCCAAAGACGTCAGCGAATTCGACACTCTGAAAGATTATAAGGCAGATATCCACCATCATCTGGAAGAGCACAACGACCATGACGCCAATGACGACGTGGAAAATCAGCTCATTGATCAGGTGATCGCGGGCATGAAGGCCGAGATCCCCGAGGTCATGTACGAAAACTCCGTCGATTCCTTTGTGACCGATTTTGACTATCGGCTGCAGTCCCAGGGGCTGAACGTGCAGACCTATCTCAAATACACGGGCATGGATATGGAAGCCTTCCGCAAGACTTTCCGGGAGCAGGCCGAGAGACAGGTTAAAATCCGGCTCGCACTGGAAAAGATCGCGCAGCTTGAAAAATTCGAAGCCACCAAGGACGACGTGGAAAAGGAACTGCTCAAACTTTCCAATCAGTACCATGTGGATGTGGAAAAAGCCCGCGCCGCTGTCAACGAGAATGAACTCAAAGCCGACATCGTCGTCAATAAGGCCATCGACCTGATCCGCGACTCGGCCAAGATCGCGACCGAAGAGCTTAAAGAGACGGACGAAAAGGCTGAAAAAGCCCAAAAGTCTGATAAGACCGAAAAAACCGGCAAAAGTGCCGGCAAGGCGGAGAAAAAAGCCGAGAAGGCGGCCGACGAGGCCGAAAAAGCGGCTGAATAATCCGACCCGTGAATAAATATGGCCTACATCGCCCATGATTCCAAGGGCGGTGTCCAGACCTCGAGCAAAGGAGAATGAAAATGAGTAACCTTGTGCCTTATGTCATCGAACAGACAAACCGCGGTGAACGCTCCTACGATATTTTTTCCCGTTTGCTCAACGACCGCATCATCATGCTGTCGGATGAAGTCAACGATGTGACGGCCAGCCTTGTGGTTGCCCAGCTGCTTTATCTGGAGGGCCAGGATCCCGATAAGGATATCCAGCTCTATATCAACAGCCCCGGCGGCTCCATCTCTTCCGGCATGGCGATTTTCGACACGATGCAGTATGTCAAGTGCGACATTTCCACCATCTGCATCGGCATCGCGGCGAGCATGGCCTCGTTCCTGCTGGCGGCCGGCACCAAAGGCAAACGCTTCGCGCTGCCCAACAGTGAGATCATGATCCATCAGCCGTCGGGCGGCACGCAGGGCCAGGCTTCCGATATCAAAATCCAGGCTGACCACATCCTGCGTATCCGTAAAAAGATGAATCAGATGTATTCCGATTTCACCGGCAAGCCGGTGGAACAGATCGAGCGTGACACCGAGCGCGACAATTTCTTGACTGCGGAAGAAGCCGTTACGTATGGCCTGGTCGACAAAGTGATCTATAAAAGATAGCTGGTGAGCAAATGGCAAAAATAGACGACAGAAGGATCCTGAAATGCTCGTTCTGCGGCAAAACGCAGGATCAAGTCAAACGCCTGATCGCAGGCCCCGGCGTGTATATCTGCAATGAATGTGTGGAGCTGTGCCTGAGCATTCTGGAGGATGAGAACGTCATTGTCCACCCCAAGATGGGAGCGGACGACACAACGGTGACGCTTTCCCATCCGAAAGAAATCAAGCGGATCTTGGACGAATATGTCATTGGGCAGGACGAGGCTAAAACCGCCCTGTCGGTGGCCGTTTACAACCACTATAAACGTATCTTCTACGGGGATGTTTCGGATGTGGACCTGCAGAAGAGCAATATCCTTCTGCTGGGCCCGACCGGTGTGGGCAAGACGCTGCTGGCTTCTTCGCTTGCCAATCTGCTGAATGTGCCCTTTGCCATTGCCGACGCCACCACGCTGACCGAGGCCGGCTATGTGGGCGAGGACGTGGAAAACATCCTCCTGCGCCTGATCCAGGCCGCCGACTATGACGTCGAGCGCGCCGAAAAAGGCATCATCTATATTGACGAGATCGACAAGATCGCGCGCAAATCCGAAAATCCCTCCATCACCCGCGATGTCAGCGGCGAAGGCGTGCAGCAGGCGCTGCTGAAAATCCTCGAGGGCACGGTGGCCAACGTCCCGCCTATGGGCGGACGCAAATATCCTCATCAGGAATTCATTCAGATCAACACCAAGGATATCCTCTTCATCTGCGGCGGAGCTTTCGACGGGCTGGATAAGATCATCGAAAAGCGCACCGTCAGCAAGACGCTGGGCTTCGGCGCGGATATTCGTGGTAAAAAAGATAAGGATGCCGGCAGCATTTTTAAGCACGTTATCCCGCAGGATCTGGTCCATTTCGGTCTGATTCCGGAGCTGGTGGGCCGTCTGCCGGTCATCACAACCCTCAATTCGCTGGATCGCCACGCGCTTATCAATATTCTGACCCAGCCGAAAAATGCCATTGTCAAGCAGTATAAGAAGCTGTTTGAAATGGATGGCATTGAGCTTGTTTTCAGCGACGACGCGCTCAACGCCATCGCCGACAAGGCGATTGAACGGGAAACCGGCGCCCGCGGCCTGCGTTCCATTATGGAAGACACCCTCACCAATGTGATGTTTGACGTGCCTTCCGACGGGACGGTATCCCGCGTGACAGTGACGGAGGATTCCATCAACCACAAGGCGCAGCCGCTCATCGAGCACGACCCCAACAAAAAGCCGGCCCGGCTGACTATGCCTCACAAGGCATCCCCCAAGAAGCGCGAAAACGCCTCCTGACCGATGGATTGTCGGCACACCGCGAATGAAAAAGCAGCCCCATGGGCTGCTTTTTTCTGTGCGGCGCTCTGCTTCGGGCTGGAAGAATTCCGTGATTGAATCAAACTCCGATTTATTATATAATAGAATTAATCCATACCAATTTGGTACATACACATTATACCAGGGTGTGGATGGATTCCCGATAACCGCCCAACGGGCGGATCCCTCACTGGAGGTGGTACTATGACAGACAAGCAGGAACAGCTCCGTACGATGGAGCTGCCTTTGTTGGCACTCAGGGGAGTGGCCCTTTTTCCGGGCATGATTCTGAATTTTGACGTGGGGCGCCGCAAATCGGTGCTCGCGCTCAACGAGTCGATGAAAGAAAACCAGATGATCTATCTGGTGGCCCAAAAAGATATGCGCGATGACGATCCGTCGTCCGACCGGCTCTATTCTGTCGGCACGATCGCCCGGGTGCGGCAGATTTTACATATGCCGGGTGAAAACCTGAAGGTCCTGGTGGAGGGCCTGCGTCGTGCCCGTGTGGCGGAAGTTTTAAAGGAAGATCCGTACATTTCCGTCCGGGTGGAGGAATGCCCTCAGCCCGAATACCGTTCCACCAAGACGGCCGAAGCCATGGTGCGCCGGGCGCGGGAGCTCATGGGCTCCTATGCGGAGCTCGGCCCCAAGCTGCCGGGCGAGGTCATGATGGAAATCATGGCCAACGACGATATCGCGAAACTTTCCGATTATATCGGAGCCAATATTCTTCTGCGACTCGAAGACAAGCAGCCGGTGCTTGAGGAGCTGCATCCCCTGCGCCGCATGGGTTTGGTGCTCCGCCTGCTCGATAAGGAAATTGGCGTGCTGGGGTTGGAGCAGGAGATCAACGAAAAAATCCACACTGAAATCGACCAGAATCAGCGGGATTACTATCTGCGGGAGCAGATCAAGGTGCTTTCCGACGAGCTGGGGGAGGGGGACTCCCCGCAGGACGAGGCGACGGAGTATCATAAGAAAATCGACCGTCTCAAGCTGCCCAAGGAAGCTTCCGAGCAGCTCCACCGGGAGGCCGACCGTCTTTTCCGCATGCCGGCCGGCTCCCAGGAGGCCACGGTGGTGCGCACCTGGCTGGACACCTGCCTGGCCTTGCCTTGGAATAAAAAGACCCGGGATAAGATCGACCTGACCCATGCCCGCAAGGTGCTCGACGAAAATCACTATGGGCTGGATAAGGTCAAGGAGCGTATTCTGGAATTTCTGGCCGTAAAAAAGCTGGCCCCCGACATGAAGGGCCAGATCATCTGCTTGGCCGGCCCTCCGGGCGTGGGCAAGACATCCATCGCCCATTCGGTGGCCCGCGCCATGGGGCGGAAATATGCCCGCGTGTCGCTGGGCGGTTCCCGGGATGAGGCCGATATCCGCGGCCATCGAAAAACCTATATCGGGGCCATGCCGGGGCGCATCATTAATGCCCTGACGCTGGCAGGCACTAAAAACCCACTCATCCTGCTCGACGAGATCGACAAGGTGTTTGAGGATTACCGCGGCGACCCTTCGGCGGCGTTGCTGGAAGTACTCGATTCGGAACAGAATTTTGCGTTCCGCGACCATTACGTGGAATTGCCCTTCGATTTGTCGGACGTGCTGTTCATCACCACGGCCAACGATGTTTCCACGATCCCCGCGCCGCTGCTCGACCGCATGGAAGTCATCGATATCCCGAGCTATACCCGGGAGGAAAAATTTCATATTGCCAAAGAGCATCTTCTGCCCAAGCAGCTCAAACGGCACGGCCTGACACGCCGGCAGCTTGCGGTGGCCGACGATGCCCTTTACGGCCTCATCGACTACTATACCCGCGAGGCCGGCGTGCGCAGCCTGGAACGGGAGATCGCCTCCCTGTGCCGCAAGGCGGCCAAATCCATCGCGCTGGGCGACAAAAAGCGAGTGTCGATTGCCGACGCCGGTCTGGTGGAACTGCTGGGGCCACATAGGTGTATCCCCGAGAAGCTGCCCGAAACCGACGAGGTCGGCGTCGTGACAGGCCTTGCCTGGACGTCTGTGGGCGGCGAGACTATGCCGGTGGAAGTCTGCGTGCTTGACGGCAACGGCAAAATCGAGCTGACCGGCTCGCTGGGCGACGTGATGAAGGAGTCGGCGAAGGCCGCCATCACCTATATCCGCAGCCGGGCGGACGAGCTTCATATCGACAAGGAATTTTACAAGAATAAGGATATTCATATCCATGTGCCCGAGGGCGCCATCCCGAAAGACGGGCCTTCGGCCGGCGTGACCATGGCGACGGCCGTGGCTTCCGCCCTGATGCGGCTGCCGGTGCATCGTGAAATCGCGATGACCGGCGAAATCACCCTCCGCGGCCGGGTGCTGCCCATCGGCGGCCTGCGCGAAAAGACCATGGCGGCCTATCGCGCCGGCATCAAGACGATCATCATCCCTCAGGATAACACGCCCGATTTGGCGGAAGTGGACCGGGTGGTGAAGGATCATCTGCAGTTCGTACCGGCGGACAGCATGGATAAAGTGCTGCGTACGGCCATCGACTTCGATGCGGGCAAAAAGACCGAGATTATCACCGCGTTCCCGGCGGGCATTTCGGCCGGCAGCCGCGGCCATGTGACCACGCTGGAACAATGATTATATAGGTTCCCGGTCGGAGCGTTGTTGCCGCGACCGGCCGGGAGGAGGCGTGCCCTTGAAATTGACCGACATGAATTTGGAGTGCTCTGCCTATCTGCCGGAGCAAATTCCGGTGCCCCGCCTGCCCGAGATCCTTTTTTCGGGCAGGTCGAATGTGGGCAAGTCCACGCTGCTCAACCGTCTGGCCGGCCGCAAGTCGCTGGCGCGGACAAGCTCCGTGCCAGGCAAAACGGCTTCCGTGAATTTTTACACGGGCCGATATACGGCTCAAACAGCGGCCGGTAAGCATGCCGGCATGCTTCGGCTGGTGGATCTGCCCGGCTATGGCTTTGCCCGCGTGTCGCGGGATGAAAAGGCCCGGTGGAGCACACTGATGGATGCTTTTTTTGCTCAGAGCCGCGACATCCGACTGCTGGTGCAGCTGATGGATGTGCGTCGCCCCCCGACACCGGAGGACCGACAAATGATGGATTATGCCGTCAGCCGCGGCATTCCCACGCTGGCAGTGATGACCAAATGCGACAAGCTCAACCGGACCGAAATGGCCCGCCGACGGGAAGAAGTGCCCCGGGAGCTGGCCGACTCCGGTACGTCAAATATTCTGTTTGTGTCGGCTCCGGCGGGGGAAGGCATCGACGCCCTGCTGCGGGCTGTGGGTGAGTGGCTGTGAGTGCCCCCGAGACCCTCCATTCGTTTGCGCCAATCGGTGACGAGCGCTCCCGACTGCTGATTCTCGGCACCATGGCATCGCCGGCTTCCCTGCGTGCCGGCATGTATTACGGCCACCCCCAGAATGCTTTCTGGCATCTGCTGTCGGAGCTGACGGGTGAGCCGATTCCGACGGATAATATGCAAAAGCGCGCGCTGCTGCTGCGCCATGGCATCGCCCTGTGGGATACGCTGGCAAGCTGCGAGCGTCCCGGCGCAGCCGACAGCGACATCCGCCGAGAGCTGCCCAGCGACATTCCGGCTTTGCTCCGGCGCTGCCTGCATGTGCGGGCCGTCTTTCTCAACGGGTCCGCCGCCTATGGGTTTTATCAAAAATATCAGGCGCCTCACGTCCGGCTGCCGTATTATCGGCTGCCCTCCACCAGTCCGGCCAATGCCAGAGGAGGCTATGCCGCCAAACTGGCTGCCTGGCGTGCCATTGTGCCTTTTTTGATTTGACGGGCCGGGTGCCTGTCGGTAAAAATCGTTTACTTTTATGGTTTATTGTGTTAAAATTGTAAGAGAATTCGTCTGTGATTCATCCGGCTTTCCGGATGACCGGGAGGGAATACATTGAACAGTAAGCTCAGGGATGACAATCTGGATTATCTGTTCCGGGCAATCCTGTCGCTGCAAAATATTGAGGAATGCTACGACTTTTTCGAGGATCTGTGCACGGTGGCGGAAATGAAGGCCATGTCCCAGCGGCTTCATGTGGCGCGTATGCTGCGCAACCACCATATTTACAGCGACATCGTGGAAAAAACCGGCGCCAGCACGGCCACCATCAGCCGTGTCAACCGTTCGCTCCATTACGGCAGCGAGGGCTACGACACCGTGCTGAACCGCCTGGAGGGCAAGTGACGCCCTACAGCGTGCTCGCCGCCTATTACGACGAGCTGATGGCGGATGTGGATTACGCCGGCCGGGCCGCTTATCTGGAGCGGGTCTTTGCCCGGCATGGGATTCGGCCCGGGCTGGTGCTCGAGCTGGGGTGCGGCACAGGCAGCCTTTCGCTGGAACTTAGCCGCGCCGGCATGGAGGTCATCGGGCTGGATCGCTCCGAGCAGATGCTTTCCGCCGCCGCGCAGAAGGCCGGCTCCACCAACGGCCGGGTGCTTTTTATCTGCCAGGATATGCGCGGCATCGATCTCTATGGCACCGTGGACGCGGTTGTCTGTGCGCTGGATGGCATCAACCATGTGACATCGCCTGTGGATGTGGTGCGGGTCTTTGAGGGCGTGGCCCGCTTTTTAAACCCCGGCGGGCTCTTTGTGTTCGACCTCAATACTCCATATAAGATCGCCCATGTGCTGGGTGACAACACGTTTACCTACGACACCGACGACGTATACTGCGTCTGGCAAAACAGCTACCGGCCCCGTACCGGCCTGTGCCGGTTCGATCTGACGTTTTTTGAGTGGGATGGGGCGTGTTACCGCCGAGCGGATGAGCATTTTTCCGAGCGGGCCTATTCCACCGGCCACATCCGCCGGATGCTCCGGCAGGCGGGGCTCTCGCTGGAGGCTGTGTATGCCGACATGACGCTGGAAGTGCCCACGGACACGACGGAACGGGCCGTCTATGTAGCGCGCCGGCCGGCGGTGCCGCAGCCGGAAATGCATTGTCCCGCAGATGGTGAAAAAGTTTTGGAAAAGAAAAATGAAATATTCGGTTGACATTTTTTCGCGTTTATAGTAAAATAATTGTCGCTGCCTGTAAAATTTACATATATGGCCCGATAGTTCAGCTGGTTAGAACGCTAGCCTGTCACGCTAGAGGTCAGGGGTTCGATCCCCCTTCGGGTCGCCAATATGCCTCTGTAGCTCAGTCGGTAGAGCAGGGGACTGAAAATCCCCGTGTCGGTGGTTCGATTCCGCCCGGAGGCACCAATATGCGGATGTAGCTCATCTGGTAGAGCGCCACCTTGCCATGGTGGAGGTAGCGGGTCCGAGTCCCGTCATCCGCTCCAGTTCCCGATGGGAACCCAAGCAATCGGCAGCATTCCGCTTGTTTCGCATAGACCCGGCGCCATAGCCAAGCGGTAAGGCAGAGGTCTGCAAAACCTCTATTCCCCGGTCCGATTCCGGGTGGCGCCTCCATTTATGCTGGTGTGGCTCAGTTGGTAGAGCAGCTGATTCGTAATCAGCAGATCGTGGGTTCGAGCCCCATCAGTAGCTCCATAAAAGCTAGGTCAAACAGATGCTAGGTTCATTTGCTTGACCTGGCTTTTGTGTTGTTTTCATAGCAAGTCAATTGCTGGATAGAATATAAGGCGCGAAGAGAGCTAACTACTATCTTGTATTACACATTTTATTGATGTTAATAGGGGGAACTTTGTATGGAAAAATCACGTATTTTAGAGATGACCTTTGCTGATGTCTATCCATTATATATACAAAAAGCACAAAAAAAGGGACGCACAAAAGATGAAGTCGATGAAATTATTTTTTGGTTAACTGGCTACGACGAACAAACCTTAGAACAACAAATTGTACAACAAACAAATTTAAAGACATTTTTCGAACATTCACCAAGAATCAATCCAAATATATCGCTTGTTAAAGG
>JAEWAE010000008.1 GCA_023391835.1 Bacillota bacterium
GACAGTCTGTCGAAAAAGGTCTAGCGAAAGCTGGGCTTTTTCGTTGTAAAATAGTAAAATAGAAATAGGTGATGAAAGATGTTGGAACGGGAAAAGCTACGCAGAGATGCAGTAGAATTTGTGAACACAGACCTGTTGGTACCGCAGGATCATTTGCTGCGAAAGATTGACAGCGTGGTAGACTTTGGCCGCATTTATGACTTTGTAGAAGATTTGTATTGTGAGGACAACGGTCGTCCCAGCGCGGACCCGGTCGTCCTGTTTAAGATTGTTCTGATCCAGCATCTGTACGGAATTCCCTCTTTGCGCCGGACGATGCAGGAAATCAATATGAATATCGCGTACCGGTGGTTTCTGGGATATACGCTGAACGAGGAGCTGCCGCATTTCTCCACTGTGAGTTACAATTTTAAGCATCGGTTCACAGAGAAAACCGTGGAGCAGGTATTTTCCTGGATTTTGCAGGAAGCAAACGTCGCCGGGTATTTAGAGCCGGAAGCAGTATTTGTGGATGGGACGCATATCAAAGCAAACGCCAACATCAACAAGAAGATCAAAAAGGCGGTCCCTCAGGCGGCAAAGCGTTATGCTTCGGAATTAATGGAAGAGGTTAATGCTGATCGGGAAGATCATGGGAAGAAGCCGTTTGACGGCACTCCGAAACAGCCGAAGGAAAAAGAAATCACGGTGTCCAAAACAGACCCGGAAAGCGGGTTGTTCCAAAAGGGAGAACACAAGAAATGTTTTGCTTACGAAGCGCATACAGCCTGCGACAAACACAATTTCATTCTTGCAGTTGAGGTGACTCCGGGAAATGTACATGACAGTGTAGCATTTGACGCGGTCTATGACAAAGTGACGGAACGGTTTCCTGGAATTGAAACAGTGGTGGCGGATGCCGCCTACAAAACGCCGCATATCTGCAAACGAGTGTTTGATGACAGGCGGGTACTGTCTACAGCGTACAAGCGGCCGATGACCAAAGCGGGAAATTTGGAATGGTGGAAGTATGTATACGACGAATATTACGACTGCGTGATCTGCCCTGAATATCAGGTCCTGCATTATGCAACAACCAACCGTGAGGGATACCGGGAATACAAAAGCCGGAGTTACATTTGCGAAAAATGTCCGTCCCGTTCCCGCTGCACAGAGAGCAAAAGCTGCACGAAAACAGTAACGCGGCATGTGTGGCAGGATTATGTGGAGCTTGCGGAAGATGCCCGGCATACACCAAAATACAAAGAGCTTTATCAAAAGCGAAAAGAAACCATTGAGCGTGTCTTCGCCGATGCAAAAGTGAAATACGGGATGCGCTACACGTTCTACCGGGGCTTAACTCAAGTGACGAATTGGGTTAAGCTTAAGTTTGCTGCCATGAATCTCAAAAAGCTGGCAATGTGGAAGTGGCGGAATGGTCGTCCCTCTCGATTTATCCTGATTTTGCATTATGCCGTTTTCTCCTATGGAAAGAACCCATCCTTCGCTTAATGCGTCGGATGGGTTCTTCGACAATCTGTCCGTTCCGCTTTTTAAGCGGAGCGGATTTTTTTATCAGTCTCAGTTGCCGGAGCTGGAAGAGCCGGACGATGAGCCGCTCAATGCCGGGTCGCTGGCGCTGTACCAGCCCACGGAGTCGCCGCCCGCAGTCACCTGGCCGGTGTTCGAGTCATAATTGGCCTGCACCACATTGCCCGAAGCACTGAAATTCTTGGCGGCCATGCCTGACTCCACCTTGGTCATGACGTATTTCCACGCCATCATGGCGGGGTTGGTGCTTTCGGTCATATCCTTGTTGAGCTTGTAGCCGGTCCAGCACACGCCTACATAATCCGGGGTGACGCCGCAGAACCAGCGGTCATAGTTTTCGGTGGTCGTGCCCGTCTTGCCGCCTGCCGGGAAACTCAGCCCCTTCAGACGCACAGCCGTACCGTCCGCCCGCTGGATATCCTGCTGCAGCAGCTTGTTGACGATGGTGGCCGTCTCGGGGCTGACGGCCTGAGTGTAGGTCGGTTTCTGTTCCAGCACCACATTGCCGCCGGCGTCAGTCACCTTGGTGTAGCTGTAGGGCTTGGTGTAGACCCCGCCGTTGCCGAAAATCTGATAGCCCCCGGTCATCTCGCGCACGGTGACGCCGTCGGTGACGGCACCGATGGCCAGATACACACCGATGTCGCTGTAGACCTTGTTTTTGATGGTCTTGGATTTGACAAGCGTCGTGAAGCCGAGCTTGCCGGTGAGAAAATTGAAAGATTTCGTGGGGGTCAGCCGCTGCATGATCTGGGCCGCCACGGCGTTTTTCGAGCGGGCCAGCGCCTCCACCACCGGGATATCCCGGTACCCTCCGTCGGAACCCTCGTCCCAATCGGGGCTGTTTTTACCACCGTCATAGGGCCAGCCGCGTCCGTTGACCGTTGTCACCGGGCCATCCTTGACGGCGGTGGACCAGTTGATCAGCCCCGCATCGATGGCCGGGCCATAAACCGCCAGCGGTTTGATGGAAGAGCCCGGCTGCCGGGGGATGTCGTTGGCAAAGTCGGTGACCATATTCCCGGTTTTCTGCCCCCGGTCGCCCTCCACGCCGACGATCTTGCCCGAGTAGTCGGTGATCATCATGGCCGAGTTGTAATAGTTGCCGTCCGGCCCCTTGGACCAGTAGTCGATATTCTGATACACCGCGTCCATCGCGGCCTGGACCCTTGTGTCCTCGGTGGTATAGATGCGGTAGCCCTGGGTGTAGATCTGGTTGAGGGCATAGGAGTAGGTATAACCTTTCTGACTGACCAGATCGTTGGCCACGTCCTTGATGACCATGTCGACAAACCAGCTGTGGAGCGTGGATGGTTTGGGGGAATATGTCAGATTCTCAGCCACCGCGGCATCATACTGGGCCTGGGTGATCATTTTCTGCGCAAGCATATTGCGCAGCACATATTCCTTCCGCTTTTTTAGGTTATCCGGATGCTTGTACGGGTCGTAACTCACCGGGTTCTGGGTGATACCGGCCAGCGTGGCGCACTGGGCCAGATCCAGATCCTTGACGTTTTTGCCGAAATAAAGATTGGCTGCGGCCTGCACCCCATAGCAGTTGTTATTCATGGTGATGGTGTTGAGGTAGGCCTCGAGGATCTGGTTCTTGCTGTACTTTTTTTCCACCGAGAGGGCGGTGACGATCTCGCGGATCTTCACCGGGACGGTGCGGTTGTAAAAATTGCCCTCCAGATTTTTGACCAGCTGCTGGGTAATGGTGGACCCGCCGCCGGCCGACTGATGAAAATGAAACAGCAGGTTGAAAAATGCGCCGGCGCTGCGCGTGATATCCACGCCCTCATGTTCGTTGAATCGCTTATCCTCCGTGCTGATGACGGCGTTTTTGAGATTATCCGGCACATCCGAAAGATTGACCCAGACACTGTTGTAATCCCCGCTGAGCTCGGCTATCTGGGTCTGCTGGCCGGTGGAGGAATCGGTGGCGTACATGAAGCTGCTGGATTTGAGCTTGGAATTGTCCAGACTGATATTATAGGGCTTGACGAAGCACAGCACGTACACGCCGATAGCGCCCACCATGAGGCTGCCGGTGATGATGCCGATCAGCAGGATGGTCACCACCACGCGGCCGACGGCCGAAGCCGCCCGTTTGCCGGTAGAGCGCTTTTGCCGGGCGGGAGCCGATGCCCGCGCGGCGGGTTTCCGAGGAGTTTCCTTCTTCAAAAGACAACCTCCCTTGAGGTACATCGTACCCGATGGAAAACCGGGCTGCCGGAGGCGGTCCTCCGGCCCGGGCACGGAATAGAATAGGGTGAACGGAAAGGGTAAATTCCCCACTCACCGGGATGCCAAATGGATGCCCAAAAATAGGTATAGCGCTTATTATTATACCACAGTTTTGCCGTTTTTAATTAAAAAAGAAAATTTTGCATGGCATAAAACCCCTGGGGGGCGGGCAAACTACCGTCAAGGGAGTGATTTTGGTTGAAACGACAGCTGGCGGGCGTATTGGCGGCAGCCGCTGTGACGGGCGCTGCTTTTACGGGGGCCTATATGCTGCCGGTCGGCCGGGCGATATTTGCCGGTTCGTCGGCGGTGAGCGGTGCGGCCGCTTCGAGCACCGAATCGGCTCTGCTTTATACAATGCGCACCTGGGAGGGCAAGATCGGGGTTTTCCGTGCCGGCGCCTCCTCCCCCTATCAGGTGCTGGATGTGTATGTGGAAACGCTGCCGAGGGAAGAGCAGGAAAAGCTGACCGCCGGCATCCCGATCTATTCGGAAAAACAACTGCAGTCGATGATCGACAACTATACCAGTTGACAGGCGGAGGTGTCCGGGCGGGCGCGTCCGCCTGTCCGTTTCTTCCCGCGGGCGGCCCGCCGCGCGTGAAAACCACCGGGGGGACTGGCACGGCGCGGTGTGTGACGGCATAGGATAGGGATGCGGCACTTTGTGCGTCGATACTGTGCCGGTCTGGGAGGACGACCCCATGTTTTTCACCACATTGGGATTAGCCGCCGCCAACCTGATCTATCTGGTGCTGCACGTCACCAATTCCGGCTCGTTTCCGCGCCCGCTGACGGCGGCGGAGGAGCGGCACTATCTGGAGCTTCTCAAATCGGGGGACAAGACGGCCAAAAATGTGCTCATCGAACGCAACCTGCGTCTGGTGGCGCACATCATCAAAAAGTATTACTCCAACGCGCGGGATCAGGACGACCTGATTTCCATCGGCACCATCGGGCTGATCAAGGCGGTCAACACCTTCGACGGGGATAAGGGCACCCGCCTGGCGACCTACGCCGCCCGATGCATCGAGAATGAAATCCTCATGTATTTCCGCAACCAGAAAAAGTCCGCCCAGGACGTATACATCAATGACCCCATCGACACCGACAAGGACGGCAACCAGCTCACCTTGCTGGATGTGGTCAGCAGCGACGACACCATTCTGGACGACGTGGATCTGAAAATGAAAGCGGAACGCCTGCACACCTACATACAGAGCTCCCTGGGCTGCCGGGAGCGCACGATCATCGAAATGCGTTACGGCATCAACGGCCGCAAGCCCCAGACCCAGCGCGAGGTGGCCAAGGCACTGGGCATTTCCCGCTCCTACGTGTCGCGTATCGAAAAAAAAACTCTTTTGGATCTCAAGGCCATGTTCGAGCGGGAAGATGGTTCCCGCCGCCCGCCGGCCGGGAGCTGAGCCTTCCGTTTCCCCGCCGGTCACCATTGCCGGGCCCCTTGCGGCCCGGCTTTTTTATGTAATAAAGGGTTGCCCCCTGGATATGTGGCGATCCATCCGTTAAAACGGTGTCAATATGTGCAATATGCCAAATAGTTTCCCACATCATTGGCAGATATGCTGATGGATAAACTGGTATATTAGTGCTAATATATCAGTTGAATCTTATCCTACCTCACTTTGGGGAAAAATAACGCAGCTGAAGCATTCGACAATTCAGAAAGGAAGTTATACCATGGACATGACTCTGCGCTGGTTCGGCACCGGCTATGACTCTGTCACCCTCGAGCAGATCCGCCAGATCCCCGGTGTCACGGGCGTCATCACCACCCTTTACGGCACCAAGCCGGGCGAAGTGTGGAAGACTGAGGATATCCGCGCGCTGAAAAAAGAAGTGGAGGACGCAGGTCTTGCCATCAAGGGCATCGAGAGCGTCAACATCCACGACGCCATCAAAGTCGGCGGCCCCGACCGCGACGAATATATTGCAAACTATATCACCACCCTCGAACGTCTGGGGCAGGAAGACATCCACATGGTGTGCTACAACTTCATGCCCGTCTTCGACTGGACCCGCACCGACCTGGCCAAGCGCCGTCCGGACGGCTCCACCGTGCTTGCCTATGACGACAAGGTCATTTCCGGCCTGAGCCTGGACGAGATGTTCAATTCCATGCAGAAAAAGTCCAACGGTTTCGTGCTGCCCGGCTGGGAGCCCGACCGCATCGCCCGCAACAAAGAACTTTTTGAAATGTACAAGGATGTGGACGAGGAAAAGCTTTTCGACAACCTCGGCTATTTCCTGCGGGCCATTCAGCCGGTGTGCGAAAAGTACGACATCCGCATGGCCATCCATCCGGACGATCCCTCGTGGTCGGTGTTCGGCCTGCCCCGCATCATCACGGGCAAGAAAAACCTGCTGCGTCTGATCCACATGGTGGACGCGCCTTTTAACGGCGTCACCCTCTGCACCGGCTCGCTGGGTTCCAACCCGGAAAATGACATCCCCGACATCATCCGCTCGCTCAAGGGCCGCATCCACTTCGCCCATGTGCGCAACCTGCAGTATAACGGCTACCGCGACTTCCAGGAGGCCGCGCATCTTTCCCGCGACGGCTCGATGGATATGTTCGCCATCATGAAGGCGCTGTACGACATCGGCTTCGACGGGCCCATGCGTCCGGATCACGGCCGGGCCATCTGGGGCGAAGTCGCCATGCCGGGATACGGGCTTTATGACCGTGCGCTGGGTGCCACCTATCTCAACGGCCTGTGGGAAGCGATTTCCAAAGCATATCCGCGCGCGTAACTTCAGCATGCCCGGAGGGAGGGACCGTCATTGCCGCAAACCGAGCCATCGGCCGCCCGCCGCGGCGGGCCGGACGCCGACGCCTACCGGCTGCTGCGCCGCAGCATCGTCGAGCTGCAGCTCAAGCCCGGCGCCATCCTGAGCATCAGGGATCTGTGCGAGCATTTCGGATTAAGCCGCTCGCCCCTGCGGGACGCCCTCATCCGCCTGAGTCAGGAGGGCCTGGTGACACTGCTGCCCCAGCGGGGCACCATGATTTCCCGCATTGATTTCCGCCGCGTGGAGGAAGAACGCTTTCTGCGCGTGTCGGTGGAACGGCAGGTCATGGCCCTTTTCCTGCGGGAACGCGGCGAAACGGATGTCGCCCGGCTGGAACAGTCGCTGGTGCTGCAAAACGCCAGTGTCGCCGCCGGCGACCTGCGTCGCTTTATGGATCTGGACGACGATTTTCACGATATTTTTTATGAGACCGCGCACAAATCCTTCTGCGCCTCCACCATCCGGCATGTGTCGGGCCACTACCGGCGGGTACGGCTGCTTTCCTGTGTCGATTCGTCGATCTCGCGGGAAATCCTGCGCCAGCATCAGGAAATGATGGCCGCCATCCGTACGGGGGACGACGCGGAAGTGCTTGCTCTTTTCGACCGCCATCTCGGCAAGCTCGACGAGGAAGAGCCGGTCTTTCTGCGCAAATACCCCGACCTTTTCCAGCAAAGCGCCGCCGAAAAAAGCGGCGATTCGCTGGGTACCGATTTTCTGCTTTCGCTTGCCGCATTTCCGGATAAAATTGATAAACTTTAAATGTTTTGCTTTTCCGCCGAAGGCGGATGAAGAAGTGCGACTTTTCCCGATCTTAAATGAATTTGCTGTAAAACGCCGTGACCATTTGATTCAACAGAGGAGGTTTCTGTTATGCATCTCAATGACCGCGAACTGAAAAACCGCGCGCAGTGGGAAAAAGCCGGTGTCCGCCTGCCCGAATTTGACCGGGCGGCCATGGTCGCCGCGACAAAGGCGCACCCGGAGTGGGTGCATTTCGGTGCCGGAAATATTTTCCGCGCCTTCCCCGCCGCGCTGCAGCAGCAGCTTCTCAACAAGGGCCTGGTGAAAACCGGCATCATCGTGGTGGACGGCTACGATTACGAAATCGTCGACAAAATGTACCGCCCCCACGACAACCTCAGCCTGCTGGTGACGCTTAAATCCGACGGCACCATCGACAAGACGGTGATCGGCAGCATCGGCGAATCCCTCAAGGCCGACAGTCACGACGAGGCTGAATTTTCCCGCCTGAAAGAAATCTTCCGGGCCGACAGCCTGCAGATGGTGAGCTTCACCATCACCGAAAAAGGCTACAGCCTGGTGCGCGGCAACGGCGACCTGCTGCCCGACGTGGTGCAGGATTTTGCCGCCGGCCCCGCGAAGCCCGAGAGCTACATCGGCAAGCTGGTGACTTTGCTCTATGAGCGCTATTCCCACGGCGCGAAAAAGCTGGCCATGGTGAGCATGGACAACTGTTCCCATAACGGCACGAAGCTTTACGACGCGGTGCACACCTTCGCCGTCAAGTGGACCGAAGCCGGCTTGGCCGACAAGGGCTTCCTCGCCTATGTGGAAGACCCGAAGCAGGTCTCCTTCACCTGGAGCATGATCGACAAAATCACGCCGCGGCCGGATCAGAGCGTCACCGAAATGCTCAAAGCCGTCGGCTTTGAGGACACCGAGGGCGAAATCACCTCGAAGCACACCTATGTGGCGCCCTTTGTCAACGCCGAAGAGACCCAGTATCTCGTCATCGAGAATAATTTCCCCAACGGCCGCCCGCCGCTGGAAAAAGCCGGCGTCATCTTCACCGACCGCACCACCGTCGACAAGGTGGAAAAGATGAAGGTCTGCACCTGCCTCAACCCGCTGCACACCGCGCTGGCCATCTTCGGCTGCCTGCTGGGCTACCAGAAGATCAGCGACGAAATGAAGGACACGGAGCTCAAAAAGCTCGTCGAGCAGATCGGCTATCACGAGGGTCTGCCCGTGGTGGTGGACCCGGGCATCATCGAGCCGAAAAAATTCCTCGACGAAGTGCTCAAAATCCGTGTGCCCAACCCCTTCATGCCCGACACGCCCCAGCGGATCGCCACCGACACCTCGCAAAAGCTGTCCATCCGCTATGGCGAGACCATCAAGGCGTATCTTAAGAGCGACAAGCTGGATATCCACGATCTGAGGCTCATCCCGCTGGTGCTGGCCGGCTGGTGCCGCTATCTGATGGCACTGGATGACGCGGGCAAGCCCTTCACCCTCAGCCCCGACCCCATCGCGCCGGTGCTGTCGGAAAAGCTCGCCGCCGTGCGGCTGGGCGAAAAGGGCCCGTTCCACGAGCTGCTGCAGCCCATCCTGTCGGATACGCGCATTTTCGCCGTCGACCTGTATGAGGCCGGCCTTGGCGAGACGGTGGAGCAGGACTTCGCCGAGTTGGTGGCCGGGCCGGGCGCCGTGCGCGCCGCTCTGCGCCGCCATCTGGCGGCCGTGTGAGCCGTCGGGCCGATAAAATTGCATACGTTCCCGTTCAGGGGGCCGGACCGCATTGCAGTCCGGCCCCCTGATGGGATATAATAGGGGCAGCAAAGGAGGAAGTATTATGCAAAGCTTTACGTTTTATTCCCCAACCAAGGTCATTTTCGGCAAAGGAGCGGAGCTTTCCGCCGCCGATGAAATTGTAAAATTCGGCGGGCACCGGGTCATGGTGGTGTACGGCGGCGGCAGCGCCGTGCGCAGCGGCCTGCTCGACCGCATCGAGGGCGAGCTCAAAAAGGCGGGCCTGCCGTCGATCCGGCTGGGCGGCGTCAAGCCGAACCCGCGGCTGAGTCTCGTGCGCGAAGGCATCCGGCAGGCGCTGGATTTTAAGGCGGATTTCCTGCTGGGCGTGGGCGGCGGCAGTGTGCTTGACACCGCCAAGGCCATCGCCATCGGCGCCGCCAACCCCGAAACCGAC
Organism: Bacillota bacterium; assembly: GCA_023391835.1. Taxonomy (GTDB): domain Bacteria; phylum Bacillota; class Clostridia; order Oscillospirales; family Ethanoligenentaceae; genus JAEWAE01. The sequence goes on from JAEWAE010000008.1 coordinate 9,541, forward strand.
GTGTGGCGCTTCTGGCTCAAGGAACTGGTGCCCCACAAGGCGCTGCCCATCGGCGCTGTGCTGACCATCCCCGCCGCGGGGAGCGAGACCAGCGATTCCGCCGTGCTCACCGACGAAGCGACTGAATCCAAGCGTGGGCTTAACACCGAGCTCAACCGGCCCCGCTTTGCCGTGATGAATCCGGAGCTGAGCTACACGCTGCCCGATTTCCAGGTGATATGCGGCGTCGTCGACATCATGATGCACACGCTGGACCGCTATTTCACCGCCACCGAGGGCAACGAGCTGACCGACGGCATCGCCGAAACGCTGCTGCGGGATGTAATTCGCAACGGTGACACGGCGGTGCGCGACCACCACAACTATCAGGCCATGAGCGAGCTGATGTGGTGCGGCAGTCTTTCCCACAACGGCCTGACCGGGCTGGGCCGCCCGGGCGAATTCACCGTGCACCAGCTCGGCCATGAGCTCAGCGGGCACTTCGACGTGACCCACGGCGCGAGCCTTTCCACCATGTGGGGATACTGGGCGCAGACCGTCTGCCCGGCCAAGCCGGAGCGCTTCGCGCACTTTGCCCAGGCGGTCTGGGATGCCCGCACCGGCAGCGTCGAAGAAAACGCCAGGGAGGGCATCGCGCGCACGGTCGATTATTTCCGCGCCATCGGCGCGCCCACCAGCTTCACGGAGCTGGGCATCGGCGTGCAGGATGAAAAAATGCTGCGGGAGCTGGCCGACAGCTGCACCTTCCGCGGCAAGCGCACCATCGGCAAATTCATGGAATTGGACGGCGAAGCCATCTATTCCATCTATAAGCTTGCCAACCACTGACTGTCCGCGGGTTTTTCCGGCAGCCGTCACATGACCCCACTGGCAGCAGACTCCCGGCACACGGATAAAATTTCCGCATGCCGGGAGTCTGTTTATATATATGCGGTTTCAGGCGGTCTGGGGCAGCGGCCGCTCGGTCACTTTGAGGCCGTCGCTGTCGGTGTCCACCACCAGCGTGCCGCCCGGATGCACGGAGCCGGCGACGATCTGCCGGGCCACCAGCGTTTCCACGCGATTTTGCAGGAAGCGTTTGAGCGGCCGGGCGCCGTAAACCGGGTCGTAGCCCCTCTGAATGACGTATTCCTTTGCCGCAGGCGTGAGCCGGATATTCAGCCGTTTGTCGGCCAGCCGCCGGCCCAGCTGCTCCATGAGCAGGTCAACGATGCGGCCGGTCTCTTCTTTCGTCAGCGGCTTATAAAAGACGATGTCGTCGAGCCGGTTGAGGAACTCGGGGCGGAACTGCCGCCGCAGCAGGGTTCTCACCTGCTCCCGGGCCTCGTCGCGAATGTGACCCTGGTCGTCGATGCCTTCCAGGATGGCCGAGGAGCCGAGGTTGGAGGTGAGGATGATGATGGTGTTTTTGAAATCCACCGTCCGTCCCTGGGAATCGGTGATGCGCCCGTCGTCGAGCACCTGAAGCAGGATGTTGAACACATCCGGATGGGCCTTTTCCACCTCATCGAACAGCACCACCGAGTAGGGGTGGCGCCGCACGGCCTCGGTGAGCTGGCCGCCCTCCTCGTAGCCCACATAGCCCGGAGGCGCCCCGATGAGGCGGGACACCGAGTATTTTTCCATATACTCGGTCATGTCGATGCGCACCATGTTGCGCTCATCGTCAAAGAGAGCCTCGGCCAGCGCCTTGGCCAGCTCGGTCTTGCCCACGCCCGTGGGGCCCAGGAACAGGAACGACCCGATGGGCCGGTTTGGGTCCTGAATGCCCGCGCGGGAACGCAGGATGGCCTCGCTGACTTTCTGCACCGCCTCATCCTGCCCGATGACCCGCTTGTGCAGGATGTCGGGCAGGCGCAGCAGCTTTTCGCGTTCGCCCTCCACCAGCTTCGACACGGGGATACCCGTCCAGCGGGCGACGATCTTGGCGATTTCTTCCTCGGTGACACGGTCATGGAGCAGCGAGTCGGAGGCCTGGGAGCGCTCGGCGACCTTTTCCTCCTCCTCCAGTTCCCGCTTGAGCGCGGGCAGCTTGCCGTATTTGTACTCGGCGGCCTTTTCGAGGTCATAACGGGCTTCGGCCTTCTCGACCTCGGCGTTTATCTGCTCGATCTGCTCCCGCAGATGGCGGACCTTGCCGATGGACTGCTTCTCATTTTCCCATTTGGCCTTCATTTCCTTAAAGCGGGCACGTTCGTCGGCCAGCTCCTTGCGCAGCTGGGCCAGACGCTCCTGCGACAGCGGGTCGTCCTCTTTTTTAAGCGCGGCCTCTTCGATCTCATGCTGCATGATGCGGCGGGATACCTCGTCCACCTCCGCCGGCATGGAGTCGATCTCGGTGCGCACCATGGCGCAGGCCTCATCCACCAGGTCGATGGCCTTGTCGGGCAGGAACCGGTCGGAAATGTAGCGGTTGGAAAGTACCGCCGCCGCGATGAGAGCCGGGTCCTGAATTTTCACGCCGTGGAATACCTCGTAGCGCTCCTTCAGTCCGCGCAGGATTGAGATGGTGTCCTCCACCGAGGGCTCTTCCACCATCACCGGCTGAAAACGGCGCTCCAGAGCCGGGTCTTTTTCGATATATTTGTGATACTCGTTGAGGGTGGTGGCACCGATGCAGTGCAGCTCGCCCCGGGCCAGCATGGGCTTTAAAATGTTGCCCGCATCCATGGAGCCCTCGGTCTTGCCGGCGCCGACGATGGTGTGAAGCTCGTCGATAAAGAGCAGGATCTTCCCTTCGCTCTTTTTGACTTCGCCCAGCACGGCCTTGAGCCGCTCCTCAAATTCGCCGCGGAACTTGGCCCCGGCGATAAGCGAGCCCATATCCAGCGAAAAGAGCTTGTGCTCCTTTAAATTGGCCGGCACGTCGCCGCGCACGATGCGCAGCGCCAGCCCCTCGGCGATGGCGGTTTTGCCCACGCCCGGCTCGCCGATGAGCACGGGATTGTTTTTGGTTTTGCGCGACAGGATGCGGATGACGTCGCGGATCTCGCCGTCGCGGCCAATGACCGGGTCGAGCTTATGGGTGCGGGCCAGCTCCACCAGATCCTGCCCGTATTTTGAAAGGGCGTTGTAGGTTTCCTCCGGCGTGTCGCTGGTGACCCGCTCGTTGCCCCGCACGGCGGAAAGCGCCGCGAGAAAGGCATCCCGGCGGATGCCGAAACGGTCGAAAACCCCGCGCATGGTCTGGTCGGGCTTGTCGAGCATGGCCAGCATCAGGTGTTCCACCGAGACATATTCGTCCTTCATGCGCTGAGCGGTCGTCTCGGCCAGGGCCAGCAGCGCATCCACGTCGGGAGAAACATAGATTTTCCCCGGTTCCCGCCCCGGGCCGGTGACGCCGGGCAGGCGCTCCACCTGACCGCGTACGTCACGCAGCACCGCCTGCGGGTCGACACCCATCTTTTTGAAAAGCTGCGGGATGAGTCCGTCGGGCTGCTCAAGCAGCGCCTGGGCCAGGTGTGCCTCCTCGATCTGCATGTTGTCGTGGGATATTGCAATCCGCTGGGCCTGTGAAATGGCATCCAGCGATTTTTGTGTCAGTTTCTGAGCGTCCATGATAGGACCTCCTTTGTTTTACGATCAACTATGGTGATGCCGGCGCCTTACAGCGCCGGCTCTTTTTCCAGATGGGTGCGATAAGCTTCCTCCATGTCGCGGCGGGCCCGCCGGGGGTCTTCTTCGGCAAACCACTGTTTGAGGCAGTGGTCCATCAGCCGGATATACCGGCAGGCAGCCCGGGCCAGATCCTCCTCGCCGGCCAGCGCGGGGGATGCCGGCAGCAGACGGCTGTAGCGCCCGTCGCCGATCTCGCACTCCACCCGGCCGTCGGCAAAGCCCGACCCCACCAAACCGTCCTCCGTTTCCCGCCAAGCGGTGAAAAACGCATCCAGCCGGTCGAGCAGCGGGCGGCTCTGGGAGCGCATCGACACCCTCAGCTCCCCCGCCGCCGAGCCGGAAGGGTAAAGCTCCAGCACATAGCGGACGGTGGGGCGATACCGGTAGTGCAGCGCGCTGCGCAGCGACAGCATGGCGTCGCTGGGCTGAGGCTGCACCTGAAAGTCACTCACGCCCTCCATCAGCCGTTCCACCTCGTCAAACACGGATTTCATCCGCATCGCGGGCGTCGGGCAGGCAAGATATTCGGCCAAAATCCGGTCGATGAGCCCGCTGCGGCTGAGATGCCGTTCATAAGCCAGGCGGTCCGTTGCCTCCACGATTTCATCCGACAGCACCAGGCTGTAAACACTCCGGCTCATGGTTCATCTTCCTTTCGTTTTCTATATAACAGTATAGTCTCGTTATTTAATTTGTCAATCGTATTATATAATATTATGCTCAAATTATGAGACGGTTATTTTTTCTCCACTGCTTTCTTTCGCCCGGTGGAATATATGACGCAACGAGCCCCCGGCGGATTCTCCGCCGGGGGCTCGTTGCACACCTAAATACGATCGGGATGTTGCAAATTCGTCTGATAAAATAGCGGGCAGATGTCTCCCCCGCCGCTCAGTGAAGCAGCCACGCCGTGAGCTGCCCGATGTGGTGCCGCATGCATTCCGCCGCCATATTGCCTTTTTTCTGCTCAATCAGGTCGACGATTTCCGTGTGTTCCCGCACCGTGGCCTCCCAATGCCGGGCTGCATGCTCCGAAAGGCCCATATACCGCCGGCTGGCCAAATTGACGGTGTCGACCATCTCGGCAATCCAGCGGTTGCCCGCAAATCGGGCAATATGCATATGGAACGCATAATCCAGCCGGATCAGCCCGGCGATATCCTCATTCGTCAGTGCCTGACGCTGCAGGCCGATCTGGTCGCGCAGTTGGCGGAGCTGATCCGTGCCGATGCGGTCGGCCAGCAGCTTGACGGCCACAGGTTCCAGCGTCTGACGCGCCGTGGTGACATCCCGTAAGTCGGAACGGCTGATATCCGCCACCACAATATTTTTAGAGGGATTGAGGACGACCATGTGCTCAAACTCCAGCTGTTTGAGCGCCGCGCGCACCGGAGTGCGGCTGATGGCCAGCTCGGCTGCCAGTGTCTCTTCCGACAATATCTGCCCCGGCCGGAATGCATTGGACAGTATGGCTTCCCGCAGCACTTCATAGGCCCGCTGGGTCAAAGAGACTTCCGCTCCGATCCTGGGCAGAACTCCCATTCGGATCCCTCCCCATTATGTATTTGTATACAAATATGATGTATAATTATGATACCATAATTCAACAGAAAATACAATTGTGTAAACACCCCAAACTTATGCGGGTTTAGCGCTTTAATTTCGCACTTTCAAAACGCGGCAAAGCATTTGTCTGAATATAATTTCCTCTTTTGCCTCTATTACCCTTTTCAGCCGTCCAACAGACACGGAGTGCCGCGGCTTTATACGAGACTTCTTGCATAATATACCGAATTTCGGTATAATGATAGCTGCTGTGCCCGGCGATGCCGGGTGATCGCTCATTTCATCACATAAGGCAGGGAACTCGATGATAACCTATCGGGATATTGCCGCCGCCCGCCGGCGGATCGCCCCTTATATATGCCACACTCCGCTAGAGCCCGCCCTGAGCCTGAGCGGGCCGGATATGCCGGTCTTTCTCAAGCTGGAGTGCCACCAGCGCACACGTTCCTTCAAGCTCCGGGGGGCGCTGAGCTGCCTGACGGCCATGACGCCAGCCCAGCGCCGCCAAGGGGTCGTCGCCGTGTCGTCGGGCAACCACGGCATCGGCCTGAGCCTGGCCGCCCGACTGCTGGGAGTGGAAACAACGGTGATCTATGTGCCCGAAACCGCTCCCCGCGCCAAGGTGGAACGCATCCGCTATTACGGTGCCGAAGTGCGCCGGACGGGACGCAACTACGACGAGGCATACCGCAATGCTATGGAGGCCATGCCCCGCAGCGGGCTGACCTTTGTGGATTCCAGCGCCGACCCGGCGGTAATCGCCGGCCAGGGCACCATCGCACCCGAAATACTGGAGGACGAGCCCTCCGTCGACACCATCCTTGTACCCATCGGCGGGGGCGGCATCATCACCGGCATCGCGGTGGCGGCCAAAGCCCTGAAGCCCGGCATCCGTATTGTCGGCGTGCAGACCGAGGCATGCCCCGCCATGCTGCGGGCCATAGAGGATAACCGGCTTTACGAGCAATACCCCACCTGTGGCGAAAGCCTTTGCGACGCGCTGGTGGGCGGTGTGGCCGAAATCCCCTTCCGCATGGCAAAAGAATACATCGACGAAATCCTGCTGGTCAGCGAAGCCGGCATTCGGGAAGCCACCATCCGCCTGCTGACGCGGGAAAAGGTGGCTGCAGAGCCTTCCAGTGCCACAGTGGCGGCCGCCGTGGCGGAACACCCCGCCTGCTTCAAAGGCCACGTGACAGCTGCGGTGGTCACCGGCGGCAATCTGGACGGCGGCCTGATGCGCCGGCTGCTGGGCTGACTGACCCCGCATACCCGTTTTGATTAAATTTTGCTTTTGCAAAAAGCCCGCCCGGTTAAACCGGGCGGGCTTTTATGTGCTTTTTTGCGTCAGGAGTTTGCAACATCGTCGTACTTGGTGACCCAGGCTTCGATTTTTTTGCCGGAAACCAGACTATCCAGGGTCTTATTCACCGCCGCCAGATAGGACGTGTTGTCGCCCTTGGCCACGGCGATGGCGGTCTGGTCGGGAGGCGTCGCATAGGAAAGGTCGGAAACCGCCAGGTCCTTATTCTTTTTGGCATAAGACGCCGCCACGACGCTGTCAAGATTGACCGCTTCGACCTTGTTGCTCTTGAGCTCGAGGATCATATCCGGTATCTTGGCCAGCGAGACCAGGTTGGCCTTGGGCTGCTCGGTCTTGACGGCATCCTCGTTGCTGGTGCCGGTCTGGGCCGCGACGCTCTTGCCGTTGAAGGAATCCAGCGACTTATACTTGTTCACGTCGGCCTTGCGCATAAGCAGCTTAAGATTCACCGTGTAATAGATGTCGGAAAAATCCACGCTCTGTTTGCGTTCGTCGCTGACGGTCATGCCGGCAATGACCATATCGACGGTGCCGGTGGTGAGGGCCGGGAGCAGACCGTCGAAGCTCATATCCTCGACCTGTAGCTTGACGCCCAGATCCTTGGCGATGGCCTGCGCCACCTCGATGTCGGCGCCCTCGATCTTATCCTGGCCGCTGACGATCTGGTGAAATTCAAAGGGCGGGTAGTCGGCCGAGGTACCCACGATGAGTTTGCCGCTGGCCTTGATCTTGGCCAGCTTGTCGGTGCCCGTCGATCCGGCTGACACGGTCGAAGAAGCCGTGCCGCTGCCGGAAGCCGCCGGCGTCTTGGCGCAGGCGCCCAGCCCCACGCACATGGCCGCAGTCATCACGCCCGCCAGTATGCGGGTCAGTTTTGTTTTCATAAAAAATCCTCCTCCGATATCGTTCGTTCTCTCTGTCTTATCGTAACGGCCCGGGCCACCCGGGATCAGTCATGCGCTTTCATGCGGTGCTCGAAATGCCCGAGTATTTTCGAAAGGGTGAAGGTCAGCACGAAATATTCGGCCGCCGCCACAAACATGGGCGACAGAGCCTGGTAGGTGATGCTGCGCACGATGCCTGCGTTATACGTCAGCTCCTGCACGCCGATGACCGAAATGACCGATGATTCCTTGATGACGGTCACGAATTCGTTGCCCAGCGCCGGCAAAATGTTTTTAAACGCCTGGGGCAGAATGACGAACCGCATGCTCTGGGAATAGTTGAAGCCCAGCGAGCGGGAGGCCTCCATCTGTCCTTTATTCACCGACTGGATGCCGCTTCGGATGATTTCGCACACATAGGCGGCACTGTTGAGCGCCATGGCGATGACACCCGAAAGGAAACGGCTGATATCGGTGCCCCACAGCACCACGGTGGGCAGTCGGAGCCCCATCATCGGCAGGCCGTAGAAAATCATGTAAAGCTGGATCATCAGCGGCGTACCACGGATAAATTCCACATAAGCCGTGGCGAGGAATTTGACAATGCGGAGCTTGCCCAGCCGGCATAGTGCCAGCACCACGCCCAGCATCACCGAAATCATCAGGGAAAACAGTGACAGCAGCACGGCATTGCGCGCGCCGACGATGAAATACGGATAATATTTTCCAAGATAGGAAAAGCTCATGCGGTTCGTCCTTCCTTTCGGGAAACGGCCGCCCGGCATCCGCCGGCGGACGGGCCGCTCTTCCCCGCCCCGGAAAGCCGAACCCATCGGCCCCGCTCCCCACGCGTATGTATTTGTATCCCCTACCGGGCACACCGCAGCCGGGCTGCCCGGCCCCGCTTATCAATGCAGCACTTTACTGAGGAATTCCCGCGTGCGGGGATTTTGCGGCGATTCAAAAACGGACTGAGGAGGCCCCTCTTCCAGGATGCGTCCGTCATCGACAAAAAGCACCCGGTCGGCCATTTCGCGGGCGAAGCCCATCTCATGGGTGACGACCACCATGGTCATGCCGTCCTCGGCAAGCTTTTTCATAACCTGGAGCACCTCGCCGACCATCTCGGGGTCGAGGGCGGAGGTCGGCTCGTCGAAAAGCATCACGTCGGGCGACATGCCCAGCGCCCGGGCAATGGCCACACGCTGCTGCTGTCCGCCGGAAAGCTGCGCCGGGAAGGCGTCCTGCTTATCCTGGAGCCCCACCCGGCCCAGCAGCTCCCGGGCGATGCCGGCGGCTTGTTCCTCCGGCATTTTCTTGAGCTTGACCAGCGGCAGTGTGATATTGCGCAGCACGCTCAAATGCGGAAACAGATTGAACTGCTGGAACACCATGCCGATCTTCTGCCGGATCTGGTTGATGTCGTTCTTTTTGTGGATCAGCGATTTGCCCTCGAAAATGATATCCCCTTCGGAAACATCTTCCAACAGGTTCAGGCATCGCAAAAACGTGCTTTTCCCGGAGCCGGACGGGCCGATGACGACGACCACTTCGCCCTTGTCGATGTGGGTGTCGATCCCTTTGAGCACCTGCAGGTGCTTATAACTCTTATGTAAATTGACCACCTGGATCACGTCCGGGGCACCTCCTCCCGTGATATGAGTTTATTCTATCATTATTTATGCATAAAATCAATATCCGGTCGCGTTCTTTTTGCACTTTGTGTCAGCCGTGCGTTTTGTGGGGTGGTTCGGAAATAATTTAGCTGATATGCCGGATATTAGTCAAATACGTCCATAATATTTCGAATATTATGGACGTATTGCCATGTTTTGAACGGGCTTGATACCAGCGAATTACCGGGCTTTCGCTATTTTCACGGTAAAATCGGCCGAATCAGCCAGCCCTGCAGCTATTGCAAGATTGTATTTTTATACACTAATAAAAAATGGCGGCCCATTTGCCGCATAAAAAAAGCGCCGGCCAAAGCCGGCGCCCTGTATACCGTGTTATTCCTGCGGGTGGGAAGCAGAAAAATCAAAGCGGATGCCTCCCGGGGCGGTATCTTCCGACGCTGTGTCCGTTTCCGCATAAGCCGCCGCGGATTCTTCCGCAGAGGTCCCCTCTTCCCCGCCGTCAAACGCGTGGGCATAGACGGTGCGGAACTTTTCGGAGGCGTCCTCCATAGTCAGCAGCGTGCCGTCCAGCCGTCCGGCGGCGCCTCCGATTTCGCTGCGCAGGGAGGTCACGTCCCGCCGGAACGCGTCGGCTGTTTCCACCAGCGCGTCGCACTCCCCCTTGGCCCGGGCAAGAATATCCTCCGCCTGCCGCCGGGCGTTTTCCACAATGCGGTCGGCAGTAGCCTGCGCCTCCACCAGCACCCGGCTGATACGTTCCTCCGACTGCTCGCTGCGGCTGCCCGCGTCTTTGAGCCGCTCAATAGCGGCATCCTTCGCACGCAGCTCCTCCGCCTGCCGGCTCCGCTCCTGCTCCAACCGCTGGATTTCCTGCCGCAGCTGCCCGGCCTCGGCGTGAGCCCGGTCGATGTCTTCCGCCGCCGCTTCGGCCTGGGTGCGGGCCTCCTCCAGCTGCTTTGCCAGATCGACGTTTTTGCGCGTGACCGCCTCCAGCGCGTCGGAAATTTCTGCCGCCTTGGCCTCCTGCTGCTGGCGGGCCTTCTGTTCCTGGTCGAGCCGCTCGGCCGACTGGCTCAGCTGCTTTTTATAATCCGTCTCTTTGGAGCGGAAATCGCTTTCCTGCTTGTCGATATACGAAAGGACATCCTCTTTTTTAAAGCCGCCGACGGCGGTTTTGAATAAGCCATCCATGCCCTGATCTTCCTTTCCGGCGGGGAAGCAGCCCGACGGGCCTGCCCCGGTACAATAAATCCCTCTCATTATATCAGCACGCCGGAAGGTTGACAAGCCGCCCGGCGCAGCTCAGTCCTTCCACAGGTGAATGACGCCGGTATCATGAAAATGCTTGACGATGATAATGGTAATGGGGAGCAGGAACATGCCCGCCACGCCGAAAACTTTCAGCCCCACGAACATGGCGATCAGCGTAATAAGCGGGTAAAGCCCGATGCGGTCGCCCACGATCTTCGGTTCCAGAATATTGCGTACCACTGTGATAATGGCATAGAGCGCCGCCAGGCACAGGCCGAGGTAGACATGCCCCGTGATAAGTTCCACCAGCGCCCAGGGGATCATCACTGTACCGGTGCCCAGCACGGGCAGGATATCCACGATGGCAATGATGGCCGCAACCACGATGGAATGGGGGATACGGAAAAGCGTCAGCCCCACACTCAGCTCGATGAAAGTGATAAGCATCAGCGTCAGGTAAGCCCGCAGCAGGCGGAAAACCGTGACAAAAAAGTAATTTTTGATATCCACGACGTACGCCTGGGCCTTATCGGGCAGCTGCCGCATGACAAAGGCGCGGATTTTGGTATAATCCATGCTCATGAAGCAGGCGGCCACGATCGTGATGATAAAGGTAAGCAAAAAAGTCGGCACCTGCGTGACCACCGAATAGATCACATTCATAAGCCCCGAGGAAAGCGTCGACAGCCGTGTAACCTCGTCGGCCAGACCCTGCAGCGACTGGGCCAGCTTCTGCGACATATCCGCGGGCAGCGTGTTGAGATAGCCCGACACGCCCGCGGCGATATTCTCGATAGCTGTGGAAAGCTGGCGGAACAGCGCCGGCGCCATTTTGGAAACCGCCATCAGCTCCGACACGACCCGGCTCACGACAAACGTCACCAGCGCGGCGAACACCGCCGCAAACACAAGCACCGTGAGCACTCCGCCCAGCCGGCGGTTTAGGTGCAGCCGTTTGTGGAGGAAAAACACCACCGGCTGGACCAGCGCGGCGATACAAAACGCGATGATAAACGGCAGCAGCCAGCCGACCACATATTTGACCAGGAACCAGACAATGACTGCGATCACGGCGTAATAGGCGCAATTGATCAGAAACCGACGCCGCTTGTCTTCCCGGTTCTGTTCCTTGAGAGAAATCATCCCACGCCCCCTTTCCTTTGGGCTCTGTCCGCCTCTTCCGCGTATGCTCCACCGTTTCCGGTACGGCATATGCAGCCTTTGTCCCTATTTTACGGTATTTTTGCCGGATTCGCAACGGATTCCGCCATTTCTCCGTGGACTTTTTCCAATATGCATAAAGCGAGCAATCCGGCGATTGGGGGAGATTTCGGGTGATAAATCGGTCTAATCCGGTTTGTCGCTGTCTGACGCCTTTTGCCGCATATCGGCGGGGTGTGGTATAGTGTATCTGTATTGGAAACACAAGTATTTCGGTGGTGGACGAAATGGAAACTCATTCGCATTTCCTTTTGGTGGAAAGCCGCATGCTGCCGGCCGTTTTCACCAAGGTGCTCGATGCCAAACGACTGCTTGACACCGGCCGTGCCCGCTCGGTCAATGAGGCGGTGCGCGCGGTCGGCATTTCGCGCAGCGCATTTTATAAATACCGCGAAAGCGTGCATGAGTTTGATTCGCACGCCGACGGGCGCATCCTGACGCTGCAGGCCATGCTGCGGGACGAGGCCGGGGTGCTTTCCCGTATGACGGGCACGCTTTACCGCACGGGGGCCAATATTCTGACGATCAATCAGAATATCCCCGTCGGGGGCGTGGCGCCGGTTTCGGTGGCCATACGGGTCCATGACCCGAATATCAAGCTCGACGAGCTGCTGGATATGTTGCGCGGTCTGGACGGCATGCTGCAGATATCGGTGGTCTCCGGCGGATAAAACGCCGGCGTCCGTTTCGCTCCTTCTGGCCCGGAATCCATACGTTCCGGCCCGGGGCGGGTTCCCTCCCCGGGGGAGCGCAGGGGTTTTGGATTGGAAAGGGAGAGTCAGCCATGATCGACATTGCAGTCCTCGGGCACGGCACGGTGGGTTCGGGCGTGCTCGAAGTATTTACCAAGAATCATAAAAGCATCATATCCAAAGCCGGCGAGGATATGCGCATCAAGTACATACTCGACCGGCGGGAATTTCCCGGGCTGCCCTATGCCGACCGTTTCGTCAAAAGCTTCGACCCCATCATTTCCGACCCCGACGTGCGCGTGGTGGTCGAGGTCATGGGCGGGCTCGACCCGGCTTTCGACTATGTCTCCCGCTGCCTCAAGAGCGGCAAAAGCGTCGTCACCTCCAACAAGGAGCTGGTGGCTGCCTACGGCGACGTGCTGCTGGCGCTGGCAAAGGAGCACAACGTCAATTTCCTGTTTGAAGCGAGTGTGGGCGGCGGCATCCCCATCATCCGCCCGCTGAGCCAGTGCCTGGCGGCCAACGAGATCCGCAGCATCGCGGGCATCCTTAACGGCACCACCAACTTCATTCTCACCAAGATGATCCACGAGCACATGGGCTTCGACGAGGCGTTGGCGCTCGCCCAGAAGCTCGGCTACGCCGAGCGCGACCCCACCGCCGACGTGGAGGGCATGGACGCCTGCCGCAAAATATGCATTCTGGCCTCCCTCGCCTTCGGACGACACGTTTACCCCAAGGATGTGCACACCGAGGGCATCACCGCCCTGACGCCCGAGGACGTGGCCTACGCCGCCGCGTGGGGCGGGGTCATTAAATTAATCGGCTGGGTGCGGAAAATGCCGGATAGCCGCATTGCCGCGCTGGTCAGCCCCGCCCTCATCCACCGGGAAAGTCAGCTTGCCAACGTAGACGACGTTTTCAACGGCATCCTCGTGCGAGGCGACGCCACGGGGGACGTGGTGTTCTACGGCCGGGGCGCCGGCAAGCTGCCGACTGCCAGCGCCGTGGTGGCGGATGTCATCGACGCCGTCAAGCATCTTAAGGCCCGCAAATATCTGTTCTGGCAGCCGGCGCAGGCGGGTTACCTCTGGGATTACCGGCTGGTGCCCGAGACATTCTTCGTGCGGGTGCGGGGTCACAGCCGGGCTGCCGTCATACGGGAAGCCGAGACGCTTTTCGGCAAAGTGACCGAGGTTGTACGGCCCGACATGCCCCAGGGCGAGGGCGCTTTCATCACGCCCCAGCTGCCCGAAGGCGAAATCCGCCGTGCGCTGGATACTTTCGCTTCCTACGACGACACCGTCCTTTCGACCATTCGGATTCTGGATTACTGAGCGGAGCACGGCGACTGTCGCTGCCCGCGCGCATAAAATAAGACAGGGGACACACCATGATCAGGATAACGGTTCCGGCCACCAGCGCCAATCTCGGGCCGGGGTTCGACTCACTGGGCCTTGCGCTGCGAATGTACAACACCATCTGGATGGAGGAGACCGACGGCATCGACATTGCCACCGTCGACGGCACCCAGGTGCCCGCCGATGGGGAAAACCTCATCTATAAGACCGCGCTGTTCCTCTATCACCTCTGCGGGCGCAAATGCCCGGGTCTGCGCATCCGGCAGGAAAACCGCATCCCCATGACGCGGGGGCTGGGCAGCAGCTCGGCCTGCATTGTGGGCGGGCTGCTGGGCGCCAACGAGCTGATGGGCTCACCCCTCTCGCGGGAGGACCTGGTGAATCTGGCCGCCGTACTCGAGGGGCACCCCGACAATTCCACCCCCGCGCTGCTGGGCGGGCTGGTGACCGCGGTGCTGGAAGGCGACCGGGTCTATTGCGTAAAGGTGCCCATTTCGGGCCGGCTCAAATTCGCCGCCTTTATCCCCGATTTCGAGCTCAAGACCGAGGTTTCCCGCGCCGCATTGCCGGAGCAGGTCACCCATAAGGATGCCGCGTTCAATCTTTCTCGCGCCGCGCTGATGACGGCCTCCCTCTTTTCGGGCAGTCTGGATAATCTGCGCATCGCCGTGCAGGATAAACTGCATCAGCCATACCGGCTGCAGTTTATTCCCGGGGCACAGGAAGTATTCGACATGTGCACCCGGCTGGGTGCCTACGGCTCCTACATCAGCGGCGCCGGGCCCACCCTTATGGCCATGGTGAGCATCACCGACCTCAAATTCCAGGCGCGTGCCACAGATGAGCTGGCCCACAGCCGGCCGGACTGGAAACTTGTGATGCTCGACTGCGACGAAAGCGGCGCCACAGCGGAAACTGCCGCCGCGCCGGACTGATTCGTTCCCCGTTTTCCATCGTCATATCGTGCGGCGAGGGTACCCGGCAGGGTTCCGTCCCGCCGCTTTCCGACAGCAACCGAATTGGGATCCAGCGAAAGGATGGAACGTTTGCATGAGTCTGATTGTCCAGAAATTCGGCGGCTCTTCCGTGGCTAACCCCGAAAGGGTCATGAATGCCGCCCGGATTATCACCGATACTTACAAAGCCGGTAACAACGTGGTGGCCGTGGTGTCCGCCCAGGGGGACACCACCGACGACCTGATTGAAAAAGCGAAGGAAATCAACCCGGCCGCCTCCAAGCGTGAAACGGATATGCTGCTTAGCACCGGCGAGCAGATATCGGTGGCGCTGACGGCTATGGCCATCGAGAGGATCGGCTGCCCGGTCATTTCTCTGACCGGCTGGCAGGCCGGTATGCGCACCGACACCACTTACGGCAACGCCCGCATCGACCGCATCGACTCCGCCCGCATCCAGGAAGAGCTAGACCGGCACCGCATCGTGGTGGTGGCGGGTTTCCAGGGCATCAATAAGATGGAGGATATCACCACGCTGGGCCGCGGTGGGTCGGATACCACGGCGGTAGCCTTCGCGGCGGCTCTGGGGGCCGACCTGTGCCAGATTTACACCGACGTGGACGGCGTGTATACCACCGACCCGCGCATCGAGCCACATGCGCGCAAGCTCGACGAGATCAGCTTTGACGAAATGCTGGAGCTTGCCTCACTGGGCGCCCAGGTGCTGCACAACCGATCGGTGGAAATGGCCAAGCGTTATAACGTCAATCTGGAAGTGCTATCCAGTTTCCGAAACGTACCCGGAACCAAAGTCAAGGAGGTCGTCAACGTGGAAAAACTGCTGATACGCGGCGTGGCCCGCGACAACGACGTGGCCCGTATATCCGTCATCGGCGTGCCCGATGAGCCGGGCGTGGCGTTCAAAATATTCTCGCTGCTGGCGCGCAAAAAGATCAACGTCGACATCATACTGCAGTCGGTGGGCCGCGACGGCACCAAGGATATCACATTCACCGTGGCGGAGGGCCATCTGCGCACCGCGCTCGACGTGCTGCGGGAAAATTTGCTCCCCATGGGCGTACGGGATATCACTTCGGACGAAAACATATCGAAAGTTTCCATCGTCGGCGCCGGCATGGCCACCAACCCCGGCGTAGCGGCGCAGATGTTCCAGGCCCTCTATGAGGCGGGCATAAATATCCAGATGATTTCCACCAGCGAGATCAAAATATCAGTCCTTATCGAACGGAAAGACGCCGAACGGGCCGTGCGCGTGGTGCACGAAGCCTTCAAGCTGGGTGTCTGACCCACAAAGAGTATAAAATAAACGCGCCCACGCCAATGTCGGCGTGGGCGCGTTTATTTACGGGCACATTCAAAATGAGTAGTCGCTTATATCAAATAACTCCGCCTTTTTGCCGTCATGTGCAGCCTGTTTCACAATATGACGGGCGAAGCTCTTCGTATCCCTACGCGGCTATTTCTGCTCATCCAGTGGCAGACGGTAGGCCGGCAGGAATTCAGTCAGGAAACAGTCCACCTCCGGCAGATGCATGGCGCGCAGATACGCATCCTGTGCGGCCGCGGCACTCTGAAACTCCCGGTTACCGGCCTTTTCCTCCTCGATGCACTTGATCAGGGCGGAAAGCTTGTCCGCCGCCTTGACAAGCCGCAGCAGATGGGCGTCCTCCCCGTCCGCCGCCCGGGGAGCCAGCAGCGGCACGAAGCGGGGGCGCAGATCCGCCGGCAGCATCTCCAGCAGCCGCCGGCGTGAGTGATCCTCCACCTGGCGATACGCTCCGCGGATGTCGGGGCTGAAATATTTGACCGGGGTGGGCAGATCGCCGGTAAATATTTCCGGCGCGTCGTGATACAGACCCAGCAGCGCGGCCCGGCCCGGGTCCATATGCGCACCGAAGCGGGCGTTTGCCAGCTCGCACAGGGCATGGGCCAGCACGGCGGTGTCAAAGCTGTGGAGGCTGAGGCTTTCGGGGGTGGTGTTGCGCATCAGGCCCCAGCGGTTGATGTATTTCATCCGGTTGAGAATGGCAAAAAAACTCGAATGGGCCAATGGAAATCCCTCCGCAGACACGGCCGGTCATCCGCTTTTCCGTGCCGACGCCCGGATACGCAGAATCACGGCAAGGATGAGCACCGCCACCAGCGGCAGCAGCGCATAGGTGTATTTACGGGCCAGTACGGCGATGGTGCCCCAGTGGGCGGCCAATCGGTAGCCCAGCCCCGTGAGCACCAGGTTCCACACCGCGATGCCCACCGCCGAGTAGCCGAGGAACCGTGCCACCGGCTGGCGGGAAAGGCCCGCGGCAAACGAAATGTAGGTGCGGCACACCGGCAGTACCCGGCCGAACATCACCGAGGCCCCGCCGTAGCGGTCGAACCACCCGCGGGCGGCCGCAACCCCCTTGGCCACACCGGTAAAGCGCTTCTCCAGCCTTGTCACCAGGCGGCCGCCGAAACGCCCCGCCAGATAGCAAAGCAGACTCCCCAGCAGCCCCGCGACCACGCTGCCCAGCAGCAACTGCCAGAAGGGAATGCCCCGGGAGCCGGCAAATGCACCCGAAAACGGCAGCACCACTTCGCTCGGCACCGGGAAACAGGCGTATTCGAGTAAAATCATCAGGAAAACGGCCGCCATGCCGTATTCCTGGATCGCCGTCAAAAAAGCGCCGCTGTTCACATTCCACGCTCCCGTGTGCGGATTGCGCAGCGCCCGCATACCGTCACTATACAACGGCGGTGGCCGGTTTGTCAATTGGCGGGCGGCTTCGCTGTTTTATTTTTATTGGAAATATCAGTAAATTATTCGAATGTTCACATCCTTCGCTATAATTGCCAGGGTAATCATGGTATAATGGAAAAAGTCGGGGCTGCCGGAGGAATTTGCCGCGCCCGGCACAGGACGAAACAGAGGTGTCGACATGGAAGGACAGAAAAAAGGCTCGCCGTATCTTGAAGTATTCGTGATCGCTTTCCTGATCGCGCTGTCGTTCCTGCTGCCGTATATCATTTACGACAAGGGCCTCTTTTTGTTTTTCGGGGATTACGACGTCCAGCAGGTGCCTTTTTACATGCTGGCTCATAAGGCCATCCGGGCCGGCAATATTTTTTGGAGCTGGACCACCGACCTGGGGTCGAGTTTTATCCCATCCTACAGCTTCTATCTGTTGGGCAGCCCGTTTTTCTGGCTGACGGTGCCGCTGCCCGACTGGATCGTGCCCTATATGCTCGGGCCGCTGCTGGCGCTTAAAATGGCCGTGGCCGCCCTGACTTCCTTCGCGTATATCAACCGTTTCGCCCGGCGCACCGAGTTCGCCGCCCTGGGCGCGCTGCTCTATGCTTTCTCGAGCTACTCGGTCTACAACGTGTTTTTCAACCATTTCCACGAGCCCATGGCCTTTTTCCCGCTGATGCTCATAGGGCTCGAGGAATTCATGGAAAACGACCGCAAAGGCCTGTTTGTGGTCACCGTGTTTCTAAACGCGCTGGTCAACTATATCTTTTTCGTGGGCGAAGTCATCTATATTATCCTGTACTGGATTCTGCGCATGGCGTCGGGCGAATGGAAACTGACGCCGAAAAAATTTGCTTTTCTCGCCTTTGAGGCGGTCGTCGGCGTGGGGCTCAGCGGTGTGCTGATGGTGCCGTCGGTGATGGCGACCCTGGCCAATTATCGCACCAACCAGCGGCTCACGGGCTGGTACTTACTGCTTTTTGACAATAACCAACGGCTGCCTGACATTCTGCACTCGCTCTTTTTCCCGCAGGATCTGCCCTCCCGGCCCAATTTCTTCCCCGATGCGAATAACAAGTGGGCCTCCATGGCGGCGTGGCTACCGCTGTTTTCCATGACCGGCGTGCTGGCTTTTGCCCGCAGTTCCCGAGGCCACTGGCTCAAACGGCTGCTGTGCGTGTCGCTTGTGATGGCGCTGATACCGGGTCTCAACGCCCTTTTCGTGCTACTCAACAGCGAGTATTACGCCCGCTGGTTTTACATGCCGGTGCTTTTCATGGCGCTTGCCACCGTGTTGGCGCTGGAAGACCCCGCCGTCGACCTCAAGCCCGGCCTTTTATGGACGATGGTCATCACGCTGGGCTTTGCCCTCACCATCGGTCTGATACCCAAGGTCAGCGCCGGCAAGGTCGTGCAGATCGGGCTGGAAGATTACCCCGTACGCTTCTGGGTCTATGTGCTCATCGCCGTGGGCGGCATCCTGCTGGTCTTTTTGTTGGCCGAGCGATACGGCAAGGGCACGGCGGCCTTCGCCAACACGGCCACGGTGGCGCTGACAGCCA
This sequence comes from Bacillota bacterium, assembly GCA_023391835.1. Taxonomy (GTDB): domain Bacteria; phylum Bacillota; class Clostridia; order Oscillospirales; family Ethanoligenentaceae; genus JAEWAE01. The sequence goes on from JAEWAE010000008.1 coordinate 28,365, forward strand.
TCGTCTGCATTTACGGCAACTTTTTCATCGCTACCGGCAAGGACTACGGATACGACGGTGCGTGGTTCAAATCCGTGGCCGTGGAGGGCGCGGGCAAAATTCAACTCGACCGGAGCCGCTTTTTCCGTGTGGATGTAAACAACGGCATGGATAACCAGGCCATGTTCTGGAATCTGCCCACCATACAGGCATTCAACAGCACGGTTTCGGCCTCGATACTGGAATTTTACCCCTCCGTGGGCGTCACACGGGATGTGGCCTCCCGCCCCCAGCTGGATCTGGCCGGGCTGCGGCCTTTCCTTTCCGTCAAATATCTGTTCGACTACGACAACCTGCCCTCGCTGGGCATCCCCGGCTGGGTGCAAGACAGCGAGCAGCTTGGCTTCAAGGTCTGGCGCAACGATAACTATATTCCCATGGGCTACACCTTCGACTACTATATGACCAGTGCGCAGTATCAGCTCTCGTCCAACAAAGACCGGCTGCTGCTCAAGGCGCTGCTGCTCAGCCCGAGCCAGATCGCCAAATATAACGACATCCTGCAGGCATTCCCCGACACGGTGACGGTGGACTTCAGCGACAATGCCATGGCGCAGGACTCCTCCCACCGCCGTGCGTCGAGCTGTTCTTCCTTTAAAACCGACAACACCGGTTTCACGGCCAAAATCACACTGGGCAAGAAAAACCTCGTCTTTTTCACCGTGCCCTATGACAAGGGCTGGAGCGCCACTGTCAACGGCAAACCGGTAAAAATCGAAAAAGTCGACAACGGTTTCATGGCCGTCGAATGCGGCACGGGCGCGAACACCATCCGTTTCCATTACTATACGCCGGGGCTCACCACCGGGCTCGCCGTTACGGGGGTCTCTCTGCTGCTGCTTGGGCTCTATTTTGTATGGATCATCCGCGGCAACCGCCGGCGCCGACTGGAAGTACCGGCCCTGCCGGCATCCATCGATGAAGCCTATCCCCCCGCTTGGGGCCCGGAACCGCCGGAAAACGGCGGAACCACCGGTCTCCCCCATCCGTAAATCTCTGATTCCGAAAGGTAGACTGTTTTATGATACTGACAGGGAAAGAAATTTTCCATCGTCTGCACGGCGATATTGAAATCGATCCGTTTGTTCCTTCGCGCCTCAACCCCAACAGCTACAACCTGACGCTGGCCGACGAGCTCATCGTCTATGAAAACACCGAGCTGGACATGAAGCGCCGCAACGAGGGCGAGCCGCTGCATATCCCGCCGGAGGGCTTTGTGATCCGCCCCGGGCGGCTATATCTGGGCCGTACGGCCGAATATACCCGCACCGATAACCTGGTGCCCATGCTGGAGGGACGCTCCTCCGTGGGCCGTCTGGGCATCGCCGTGCACTCCACGGCCGGTTTCGGTGACACCGGTTTTGCCGGATACTGGACGCTGGAAATCAGCTGCATTCTGCCGGTGCGCATTTATCCCCATGTGGAAATCTGCCAGATTTATTACCACACGGTGGAGGGAGAAATCACCCCCTATGTCAGCGGCAAATATCAGGGCAATCATGGCATCCAGGTGAGCATGCTTTACCGGGATTTTGAAAAGCACGACGCATGACAGACCGCACAAAAACGCGCCGACCGGTAAAAAGC
>JAEWAE010000077.1 GCA_023391835.1 Bacillota bacterium
GCTTCATAATGCGGTTGGCAAACCTGCATCTATTTTAGCAAAAGGAGGTTTTCTTGTATCTAAAGATTTTTATCCTCACCAGCATAGCTGGTGGTTATTTCGCGCTAAAGCTATAAAAAAAGGCTCCGGAATTTCTTTCCGGAGCCCTTTCAAAAAACAGACGTTCACGCCATAAGCTGCACCATGACGGCTTTCTGGGCGTGCAGGCGGTTTTCCGCCTCGTCGAAAATCTCTTTCGCATGCTGCTCGAACACTTCGGCTGTGATCTCTTCGCCCCGGTGGGCCGGCAGGCAATGCTGCACCATGGCTTCGGGGTGGGCCTTCGCCATCATCTCCGCGTTGATCTGGAAACCGGCGAAAGCCCGGCGCCTCTCGGCGGCCTGGTCCTCTTCGCCCATGGAGGCCCACACGTCGGTGAAGATCACGTCGGCATCCTTGGCCGCCGTCAGCGGGTCGTGGGTCAGCTCGAAGGAGCCGCCCGCCGACTTGGCGAAAGCCAGCACCCTATCATCGGGCATATACGCCTCCGGGCAGGCCACCGACACGGCCATACCCACCTTCAGGCCGCCGACGATCAGGGAATTGCACATGTTGTTGCCGTCGCCGACGAAGCACATTTTCAGCCCCTCCAGCCGGCCCTTGTATTCCCGCACGGTCATCAGGTCGGCCAGCACCTGGCAGGGGTGGGCAAGATCGGTCAGCCCGTTGATAATGGGGATGGAGCCGTACTGCGCCAGCGCCTCCACTTCATCCTGGCCGAAGGTGCGGATCATGATGCCGTCGAGGTAGCGGGAAAGTACCCGGGCGGTATCCTCCACCGGCTCGCCGCGGCCGATCTGCAGTTCCTTGGAGCTAAGAAAAAGCGCGTGGCCGCCCAGTTGGAACATACCGGTCTCAAACGACACCCGCGTGCGGGTGGAGGATTTTTCAAAAATCATGCCCAGCGCCTTGCCGGCCAGCCGGGGGTGCGCGATGCCGTGGTGCTGTTCGTATTTGAGCTGGTCGCCCAGATTGAGGATGTCGAGAATCTCATCGCCGGAAAGATCCAGCAGCTTGAGCAGATGTTTCATGGCTATCACCCGTTCCTTTCATGTGGCCGTTCAGTGGGAAACGGTTCCCCCTGACTTCATTTCCGTGATGACGTGCTGCAGGATGGCAAAGCCGCGGTCGATTTCATCCTTTGTGATGACAAGCGGCGGCAGCATGCGCAGCGACTGCTTGGCCGTGAGAATGAGCAGCCCCTCTTTGGCCGCCTGCGCCGCGACGGCGCCCGCCGCCAGGCCCGGCGTGTCAAGCCCCAGCATCAGCCCCAGGCCGCGGACATTTTCGACCCCATCCATCCCGGCAAGCTTTTGGTGGATATAGGCGGCTTTCTCTTTCACCGCGGCGAGAAACTCGGGGCGGGAAACCCGGCCCACGACCTCTTTCGCGGCGGCGCAGACGATAGGCGTGCCGCCGAAAGTCGTGGCGTGGGTACCAGGCGTGAGCACACCGGAAAGCTGCTTTGCGCACAGCACCGCTCCCATGGGCAGCCCGCCCGCGATGGCCTTGGCGCACGAGACGGCGTCCGGCTTCACGCCGTACTGCTCGTAGGCGAAAAACGTGCCGGTGCGGCCGATACCCGTCTGCACCTCGTCAAAAAAGAGAAGGATGTCTTTTTCTTTCGCAAGCTCGGCAGTCTTTTTTACAAAGCCGGGGTCCAGCGGGCATACGCCGCCTTCGCCCTGCACCGCTTCCAGCAGCACCGCGCACACGTCACCGGTGAGGGCTTCTTCCATGCCCGCGCAGTCGTTGGGCTCCGCGAGCTTGAAGCCCTCGGTGAAGGGGAAGAAATAGTTATGGAATACTTCCTGCCCCGTGGCGGAAAGCGTGGTCACCGTGCGGCCGTGGAAAGAATTCCGCAGCGTGACGACGGTGGCACGGCCTTTGCCGTATTTGTCGAAGCTGTATTTGCGGGCCAGCTTGATGAGCCCCTCGTTCGCCTCGGCGCCCGAGTTTGCAAAAAAGACCTTGTCGAAGCCGGTGACGCCGCAGAGCATCTCGGCCAGCTCCGCCTGCACGGGGCTGTAATAGAGGTTTGAAATATGAGCGACCTTGGCCGCCTGCCCGCTCACCGCCTTCACCCAACCGGGGTCGGCGTAGCCGAGACAGTTGACGCCGATGCCGCTGCCGAAGTCGATATAGGTCTGCCCGTCGGCCCCCGTGGCGGTGGCCCCGTGGCCCGAGGCGATGACCACGTCGAAGCGGCTGTAAGTCGCCATCACATGCGCGTTGAGTTTCCGTTCCACGTTTGCCGAATTTTCCACTGTGCACACTCCTTTTCTTGCCCGTGCCGGGCTCACTGAAACATCGTGCCGATGCCGGCGTCGGAAAACAGCTCGATGAGCGTCGAATGGGGGATGCGGCCGTCGATGATGTGGGCCCGCTCGACGCCGCGCCGCACGGCTTCGACGCAGCAATCCACCTTGGGGATCATGCCGCCCGAAATGATGCCCTGTCGGATCAGATTGGGCACCTCGCTGACCTGGACCACGGGGATCAGCGTGCTGTCGTCGTCCTTATCACGCAGCAACCCGCGGATATCGGTGAGCAGAATGAGCTTTTCCGCCCCGAGAGCCGCGGAAATGCGCGCCGCCGCCGTGTCGGCGTTTATATTGAAAATCGTGCCGGCGGTGTCGGCCCCCACGGTGGCGATGACCGGGATGTAGCCCTTTTCCAGCGCGTCGTTGATGGGGGTGACATCCACTTCCTGCACGTCGCCCACAAGGCCCAGATCCGCCCCGTTGCCGCCGAGCTTTTCGGCGCGGATCATGCACCCGTCGAGGCCGCACAGACCCAGCGCGCGCCCGCCCTTGCGCTGGAGCTGCACCACCAGATCCTTGTTGACCTTGCCGGCCAGCACCATCTGCACCACATCCATAGTCTCCCGGTCGGTGTAGCGCAGCCCGCCGACGAAGCGGCTTTTTTTGCCGAGTTTGCCCAGCATTTCGGTGATTTCCGGCCCGCCGCCGTGCACCAGCACCACCCGGATGCCGCACAGCGACAGCAGCGTCAGGTCGGTCATCACCGCGTCTTTGAGCGCGTCGTTGATCATGGCGTTGCCGCCGTATTTGACCACGATGGTGCGGTTGCGGTGCTGCTGGATATACGGCAGCGCCTGCACGAGCACCCGCGCCATGTCAAGATTGGATATCATCCCCATGGGAAACGCCTTCCGTCCCTTCTGCGCGGCATCACCGGTCATGTGCGGTAATCCCCGTTGATTTTCACATAGTCATAGGTCAGGTCGCAGCCGTAAGCACAGGCGTTGGCCGGGCCGGCGTGCAGATCCACCCCGATGGTGATCGCGTCGGCCCCCAGCACTTCGGCGGCCTTTTCTTCGGAAAAGGTCACGCCCGAGCCGCCCTGGCAGACGGCCACTTCCCCCGCGGCGGAAGAAAATTTCACATCCACCTTGCCCGGGTCGATGGCGGCGCCGGAATACCCCAGCGCGCAGAGCACCCGCCCCCAGTTGGCGTCGGCGCCGAACATGGCCGCTTTGACGAGATTTGAAGCGATGACCGCCTTGGCGGCGGCCCGTGCGGCGGCTTCATCCGGAGCCCCCGCGACCCGGCAGACCACCAGCTTGGTGGCGCCTTCGCCGTCCCGGGCGATGCCGCGGGCCAGCACCTGGCACACCGCCGTCAGCGCCTCCAGAAACACCGGATACTGGGCGTCCGCGATGCTCTCCACGCGGGGGTTGCCTGCCAGGCCCGACGCGAGGATGGCCAGCGTGTCGTTGGTGGAAGTGTCACCGTCCACGCAGACCATGTTGAAAGTATCCCGGATGGCGTCGAGCAGCGCCTGGTGCAGTACGTCGGCGGAAACATCCGCGTCGGTGGTGACAAAGCTGAGCATGGTGGCCATATTGGGGTTGATCATGCCGCTGCCCTTGGCGATGCCGCCGATGCGGCAGGTCTTGCCGCCGAGCTCGAATTCCACGGCGGTCTGCTTGCGCATGGTGTCAGTGGTCATAATGGCGTCGGTGGCGTCGTCCGCCCCGTCGGGCGAGAGTGCTCCGGCCAGCGCCGGCAGCGCCTGCGCGATGGGCTCCACTGAAAGTTCCAGCCCGATGACGCCGGTGGAAGCGACGATCACGTCCTGCGGCGCAATGCCCAGCGCCCGGGCGGCCAGCTCGCACATGGCAGCCGCCTTTGCCACCCCGTCGCGGTTGCAGGTGTTAGCGTTGCCGCTGTTGCAGATGACGGCGCGGGCCTTGCCGTCTTTGAGATGCTCCCGCGTCACAAGGATAGGCGCGCCTTTGACCTGATTCTGCGTATACACGGCCGCCGCATCGCACGTCTTTTGGCAGAAAAGCAGCGCCAGATCTTTTTTCCGGCGGTTATGGCGGATGCCGCAGTGTATGCCGGCGGCGGTGAAGCCCGCCGGCGCCGTGATCGAGCCTGGTATTGACTTCATGACGATGTTTCCTTTCTTTCGGGCCCGCGGGCCGGGCATCCGGTTTATTCGGCTGTCAGGCCCGCGGTTTCCGGCCGGCCGAGCATGAGGTTGAGACACTGCACCGCCGCGCCGGAGGCTCCCTTGCCCAGATTGTCGAGCCGCGCCACGGACAGCACCTCATCCCCATGGCCAAAGGTGAAAATCTCCAGCCGGTTGGTGCCGTTGCAGCCCATGGCGTCGAGGCACCCGGCATCCAACGCGTCGCCGCCGCCCGCCGGCATGACCCGGATGAACGGCTCGCCCGCGTAAAACGCGGCGTAATATTCCCGAAGCCCCGCCGCATCCAGCGGTCGGTGCATGAGAGTGCCCCGCAGCGGCAGCGCCACCAGCATGCCCCGGTAGTAATCGGCCACGATGGGGGTGAAAAGCGGCGGCCGGTCAAGGCCGCTCACAGCCTGCATTTCGGGCAGGTGCTTGTGGCTGAGCCCCAGCGCATAAAAGCGCGAGCTGTGCAGCATATCCCCCGCCTCGCGGGGGCCCTGATAGCGGGCGATCATCTTTTTGCCGCCCCCGCTGTAGCCCGACACCGACTGGCAGCACACCGGGTAATCCGGCCCGATAATCCCGCCCTGCACCAGCGGGGCGGTCAGAATATTGAAGCCGGTGGCGTGGCAGCCGGGCACCGCCACATGTTTCGCGCCGCGGATGGCATCCCGCCGGCCCAGCTCGGGCAGGCCGTAGACCCACCCCGGCGCCGTGCGGTGGGCAGTGCTGGCGTCGAGGATGCGCACCGACGGGTTGTGCACCATGGCTACCGCTTCCCGCGCCGCATCATCCGGCAGGCAGAGCACATCGACATCCGCCGCGTTGAGCAGCCGTGCCCGCTCGGCGGGGTCTTTGTGCTTGGCGGGGTCGATGGCCAGCAGCCCGATATCCGTGCGGCCGGCCAGCCGGCTGTGGATTTCCAGCCCCGTGGTGCCCGATTCGCCGTCGACAAAAATTCTGGTCTTCACGTTTCGATCCTCCCCATCCGCACGCCGGGCACCCCGGCGGAAGTCTTTATGAAAAAAGGAACAGTTCCACAAGTCCCGGCGGACTCATGGAACTGAATCCCGACCGCACGGCTGGCGCCGCGGTCATTTTTTCTTCTGATTGAGCAGCGCCTGCACCGTGATCGGCAGGCCGAAGAGGTTGATGAAACCGGCGGCGTCTTTCTGGTTATACACCTGGTCCACATTGAAGGTGGCGAAATCCTCGCTGTAAAGGGAGTTGGGCGACGTAACGCCCGCCACGATCATATTGCCCTTGTAAAGTTTGAGCTTCACGGTGCCGGTCACAGTCTCCTGCGTGCTGTCGACGAAGGCCGACAGAGCCTTGCGCAGGGGGGTAAACCACTGGCCGTTATACACGAGCTCCGCAAATTTCTGGGCGACCAGCGCCTTATAATGGGCGGTCTCTTTATCCAGAGCGAGGGTTTCGAGAGTCTCATGGGCCTGATAGAGGATGGTGCCGCCCGGCGTTTCATACACGCCGCGGGATTTCATGCCCACCAGGCGGTTCTCGACGATATCCAGCAGGCCGATGCCGTTGGCGCCGCCGATCTGGTTGAGCTTTTCCACCAGCGCCACCGCGCCGAGGGTCTCGCCATCCACCGAAACCGGCACGCCCTTTTCAAAGCCGACGGTCACATAGGTGGGCTTGTCGGGCGCCTTATCCGGCGGCACAGTCATTTCGAGGATCTTGTCGTACTGCGGTTCGTTGGCCGGGTCTTCCAGATCCAGGCCCTCGTGGCTCAGGTGCCAGAGGTTTTTATCCTTGGAATAGTTGGTCGCGCGGGTGATATTCAGCGGGATGTGGTGGGCTTCCGCATAGTCGATTTCCTCGTCGCGGGATTTGATATTCCAGATGCGCCAAGGGGCGATGATCGGCATATCCGGCGCAAAGGCCTTGATGCCAAGCTCAAACCGCACCTGATCGTTACCCTTGCCCGTGGCGCCGTGGGCGATGGCGTCGGCACCCTCGGCCTTGGCGATTTCCACCAGTTTCTTGGCAATGACCGGGCGGGCAAACGAGGTACCCAGCAGGTATTCTTCATATTTGGCTCCCGCCTTGAGCGTCGGCCAGATGTAATCTTCCACAAATTCCTTTTTGAGATCCGCGACATAAAGCTTGGAAGCGCCGGTCGCCTTGGCCTTGGCCTCCAGCCCGTCGAGCTCCGTTCCCTGGCCCACATCCGCCGCAACGGCGACGACTTCGCAGCTGTAATGCTCCTTGAGCCACGGGATGATGATGGAGGTATCCAGTCCCCCCGAATACGCGAGCACAACCTTTTTAATTTCTTTCATGCCGGACCCTGCCTTCATTCGATTTTGGCAGGATGCCCTGCCTTGCGTTTATAATTATACATCAGTTTTGCAATAAATCAAGCACATAATGAATATTTATTCATTAGTTCGAATGATTCAGCATCCTGCCGCAAAAGCCGGGCTACACAGAGCGGGATTTGGCAATTATTCCCGCCGGGAGTCGGGCAGCTCCATCTGACCGGTCCGATACTGTTCCATGATCTGGCGCAGCAGCTCGGCCGGGGCGGGGGGTGTCCATGTGACGGCGTTGGCGCCGGCCGCGATGGTGGCGGAAATCGAGGCTTCGCTGGTGCCGCCGGTGGCAATGATGGGCAACGCGGGGTAACGGGTGCGCAGCGAACGCACAATATGCGGCGTGGCGGCCCCGCCCGATACGTTGATAATAGACGCGCCCGCCTCCAGCCGCCCGGGCAGATCGTCGGTTTCCGACACCACCGTCACCACGACAGGGATATCCACCGTCTCGCGCACAGCCGCGATGACATCGTTGGGCGTAGGCGCGTTGACCACCACCCCCATGGCCCCCTGGAATTCGGCAAAGAGCGCGTTGTTGACCACCCGCTTGCCCTGGGTGATACCGCCGCCGATGCCGCAGAAAACCGGGATATCCGCCGCCAGCAGAATCGCCTGTGTGATGACCGGCTGCGGCGTGAAGGGGTATACCGCGATGACGGCGTCGGCGTTCACGTTCCGGATGATGCCCACATCGGTGGTAAAAACCAGTGATTTGATACGTTTGCCGAAAATCTTGATGCCGCTGGCTGCATAGATACATTCCGGTACTTTCAGCATGTGTTTGCGCAGATTGCCCGCAAACTCCGGTATATTATCCTTCATACGATTGATTCCTTTCCCCATCCACATTTTCCGGCTGTTTTCCGCCGGGGACGACAACACCTTGTGGTATAATGAAATCAGACACAGCGAGCCGGCCATCCGGGCCGGCCGACAGACAGAAAGGAGCGGTTCTCTTGCAGTCATTTCATGAAATTGCCCCCACCGACATCCCGGGCAACGTGTTCGACATGATCGGGAAGCGCTGGATGCTGGTCACGGCCGGCAGCCCGTCCGCTTTCAACACCATGACAGCCAGCTGGGGCGGTCTGGGCACCCTCTGGGAGCGCCCGGTGGCATTCTGCTTCATCCGACCGCAGCGGTATACCCTCGGCTTTTTGGAAAAAAGCGATCGGTATACCCTGAGTTTTTACGACGATGAAAAATACCGCAAGGCGTTGAACATCTGCGGTTCCAAATCCGGTCGGGATTGCGACAAGGTCGGGGAGGCTGGCCTGACGCCCGCTTTTGCGGAGGGCACCGTCTATTTTGAGCAGGCCTCGCTGGTGCTGGTGTGCCGCAAGCTGGCCGCGCGGCCCATGGACCCGTCCTTTTTCCTGGACCCGGCGATCGAAAAATACTATCCGCAAAAAGATTATCACAAAATTTTCGTCGGTGCCATCGAAAAAGTGCTGACAAAATAAATTTTTATCAAAATATTCCGTTTTGGGCCCGGCCCCAAACGGATGGAAAACACTTGTTTTTACCCACGGCGCTGAAAACCGTATCAAAAAGGCCGCACCAAGAGGTGCGGCCTGCCTTTATATGAAAAATACTGCTGTCACTGAAAAGAATACGGAACGCGTTCCGACCGGACGGCCGGCAATTATCCCTAGTCTCAGTGTGCGGGCAATTTCGTTTGATTAAATCAGCTTACTTTGTCCATTGGCCGATTGTTTTATCCCTCCTGTCATTTTTCCGGCTCGACGCGGCTCCTCGCATACGGCAGATGTGCCGTCGCTCCGGGTGAAAAATCAACCCGCTGATGCGTCTGTCAGATGCCGCCTAAGATGCCGGACGCGATTGGATGAAGCATAACCTGCCCATTGGAATCGCCTCCCTGCCTTTCGGTTTTACTGCATCTTTCCTTTCTGTTTCCATCTATATCGTATCACGTTGATTCAACAATGTCAACATATTTTTTTAAAAACGATCATATATTTTATGGACATGGTCGGCTGATTGCCTCCATGACAAAAGGGACTGTTGCAAAACGCATGAATATGCGTTTTGCAACAGTCCCTTCGTTTCCGAGCCGGTCGGGAAGATTAGGAGGCCGGCTTGCTGGCCGCCAGCTTGGCGGCCACCTGCAGTGCATTATTCAGATCCTTTGCATATTTCTTGTCGCCGGCCTGGGTCCCCTTATAGGCCTTGACGGAAATGCTCAGATCCTTTGTCGCATTCTGATATGCCGCACTGCCCAGAGCCGTCTGGGCGGCGCTGAGACGGTAATCATCCGTCCCCTTCGCGCCCGGCACCGCATCCGACAGTTTGGCAAACACACTTTCCTTCTGAAGCTGCTGGAAGGTGGTGTCGTCGGTGATAAACAGATAGACCTTGTTTTCGGGCATCAGATCGATGGTCAGCTTCGCTTGCATAGCCTGCATGGTCTGGCTGTCGTTGAAATAGAGCACGTCCACCTGCACCGCTTTTTTGCCGTCTTTATTCACGTCACCGGTGAGCGATTCGAGATACTTCTGGAGTCTGTCCTGATTATCCTGGGTCAGCAGGGGCTGCTGGGTGGCCACCAGCACCGTCATATCCGGATTCACCTTGGTGGCGCACTGCTGCACGGTGATGGCCACCACGATCAGGATGAAAATGCCGACAAATGTATGGATCTTATAGTAATACCAGTAATTCTCCAATTTTTTCCGAAACGACATCTTTTCTTTCTGCATGACGACACCTCCCGCGCGGGGCCGGCGGCGCGGCAGGCGCCTCCCCGCAACGCAGTCACTGAGGCGGCAACGGCCTCATGGTGGGGAAAAGCAGCACGTCGCGGATCGACGCGGAATCGGTCAGCAGCATGACCAGCCGGTCGATGCCGATGCCCAGGCCGCCCGTGGGCGGCATGCCATATTCCATGGCTGTGACAAAGTCCTCATCCAGCGTGTCGGCTTCCTCAGCGCCGGCGTTGCGCAGCTCCATCTGACGCACCAGACGTTCCCGCTGGTCGATGGGGTCGTTGAGCTCGGAGTAGGCGTTGCCCAGCTCCATGCGCGCGGCGAAAGCTTCAAAACGCTCGGTCAGCTCCGGGTAGCCCGGCTTGCGCTTGGTCAGCGGCGACACTTCCACCGGGTAATCGAGGATAAACGTGGGCTGCACAAGCTGGGATTCCACTTTCTGATCAAACACGGCGTAAAAGGCCTGCCCCCAGCTGGAGCCGTCGGCCACCTCCACACCCAGCGCGCGGGCCGCGGCCACCGCACCGGCGGCATCCTGCCGCAGCGGCAGGAAATCCGCGCCGGTGTATTCCCTGACCGCTTCCAGCATGGTCATGCGGCGCCAGGGCGGCGTCAGATCCAGCGTTTCCTCCCCGTATTTGACGGTGAGGGAACCGCACACCTTTTGGGCCACCTGGGCAACCATCTCTTCCATGAGCCGCATCATGCCGTTATAGTCGGTGAAAGCCTCATACAGCTCGATAGTGGTGAATTCCGGATTGTGCCGCATGTCGATGCCCTCGTTGCGGAATATCCGGCCGATCTCATAGACCTTTTCCATACCGCCGACGATCAGACGTTTGAGGTTCAGCTCCGTGGCGATACGCAGATACAGGTCGATGTCCAGCGCATTGTGGTGAGTGATGAAGGGCCGTGCCGCCGCGCCGCCCGCTATGGTGTTGAGCACCGGAGTTTCCACCTCAAAATAGCCGCGCCCGTCGAGATAGGTGCGGATTGCGGCGATGATGCGGCTGCGGCGGATGAACGTATCCTTGGTGTCGGGATTCATGATCAAGTCGAGATACCGCTGCCGATAGCGCAGCTCGGTATCCCGCAGGCCGTGCCACTTCTCGGGCAGCGGCAGCAGCGACTTGGAAAGCAGCGTCACCTCGGTGGCGTGGATGGAAATTTCCCCCCGCCGGGTGCGGAATACCGTGCCCCGCACGCCGATGATGTCACCCAGATCCCACGTTTTGAATTCGGCGAAAGCCTCTTCCCCCACGTCGTTGATGCGCACATAGACCTGAATGCGGCCGGTGACATCGTGCACGTCGATAAAGTTGGCTTTGCCCATATCCCGCCGGCTCATCAGGCGCCCGGCGACGGAAACGCTTTTGCCGTCGTACTGCTCGAAAGCGGAGGTGATCTGGGAATTGAGGCTGTCTCGCTCATAAGTGGTGACGGCAAACGGGTCTTTGCCCGACTGCTGGAGTCTGGTCAGCTTTTCGCGCCGGATTCGGACGATTTCGCCGAGATCCGGCTCTTCCTGTGTGAGCTTGTTCTCATCGGGCATGCTGTGAATCCATCCTTTCGGGCCGACCGCACTCGTGGGGCCGGCCGCGTCCTTTGCTTTTGACATCCATGCGTTCCGTATGAAATCTATTTGGCGATTTCGAGAATTTTCATTTTGATGCTGCCGCCGGGGGTTTCCGCCTCGACTTCATCCCCCACCCGGTGGCCCAGCAGCGCCTTGCCCACGGGCGACTCGTCGGAAATCAGATTTGCATCGGGGTCCGCCTCGGTGGAGCCGACAATCTGATACAGAATATCTTCATCGAACTCCAGATCTTTCACCTTGACCTTGGAGCCTAGATTGACCGCGCCGGTGTCAAGTTCCTCGTCGTCAATGAGCTTGACATTTTTGAGCATAGCCTCGATGGTCGCGATGCGCGATTCCACCATGGCCTGCTCGTTTTTCGCCTCGTCATATTCGCTGTTTTCGGAAAGATCGCCGAAAGACAGCGCCACTTTGATTTTTTCCGAAATTTCCTTGCGCTTTTCCGTTTTGAGCTGCTCGAGCTCCTCTTCCAGCTTCTTGAGCCCCTGATCGGTCAGAACTACCTGTTTTGCCATATCTGTTCTCTCCTTCAGATGCGGTCCTGCCGCTATGTCAATGATATGCCTGTCGGGACAAGGTATATATATGTGGGGATTTCGGTTTTATTCCGGCATGGGGATACAACAAAAAAGCACTCCCCCGGAGCTTGCGTCCCGGAAGCCTGCCTTCCCCGGCCCTATCGGGCGACTGCCGCCACCATCAATTGGATAATATATTGATTATATGCAAGCCACCCCCGCCTGTCAAGAGCGAAGGGCCCGGGAAAGCCGGTCACTTTTGCGTCGAGAGAAACTTTTTCGGCGAAGCGAACAGTTCCCGCACGATGCAGGTGGCGGCTCCCTCCAGCGGCGCACGCTCCCCCAAATGGGAAAAAACGATGCGCGTAAAATTTTGGGAATATTTCAGCCCGCGCCGGCGTACCTCGTCGTCGATGATCGTCATGACGGCATTGCCGAAACCGGTGATGCGGCCGTTGATGACGATCAGCGCCGGGCTGAGGGCGTTGATGATATTCGCCACCTCGACACCGATATAGCGCGCGCCCCGGGTAATCTGCTCGATGGCATCGGCATCCCCCTGCTTGGCGTTGCGCACCATCTGCCCGAACGTGCAGTCGGCGTAAGCCGGGTCGTTTTTCCGACGGATATAGCCCTCCAGCAGCGTGGTTTCGGAAGCGAGCGCCTGCAGGCAGCCTCGGTTGCCGCAGGTGCACAGCGGGCCCTCCGGGTCGATGGTATTATGCCCGAATTCGCCCGCAAAACCGCCGGTGCCCTTATAAAGCTCGTTGTTGAGCACGATGCTGCCGCCAATGCCGGGGCCGATGTAAAGATAGACGTAATCCCGCACGTTGCGGGCAAAGCCGCACCAGTTTTCGGCCAGAGTCATGGCGCGCACGTCATTTTCCACCACCACGGGCACGTTGAATTCACTTTCCAGCACGTCACCGACGCGCACGTTTTCCCACCCGAGGTTGGGTGCGAAAACCAGCAGGTCATCCTCGCCGCGCACCAGACCGTGGACACACACGCCGATGCCCGAGATGGCCGACACGCCGGATTCCTTCATGCCGCGGCGGATCTGCCGGATGGCGAGTTCCAGCGCCCGGGTATGCTGCACGCCCCGATGCATGGCCGAGCTGCATTGCCAAAGGATATGGGCGTCGGCGTCGGCCACCGCCACTTCCAGCAGGTCGGAGCTGATGTGTACGCCGGCAAAATAGCATACCTCCGCGCGGATGGAAAGCAGCACCGGCTTGCGCCCGCCGCTGGATGCGCCGCGTTCGGTCTCGATCACCAGGCCCAGGTCCATCAATTCCGCCGTGATATTGGAAACCGTCGCGGGGGTCAGGCCCGTCTGACGGGCGATATCCGCCCGCGAGATCGTGTGCTTTTCGCGGATGGCTTCCAGAATACAGGAAGTATTGAGATTCTTAATCAGCTCAAAGCTGCCCGTTGTCACCTGTTTCGTATTGCCGCCTCCCCGCGCCCGGTTACCGGGCAGTCTTCAGGTAGGAAAGTGCCGCCTGAAGCTGGTCGTCCTCACTGTCCGACAGGGAATAAAGGCGGCTCTGCTTATCCGTCGACAGCTCCACCGAAATATCCGGCGAAACGCCCTTGCCCTCGAAATTGTCGCTCCGGGGCGGATAAAAATAGGCCACGGAAAGATCCAGCGCCGTGCCGTCGTTGAGCGGGATGATTTTCTGCATGGTGCCTTTGCCGTAGGTTTTGGTGCCCACCGACTTGGCCTTGCCGTAATCCTTCAGCGCCGCGGTGAAAAGCTCCGCCGCGCTGGCCGTATTCTGATTGGTGAGCACCGCCATGGGCAGATTGATCTGGGAGGCGTCGGATTTGTAAAGCGTGCGGATCACGCCGTCCTTATACTTGGCGCGCACCACCGGGCCTTCGGGCACCAGTTTGTCGATCATTTTTTCCACCGAATCAAGCACGCCGCCGGGGTTGTTGCGCACGTCGAAAACAAGGGCCTTGGCGCCCTGATTCATCAGACCGTCCACCCCTTTGCTAAACTGATCGCTGGTGTTGCCGTCGAATTCGTAAATGCGCACATACCCCACGTCGCCGATCATGCGGGTCTGGACGGTCTTGGTCTCGAAGGTTTTGCGCACGATACTCAGGGGGATGCTTTTGCTGTCGCGCAGCACGGTGAAGGAAACGGTGGAGCCCACCGAGCCTTTGAGCAGATTCACCGACGCGGTATAACCCATCGACTTGACATCCTGGCCGCCGATCTGGGTAATCACGTCGCCGGCCTGCACGCCTGCCGACTTGGCCGGAGAACCGTCGACCACCATGACCACCTGGATATACCCGTCACCGTTTTCCACCACGTTGACGCCGATGCCGGTGGTTTTGCCCTCGTTTTCCAGTTGGATGCGATTATAGCTGTCGGCATCCAGATAAGTGCCGTATTTGTCGCCGATGCCCTTCATGTAACCGCTGACAAGGTCGTCGTTGAGCTGCGTCTCGTCGACTTTGCCGATGTAATTGTTGCGGATGATGGAATCGACCGTTTCCAGCTTTTTAAATTCGCCGGCGCGGCGGGAAAAATCGGCGATCTGCCCGTTGAAGACCCGCAGCATCACCACAATGGTCACCGTGATCGTCACGGCCGCCGTCATGGCCGCGATCATAATAGAAGCGCCCACACTGATCTTTTTGTTCAATTCCCACCCCATGCCTTTCCGGTTCGGTCGGCGGCGTCGGGCCGCGGCCGTTGCGTCACTCCAGAGCTCCTGCCCATTTACTGAAGCAGCGGAGCGACGATCATGCCGAGTATAAACACCACGACCACCACCAGCGCGATGATCGAAAATAACCGTCTGAGCCGTTTTTCCTGCATATGCCGCACCTCCTAAACCCGCAGATACCGCCGCATGGAAATCATACTGCCCAGCACCCCCACCAGGATGCCTGCGGCCACAAAACACACGCCCATCAGCGTCAGATGGGCCGGCACGATCACGGCATGCACATTCAGCGCGGCGAACAGCCGGCGGATCAATTGCCCATAGACATACCACTGGGCCAGTATGGCGATCAGCCCCGAAATGAGTCCCATGACGGCGCCCTCAATGACGAAAGGCCACCGGATGAAGCTGTCGGTGGCGCCGACGAATTTCATAATGTTGATTTCCCGCCGGCGCACATATACGGCCACTTTGATGGTGTTGGATATGAGAAACAGCGACACCACCGCCAGCAGCGCAAAGAGCCAAAATCCCACGATGCGGATGACCCGGCTGATATTGTTGAGCTTGCGGGCGATATCCCCGTTGGATTTGATGCTTTCCACTCCGTCGAGCTTGTTAATGGTCGAAACCGTCTGGCTGTACTGGGCCATGCTCTTGACCTGCACCCGGTAAGCGTTGGGGTAAAAGTTATCGTTTTCATATCCCTGCAGCAGAGTACCCTTGTCGCCCAGCTCTTTTTTCTGGCTTTCCAGCGCCTCTTCTTTTGAAACGAACACCACGTTTTCTACGTTGGGCATGTCCTTCAGCGACTGTGCCATGGAATCGATACCTTGCTGGTCGACGCTGTCTTTGAGATAGATCATGATCTGGTTGGTGTCCTCAATCTGGGACATCAGCCCCTGCACATAAACCGAGATCAGCAGCGAGCTGCCCAGCAGCAGCAGGCAAATCGTCAGCACGCTGACCGAAGCAATGGTCATCATCCGGTTGACCCAGACGTTTTTTAGTCCTTCTTTGAAAAAATAGCGCAGATTTTCCATCATGCCAAGTGACTCCCCGGAATATCTTCCGTAACCATCCCGCTGTCGATGGTTACTACCCTGTGATACGAATACTTTTCCACCAGCGTGGCATCATGGGTCACCATCAGGATTGTGGTGCCGCGGCGATTGATTTCGTCGAGCATTTCCATGATCTCCAGCGACATTTCAGGGTCCACGTTGCCGGTGGGCTCGTCGGCAATAATGACCGACGGGTTATTCACCAACGCCCGGGCCAGTGCCACCCGCTGCTGCTCCCCACCGGAAAGCTCCATCGGGTGGTTGCGCGCCTTTTTTGCCAGCCCCACCAGGCTGAGCACATACGGCACCCGACGGCGGATCTCCTGCTGCCGGCAGCCGATGGCCCGCATGGCGAAGGCGACGTTTTCAAAAACCGTCATGTTGGGGATCAGCCGGAAATCCTGAAACACCACGCCCATGGTCCGACGCAGCAGAGGCACTTCCTTCGGCGTCATCCCCGTCACACGGAACCCGTTGACGGATACTTCGCCCGAAGAAGGCAGCTCTTCCCGCATCAGCAGCTTGATGAGCGTGCTTTTGCCGGCACCCGAAGCGCCACGGATAAACACAAATTCACCGTCGCTGATTTTAAGATTGACGCCCTTAAGGGCCTTCGTGCCGTTTTCGTATATTTTAACCGTATCGATAAACTCAATCATTGTGGCACCACCCTTGGATATGGACCTTCGCTCCCGGATGTCCGATTTCCGGCGACGGCTGCCACCGCGCCGACATGCGGCCCGCGGCCCCGTGCAGCTGAAATGGCCGGACGGACACTCCGGCCGAATTGATATGGGGATGCCCATGCGCCGGTTTGTCAAAGTCTAAACGCACGCATGGGCATAATATGTCATCAGAAATCTGCGTCAAAGCCTGTCCGGATTCGTGACCAAATACCGCTTGACCATCAGCGCCACCTTGAACACGATGGCGTCGTCAAATTCGCGCAAATCTAAACCGGTGAGCTTTTTGATCTTTTCCAGCCGATAGACCAGCGTGTTGCGGTGGACAAAGAGCTTACGTGACGTTTCGGAAACGTTGAGGTTGTTTTCAAAAAAGCGCTGAATGGTAAAGAGTGTCTCCTGATCGAGAGAATCGATGGAGCCTTTTTTGAAAACTTCTTTGAGGAACATCTCGCACAGCGTCGTGGGCAGCTGATAAATCAGCCGCGCGATACCCAGATTGTCGTAGCTGACAATAGAACGCTCGGTGTCGAACACCTTGCCCACTTCCAGCGCCACCTGCGCCTCTTTGAAGGAACGGGCCAGATCTTTGACGCCGGTCACGATCGTGCCGATGCCGATATTCGAATGGGTATAAAACTCACTGACCAGCGTGTCGGCCACCGAGTGTGCCAGCTTTTCCAGATCCTTGTCGTTGATGCCGGCACGCACCTCTTTGACCAGTGCGATATCCGTTTCGCTGATATTGATGACAAAATCCTTCTGTTTGTCGGGGAAAAGATTCTGCACCACGTCATAAACCGACACATCGTTTTTCTCATTGACGCGAATCAGCAGCACCGCCCGCATCACGTCGGCGTTTAGGTGCAGCTCCCGGGCCTTGAGATAAATGTCGCCCGGCAGAATGTTGTCAAGAATGACGTTTTTGATAAAGTTGCCGCGGTCATACCGCTCATCGTAATACTGCTTGATGCTTGAAAGCGCCACCGAAAGAATGCCCGCATATTTGGAAGCGATCTGGTCGCTGCCTTCCACAAACACGGCATAATCGGGACGCGGACGGGACCCGAAGGGCTTGTACGTCCAACCGCCGCGCAGCAGCAGCGGCACGCCGGCCAGCTCATTCATGATATTCTCATGGATTTCGCCCATACGCCCGAGCTCACTGCAGGCGATCACCGCGCCGTTTTCGTCAATCACGCCGACCACACGGTCCAGCGTTTCTTTCATCTGCTGAATGACACCCTGAAACAGTCTGTTCGCCATTTTTTATCCCCTCTTGTGCATCAACGATCGGTCCGGACAAACCGGCTATAATATCACAGGACAAGCCATTTCAATCCACACTATTCTTATATATTACACCAAAAAGCAGAGCGCGTCAATTCTCGTTCCCTAGGTTACCCACCGTTTTGCCGCCCGATACACAAAAAGTCCGGCCTTTTCGGCCGGACTTTCCACAACTTGCGGGCAATCAGTTGATAATGACCTTTTCGGTTTCCTTGTCGAAAAGGTGAATCTTGTTGAGGTCAAACGCCACCTTGATGGTGTCGCCGGCCTTGGCAGTCGTCCGCGGCGAAACGCGCGCCGTCACCGGAGTGCCCTCGAGGTCGATGTAAAGGTAGGTTTCCGCGCCCATCAGCTCGGTGACATCCACGTGGGCTTCCACCGTGCTGCTCTCATTGGCCGCAAGGAACATTTCTTCATCGCGGATGTTTTCCGGACGGATGCCCAGGATCACATCTTTGCCGATATAGGGGGCCAGTACTTCCTTCTTGGCCTTGCCTTCCGGAATCGGAATATCGTAGACCTTGCCGGTGCTTCCCTCCGCAATCGCGCCGAAACGCACATGGACAATACCGTCTTTTTCCACCAGTTTGGAATCCACGAAGTTCATCTGAGGCGAGCCCATGAACCCGGCGACAAACACGTTGCAAGGCTTGTCGTAAAGATTCGTCGGGGAGTCGACCTGCTGGATAATACCGTCTTTCATGACCACAATCCGATCGCCCATGGTCATAGCTTCGATCTGGTCATGAGTCACGTAAATAAACGTGGTGCCCAGTCTCTTGTGCAGTTTGGAAAGCTGGGTGCGCATCTGGGCACGCAGCTTGGCGTCCAGGTTGGAAAGAGGTTCGTCGAGCAGGAAGACCTGCGGCTCACGGACAATGGCACGGCCCAGCGCCACGCGCTGCCGCTGGCCGCCGGACAGAGCCTTCGGCTTGCGGTCAAGCAGATGAGAAATGTCGAGGACTTCAGCCGCTTCCTGCACACGCTTCTTGATCTGATCCTTCGGCGTCTTGCGCAGCTTCAGGCCGAACGCCATGTTGTCATAGACCGTCATGTGCGGATACAGCGCATAGTTCTGGAACACCATGGCGATATCGCGGTCTTTCGGAGCCACTTCATTGACCAGACGGTCACCGATGTAGAGCTCACCTTCCGTAATCTCTTCCAGGCCGGCGATCATACGAAGCGTAGTGGATTTACCGCAGCCGGAAGGACCGACCAGCACGATAAATTCCTTATCCTGAATTTCCAGCGAAAAGTCCGAAACTGCCGTCACGCCGCCGGGATATTTCTTATAGATATGTCGTAATGATAAGCTCGCCATTATGTGGACCTCCTGCGTCTTTAGTTTGAACTCGTACACTAATAATAGCAGATATTCGGGGCCAATGATAGCTGCTTAATATCCAAAGATTGATTTTTGCCTTTATTTAAAATGTCCAACGGCCTCTCAATAATCCATAAAAATGACTTGATTCCCTTAGCTACCCCCTGTCGGAAAGAGTCTCCGGGCCCCCCGCGTCTCTTTTGCCAGCGCCGCTTCGGCGGGAGTCAGCTCCCTCACGGCGCCGGGGGCGAGCGATTCATCCAGACGCAGCGACCCCATTGACAGCCGCCGCAGGAAGAGTACCTGCTTGCCGCGGGCCTCAAACATCCGCTTGACCTGATGGAACTTGCCCTCGCAGACCGTCACCAGCGCGCCTTCCGCCGTGGGCTGCAGCTCGGCCGGCAGGCAAACGGTGCCGTCCCCCAGCACCACGCCGGCCCGGAAAGCCGCCGCATCCGCCGCGTCCACGGGCAGATCCAGCCGCGCCTGGTACTGTTTGGGAACATGATGACCCGGCGCCAGCGCCTCATGGGCAAAGGGGCCGTCGTCGGTGATCAGCAAAAGGCCCACGGTGTCCCGATCCAGCCGCCCCACGGGGAAAAGCCCCGGGCGGCGCAGTTCATCCGGCAGCCGGTCGATTACGGTGGGCTGCTTCGGGTCCCGGCTGGCCGACACCACGCCGGCCGGCTTATTCATCATAATATAGATATGTTCCCGGTAGCGGACTGACCGCCCCTCCACCGTGACGGCGTCGGCCGTCGGGTCCACATGCACGTCCGCCCGGCGCACGGCCGCACCGTTGACCCACACTGCACCCGCACGCACCATATCGCGCACCCCGCTGCGGGTGCCTATCCCCTGACTGACCAGCATCCGATCCAGCCGCATCCGTGTCATATCCGTCCCCCCGTTTTCCGTCCCCGGGAACCGTCGGCTCCCGCTTTCCTTTACTTATTATATCCGATTGGGGGCGGCGCGCAAGAGGGGGGCGCTTCAGGACGTCACCGTCCGGCTGAACTGCCCGACGGCGATATCCGCGCCGGAAGACGACGTAACGCTGCCGCGGGAAAGCCCTTGCATAAATCCGTCGATGGCCACGGTGGATATATCCCCGCCTATCACCCGGTCGTCATAGAGCAGCAGGTTGCACCGCACTTCCCCCTCTACGCCCGGGTAATTGGTGACCCGATACGTCCAGCGCTTGACCCGTTTTCCCTTAAAATCCGTCAGGTCGAAGCCTTGCTTTTTCTGCAGCGCGTTGTAGTTGCGATAGACCGCGCCGAACGTGCGGGGGATGGTCACTTCCACCACCTCCAGCGGCTGGGGCTCCACCGTCCAGCCGAAGCTCTCGATATACTGCACCCGTTTTTCATTGGTGGAAACTCCGGCGACGCTCCGGCTTTCCGCCTGCAGCACGGCAGCCGCCTGCGGGGAGGGCCATAGTGCCGCCGCCACAATCACCCCCAGCGCCAGCAGCAGCGCCACCGCCCGCAGTGTGGTCATGCGCCACGTCACCACAAACATTGCCGTTTCCTCCTCTCGCCGCGAGGCCGGTTCGGCCCGCATATTTTTCTTTTCCACTATATGTGGGGCCGCGTCGGGATATGCCCGGGGCGATTTTGCGCAAAAAGGCGGCCGCATCCCAATGGATACGGTCGCCTAAAGCCCGACTGAGAGATTTCGCCGTCGGCTAGATATGCTGCACGGCGAGCGAAATGAAGTTGATGATAAACAAGGCTGTCGCGCCATACATGATGGGGTGAACTTCCTTGGCTTTGCCGCGGATGAGCTTGATCAGCACATAGGTGATGAAGCCCATGGAAATACCGGTGGTGATGCTGTAGGCAAACGGCATAAAAACGACGGTCATGAAAGCCACGGCCGCGACTTCGAAGTTGTGCCAGTCGATGTCGGAAATAGAGGCGATCATCAGGATGCCCACCACGATGAGGGCGGGGGCCGTCGCGGCGGAAGGCACGATGCTGACCACCGGCGCGAGGATCAGGCACAGCGCGAACAGGATGGCGGTGACCACAGACGTCAGGCCGGTGCGGCCGCCTTCCGCGATGCCCGCGGAGCTTTCCACAAAGGTGGTGGTGTTGGAGGTGCCCAAAAAGGCGCCGGTGATGGTCGCACACAGGTCGGCGAAGAGGGCCTTATCCATGCGGGATTTGACACCGTGGCCGTTGAGCAGGAGTTTTTCGTCCTCCGCATCAAAGATGCCGGTGCGGCGGCCGGTGCCGATGAAGGTGCCCAGCGCGTCGAAAATATCGGTCAGAATAAAGGCGATGACGGCCGTCAGGGCCAGCATCGTTTTACCGGGAGTAGCAAAGAGGCCGGCAAAATTCAAATGGAAAGCCGTCAGTCGGATAGACGAAATGGAACTGCCGATGGATGCCGGCGTGATCGAAATGGTAGAAAAGAAGGCGGCGGCGGAATTGACATTGCTCGGCAGCGACGAGTAAAACACATGGGGGTTGACGCCGCAAAGGATCTCGATCAGCCCGATGGCCGTCGTGCCAAGGATGCCGATGAGGATGGCTCCCTTGACCTTGAGCACCATCAGCACCAGGATGATGACCACGCCGATGATAGCCAGCATCACAGCGGGGTTAGAGAAATTCACCAGAGCCGGCACGGCCGACGCATTCGACACCACGGTGGCGTCCGCCGGAGTCTTGCCGATGAAGGCGTAAGTGCCCGGGTCGGAGGTGAATTTGAGCAGCCCGGCGTCCTTAATGCCGATGTAGGCGATAAAGAGCCCGATGCCGCCGCTGATGGCGCTCTGGAGCACCGGGGGCAGCGCGCGGATGATTGCCTTGCGCAGGCCGGTGACCGTGATGACGATATTGATCAGGCCGCAGATAAGCACCATTGCCAGCGCTTCATCCCATTTGAACTGCATGACGCCGCATACGGTGAACGTAAAAAATGCGTTGAGCCCCATGCCGGGAGCCAACGCATACGGCACGTTGGCAAACAGCGCCATGACCAGCGTGCCCACCACCGACGCGATGATCGTCGCCACGAACACCGCGTTTTTATCCATGCCCGTGTTCGACAGGATCTGCGGGTTCACGAAGATGATATACGCCATCGTAAAGAAGGTGGTGATACCGGCGATGATTTCCGTACGGGGGGTTGTACCGTACTTTTTCAGCTGAAAATAATCTTCCATGCTCTTCCTCCGCCATTTCGATTTATGTCCATTCTGTGAACATACTCATTATATGGGAACGTCCCCACAAAATCAAGCCCGTGCTGAATATTTGCAGGATTTATGTTGCAAAACGTCGAAACCGGTCTTCATTCCCCCGGCACGCAAAAAGCGGGCGCCGCGCCGATGCGGCTCCCGCTTACCAAATACCCGGGGATTCAATCCTTCAGCTTCATCCAAAAAAGAATTGCCAAAATGGCGGCAAATAAAAGCGATGACAGCAGATAGGCAAACCGTGCCTTGCCCGCCGGCAGCCGGCGCGCAAAAAGCACCGCGCACAGGGTCGTGACTGCCAGCGCGCCCACATAGACGCCCAGGCGGATCATGTGGGCACGGTAAAGACTGCGCACCAACGCGATGCGCCGCCCGATAGGCGAATAGATGATGTTGCACAGCGGCACGATCATCAGCGGCAGCACACCGGTCGCCCAGACCCGACGGTGCCGACGCACGAACATATACGCCGCAACCGCCAGAATTATCAGAATCACGCCGCTTTCCAGCGTCATCGTCCACACCTCATATCACCAAAAAAGCCGACCGTACATCCGGCCGGCTGTGGAGCGGGTGATGGGAATCGAACCCACGCGGCCAGCTTGGGAAGCTGGAATTCTACCATTGAACTACACCCGCGAATCGGAAAGCTAGCATATTATAGCATACCGTTTGTAAAAAATCAACCGGAAACTGTCGGCAAAACCCAAAAAGCCCCCCGCGCTTTTCGGCGCGGAGGGCGGATACGGGGGTAAAATCTATTATTTCCGCGGGGCGGACTCGCCGCCTGCCCCGACGGGCGACTGCGTGTGGAAGGCAAACTCGTCGTTTTCCACGGTGGCCAGCACCTTGTCGCCCGACTTGATCGTACCCTCGAGCATCAGCTCGGAAATACGATCCTCGATCTTCGACTGGATGGCGCGCCGCAGCGGCCGGGCCCCGTAAACCGGGTCGAAGCCTTCCTGGGCGATCTTACCGACGGCAACACTGTCAAAATCCATCTCGATGCCCAGGCCCTGGATGCGCTTGCCCACCGTGCGGAGCATGCGCTGCGCGATGGCCTGGATGTCCGTCTGGGTCAGCTGATGAAAGACGATGATGTCGTCCACCCGGTTAAGGAATTCCGGACGGAAGGTCTTGCGCAGCTCGCCCATGACATCCGAATGAATTTCTTTATCGCTGACCTGCCCGCTGACGGTGCCGAAGCCCAGCCGGTGGGTGTCGGTGATGAGCCGGGCGCCCACGTTGGAGGTCATGATGATGACGGTGTTGCGGAAATCCACCTTGCGGCCCTGGCCGTCGGTGAGCTGGCCGTCCTCGAGTATCTGAAGCAGGATGTTGAACACATCCGGGTGAGCCTTTTCGATCTCGTCGAAAAGCACCACCGCATAAGGCTTGCGGCGCACCTTTTCGGTGAGCTGGCCGCCCTCCTCATAGCCCACATAGCCCGGAGGCGAGCCGACCATGCGGGAAACGGCGTATTTTTCCATATATTCCGACATGTCGATGCGGATCATGGCGTTTTCGTCGCCGAAAATGGCCTCGGCCAGCGCCTTGGAAAGCTCGGTCTTGCCCACGCCCGTGGGGCCGAGGAAAATGAACGAGCCCACCGGACGCTTGGGGTCCTTGAGCCCCACCCGCCCACGGCGGATGGCGCGGGACACGGCGGTGACGGCTTCATCCTGTCCCACGACCCGCTCGTGGAGGATTTTTTCCATATTGAGCAGCCGCTCGCTTTCCTCCTGCGCCAGACGGCGCACGGGGATGCCCGTCCAACTGGCAACGATATCCGCAATGTCGTCGGGCGTCACTTCGTTGACATGGCTGGCGTTTTTCTGCTTCCAACTGTCCTTCTGCTCGTCGACCTTGGCGCGCAGCTCCTTTTCCTGGTCGCGCAGCTTGGCGGCGTGCTCAAAATCCTGCGCCTTGACGGCGGCTTCTTTTTCTTCCGACAGCTTTTTAAGCTTTTCGTCCAGCTCCCGCAGATCGGGCGGCGCGGTGAAGGTGCGCAGCCGCACGCGGCTGGCCGCCTCGTCCACCAGGTCGATGGCCTTGTCGGGCAAAAACCGGTCAGTGATGTAACGGGAGGAAAGCTTCACGGCCGCTTTCATTGCCTCGTCAGTGATGCGCACCTTGTGATGGGCCTCATAGCGGTCCCGCAGGCCGAAAAGGATCTGCAGCGCGTCTTCCTGCGAGGGCTCGCCCACCATCACCGGCTGGAACCGGCGCTCCAGCGCGGCATCCTTTTCGATATATTTGCGGTATTCGTCGATGGTCGTGGCGCCGATGACCTGGATTTCCCCCCGGGCTAGCATGGGCTTGAGGATATTGGCGGCATCCACGGCCCCCTCGGCCGCGCCGGCGCCCACGAT
The DNA here is from genome assembly GCA_023391835.1 of Bacillota bacterium. GTDB lineage: Bacteria > Bacillota > Clostridia > Oscillospirales > Ethanoligenentaceae > JAEWAE01. The sequence continues at coordinate 24,297 of JAEWAE010000077.1, forward strand.
GGTGTGCAACTCGTCGATGAAGAGGATGACGTTGCCGGCCTTGCGCACTTCCTCCAGCGCGTTTTTGATGCGTTCCTCGAATTCGCCGCGGTATTTGGTGCCCGCCACCATGCCGGACATGTCGAGGGACACCACCCGTTTGTCTTTCAAAAGCTCCGGCAGCCGGCCTTCGACGATTTTTTCAGCCAGACCCTCGGCGATGGCCGTTTTGCCCACGCCGGGCTCGCCGATGAGAACGGGGTTATTTTTTGTGCGACGGCACAAGATCTGGATGACCCGCTCGATTTCCTGCGCCCGGCCGATAACCGGGTCGAGGCGGCCGTTTCTGGCCTGCTCGGTCAGGTCGCGGCCGAACTGGTTGAGCGTGGGCGTGCCACCGGCCTTGCCGCCGCGCTGCCCGCGCGCCCCGCCCATGGGGGCGCCCTCGGCGGCCGGCTGCTCCGGCTCGCTGCCGATGGCGCGGATGATCTCGTCGTAAAGATCCTGCGGGTTCACGCCCATCTGCATCAGCAGCCGCACGGCGACGCTGTCGCCCTCGCGCAGCAGCCCCATGAGCAGATGCTCGGTGCCCACATAGTTGTGGCCCAGATTGCGGGCCTCCAGATACGCCAGCTCCATGATGCGCTTGCCGCGGGGCGTCAGATCCTGGGCGGAGACATTCGACGGCTCGCCCCGGCCGATGAGCTCGGCCACCACGTTTTCCACCGAGTCGGCGTCGATATTGTGCTGCTCGAGCACTTTGGCGGCGACCCCCGTGCCCTCGCGCAGCAGCCCGATGAGGATATGCTCGCTGCCCACGTAATTGTGGCCGAGGTCGCGGGCGGCTTCCAGCGCCAGGTTAAGCGCCGCCGTCGCTTTTTCCGTAAATTTATCAAACATGCCTGTCAACCTTCCTTTCCGCGGCAAAGCGGAGTGCCCGCCCGGCCGCTGCCCCGAAGGGCCTTGAAACCATTATTTCAGTCTTTCGCGCACCATACGGGCCCGCAGGGCGTCACGGGCCGCGGCGTCAAGGCTGCGGCCGGCATTCGCCATGAGGGTGGCGGGCTGCACTTCCCACAGCAGCGCGTCCACGCTTTCCAAACCGACCGGCTGGATCATGCCCATGACCACGCCAAGCCGCACGTCGGAGATGCGTTCCATAAACTCGTCGGCCGACAAGAGCCGCGCGTGGCGCAGGATGCCCCAGCTGCGGAAGATACGGTCTTCCAGCTGCGGGCTGCGGCCTTTGAGATTTTCCCGCAGGCTGCGTTCCTGATGGATGATCTGACCCGCCACGGCGACGAGGTTATTGACCGCCTCGTGCTCGGTGACGCCCAGCGTCACCTGGTTGGAAATCTGGAAGAATGCGCCCCGGGCCTGACTGCCCTCGCCGTAGGTGCCCCGGATGGTAAGCCCGAGCTTACCCACCGCCACCGCCAGGTTGCGCATGGCCCCGGTCTGGGCCGCGGCGGGCAAAAAGAGCATCAGGCTGGCCCGCAGGCCGGTGCCCAGATTGGTGGGGCATTGGGTGAGATAGCCCAGCCGCTCGTCAAAGGCGAAATGGAGCTTGTCGTCGAGCCGGTCGTCGAGCTTCCATGCCGCATCCAGCGCGCTGTCGAGGGAAAGCCCCGCGCTCATCGCCTGGATACGGATGTGGTCCTCTTCACCCAGCATGATGCTCATCTGCTCATCCTGCCCCAGCAGCAGCGCGCGGCCCTGACGCTCCCGTGCGAATTCCGGGCTGATGAGGTGACGCTCGGCCAGCGACATGGCGCGTGCGGGCGTCAGCTTCTGCATTTCAATATATTCAAACTGCCCTTCGTCGGTCTCGGAAAGCGCCTGCCGCGCCTTCTCGTTGACTTCCTGGCGCTGGGCCTGATTCATGCGGCAGGGGAACGGGTATTCCGCGAGGTTGCGGGCCAGCCTCACACGGCTGCTGATGACGGCGTCCCCTTCGGGGCCCGTCTGCTGATACCATTTCATTCGCCCTGCACCTTCTTTTCATATTCACGGATGCGGTCGCGCAGCGTGGCCGCTTTTTCGTATTCCTGGGCGGCGACGGCGTCGCTCAGCTGCTTTTTGAGCGTTTCCAGCTGGCGGCGCAGCGCCACGGCCTCCCCCGCCGAGCGGGGCACCTTGCCCACGTGCTGGGTCTTACCATGGATACGCTGGATGGAGGGCAGCAGCTCGCGGTAAAATTCCTTGTAGCAATGGGCACATCCGGCCTTGGCCGTGCGGGCCAGCTCGTCGAAGGTCATGCCGCAGAAGCTGCATTTTTTGCCCTGCGTGACGGCGGGTGCCGGCGCCGTCTGGGAAAAGAGGCTGCCGAGAATATCCTGAATGCCGATCCCTGCGAAGGGGCTCAGGCTTGTGAAAACTGTGTCGTACCCCAGCTCGTGGGCGCACTGTGCACAGAGATGAAGCTCCCTGAGTTCTCCGTTGACCGACTCTTTCAGATATACGGTCGCTTCGCGCTGGCCGCATCTTTCACACATCATTGTCCTCATTCCTTCCCCGCGCTGTCACCTGAGCATGGCCGCCAGCATCTGTTTGAAAACCGCCGCCCGCAGCGCGTCACGCTCGGTCTGCGGTACCGTGTGATAGGCTTTATCGGAAAGCGCGGCCTGCATCAGCCGCGCCGATCTTTCGTCAATGGTGCCGCTCTCTTTCAGGTTGCCCAGAAAGATGCGGGCGGATTCGCTGTCGATGCGGTCGCCGATGCAGTTGATGACGTGCATCAGCGGGCGGGATTCACTGAATTTCACCCGGGTAATGCGGATATAGCCGCCACCGCCGCGCCGACTTTCCACCAGATACCCATGCTCCGGCGTGAAGCGCGACGTGATGACGTAATTGATTTGGCTGGGCACGCAGCCCAGGCGGTTCGCCAGCTCGTTGCGCTGGATCTCGGCGATGCCGTCGTCCGTTTCCCTGAGCATCTGACGAATGATCTCCGCAATGGTGTCGCTGAACCCCACACTCTCGCCTCCCTCAAAGCAATATTTATCTTTGACTATCTTTGACCTTAGCTGTATTATACCTTTTTAGGGTCGGAATAGAAAACCATGAGGAATCCCATAAACCGCCGGGTCGGGCGAATGGGTAAAACTGTCGGATGTTATCTCGCGTTTTCAGCAAAAATCAGCGAATTTCAGTGTCCGATGATAAAAACGCGTCGCGCGGCCGGTCGGCATTGGCAAAGCGCACACCATGGGCATAGTATGAACTAGCCGCAGCGCGGCCGGCCGGAAACGGCAGGCAACCCGGGAAAATCCGAAATCCCGGTGGAGTAACCAACAGAGGGTATTCTCCATACTATATTGGTGAGAGCACGAAAGGAGGTCTTCTTCATGGCGTGTGGCAATGGCTTTTTCGGAGGACGTAACAACAACTGGTGCATTTGGATTATACTTATCATCATCATCCTGGTCTGCTGCTGCGGCGGGGTCGACAACGATCCGTGTGACAACTGAATCAAAAGGCGAAAAGCGCCGGAGCATTGGCACCGGCGCTTTTCCATATGC
>JAEWAE010000040.1 GCA_023391835.1 Bacillota bacterium
GGACCGTACCATCGCGCAGGCTTCCGAGATCGCGGCGCGGGTGGGTGAAAGCCTGTTCACGGTCATCCGGGACGCGGGGGAATTCGAACCGCTCAAACGGTCCGCCCTGAAGCTGCAGCAGTTCTCCTTCATGCTTCAGGAACTGATTGATCTCTCGCAGGACGGAAAAACCGGTCTGAACGACCTGTACCGGGCTGTGCTGGAGAAAACGGGATATGTGGAAGCCCTGCTTGCTTCCGGAGAGGAGGACGCGCAGGACCGTGCGGACAATATCCGCGAGCTTTCCTCCAACCTGCTCAAATATGAGGAGGAAAACGGAGAGAACGCGGAGCTTTCCGGATTTCTCGAGGAGGTTTCCCTCTTAACGGATATCGATAATTATGACGCAGCGTCCGACAGTGTGGTCATGATGACGATGCACTCCGCAAAGGGCCTCGAATTCCCTGTGGTGTTTCTGCCGGGCTTTGAAGAGGGAATTTTCCCCGGCATGCAGGTGCTGTATAACCCGGGAGAAATTGAGGAGGAGCGCCGGCTCGCCTATGTGGCCATCACGCGCGCAAGGGAAGAACTCTGCATTCTTCATGCCGACAGCCGCATGCTGATTGGAAACAGCATGCGGAACATGCCCTCGCGCTTTCTGAAGGAAATTCCGGAGGAACTTCTGGAATGCACACGGGCGCGTGAATGGGTGAAGCCGAAACCGGGTACGGCGGTTCCGTCCTCCGCGCGGGAGGCCCGCATCGCTTCGGCGGAAGCGGCGCGAAGCTTCGGCGGGGCGCGCAGCGCCGCATCCGGAACGGCGGGAGAATCGTTCCGCGCGGGGGATGGGGTCTCCCATAAGGTGTTCGGCTCGGGGGTAATCCTTTCGGCTTCCCGCATCGGCAACGACACTCTGCTGGAAATCGCGTTTGAACGCGTCGGCACCAAAAAGCTGATGGCGAATTTCGCCAGGCTGCAAAAGCTATAAAAAAGCCCCCGTCTGACTCTGTCAGGCGGGGGTCAGCCGTTATTCCTTGCTGTGGGCTTCGCAGTGAGAATCGGAAGCGACGTCGCTGACCTTCGGCGGGAAAAAGTCGGCCGTCGGAAATTCGATTCGGCGGAACATCTCCCGGGGGCTGTCGGATGTAGGCGCGCATTCCTTATCCGGGATGCAGAAGTCGTAGGCCGGGATCAGCATGGGGATTTCCCGCACAAGCTGCACGATGGTGAACAGGCCGATGGTTGCATAAACGGAATGGCAGCAGCTGTAGTCAAATTCCGAGCCGTAAAGGTCGCTGATGCTTTCCGGAATGCGGCTGCAAAGGTCTGATCCCTGCGGGGGACGTTCGCAGATTTTTGCCGAAAGGCCGATCGGCTCCGAAACCTGCGCTACGGCTTTCGGCAGAACCTTTCCGGTGCAGAGTTCCACGTCCGGATCCTCGTCGGAGCCGGAGACGAACGTTTTCACGTTTCCTTCACTCCCGTACAGGATCACGCGCTTGTTGGCGAGGGCAATCCCGTGCAGTACGGCCGGGCAGGCGGTCTGCGGGCCGAAAATGTCGAGGCAGATGTCAAAGAAAAAGTTCATGTCAACCGCGAAGAAGCCCTGGTTGAAGGGGACCGCTTCCAGATGAAGAAAAACTTTGATAACCTCGGCGCTCCGGATCCGGACATTGCATGCCTGTTCGATTACTTCATGCTTATCCGGGGTAAAATAGACCCGCAGGTCTTCGAGGTATTCCTTTGAACTGCATGAATCATACACGCGTGCTGCATCTATGCAAACCGCTTCTTTGATAGTCCCTCCGCATTGGCTTGCGGCATTTTCTGTGCTGTTTTTATCCATAAAATCATCCTCCTACACGTTTCATGATGCCTTGTTCTCTATATCAGTTTATGGCGTGGGTTTAATTGTGTTACAGGATTCCTTTTTGGATAAAACGTTTCATAATTCAGCCTAAAAAACCCGTGCTTCCCTGCTCCAAACCGTTTACTGCGGCGGAGATGCGGCCCTTCGCTTCCTCCCCGGTGCGGGAGGCTTCCACGAAGCGGATGACCTCTTTCTGATGCGCGTCATCCAGCAGGCCGAACTGACGCATGGCCTCCTGGTGCATCGCCAGCGACATCATCAGCCCGATCGGCATATCCTGCGCGTCGGATTCCTTTTTGCCCAATCGTATCACCTCCCATCGCCCTTAGTTTGCTTTTTTCCTGTCGCTTCATTCCCGAAACACGGCTTTTCTGTACCGGAGCGGAGGGCTTGCAAGAAATTCCCCGTTTTGGTATAATAATTGAAACAAATTTAAGTCAAAGGTAGAATCGGAATGGCGAAAATCGAAGGATCCGACCGTTCCCCGGAGCAGGAAAACAGGGCGGCAGCCCGGAAATCGGGGGACGCGGAATGAACGGAAGACTGATTACCCTTGAGGGGATGGACGGGAGCGGCAAGGCAACGCAGACGGAGCTTCTGTGCGGTGAGCTTTCCCGCCGGGGCGTGCGTCCGCTGCATGTTTCGTTTCCCGACTACGAGTCGGAGTCCTCGGCGCCCGTGCGGATGTATCTGAGCGGAGAATTCGGGAAGAATCCGGGGGATGTCAACGCCTATGCCGCCTCCTCTTTTTTTGCCGTGGACCGCTACGCAAGCTTTGCCCGCCGCTGGCGCGGCGATTACCGGAGAGGAGCGCTCATCGTCGCCGACCGGTACACGACCTCCAACCTTATTTACCAGCTGCCCAAGCTGCCGCGCGGGGAATGGGATACTTTTTCCGACTGGCTGCTGGATTTTGAATACGGAAAGCTCGGTCTGCCCGCTCCCGACCTGACGGTTTACCTGAAGATGGATCCGGAGGTTTCGCAGATGCTTCTGGACCGGCGTTATCACGGAGACAGGGAAAAGCGCGATATCCACGAGAGCAACACCGCGTTTCTGGAGGCGTGCCGGGCAAGCGCTGCCTATGCCGCCGACCGGCTGGGCTGGCGTACGGTGGAATGTGTCCGTGACGGCGCACCCCGGCCCGCAGGGGAAATATGCGGCGATATTTTAAAAATAGTAATGGGAGAACTTCATCTTTATGCTTCAGTTTGAATACCCGGTTTTGGCAGACAGGGAATGGATCCGTCCGATTTTGTCCTCAGCGGGCAAAATGGGGAGCGAATTTGCCTTCGGTACGCTGTTTATCTGGAAGGATACCTACCGCTCGGAGGTGTGCCGGAGGGGGGACGACACGTATTTTTGCTTTGGAGGGCCGTCTCACACGTATAAGTCGCCTGTGCCCGGCGACGGGGATTATCTCCGGACCATGGAGACCATCATTGCCGACGCGAAGGAAAAGGGCTTTCCTTTCCGGCTGTGGGGTGCCGACACCGAAGAGAAGGAATTCCTTGAGCGGGAGCAGCCCGGCCGGTTCCGCTTTGAGCTGGACCGGGACGGATCCGACTATATCTACAATACCTCAGACCTGATTGATCTGGCCGGGAGGAAATATCACGGGAAGCGGAATCATATCGCGCAGTTCGAACGGACCTATGACTGGAGCTACGAGGACCTTTCCCCGGAGAATCTGGGTGCCTGCCGCGAGGTTGCCGAAGCATGGTGCAAGGTGCACGGCTGCAAAGATTCGCACGGGTTCCCGAGTGAGCCCTGCGCCCTGAAAAAAGCGTTCGAGCATTTTGAAGAGCTTCAGCTGGCGGGCGGACTGATCCGGATCGAAGGCAAGCCGGCCGCGTTCACCATCGGGGAAGAAATCAATTCCAAGGTGTACCTGCTTCATTTTGAAAAGGCGCTCGATGATTACGAGGGTCTTTACCCGGCGATCAACCACGAATTTGCCGCGCGGCATCTCGGCGGCTACGAACTGGTCAACCGGGAGGAGGACATGGGGATCGAGGGTCTGCGGAAGGCGAAGCTTTCCTATCATCCCGCGATTTTGCTGGAAAAATATACGGTTACCCTTGCGGAAGAAAGCGGAGATGCGGCGCGATGATAGACTTTGCCCGATGGGAAATGCGCGGGGAGCTGATCCGCCTCTGGCAGGTTTGTTTCGGTGAGCCGGTACGCTTTCCCCGGTATTTCATGAATAATATTTTTTCGCCGGAAAACTGTCTTGTTTACCAGACTGCGGGAACGGTTGCCGCCGCCGTCCATCTTGTGCCGGCACAGATTGCTGCCGCCGGCGGAGCGGAGCGGGCTCATTATATTTTCGCGGCCGCAACTCTGCCGCAGTACCGCTCGCGCGGCTACATGGCGTCTCTGCTCGCTTACGCGGCCATTGCGGGCGCCAGGCGCGGCGACCGCTTTTCCGCGGTTCTGCCTGCGGAAGAAGGCCTTATCCGCTATTATGCCGCGCAGGGCTACCAGCCTTTTTTCCGCGTACGCGCGCTGGAGGTTCCGCGGGAACGGCTGGAACGCGAGGCCGAGGGAGCGAACGCGCGCCGGCTTCTCCCGGATTGCCGGCGGCTCAACGCGCTCAGGAGCGGGATCCTTTCAAAAAGCAGAGGTTCGCTTCTGTGGAGCGCGGAGCAGCTTCGTACGGCGGCCGGCATGCACGGGGTCTACGGGGATCGGCTGATCTGCTCCGTCTCGGCAGGCGGCACCGGTTATGCGCTCTGCCGTCCTGCGGGGGAGCGGTGCGAGGTCCTGGAGACGATGTGCGCTCCGGAAGCGTTCGGCGGTCTTGCCGCGGAACTTCTTCGCGGCACGCAGGCGCAGGTTTACCGGTTCCGCCTGCCGGCGGCGGCCGGCCCGTTTGACGGCGAAGGGGAAA
>JAEWAE010000015.1 GCA_023391835.1 Bacillota bacterium
GCCCGGAAGCAACGCTTCCGGGCGGTCCTGCCATACCGGGGCCTCAGTCTTTCTGACTCGGGTGCCCCGCCGCGTATTCGTATACCTTTACCGAATCGTGGATGCTCTTTTCCATGGCCTGCTTGCCGAAATTGTCGATGTCCGACTGGTTTTTCGGCCCGTGATGCAGGCAGGCGGCACCGTTCATACAGCCGCCCTCGCAGCCCATACCCTCGATGAAATTGGTGTTGCCGATGTGCTTGGAAGCCTTGAGCAGCGCCACCTTGCACTGGTCGAGACCGGAGCAGACCTCCGCGTGCAGCTGGAAATCCGGATGGTCGGTTTCCAGCACATGGGCCACCGAGGTGGCGACGCCGCCGCTGCGCGCAAAGATCCGGCCGTAATAGGAGGCGTTGTCGAGTTCCGAGTCGGGCAAAGTCTCCACCTGGATGCCCAGCCCGTCGAACATGGCCTGCAGCTCCTCGAAGGTGAGGACGCTGTCGACCTCGCCCTTGAGCTCCGGTTTGAGTATCTCGCCTTTTTTGGCGATGCACGGGCCGATGAAAATGACCCGAGCGCCGGGGTCGGTGTGTTTGATAAGTCGGGCCAGCTCCACCATCGGGGACACATTGCTCGACACCTTATCCGCCATGGCGGGGAAATTGATCTGCAGATACCGCACGAAGGCCGGGCAGCAGGAACTGGTGAGGAAGCCCTTTTCCGCCAGCTCGCCGGCCTCTTTGAGGGCAACCATGTCGGCGCCAAGCGCCACTTCCACCACGTCCTGGAATCCGATATTCTTGATGCCCGACACGACCTGGCCGATGCGGGCGTAATTGAATTGGCTGACGATGGCGGGGGCGATGGCCGCGTAGACCCGGTATTTTTCGCCGCCCTCCGATTCCTTCAAAATGCGCAGCACGTCGAGCACATAGGATTTATCCACGATGGCGCCGAAGGGGCAGGCATAGACGCAGCTGCCGCAGTGGGTGCACTTGTCGTTGTCGATCCGGGCCTTTTTCTGCTCGTCCACCGATATCGCGCCGGCCCGGCAGCTTTTGACGCAGGGCCGCTGGCACTCGATGATGGCGTTATAGGGGCAGCTGCGCATGCACTTGCCGCACTCGATGCATTTGGTGTGGTCGATGACGGCTTTCTGATTGACAAACGAGATAGCGCCCCGGGGGCAATTGCTCGAGCAGCGGTGAGCGATGCATCCGCGACAGGCTTCGGTCACCGAAAAACGGTGCACCGGGCACTCGTCGCAGGCGATATCCACCACCTCCACCACGTTGGGGTTGTCGGGGTTGCCGCCCATGGCCATCTGCACCCTTTCTTCCACAATTGCCCGCTCGTGATAGATGCAGCAGCGCATGGTGGGCTTGGGGCCGGGCACGATGGTCTTGGGGATTTCGTGAATGTGCGGCTCCAGCTCCCCCCGGGAAGCCAGACGGACCACTTCCCGTATTACTTTATATTTCAGTTCCTGCACATTCGTGTCAAAAAGCCTCATAATCACTAGAACCTTTCCCTAAAGTAAAACTTCGCCGCTTGTGGAATCAAAAATAGCGGATATTGACCTGCTTGCCGGAATTCTGCAGATACTGCGCCAGTTTTTCCACCAGGCGCTGTTTTATATTGAGACCGATGGGCATGGCGGGATTCTGGTGGGCCGGATTCACCGCCCGGCCCACCAGAAAATCGACCCGCGTGGCCTCCTCGGTGAGCAGCCGAAGCAGCAGCGAAGCGCCGTCGCGGCCGGTGAAGCGATGCTCCTCCAACTCGCGGGCGGGCGTCTTTTCCAGCAGCTCCACCGCGTGCTCGATGGTGAGCACCCCTTCGGTCACCAGGTCGATGCCGTTGAGATAGCCGATGGGCGGCACGGCCCGGTCGACGTAATCGCTGATGCGGGTCTCCACCGTTTCCCCCAGGAAACGTCCCACGATCTGGGAGGTGGTACCGCCGCAGATGACTTTTTTGCCCGGCTGCGACAGAAAAAGCTCCACCAGCCGCCGGTCGTCCCCTTTATCCCGCGGGGGGCCGACCATGATGGTGACGGCCTCCTCCTCACGGATACGCATGACGGCCACGGTGGTGTCATCCCCCGGCCGGCCGCCGTAGAGATCCTGACAGGCGTTGCAAAGGCGGAAAGCCATGGCCCGGGCGGTGAGACCGGGGGACACGGCGCACTGCTGCACAAAATCCTTCACCTGGGGCAGCTGCCAGCCGAAATTAAAAACAGTACCCAAGCCCGCGTGCACCACACCGTCGGAAATCAACAGGATCATATCGCCCGGCTGCAGAAAAAAGCGGCTCTCATAGATCGATTTGCCGTAGACTTCCCGCTTCTGGGCGGGGTAGTCGCGGCACTCTCCGCCCCGCATGAAAATGGCGGTGGGGTTGTCGAATTGGAACAGCGACGCGCTGCCGTCGGTGCCGGTCTTGAGGATGGAAAAGGTGGAATAGGCGATGTGGCGCACCGAGCAAACGGGCAGCGTCTGGGCGATGGTGGCCACGGCGTCCTCAATCTGCATGCCCTCCGCCGTCATGGTGCCGATGATCTTCGCGGTGAGGGTGGCGAGGATGCTGGCCTTGACGCCGCTGCCCAGCCCGTCGGCCAGCACCATGGTGACGGTGCCGTCGCCGCCGCGGATGACCTCCACGCGGTCGCCGCAGAGTTCTTCTTTATATTTGTTGAGAGACATGTAATCGGTTTCGGCATACACCATGGGGTTCACCTCCCTGCGGCCGGTCACGGCTTGTCGGGCGAAGCGATGGTCTCTTTGAGCTTGGTGAGGGCGATTTTCGTTTCCGCGGCGGTTTCGCCCAGAAGCATGGCGATTTCCTGCACCACACGCATCTGCTTTTCGATGACGTTGTCGGCGGTGGCCGCCGTATCCATCCGCACTTTCTGCAGGTTCTGATTCTGCTTCTCTTCCTGCGTGAGATCGCGGATGATGGCAAAAATCAGGTTGTGGTCGCGCACATAGACCACCGACTCTTCCACGTATTTTTCATAGCGGTAAAGAAACATCCGGCGGCCCAGAATATTTTCCCGCCGCACGACCGACTCCTCAAAAGCCGACGCGTCGGTGAGATCGCCGACGTATTTGCCGCGGATTTCCTTGGCGTCCTTAATTTCAAAAAGTTCGCACGCGGCCTGGTTGACGGCCTGAATGGTCAGATGGTCGTCGAGCACCACGATGGCGTTGGGCGAATAGGCGATGACGTGGTCGGAAATATACTCCGCCCGTTCGCGCATGTAGGGCATGCACATGCTCACCTCGGCCTTGCCCTGCCAGACCGCGACGGCCTTCTCGCGGCACGTGGGGTAGCCGCAGGCGCCGCAGTTGAGCTCCTGCTCGGGCCGGAATTTACCGGTCTGGGCGAGGATTTCCCGAATGGCCTGCTCGCCGGGCATTTCCTGCAGCACCGGGTCGGCCTTGGGGCGGCGTGTCATATCCACGGCCGGCGCCGGGCCAAGCGGGTACGTGCGCCGGGCGGCCGCGTAAAGGCCCGCCCGCCGGCGGGCGCGCAGCAGCCCGCCCCGGGGCATCACCATGCAGGGGCCGTTGACGCAGCCGCCCGCGCAGGCGTTGAGCTCGAGGAAAAAACCGCTCATGCCGCCCTGGGCCACTTCCCGCAGGGCCTTGCGGCAGTTATCCATCCCGCTGAGGGAAATATAGGTGATGCCGGGGATAGGGCTGCCCATGCTGCGGATGATGCCGCCCTCCAGCGGATAAAGCCGCGCGCCGCCCGCCGGCTCCAGCGGCGCGGGCGGGTCGGGCGCGGGCTCCGGCCCGAAGGTGATACCCTCTTTGGCAAACCAGCGGGCCAGTTCCTCAAAGGTGATGGCCGCGTTTACATGGGTGTCGGGCCAGGCAGCCTCATCCTTTTTGCAGATGCACGGGCCGATGAACACCACCGCTATGTCGTCGCCGTAGCGGGCGCGCATCTGGCGCGCGTGGGCTTCCATGGGCGAAATGACGGGCGCCAGCGAGCCGATCACTTCCGGGTGATATTTTTCGATGAGCTTGACCACGGTGGGGCAGGCCGACGAAATCAGCACCGGCCGGCTGCGGGCCGTGAGCAGCCGGGTATATTCCTGCGAGACCGCGGCGGCTCCCACCGCCGTTTCCTCCGCTCCGGCGAAGCCAAGCTTTTGCAGCGCGGCCGTAAACGGCTCCAGACCCTCGGTTTCAAAGGCGGCGATAAACGAAGGGGCGACGCTGGCGAATACTTTTTTCCCGCCGGCGATCAGGCTGCGCACCGCGTCGGTGTCGTCGCGGGCCTCCTTAGCATTCTGGGGGCAGACAGTCAGGCAGTGGCCGCAAATCAGGCAATCATTGCGCAGAATCTCAGCCTGACCGTTGCGGATGCCGATGGCCTTCACCGGGCATTCCCGCAGGCACTTATAACAGTTTTTGCAGTTTGCCGGCTTGAACCTCAGAATCTCCATGGCGACGCCGATCCTTTCTCAGGCGGAAATGCTCCCGCCGGGCGGGAGCAGCCCCGTTACTTCAGCGCGTTGACTACATTCTGCATAAACACGTCCTCCGCGTTTTCCCGCGAGACTCCGCTGATGACACGGTCGTCGATGCGCACGGCCACCCCGTCGGTACAGCATCCCATGCAGAAGGATGCTTTCAGCGCGACCTTATCCTGCAGGCCGTACTTTTTCACACAGTCCTGAAAAACCGAGATGATGTCGTAGGAGCCCTTCAGATGGCAGGAACTGCCCACACAAATGTAAATATCCATGAATATCGCATCCCCATCCTGTGAATATGCCGCGGCCGCCGGCGGGTGCAGACCGGCCGGCGTTTTCACCATACATAATTTCCATCATACATACAAGGTAGCATACGGGGTGGGGAATGTCAATGGAATTTGCCGGCCCCCGCCGGAAGGGGCAAAGAAAAGGACCATATTTACTAGCATGTTTATAAGGCTGCAAAAATTGGCAGACCGCGCGGAACCGCGCTCCGGCCCCGTGCGCGCCCACGCGGACGCACAGCCACGGCCGGAAACATCGACTTCTCTCTTGCGGGACTGGACGCAAATTGATATAATATGGTTGATTTCAATTGTCACTGCGCGGTTAGGAGTTTTGAATGAAAAGCATCATCGGCCTGCGGGAGGCCAACTGCAAAAACTGTTATAAATGCATCCGCGGCTGCCCGGTCAAGTCGCTCAATTATGCCGACGAGCAGGTGCGCGTCATCGACGCGGAATGCATCTACTGCGGCCAGTGTGTGCTCGGCTGCCCGCAGAAGGCAAAAGTGGTCGAGAGCGACCTGCCCCGGGTGCGTCAGGCTCTGGATGCGGGCGAGAAAATATACGTGTCCCTGGCCCCCACCTATGTGGCGGCCTTCCCCGAGTATAACCTGCCCCAGCTTTCGGCCGCGCTGCGCAGCCTTGGGTTTGCCCATGTGGAAGAGACGGCCATCGGCGCCGGCCCGGTCACGCGGGAGTACGAAAAGCTCATCGCGGCCCACCGCATGCGCAACATCATCACCACCTCCTGCCCGTCGCTCAACCTGCTGGTACGGAAATATTACCCCGGGCTGGTGAGCCAGATGGCGCCGGTGGTGACGCCGGTGCTGGCCCATGCGCGCATGATCCGGCAGATTTACGGCCCCCGCGCGCGGGTGGTGTTCATCGGCCCGTGCATCGCCAAAAAATACGAGGTCGAGGACCCGGAAAGCGGCGGCACCATTTTCGCCGTGCTCACCTTCAAGGACTTGGCCGACTGGTTCGCGCAGGCGGGCGTACATCCGGGCGAGGCCGACCCGGAGGGCCGCGGCATGGCTAATCCTCTGCCGCGGTATTACCCGGCGCCGGGCGGCGTCATCCAGAATTTGGCCCGCGAGTACCGCCGCCTTTATGAGTGCGTAAGCATCGACGGCGCCGACCGGTGCATTCAGGTGCTCGATTCCATCCGCGACCAGGAGCTGTCGGGCTATTTCCTCGAGATGAATATCTGCGCCGGCGGGTGCCTGGGCGGGCCCGCCATGCGGATGCTGGGGGTTTCCTTCCTGCCGGCCAAAGAGGCGCTGCTGCAGCGTCTGCGGCATGCAAACCCCATCCCGGCCGCCCTCACCGAGGGCACGCAGGCTCGTTTCACCCGGCCATTCACCGCGCTGGGTGTGCCCGAACCGCCGGTGGATGAAGCCAAGATCCGCGAAGTGCTGGCCCTGACGGGCAAGACCTCGCCCGAAAAAGAGCTCAACTGCGGCTGCTGCGGGTACGACACCTGCCGCGAAAAGGCCATCGCCGTGCTGCACGGCAAAGCGGATATCCGCATGTGCGTGCCCTATATGCGGGAGCTGGCGGAGTGCATGTCCAGCACGGTGGTGGAAAACATCCCCATCGGGGTGCTCATCTTAAACGGCAAGCTGGAAATCACCCATATAAACCCCGCCGCCGTGCAGATGCTCCGGCTGCAGGAGACCGTCACCGGCCGGCCAGTGGGCGAGCTGCTCGACTGCGGCGATTTTGCCCAGGCACTCGCCACGGGCAAGAATATCCTGCATCATAAAGTCATGTATGAAAAATACGGCCTGTGCGTGAAACAGTCGGTGGTGGTGCCCGAAAACGGCCTGGTATTTGTGCTGTTGCGCGACGTCACCGAAGAAGAGCGCAGCGCCGCCGATCACCGCCGTCTGGCCGAAGAAAATGCCCAGATCGCCCGCGACGTCATCAACCGGCAAATGCGCGTGGTGCAGGAGATCGCGGGCCTGCTGGGCGAGACCACGACCGACACCAAGCTGGCGCTGGCGCGGCTGACCCACGCCATCCTGCCGGACGAGGGGGATCCCCATGGCACTGGCGCTTGACGCATTCGCCGCCACGGCGCCCAAGACCGGGGAGGATCAGTGCGGCGACGTGGCGCGTGTCGTGCGGGCGGATTCCATGCTTGTGGGCGTGCTGGCCGACGGCATCGGCAGCGGTTTCCGCGCCAATGTCATCGCCACGCTGACCGTACGCATGCTTACCACCATGCTCCAGTCGGGCGAGCGGGTGCGGGAGGCGGTGGCCGACCTGTTGGCCGCCCTGCCGGTGAGTGCCGAACGCGGCATCGGCTATGCCGCCTTCACCGCGCTGCGGGTCACTCCCGCCGGCCGCCTGACGCTGGTGGAGGTGGGCACTCCCCACAGCGTTCTGCTCCATCATGACCACGCTGCCGAGCTCAAACCCGACGAATGGCGCGTCGGGGATGTTTCGGTGCGCAGCACCGAAACGACGCTGCGGGCCGGCGACACGGTGGTCGCCTTCAGCGACGGGCTGAGCAACGCCGGCATCGGCCACGGGCTCGACCTGGGCCTGCGGCGGGAAAACATCGTATCCTATCTCGAGCAGGCCTGCCGCCCGGGCGTGACGGCCGAACGGCTGACCCGCCTGCTGCTGCGGGTGGGCGTGACGCTCTATCAGGGGCGGCCGGGCGACGATCTGGCCGTGCTGACCCTGCGGGCGGGCCGGCACCGGGCCGCCCGCTGAACGGGCGGCCGATTATGAGGAAGGAGGCCAGGCTATGGCCTATCGCACGCTGACGCTTAAAATATACCGCCCCGGCCTCCGGAAACGCCGCATCATGGATGAGGCGCTCGACCATTACGCCCGGGCACTGCAATATTTGCTGGATGACTGCCGGAGCGAGGTGGAAAAGCTGGCTCTTTCCGGCCGGCCGGTCACCCGCGCCGCACTGCTGGCACTCGCCGGCGGCGAGCGGGCCCGGCGGCTCAACGATTTTGACGCCCAGCCCTTTAAAGACTCGCTCAAGATCGACTTTGCCGCGGTGATGAAGCTGTATCTGGCCCAGAGAGAACGCTCCCCCCGGGCGGGGTACCCCCGGGCGTGGCTGTCTTCCGCCCGGTTTGACGAAATGCTCGGGCGGCTCATCGGCGCCTTCGACGCCGGCCGGGTGGAAGACACGGCCTTTGCCCGCCGCCTCGATGGTCTGGTGGAACGCTTCGGCCGCGTGCATTCGCTCTATTTCGGCCGCTACAGTTTCCGGCGGGATTGGTGCCTGCTGGTGGATGCGCAAAGTGGCCGGTACTACGCCAAGCTCCATTTGCTCAACGCAGCCCATCGCCTGCCGGGCGAGACGGGCGGCGGGGATCTGCGGGTGGTGGCCCCCGGGCTGCCTCCCGCCATCCCGCCCGCCGGGCCGCGGCGTTACATCGTGGTGCCGCTGGCCTTCGGCCGCTATCAGCTCGACACCCTCGAGCAGGCCAGACGGGAGCCGTCGATGCTCCACACCGCGCGGCTTGTCCGGCGGGACGGCGCGTATTATCTGGTCGTCAATGTGGAAACGGCCCGCCCCGCGGAGCGGGCGACCCGCTCGTTTCTGGGTGTGGCCCGTGCGCCGGCCGGGGGGCTGCTGTGCTCGCTCTGCGGCCCCCGCGGCGGGGAGGGGGAAAACTTCACCATCCCGCCCGGGCCGGCAAGCCCCCAGCGGCTCTATATCCTGGCCAAAGCCCTGCGGGGACGCGCGGCCGCCGAGGGCGCGCAGGTCATCCTCGAGGCCGACGGCGGCCGGCGGGACGGGGCGCCCGATGGGGAAAATCTCCTTAGCGGGGCCGAGTACGAGCGTCTGGGCGCCATCCTCGATTACAAGCTGCCGGAGGAGGGCCTTCCCCCGCCGGTGCGGGTGAGCGCCAACGGGCTGTTTTACACCTGCCCCGAGTGCGGCGCCCGCACCCGGCGCAACCGGCCGGCCCCAGGTCTTTTCGCCTGTGTGGAATGCGGCTATGCCACTCCCGCCGATTATGCGGCCAGTATGAG
Organism: Bacillota bacterium; assembly: GCA_023391835.1. GTDB lineage: Bacteria > Bacillota > Clostridia > Oscillospirales > Ethanoligenentaceae > JAEWAE01. Next base: position 8,767 of record JAEWAE010000015.1, read on the forward strand.
TCTGGCCCGCCGGCTTATCCGTTACCGCAGCGACCGGGTGCCGCTGACGGCGGTGCGCCGGGGCGACGCGCTGGTGGTGAAAAACCGCAGTCTGGGCTTTACATGCGAGCTGCCGGATTTTGACGGCGATTATACGCCCGTTTACCGCGCGCTGGAAAAACTTGTGAAAACCAGCCGTTTTGAGAGCGATCCCAAACGCTACGCCATGCTGCGCAAGCTGCGGGAAGCCGCACATATCCGTGATGCCGTGCGCATCGTGGGGGCGGTTTCCGCCGGGCTGCCCGGCACATAAAATGGGATGCACTGGCTGCCGCATCATGCGTCCGGCCGGCGGGGGTATCCCCCGGCCAGCGCAGATCCGCTGAGCGGAGACGGCCTTTGGCCGCCAAAGTGCAGCTATTTATATAGAGTCCGCCCGACGGGTATGCCCCGCCGGGCGGATTTTTGCAGTGCGGCCCCTGCGCATGAAGCAATATGCGCGCTTGACACCGTCCCCTGCGCATTTTACAATGGAAGACAGAAATAATCCGCCGGGGGCGGCCGGCCCGCGGCGCGGCGAAAGGATCGGGAATCATGCAGGAACACGCACACGACCGCGAGGCGGCCTGGAAGCTGCTCACCGAGTATGTCACGGAGGAAACACTGCGGCGCCACTGTCTGACGGTCGAGGCCGTCATGCGTCATTTCGCCCCGCTCTTTGGGGAGGACCCCGACAAATGGGGCCTCACGGGGCTTTTGCACGACATCGACTTTGAACGCTGGCCCGACAAACACTGCGCCATGGCGCGCTCGATTCTCGAGCCGCTGGGTTGGCCGGAAGAGATCATCCGCGCCGTCGAGAGCCACGGCTACGGCATATGCAGCGACGTGAAGCCCGAAAGCAATATGGAAAAGACGCTTTTCACGGTGGACGAGCTGTCGGGCCTTGTCTATGCCGCCGCGCTGCCGCGCCCCAGCCACAGCCTTGACGACATGGAGGTCAAGTCGGTAAAGAAAAAGTGGAAGCAGAAAAGCTTCGCGGCCGGCTGCAACCGGGAGGTCATCCAGCAGGGCGTCGACATGATGGGATGGGATCTGAGCCGGGTCATCGCCGAGACCATCGCCGGCATGCGGCCCATCGGGGAGGAACTGGGGCTTGAGCGGCTGCCCGCCTGAGCCCGACGGGGCGGCGCGGGCCCGTTTTGCGCGGGCGCTGGAGGCGGCCGCCTGCCGTCGGCGCGGGGGCGGCATCGGCACGCTGGGGGAAAAGCCGCTGCATATGGCGCTCAAATGCTACTGTGAGCCGGATACGGCCCGCCATGAGGTGCGGGTGGGCCGCTATGTGGCCGACGCTTTCGATGGGGAACGGATCACCGAGATTCAGACCCGCAATTTTGCGGCCATCCGCCCCAAGCTCACCGCGCTGCTGGAGCACTACCCCGTGACGCTGGTGTGCCCCGTGGTGCGCCGGTGCACCATCTGCCGCATGGATGGGGCGACGGGTGAAATTGTCACCCGCCGGCTGTCACCCAAAATCGGTTCGCCCGCTTCGGCCTTTGGGGAGCTGATCCGCATCCGGCCGTTGCTGACTCACCCCCGTCTGCGGGTGCGGGTGATCCTGGTGGACGCGGTGGAAATGCGCCCCAAGGCTCCGGCCGGGGAACGGGTGAAGGGCGACCGGGTGCCCAGCGCGCTGCGGGCGGATATTTCGGTCGACACCCCGGCGGAGTATCTGCGGCTGCTGCCGGCCGGCCTGCCGGCGGGTTTCACCACGCGCGATCTCGCCGCCGCCCAGCCGGGGCTGCGGCTGCGGGGGGCCCAGGTCGCCCTCAATGTGCTGCGGACGGTGGGGGCCGTGGAACTATGCGGCACGCGGGGCCGGCTGCGGCTTTATCGCTTAGCGGGCGGCCTGAATGTCGGGCCCCCGGACGTCGGGACCCGGGGTGACGGGGCTCCGGACGCCGGAATTTCTGCGTCGGCTGCCGTCACGGGCTAAAGACGGCGCGGCCGGCTTCGATAAAATATAAAGAATCGATCAGGCGCAAAGGGGACGAATCACGGTGCACGAGCTGGATAAATGCCTCATTTTCCGGAAAACCGGCGGGCGGGTGGCCGAGGGATACGTACACGGCTTTGACGACGGCGTGATGCAGATGTATCCTCAGGGGGAAAGCGCCCCCCTGCGCGAAGGGGAAGAAATCCTCGTCTTTATTTACGACAGTGTGCGGGGCGAATGCAAATATGCGGGCCGGGTGAAGCGCGTGGCCGATTTTTCCATCGAGGCGGAGGGCATGGAGCTGCTTTCCTCCTGCCAGAAACGGCAGAGCACACGGGTGAATAAGCGGCTGGATTACCGTCTGACCGAATATTTTGCCGACGGGGAGCTGCGCCCCCTGACCGCCCCGCTGGATATCGTCGTGCTCAATATCAGCGCCACCGGGCTCTATTTCCACTGTCTGAAAAAGCTCGAGCCGGGCTTCTCTTTTCCACTCGTGCTGCGGGAAACGGCCCGTACCATCCGCCTGCGGGTGGAAATCCTTCGGCGGGAGGATTACGGCCGCAGCTACCGCTATGGTGCCCTGTTTGCGGATATTTCCGAGCAGGATGCGGACGAGATATTCCGCTTTGTGTTCCGCGAGCAGATCGCCCAGCGGCGGCGTACCCGCATGTAATGGCGTCCGCGCCGCATGCAGGCCGCCGGGGCGGGAGGATTTCCTCCCGCCCCTTTTTGCGATGTTTTGCCGCCGCGGCGGCCGGGCGTCTTTTTTTCCGCCGGAAATATGGTATAATAAAATCATCCGGCGGGCCGGACAGGCCCGCGCTGCGTGAAATCTGAGACCGGAGAATGACGGCTGTGCCGATGACGACGATAGATTCCCCCACAGAAGTAAAGACGGCCGCGCGCATGTTTCTGCGCGTCCCGCCAGCCGATTTCGACCTCGACGCCATTTTTGACTGCGGGCAGTGTTTTCGCTGGGAAAAACGGCCGGACGGTGCCTGGCACGGCGTGGTGCGGGGGCATGCGCTGACGGTGCGCCGGCAGGGGTCCCGCCTCTATATGGAGGGAGCTTTGCCCGCCGAGGCCCGGGGGCTGTGGCGGCCCTATTTCGACCTGGGACGCGATTACGGCGCCGTGAAGGCCGCCCTGTCGCATGACCCGGTGCTGCGCCGGGCGGTGGGCTTTGCCCCGGGCATCCGCATCCTGCGGCAGGAGCCGTGGGAGGCGCTGGCCTCTTTTATACTCTCGCAAAACAACAATATCCCCCGCATCCGGGGCCTCATCGCCCGGCTGTGCGCCTGTTTCGGCGAGCCGCTGGGCGGGGGCGATTATGCCTTCCCCACGCCCGTGCGGCTGGCGGAGGTTTCGCCCGCCGCGTTACGCCGGCTCGGCTGTGGCTACCGGGCGGAGTATCTGGCCGGAGCGGCCCGGGCGGTGGCCTCCGACCGGCTGCGGCTGGGGGCGCTGGGCCGCCTGCCGCTGGAAAAGGCCCGGGAGCGGCTGCTCGCGGTGCACGGCGTGGGGCCGAAGGTGGCCGACTGCGTGCTGCTTTTCGGCTGTGGTCGGCTGGACTGTTTCCCCCGGGACGTGTGGATCCGCCGGGCGCTGGCCACACTGTATCCCGGCGGCTTCCCCGGGGAGCTGACGCCGCTTGCGGGCATCGCGCAGCAATATCTTTTCCACTATGTGCGCTGCTGCCCGCAGGGGCTGGGCGGGCAGCCGGAGGGGCATGATTCCCCCGCCGTCGACGGCCGGGGCAGAAAGGCGGAATGACATGAAACTGCTGGTGCTGGACGGAAACAGCATACTTAACCGTGCGTTTTACGGCATCCGCGCGCTCACCACGCGGGATGGCCTGTATACCAACGGGATCTACGGCTTTCTCAATATCCTGCACAAGCTCACTGAGGAACTCGGGCCGGATGTCACCGCCGTGGCCTTCGACCTGCCCGCGCCCACCTTCCGCCACAAGGCCTACGCCGGCTACAAGGCCGGGCGCAAGCCCATGCCGGAGGAACTCAAGATGCAGATGCCGCTTTTAAAGGAGCTCATCGACCACATGGGCATCGCGCGGTTGGAGGCGGAGGGCTTTGAGGCCGACGACATCCTGGGCACCGAGGCCGGCGCGTGGGATGCGCGCGGCGACGAGTGCTTCATCGCCACCGGTGACCGTGACAGCCTGCAGCTGGTGGGCGGCGGGGTGAAGGTGATGCTGGCGGGCACCAAGGCGGGCCGGCCGGAAACGACCGTTTATGACGAGACGAAAATACGGGAAGTCTACGGCGTGACGCCGCGGCAGCTCATCGACGTCAAGGCTCTGATGGGCGACGCCTCCGACAATATTCCCGGCGTGGCGGGCGTGGGCGAAAAGACGGCCCTCTCGCTTATCGCCCGCTTCGGCTCCCTCGACGCTGTGTATGAGCAGCTCGATTCCCCCGACATCAAGGCCGGCGTGCGTAAAAAGCTTGAGACGGGCAAAGACAGCGCCTATATGAGCCGTGACCTGGCGGTGATTCATAAGGACGCCCCCGTGTCCACCGACCCGAAAATCCTCGGCGCGGCCAAACGCGACGACGCGGCGCTTTACCGGCTGCTGAACCGGCTGGAGTTTTCGTCGGTCATCACCCGCATGGGGCTGACCCCGGGCGAGGCCGCGCCGGGGCAGGAGGCCGCCGCTTCCGCCGCCCTGCCGGCGGCTGCTGAGACGGACGGTGCGGCGCTGCTTTGCCGGCTGCGGGCGCAGCAGCGGGCGGATTTCGCCACGCTCGTGGGCCCCGACGGGCAGATCGCGGCCATGGCCTTCGCCTTTGACGACAGTGTGCGCGTCGCCCTGCCCGAAAAGACCGCCGGTTTTGCCGACTTCGTGCGGGAAATGCTCACCGACGGGAGCATCGCCAAAAATACCCATGACAGCAAGAGCCTGTGGCGCACCGCGGGCGCGGATATCCGCGGGGAACTTTTCGACACCATGCTGGCGGGTTATCTCATCGACCCGTTGGCCTCCTCCTATGAGCCGACGCGGCTGTGCGACACGCTGCACACCCCCCTGCCCACGCTCGACGCGGGCTTCGGCCTGATGGAAGACGCCGTCGCCTGCGCCAAAAACGCCCTGGCGGTGCGGATGATCCGGCAGCCGTTGGGCGAGCGCCTCGTGCACAACGGCCAGCGGAAACTTTTCGACGAGGTGGAAATGCCCCTGAGCCGCGTGCTGGCGGAAATGGAAACGGCCGGTTTTCGGGTCGACGCCAACGGGATTGCGGCTTTCGGCCAAAAGCTGGAAGCGAAACTCGGCGAGATATGCACCGAGATTTACGGCATGGTGGGCTATGAATTCAACCTCAACTCCACCAAGCAGCTGGGCGAAGCGCTTTTTGTCAAGCTCGGCCTGCCGCCCAAGCGGCGCACCAAAACGGGCTTTTCCACCGACGCGGATGTGCTTGACGCGCTGCGGGGCTATCACCCGGTCATCGGCCGGCTGCTCGAATACCGCCAGCTGTCGAAGCTCAAATCGACCTACACCGACGGGCTGCTCAAGGTGGTGGCCGCCGACGGGCGCATCCACTCGAGCTTTAACCAGGTGGAGACCCGCACCGGCCGCATCAGCTCCACCGAACCTAACCTCCAGAATATTCCGGTGCGCAGCGAGCTGGGGCGGGAACTGCGGCGCTTTTTTATTCCGGCCGACGGCTGCCTGCTGGTGGATGCCGACTATTCCCAGATCGAGCTGCGCATTCTGGCCCACATCGCCGACGATAAGGCCATGATCGAGGCGTTCAACTCGGGGGTGGATATTCACACCCTTACGGCTTCGCAGGTGTTCCACATGCCGGTGGAAATGGTCACGCCTCTCATGCGCTCCCGGGCCAAGGCCGTGAATTTCGGCATCGTCTACGGCATCAGCGCCTTCTCACTCTCACAGGATATCGGCGTCACGGTGCGGGAGGCGGACAGCTATATCAAGGGCTATCTTGACACCTTCAGCGGCGTGCGGGCATATATGGAAGACGAGATCCGCCGCGCCCACGAGCAGGGCTATGTGGAAACGCTCCTCGGCCGGCGGCGGGATCTGCCGGAGCTCAAAAGCGCCAACCGCAACGTGAGGGCCTTCGGCGAGCGGGTGGCCCGCAATACCCCCATCCAGGGCACGGCGGCGGATGTCATCAAGATCGCCATGGTGCGGGTGCGCGACCGTCTCAAGCGGGAAAATCTGCGTGCCCGGCTGATTCTGCAGGTACACGATGAGCTCATCGCCGAGGCGCCGGAGGACGAGGTGGTGCCCGTTTCCCTCATTTTGCGGGAAGAAATGGAGGGCGCCATGAAAATGAAGGTCAAGCTCGCGGCCGATGTGCACTGCGGCAAGACATGGTTTGACGCCAAGGGCTGAAACGGGGGATACGGTTGAAGCGGATACTGTTTGTATGCACGGGCAACACCTGCCGCAGCCCCATGGCCGCGGCGCTGATGCGCCGGGAGCTTGCGAAGTGCGGCGTTGCCGATATCCGGTGCGAGAGCGCGGGGCTGGCCGCCTCCCCCGGCGCGCCGGCCAGCGCGGGGGCGCTGGTCGCCATGGCCGAGTGGGGCATCGAC
>JAEWAE010000013.1 GCA_023391835.1 Bacillota bacterium
GCGCCCGGGCAGGGGATTTCCCCTTGCCCGGGCGCTTTTTCTGCCGGTGAAAACTCAGATTTCGGTCAGGCGGGCGGTCACACCCTCGAGTGCGTTGAGTTTTGCCGCGAAATTTTCCAGCTCGGTGCCTTCCCCCGTCAGTTGCAGCACGATGAGGCCCTGATTGGAGCAGTGGTCGCCCGCCTCGTGAAGCCCCAGCCGCATTTTGATGTGACAGCCGAATTCGGTGAGCAGCGACTGTACCCCGGCCGCCTCCTGCACCCGTTGATTGACCTTGATGAGCATGATCTGAAACGTATCCATCAAAATCCCCTCCCGGTCGCGGGCAGCATCAGATATCGGTGCGATACCGCCCGTCCACAAACATGTCCCATTCGTCCACACGCCGAGTGGTCAGACCGGTCAGCTCCTGCCCATTGCAGTGATTAAACCGGATAAAATCGCTGCGCAGCGTGTCGGCCGATGCGCCCGACTTGATATCCGATGTCAATTGGGTGGCACGGCTCCAAATATGGTCGCCCAGATTGTAGCTGAAACTTACCAGCGCGTCGAATTGCGACTGGGTCAGATCCACCCCGGCGAATTCCCGATTGACGGAAGCAACGCTGCTTTTGAGGTCGCTTTTGAGCAGAGTGAGCGCCTGTGCCCGCGACAAGGGCGCGGTGCTTTCCCCCGCCTGCACCACATGGCCATAGCCGATGGTCTGGTTCTGCACGTCCGCCCCGCGATAAGCGGTGGCGGAATACCCCTCATGGGCCGCAACGAAATTCACCAGCTGCGCGGAAGCCTGCCGGTCACCCGCCACACCGTCGCTGACGCCGGAAGTGGCACCGACCCCAGCCGCATCGGCTGAGGCGGAGGAAGAGGCGACCCCATCGCCTATCACCGCATGCTCCAGACATTCCCGCAGCACAGACTGAAAGCCTGGTTGCGACCGGTCGGCAGACGAAAGGCTCACGGCGTGCGAAGCCGTGCTCCACCCGGCATTTCCTGTCTGAAGCGCCTGAATATCCACCGTCCCGACCAATGTGACGACCACCCTTTCGTTTTACGCTGTATCTGACTTTATGGTACCGTGTTTGCCCCGGTTTGTCAATTTTTTCTGGTCATTTTTACGCGATTCAGTAAATTCCGTGGATCAGGCAGCGCAGTCGGCCGGCAAATTGCCGACAGAGCCCCGGGAACGCGGCGCGGAAGCGCCAGATATACAGAAGCTCTTCACTCCCCGGCTCCTCGCCACCGTAACACACCCGCTCAAACAGCCGTGTAACACGCGCAAAATCCCACTCGCCCGTGTCCAGCACAGCCCCGACCCGGGCGGCCAGCTCCGTCGGCGTTTCGTCAGGACGCCGGCCAAGCCCCAGCTTGCCGAGATCGCACAGCAAACCGCCATAAAGCCGTGTGACCTGCTCCCCGGCACGGCGGCGCCGCAGACGACGCAGACACAGGCGCCTCAGCGCCAGTCGGCCGGGGAAAATCAGCAGCAGAATCGCCGCCAGCAACGATAAAGCCCACGGGAGCAGCGCCCGCCCATCCATGGGCGCGGTCTTTTTACCCCCTTGCGGCGCGGAGGATGCGGAGGACGCCGTCGAAGCCCCCCCGCTTTCCGTCTGCGAGGTCACCGCGGAGGAAGTCTGGGAGGATGTGGCCGACGATTCCGCCGCGGCTGCGCCGGATGCGGAATTTCCCACATAGTCGAAGCCGGGCGTCGCCTCGACGGGGTACCACCCCAGCAGCGGAGAATTCACCTCCACCCACGCGTGAGCCTGATTTTCGGTGACGTGATAGACCCCCTCGTCGGCGCTGGGCGGCGTGACGTACCCTTCCACATACCGGGCCGGCACACCCGCACAACGCAGCAGCACGGCCATGGCGGTGGCAAAATGCACGCAGTAGCCTTCCTTGCTGCTGAAAAGAAAATAGTCCACGAAATCCCGGCCGTCGGGCGCGACCTTTGGGTTGAGCGTATAGGAAAAGCCTTTGGCCAGATACTCTTTCACAGCCTCCACCTTTTCGGTGTCGGTGCGGCAGGCGCGTGTGAGCCGCTGGGCAAGCTGGCGGGTGCGCGCGGTGACGGCTGTGCCGGGGCTTGAGTACTTTTCTACCGACGTGCCATACACCTTTTGAAGCTCCAAAGCCAGACCGGAATCCCCATAATAGGAGGCCATTGCTTCCGTCATATCGTTAAAGGCCGTTTCATCGGCATTTGCGGCCGTCTGAAAATCCCAAGACATCATGTCATACCGGGGCGCAAGTATCGAATAGGTGGTCTGCGCCCCAACGGACGAATCCAACGCGAAATCGGCTATATCCGTGCGAAAATAGATCGTCTGCCGTCCCTTCATGGTTTCACATGAGAAAAAGGGCCGACTCTGGATAAAATACTTTTTGTTGGACACATAGCCGTCGGCAAAGTTTGTATCCATATAGCCGATGGGAAGGTAAAGATTATGCGTTGCGGAAAGCAGCGTCACCGTCATATCCTGCAGGGTGACGGCGGTGTCGTGGCTGCGGTAATAGGGCAGCATTGCCGCGGGCCGCAACGGCTCCATGGTATGAAAAGCGGCCGGGTCGGTGGCATAGATATAGCCGGGTACCCATGACGGCACCACCAGCCACCCCTTATAGATTCCGACCGTCTGGTCGGAAGCGGCAACGTCGAGCCTTTCCCAACCGTGACCGGTATAGGTGGAATAAGAGTTGCCCTTGAGATAGGCGGGCCCGTCGGTGCGCACATTCATCACCGGCGTATCGTCGGAATGGATGGGATGGCCGAAGGCTGTACCGGAATCGCCAAAACCGGCGGCGCCCTCGGTTTTACCCTGGAGCCAATCCGCAATTTTATCCCGACTGGCTGTCAGGTGCACCGGGGTGATGCGGTCGGTCAGCGCATAAGCGCCCAGAGAGGCCGCCATAGCCAGCACCGTGAGCCCCACGGCCACACCCGCCACGTGCCGGCGCGGCATATCCACATAGGGGAACCGCCGGGTGGAGGCGCCGAACTGCCGGCCGATGAACAGTGCGAGGGCCGCGCCCAGCAGTGTGAGATAGGCCGCCGTATTCACCGAGTAGCCAATGAGGCGCATGCCGCAGCCCACGGCCGCGCCGCCCAGAAATAATGCCGCCAGCCCGATCCGTGTGCGGGCCAGCAGAAAGACCGCCAGCGCCGTCCCGCCCGTGAGCAGATAGAAAAGCACGGGAATCAGCGAACCGACGGTAAAGCTCTGGAGCAAACGGGGCATGCGCCACAGCCAGAGGAGAAAAAGGACCAGCGCCGCCGCAATCGCCGCAAGGGTCACGTGGGTGGTACGCCGGTTGTAAAAAAGCAGCGTCAGCACGGCTAACGCCGCCGCGGCGACCCCCGCAACGGCGGGAACGCTGCCGCGCAGCGAGTCGGGCACCAGGAACGCCTGCATCAGGAGCATGGCAAGCGACGCCGATGCCGCAAGCATACCGATATACTCCCATGCCTTGCGGGCCGCTTTTTTCATCTTTGCCTCCGAGGGCGTGGCGTCGATATGTTTCATCGGTCGGCACCCGGCAAATCTCCCAGCCGCGCGGCCGTGTCGACCGCTCCGGCTGGAATGCCCCGACGGGCCAGGTATGCAAGCATGCGCGTTTCTTCCTCCGTCAGCCGGGCGGCGTCGGGTACGGCGCAGACAAGCATCGGCCACCAGCCCGATTCCGCCAGCGCCGCCAGACTCTGCACCAGCGCCGGGCTCAGATACGCCGCGCAGACACACAGAGTGGGGTTGCCCTCCCGGCTCTTGCGCTCGCTTGCCAGCAGATCCGCCATGGCGGCATGGCCGCCGAAGACCCGACCGCCCAGCTCGGCGGCCTGCACACCGAGGTCGGCTTCCCCCCGCACGGCCCGACGGGCAAAGCCGACCGGGCCGGCGGAAACGACCTCCGTCGCAAGCCCCCGGCGCAACGCCTCCGCCGCAAGGGAAAGTCCGGCCTCCGTCACACAGTCGTAAAGCAGGCGGCACGTCTCGTCGGCATATTCCGGACGAAGCCGGTCGATGTAGACGGTCACGCCCTCGCGCCGGCGGGTCTCATACCGCCGGCTCATATAACGGGCGGTGTGGGCCGTCAGTTTCCAGTGGATATGGCGCAGGGAGTCGCCCGGCCGGTATTCCCGCACGCCGGTATAGCTCTCCGGTTCCGCCGTGCGGGCAAAAAAAGCGGAAACGACCGTCTCTTTCAGCGGGGCGGAAATACGCTTCGGCAGCGAAAGGTCGTAGATGCGCGGCACCGCGAGCACCCGCTCGGCGGGCAGCCTGCGGGTCAAACTGAAAAGGCCCAACGGGTCGTAAAAGCGCACCCGGGGCACGCCGATCTCATACGGCCCCACATGAGGCAGTGTCACGGTAAAGTGCAGGTCCTTCGCTTCGCGCGGCGCGAGGGAAAGATCCATGCGGGCGGTCTCTTTCCCCGTCTGCACGCGGGCACGCAGATGCAGCAGCGGCAGACGCCCGTCGTTGCGCATATGTGCCGTCACATCGGCCGGCACCCCGTGGGGAATCACCCGGCGGCCGTCGCCTGACGTGCAGCGAAACCGCCGCTGCACGCAAAGCACATAGCCAAGGGATGCAAACAGCAGAAACACCAGCAGATACAGCGGCATCGAGCCGACGATATTATCCATTAATAGCGCCGCCGCCGTGCTCAGGGCCAGCAGCACCACAAATCCCACCACATTGCCCATGATTGCCCCCCGCCGCCGCTATCGGGGCAGCACCGGCACCGGCACTTTGGCCAGCACGTCGCCAACCGCCGACTCGGCCGTCCGCCCCGCGATCCTCGCGTCGCTGCGTAAAATCAGCCGATGGGCCAGCACGAAGGGCGCAAGGAATTTCACGTCATCCGGCGTCACGTAGTCCCGTCCTTTCAGCAGTGCATAGCCCTGGCTCATGCGATACAGCGCAATGGAGCCCCGGGGACTCGCGCCCAGCTCCACATCCGGGTGAGTGCGGGTAGCCGACGCGACGTCGACCATATAGCCCCGCACGGCGTCGGCCACCCGCACCTGTGTTGCCGCGCGGCGCACGGCCAGAATATCCTCCTGCCCGGCCACCGGCTCGATGGACCGCCGGGCCGTGTCGCCCATGGCAAGGATTCGCATCTCTTCCTCCCGCCCGGGATAGCCCATGGCAATGCGCAGCGAAAAGCGGTCGATCTGTGCCTCGGGCAGCGGGTAGGTGCCCAGATACTCCACCGGATTCTGTGTGGCCAGCACCATGAAGGGCTGCTCCATCCGGTACGTATGGGAATCCACCGTCACCTGATTTTCCTCCATGATTTCCAAAAGGCTCGCCTGGGTCTTGGGGGTGGCACGGTTGATCTCGTCGGCCAGAATGAAATGGCTCATCACCGCACCGGGCTGGAACACGAATTCCCCCGCCTTTGGGTTATAGACGGAAAAGCCCGTGACATCCGACGGCATGGTATCCGGCGTAAACTGGATGCGCCGGAATCCGCAGGAAACCGACTTGGCCAGCGCGTAGACCAGACTTGTCTTGCCCACGCCGGGTATATCCTCAATCAGCACGTGGCCCGAGCCCGCCATGGCCGCGACCGCCAGTTCCACCTGGCGGTGTTTGCCGACGATCACCTTTTCGATATTTGCAACCACCCGGTTGAGCACCACACACAGCTCGTCCACCTGATTCATCCTTTCGCCCGTCGATAAAAGCGGCGGCAATTCAATAGTAACATGTCAATATCAGGGTGTCAATCTAGCATTATCCTTTTTATCGGCGCCACGGATAGAAAAAAGAGAGGCTGTTTTGGAAGCATCCGACGGGGGTCGAAAAGCACGGTTTTGCGACGGAAAGACCGCAAAATATAAGCGAAATGCCCGTAATGGCTGCCGTAGGAGCGGCAAGACGAATTGCAATTTATTTTACGGCCCCACGGTTCCGGTAAAAAGGCCGGCGGGAGCCGCCGAATCCGACCGTGCCCGTCGCATATGCAGGCGTGACGTGGTATAATAATAGTAAATTTCCGTCGAAAAAATCCGCCGCCCTTTTTTAGCCGGCGGCTCCCGGCGGGAACTGCGCAATCGTGCCGGCCTTACCCCCGGACGGAAGAGGTGTGATTATGACAAAAGCCGTCTCTTTTGGCATCATTGGCAGCGGCTGGCGCGCCGGGTTTTATCTGCGGGCCGCCCAGGCTCTGCCGCAGCGTTTTGCGGCGTGCGGGCTGGTGAGCCGCAGCCCGGAAAAGCGTGCCGCCGTCACGCGGGAATGGGGCGTTCCCTGCTTCGCCGACATGGACGATTTGCTCGCCCACGGAGCGCCCGATTTTCTTGTGATCTCGGTCAACCGGCAGGCCGCCCCAGCGGTGATTGCCCGGGCTGTGAGCCGCGGATTGCCCGTGTTGACGGAAACACCGCCCGCCGGTGACATGGAAGGGCTGCTCGCGCTGCACCGGCTGGCAAAAGCCGGTGCGATCATCCATGTGGCGGAACAGTATCCGCAGCAGCCCATGCACGCGGCCCGGCTCGCCGTCGCGCGCTCCGGCGCGCTCGGGACCATCGAGGAAGCGCAGGTGTCTTTTTCACACGGCTACCACGGCGTCGGCATGATACGCGCGCTGCTGGGCGTGAATTTTGAGAATGCGCGCATCCGGGCGTTCCGTTACCCCACGCGGTTTGTGGCCGGCCCCGGGCGGGACGGCCTGCCCGCCGCCGAGCAGATGAAGGAAGCAAATCACGACATCGCGCTCTTTGATTTCGGCGGGAAGCTGGGCGTTTACGACTTTGCCGCCGATCAGCACCGCTCCTATGCCCGCTCCCCGCGCATCCTCGTGCGGGGCGACCGGGGCGAGATAAACGGCCACGCGGTGCACAGGGTGGAAAATTTCCGTCTGCCGCTGTGTGCGGAGCTGACGCTGCGGCAGACGGGTCTTGAAGGCAATCTGGAAGGCTTTTTCATCCGGGGCGTAACGCTGGGCGAAAAGTGGGTCTATCGGAATCCCTTTGCGCCCGCGCGTCTGACGGAGGAAGAAATCGCCGTGGCCGCCTGCCTGCAGGGCGTGGCTGATACGCTGGCCGGGCAAAAGGGTGGCTATCCCCTTGCCCAGGGGCTTCAGGACCGCTATCTCGACCAGATGATGGAAGACGCTATCCGCAGCGGAGGCGAAGTCGTCACCGCTACCCAACCCTGGGCGGAGTGAGGCCGTCGGGCCCGAACGCATTACATACTTTGACTTTAGAAAGACTTGGGTGACTGGTTTGAAGTATTTCGATTTACACTGCGACACTATTTCCGAATGTCACGACCGCAGCCAGGGTCTGCGTCACAACGACCTGCACTGGTCGCTGGAGCGGGCGGGTATTTTCCGCCCCATGGCGCAGGTCTTCGCCATTTTTATCCGGGATAATCTGCGCGGCGAGGATGCGCTGGCGCGATTCGACACGCTTTACGACACATTTGAGACCCAGATGCGCCAAAACGCCGACTCCGTTTTTTTCTGCCGCAGCAGGGATGAGCTGGAGCAGGCCTTTGCCAGCGGCAAGACGGCTGCGCTGCTTTCCATCGAGGGCGGCGCCGCGTTGGGCGGCAAAATGGAAAATCTGGAGCGCACCTATCAAAAAGGGGTGCGGATTCTGACGCTGACATGGAACGGGCACTGTGAGCTCGGCGACGGCGTGGGCGTGCCGGACGCCGTGGGGCTGACGCCGTTCGGACGGGATGTGGTGCACCGGATGGAAGAGCTTGGCATGACGGTGGATGTTTCGCATCTGTCGGAAGCGGGATTCTGGGACGTGGCCGAAATCAGCACGCGGCCCTTTATTGCCAGTCATTCCGACGCCAAGGCCGTATGCGCGCACCGGCGCAACCTCACCGACCGGCAGTTTGACGAGATCCGTCGGCGCGGCGGGCTGGTGGGCATCAACCTCTATCGAAATTTTCTAAAAGACGGCGGCGACGGAGCCTCTATGACGGATATCCTGCGCCACATGGAATATTTCCTGACGCGGGGCGGCGAGGAGGTGCTGGCCATCGGGGGCGACCTCGATGGTTCCGACCTGCCGGACGGCTTTGCCGGTGTGCAGGATCTGGGCCGTGTGTATGAAGAAATGCTGCGTCACTACCCGCAGAAGACGGTGGACGCCATCTTTTTCGACAACGCGGCGCGTTTCTTGCGTCAGGCGCTGCGCTGACCGCCGCGCCGGGTCAGGAGGTGATCGGGTATCCGGGAACTGATTTTTCACTTTGTCACGCAGCACGGCCCCGCCGCGCTGTTTGTGTCGCTTCTGCTGGAATATGTGGGCCTGCCGGTGCCCGGCGAGTCGCTGCTGCTGGCGGTGGGTTTTGCCATCACCGACTGGGTCGGCATCGGGGAATCCGCCCTGCTGGGTACGGCGGGCACATTCATCGGGTCGATGGCTGCCTATTTCATTGGGCTGGGTGTCGGGCGGCAGTTTTTGCTCCGCATCGGCAAGCCCTTCAGTCTGACCGAGGATAAACTGGCCCGCGCCGACCGGCTGGTGCAGAAGCATGCGGCCGGCACCCTCCTGCTTTGCCGCTATATACCCGGTGTGCGCCATGTGGTGCCCTATATCAGCGGCATCGGCCGGGTCGACCTGCGGCTTTATACGGTGTACAGTCTGGCGGGCTCGGCGCTGTGGTGCCTGCCCTTTCTGCTGGTCGGGCGGCTGGCAGGCCGGCGGTGGCGGGCCGTGGGCAGCATCATCGGCGTCTATGGGCTGGAAGCCCTGCTGCTCGGGCTTTTTATCTTCGCGTTTATCCGCGCGGGCAAGCGTTACCGGCGTCTGGTGCTCACCCTGGCCGCTTTTCCGGTGGGCTTCATCGCTTTTTCCGCCATGCGGGTGCAGAACGATCTGATCCGGTTTGACCGGCTGGCTTACCTGGCCGTCGCCCACGTCGCCGGGCCGTGGATGTCAAACCTGCTGTCGGTGGTGCCGGTACTCATGCTGGTGCCGGTGATGGCGGCGCTGGCCATCGTGCTGCCCGATATTTTCGCCGCCCGCAACCGGGTGAGCAAGCAGCTCATTCCCCTGCTGCTGGCCGACCTTATCAGCACATCGCTGCTGAATATGGTAGTGCGTCTAGCCTACAACGGGGCCCAGCCGGGTCTTTTCACGCTGACGCGGGTATCGGATTTCGGCTTCCCCAACGAGCAGGCCATGGTGGGCACCGCATTTTACGGCTATCTCGCCTATCTGTGCTTTACGGCAATCCACAGCCGGTGGCGCTGGCCCGCCGGTCTGGCGGCGGCGCTTTTTGTGCCCTTCGGGGCGCTGAGCCTGATATTCCCCGGCAAATGCGGCGCGAGCGCGGTCATCGGCGGTTGTCTGACGGGCGTGCTGTGGTTGGTCGTGTTTATCACGCTGGTACGCATGTTTTACGGGCGGGTGCCAAGGCCGGTGCCTGCCGGAGCGGCGCGAGCCATATAGGCTAAATTATGCCAGCGCCGAAAGAGCCGGTCCCATTCGGGACCGGCTCTTTCATGCGTACAGGGGCTATATCATTCGCCGTCTTTGGGTGCGGCCTGCGTCGGGGCATCGGCGGCCGACTCAGCCGTATCCGAGGGGGCGGCATCCGCCGGTGTTTCCTCCGCCTGTGCCGGGGCGGCGGGCACATGGGCGGCCGTTTCCAGCAGACGCACGCTGCGGCCGATAAAGCCGGACATTTCATCCGCCGACAGCGGCCGGGCACCCAACTGTGCCAGGTCGTAGAGATAGCGGCAGACGAGCTTGCCCTTGTCGCCGTCGAGGGTGGGGATTGCCTGCACCACCGGGTTCGACAGGTTGAGCACCACCGTCGTTTCGGGGGTGTGGCTGCCCGGGATCGACTGGCCCGTAGCAGCGCTCATATCCTGCATCCGGCGCATGTATTCATCCACCAGCGCCACGGCGGGCATATCCGGGCTTTTGAGCGTTTCGGCCTTGACGGTCGCCTTTTCCAGCCCGGCCAGCGATTTGAAACGGTCGATCAGGCTTTGGGAATCGGCGGCTTCCCCGCTGCGAAGCGCCTCGCCAATGTCGGAATCGATGCGGGCGAATTTAAGAGAGTTGTCTTTGTACTCGAGCATGGAAATAAAGTGGCTGTCGAGCACATGGTCGAGCACGGCTGCCGTCAGCCCCTGCTCGCGGAACATGCGGATATACTGGGCCTGCCGGTTTTCGTCGGAGACATAATAGATCTTGCCGTCCTTCTGCTTGGGGAACTCGGCAAGGGTCAGGTATTTGCCGTCGACGGTCTTGAGCAGCAGGATGTCTTTGACCTTCTCGTAGAAATCCTCGTCGCGGATGCAGCCGAATTTGATAAAGGGCGCAATGTCATCCCAGTATTTGTCGTAATTTTCCCGCTCCTCTTTAAAGATGGAATGGAGCTTATCCGACACCTTTTTGCTGATATGGCGGGAAATTTTGCGCACGTTGCCATCGTTTTGCAAAAAGCTGCGGGATACGTTCAGCGGCAGATCGGGGCAGTCGATGACGCCCTTGAGCAGCAGCAGATACTCGGGGATGACCTCTTTGATATTGTCGGCCACAAAGACCTGATTGCTGTAAAGCTTCACCTGACCGGGCACCAGTTCCACCTTGCTCGTGGCCTTGGGGAAATAGAGAATGCCCTTGAGGTTGAAGGGATAATCCACATTGAGATGAATCCAGAAAAGCGGCTCGTTGAAATCGAGGAACAGCTCGTTATAAAACTTTTTGTATTCCTCGTCGGTACACTCCCGCGGAGCTTTAAGCCAGAGGGGCGAGATATTGTTGACCGGCCGGGGGGCCTCCGGCTCCTTGGGCGTCTCGCCTTCCCCGGCGGGCTGTGCCTCTTTGCCCTTCTCCGGCTCTTTCACGACCGTCAGATAAATTTCCACCGGCATGAACTGGCAGTACTTATGCAGGATTTCACGCACGCGGGGCTCCTCGAGGAATTCGACCTCGTCGTCGGTGATGTGCAGCGTTACCCGGGTGCCGCGTGTGCTGCGCTCCCCCTCGCCGATCTCATAGGAGGCTTCGCCCTTGGAAACCCAGTGGACGGCCTTCGACCCTTCCCTGTAGGAAAGGGTGTCGATTTCCACCGGATCGGCCACCATAAAGACTGAATAGAAACCCAGGCCGAAATGGCCGATGATGCCGGATTCGGCGTCGCTTTTTTCGCGGTAACGGTCCACAAATTCCTGCGCGCCGGAAAAAGCCACCTGCGTGATGTATTTTTCCACTTCCTCCTCGGTCATGCCGATGCCGTTGTCTTCGACACTGAGGAGTTTCCGGGCCTTGTCGACGGTGACGTCGATGCGCGGCTTAAAGTCGTCCTTGGGCGCATCGCCCATCGCCATGAGTTTCTGCAGCTTGCTGACGGCGTCGCAGCCGTTGGAGACAAGCTCCCGCAGAAAGATATCCTTGTCGGAATAAAGCCATTTTTTGATTACCGGCAGGATGTTTTCGGAATGAACCTGAAGATTGCCTTCCCGCATCGTTTCCAATCCTCCTGAAAGCCGGCCGCTGCCGCGGGGTGGAAAAAAAGCGCCCATGCAGCAAAGCGCGTGCCGGTCGCAAAAATTTTACCTATTCAAAGCGTCCAATCTAATTTTACTCGCCGGAGCGTCTTTGTCAAGGGAAGCACCGGGCGGGCGCAGGTTGTTACGCTCCGCCCGCCGGATCACTTTTTCATTTCGGCGATGATCTCGTTTGCCTTCGCGTAGATTTCCTCCGGGTCGGCCCCGACCGAAAATTGACCGTCTTCATAGAGGATACGCCCGTTTATCATGGTGAGCTTCACGTTTTGCTTGCTGCCGCTGTACACAATATTTTTGGCAATGTCATTGAGAGGCTGCATGTTGGGCTGGTGCAGATCCACGACAATGAGATCGGCCAGCTTGCCGGGCAGCAGCGCGTCGCACTCCGGCAGGCCCATGGCGTCCGCGCCGTTTGCGGCGGCCATGCGCAGCACCAGGCCCGCGTCCATGGCCGCCGCGTCTTCTTCCCGGATTTTTTGCAGGCAGGCGGTCAGGTACATTTCGCGGAACATATCCAGTCCGTTGTTGCTGGCCGGCCCGTCGGTGCCGATGGCCATAGGGATGCCGCGTTCCCGCATGGCCTGCAGCGGGGCGATGCCGCTGGCAAGCTTGCAGTTGGAGCCGGGGTTTGTGATGGCCCAGAGCTTATCGCGGCGGAAAATCTCCATGTCCTCCGGCGTCATGTGCACACAGTGGAAACCGCCGCCGCCGAAATCGAAAAGCCCCAGCCGGCTGAGCCAGACGGTGGGCGTCGCGCCGTTGCGCTCGATGCACTCGGCTACCTCCCTCTTGGTCTCGGAATTGTGGGTGTAGACCGGTGCGCGGCAGCGATGGGCCAGTTCCGCAATGCCATCGAGAATGGGCCGGGAAGTGGTGTATTCCGCGTGAAAGCCCAGCCGGTAGCCCACCAACTCGTGATAGCCGTTGAAACGGCGGAAATCCTCCTCCAACTGCCGCACGCTGCCGGTGAAATTATTGATGCTTCCGCACATCACAGTGCGGAAGCCGCAGTCCACCGCCGCCTTCGCCACCGCCTCGGGGAAGAAATACATGTCGAAATTGGCCGTGATGCCGCTGGTCAGATACTCGAGAATGGCAAGCCGGGTCAAATGATAGACCCGATCGGCGGTGAGCTTCGCTTCCATGGGGAACACCTGGCGAGTGAGCCATTCCTGCAGCGGCAGATCGTCCGCATAGGAGCGCAGAAACGTCATGGCCGAATGGGTATGGGCGTTTTTGAAGCCCGGCATGACCAGATTGCCGTCAAGGTCGATCACCCGGTCCCATCTGTCAGCAGGCTCCTTTTCCGGGGCGGGGCCCACATGGGTGATGCGGTTGCCGCGCACCCAGACCTCGCCATCGGTAACGGTGCCGGCACCGTCGGAGGGCGAGCCGGCCATAGTGAGAACCCGGGCATGGGTCAGGCGAATATTCATAAGGGTCTTCCTTTCTGTTCGGGCGGCCACGGCCTGAATCTCACGCGCCGACGGCAAAAAGCGCCGGCAGGCTCTTGTCATAGGGCGGGCGGCAGACACCCCGCTCGGTGATGATAGCCGTGATGAGCGAGTGGTCGGTCACGTCGAAAGCCGGGTTATAGCAAGGCACGCCTTCCGGCGCCATTGGCTGGGTATAATAAAGGCTCCGGATCTCTTCCGGGTCGCGTTGCTCGATGCGGATATCCCCGCCGCCCGCACAGGCAAGGTCGATGGTCGAGGTGGGGCCGAGCACATAAAACGGGATGTGATAGTGCCGGGCCAGGATGGCCACACCGGAGGTGCCGATCTTGTTGGCGGTATCGCCGTTGCGGGCCACACGGTCGCACCCCACCAGGCAGGCCGAGACCCAGCCGTTTTTCATCACGATGGAAGCCATGCTGTCGCAGATGATGGTCACATCCACCCCCGCCCGCTGCAGCTCCCACGCAGTGAGGCGGGCCCCCTGAAGAAGCGGCCGCGTCTCGTCGGCAAAGACGTGGAACTGCATGCCCCGTTCCCGCCCCAGCAGCAGCGGGCCCAGAGCCGTGCCGTAGCGGGATGTGGCCAGCGGTCCGGCGTTGCAGTGGGTGAGCACCCCTTCCCCGTCGTGAAGCAAGGTCAGACCGAAAGCCGCGATGGCGGTGCACATGTGCTCGTCTTCCCGCCGGATGGCAAGACTCTCGTCGCGCAGACGGGCCACCATGGCCGGCACGCCCCGGCCGCTCTCTTCGCCGGCGGCACGCTCCATGCGCGCCACCGCCCAGCTCAGGTTGACCGCCGTGGGCCGCGTGGCATTCAGTTTTGCCCCGTAATCCGACAGGAATCGCTGAAATTTCTCCGGGTCGCCGGTGCGGATGGTGCGCGCGAGCACATACAGGCAGTAGCCCGCAAAAATGCCGATGGCGGGCGCCCCCCGCACGCGCAGCGACACGATGGCCTCCGCCATCTCATCAAGCCGGCTTACCGTGCGGTATTCCACATAACGGGGCAGCCGGGTCTGATCGAGGATCACCACCCCGTCCTCCGCCTCATTGAGACGGACATTAATCACTTCCGTGTGTTCCATGGCCAACTCCTCCGTTCCGTCGCCGCCATTGCGGCGGCGTTTCATTTGCCGATGTGCCGCGCCACATGGACGATGGACGCGGTGATAAGCTGCCGGAATAGCGGAGCCACCCGTGCGGCCGTCTCTTCCACCTCTTCGGCGGTAAGGGGACGGTCGGTCATGCCGGCGCCGAGATTTGAGATGCAGGAAATGCCGCACACCCGCATGCCCATATGGTGGGCCGCCACCGCTTCGCACCCCGTGCTCATGCCCACGGCATCGGCCCCAAGCAGGCGGCACATGCGCACTTCGGCGGGTGTCTCATAGTTGGGGCCCGTGAGCTGGATATAGACACCCTCCCGCAGGTCGATGCCGAGACTGACCGCCGTATTCCGGATGACTTCCCGCAGGCGGGCGTCATAGAGGTCGCTCATGTCGGGGAAACGGGGGCCGAAAGCCGCGATATTTTCCCCGATGAGAGGAGACGGCACGAAATCGGCGATCTGATCGCGGATGAGCATGAAATCCCCGCTCTGGTAATCGGGATTGACACCGCCCGCCGCGTTGGTGAGCAGCAGCACATGCGCTCCCATCATCCCCATCAGACGCGTGGGCAGCACCACGTCGCGGATCGCATACCCCTCATAATAGTGGATGCGGCCCTGCATGACGACAACGGGCACCCCGTTGACATGGCCGAACACAAAACGTCCCTTATGCCCCGGCGCCGTGGAAACAGGGAACCCCTCGATGTCGTGATAATCGATCACCGAGGCGATTTCAATGTCGTCGGCATAGTCGCCCAGCCCCGAGCCAAGCGTCAGCGCGACCGACGGCTGAAACGGAATTTTCCCCCGGATGCTTCGGTAAATCTTCTGAAGCCTCTGATATTCGTTCACTTGCGACGCCGTCCTTTTCTCAGATTTGCGGAATCTTCGCCGGCCCGCGGCAGGGCTCCCGCGATCGGGCTCCCACGGTCGGGCTCCCCGCCCGACTGTACAGCAGTTTTTCAATTTCGTCAAAGATTCGGGAAAACCGTGCTTCGTCCGCCTTTGGCGGAAAGGCGAAGCATTCCGAAATATCTCAATCACTTCCGGAATTGCTTAAATCTATTTTAGTCCGCACCGGCTCCGATTGCAAGACATGCCGTCGGGCGGGACTTCCATTGCCCGCCGAAATAGAGTATAATAAAAAGAAGCATTTCACGCGGAGAGACGGCTCACGCCGGAGAGGACAAGCCTCACTTCACCCAAACTTTATTCCCTTACTTTCTTAATTTTGGACGGAGGAATTGCAATGACGCAAATGTGGCAGGAAATCATGGAGCAGCCGGAGGTTACGGCCCGCTGCTTCCAGGAAAATGAAGAGACCATCCGCAAAATCGTGCAGCTGATTCGGCAGCGAGATATCCACGCGGTGGTGATCGCCGCCCGGGGGACTTCCGACCATGCCGCGGTTTACGGCAAATATGTGATCGAAAGCCTGACGGGCTGCAAGGTCTGCCTCTCTGCGCCGTCCATTTTCACGATGTACCGCAAGACTGTCGACATGAGCGATTCGGTCGTCATCGGCATTTCCCAGTCCGGCCAGGCCGAGGATGTGGCCGCCGTGCTCAGCGCGGCAAACGATCAGAAGGCCATCACCATTGCCGTCACCAATTACAAGGATTCGCCGCTGGCGAAACTTGCGCAGCATCATCTTTTCTGCGCCGCCGGCGTGGAAAAAAGCGTCGCCGCCACCAAGACCTTCACCGCTGAAATGATGCTCATGGCCATGCTCGCGGCCGAATGGGCCGGCGACGCCGAGATGACGCAGAAGCTGCGTCTGGTGCCGCAGAAAATTGCCGAGACCCTCAAGACGGCCGACGACATCCGTTCCATCGCCCAACGCTATCGCTTTATGAACGAATGCTTTGTGCTGGCCCGGGGCATCAATTACAGCATCGCGCTGGAAATGTCCCTTAAGATTCAGGAAACCAATTATATACGCGCCAAGGCGTTTGCCAATTCCGACTTCCAGCACGGCCCCATCGCCATGCTGCAGAAAGACATGCCCGTCTTCATCTTCGCCCCCAGCGGCGCTTCGGAATCCGACGCCGAGGATCTCATCGACAAGATCAACGACGCGCAGGCCGATCTGCTGGTGATTTCCGACGACCCCTCCGCCCGGTCAAAGGGCAGCTGCTCGCTGAGCATTCCCAGCGGCAACGACGACTACACCTCACCCTTCTGCAACGTGGCGGTGGCGCAGATGTTCGCCTGCAGCCTTGCAGTGGCGCGCGGCCTCAACCCCGACCAGCCCCGGATGCTCCATAAAGTCACTCGGACCGTCTGATTGATTGCCATATCGGGTTACAAAAACGTCCGGACGGATTGCCGTCCGGACGTTTTTGTCAATATTGTGTCAATAAGCGGCTCAAATTTGTTAATTTTTTAATTTACCCGAAAACGGTGTACTTTTCAGAATAAATGGTGTAGAATACAGGTGAAATCAAATCCGCTTACACAAAAATGATTTCCAATGTAATCACATACACAATCGCAAAGGGAGGCAATGCATATGGAAAAGTACATTAGCGACCGCTATTCGCTTTTTATCGGCGGCAAGTGGGTCGACGGCAAAGAGGGCAAGACCTTTGATGCCTATAACCCGGCCAACGGGGAACGGCTGGCTACCTGCGTGGACGCCGGCAAAGAAGACGTGAACGCGGCTGTGGATGCGGCGTGGAAGGCCTTTGAATCCTGGAAGAACGTGAGCGTGCAGGAACGTTCCCGCATGCTGCTCAAGATCGCCGACCTGATCGACGAAAACCGTGAGAAGCTCGCCATGATCGAAACGCTCGACAACGGCAAGCCGATCCGTGAAACGATGAATCTGGACGTGCCGCTGAGCGCCGATCATTTCCGCTATTTTGCGGGCGTGATCCGGGGCGAAGAGGGCGAGGCCGTGATGATCGACAAAGACACCATGAGCATCGTGCTGCGTGAGCCGCTGGGCGTCGTGGGGCAGATCGTTCCCTGGAACTTCCCGCTGCTGATGGCGGCGTGGAAGCTGGCTCCCGCGCTGGCCGCCGGCAACTGCGTTGTCTTCAAGCCCTCGTCTTCCACTTCGCTGAGCGTGTTGGAACTGACCAAGCTCATGTCTCAGGTGCTGCCGGCGGGCGTGGTCAACATCATCACCGGCCGCGGCTCGGTTTCAGGCAATTACATTCTCGAGCACAAGGGTCTGCGCAAGCTCGCATTCACCGGCTCGACCGAGGTCGGCTACGAAGTGGCCGAAGCGGCCGCCAAGCGGCTGATCCCCGCCACGCTGGAACTGGGCGGCAAATCGGCCAACATCTTCTTCCCCGACGCGCCCTGGGAAAAGGCCATCGAGGGGGTACAGATGGGCATCCTCTTCAACCAGGGGCAGGTGTGCTGCGCCGGTTCCCGCGTGTTCGTGCAGGAATCCATCTATGACAAGTTCCTGGCGGAATGCGTCAAGGCGTTTGAAAAGGTCAGGGTTGGCCTGCCCTGGGAAGCAGACACCCAGATGGGCAGCCAGATCAATACCCGCCAACTTGAAAAGATCCTCAATTATGTCGAGATCGGCAAGCAGGAAGGCGCCCGCGTCGCCACCGGCGGCACGCGTCTGACGGAAAACGGGCTGGATAAAGGCAGCTTCATGCGGCCCACCATTCTGGCCGATGTGGATAACAAAATGCGCGTGGCCCAGGAGGAAATCTTCGGCCCGGTGGTCTGCTTCATCAAGTTCCGCGACGAGGAAGAAGTCATCCGCATGGCCAACGACAGTGAATACGGTCTGGGCGGCGCCGTCTGGACGCGTGACATCAACCGCGCGCTGCGGGTAGCCCGCGGCGTCGAGACGGGCCGGATGTGGATCAACAATTACAACAATCTGCCGGCTCACGCGCCCTTCGGCGGCTATAAAAATTCCGGCATCGGGCGTGAAACTCACAAGGTCATCCTCAATGCCTATACTCAGATGAAGAATATTTTCATCAGCACCAGCGAAAACAAAGTCGGCATGTATTGATCGGCCGCAAGGCACGGCAAAGCCGCCCGGGTTTAAAACCCGGGCGGCTTTTTCGGCGATGACTTCGGTGTGCGCAGGCGCGCCGCTCAGAGCGAACGGCCGTTGGAGCGCGCCACATCCGCGTACCAATGTCCGGAATCCTTGACAATGCGCTTCTGGGTGGGATAATCCACATAGACAAGCCCAAACCGTTTGGAATAGCCGTAGGCCCACTCGAAATTATCCAGCAGCGACCAGCAGAAATAGCCGCCGATGGGCACGCCGTCCTCGCCCGCCCGGCCAAAGGCCCGGATGTAGCGGCGCAGGAAATCCACCCGCTGCGGGTCGTGGACCTGACCGTCTTCCGATGGCCAATCACAGCACGCCATACCGTTTTCGGTGACATAGATCGGCCTGTGGTAGCGTTCATAGTAAAACTTTGGCCCGTAATATAGAGCCTCGGGCGTGACGGGCCAGCCCATCGTCGTACGGGGCACCCCCTGCGGGAGGGGCGCCTCTTCCGGCCGGCCGTTGGCCCCGGCGCGCACCAGCCCGCCGTTATAAATGTTGACCCCGACAAAATCCATCGGCTGGGCAATGGTCTTCATATCGTCCGGGCCGATGAAGGTCAGAAGCTTCGCCCACTTATCCAGCCCTTCCTGCGGGTAACGCCCCAGATAGATGGGGTCCATCCACCAGGAGTTGCAGAAAAGTCCACTGTCCGGCACGGCGAAAGTGGCTTGCCGGGCCGCTTCTACATCCGCCGGCGAGTTGCTCGCGGGGCAGGCCGGGCCGGCCGCAAAGGCATAGCCCACCTGACAGGGCTGCTTAGACGCCGCACGGATCGTCTGCACTGCCCGACCGTGAGCCAGCAGCGCATGGTGGGCCGCCAGCAGCGCCTCCCCCATTGGCAGGCGGAGCCCCGGGGCATGCTCACCGACGATGTGCCCGAGACCGATGAAACACTGGGGTTCATTCTGTGTGATCCAGTGGGTCACGCGGTCGGAATACCGCCGCACGACCAGATCGGTGTATTCGGCAAACCATGCAGGGCTGTCAGGGTTGAGCCACCCGCCCCTGTGATAAAGAGCCTCGGGATAATCCCAGTGAAAGAGCGTGACATACGGGGTGATGCCGGCCTTGAGCAGCGCGTCGATGAGGCGGTCATAATAGGCAAGCCCCGCCTCGTTGACCCGGCCCGTCCCTTCCGGCAGCACCCGCGGCCAGGCGATGGAAAGACGATAGGCGCCGACGCCCATTTCCTGCATGCAGCGGATATCCTCCGGCCAGAGATGATAGGCGTCACAGGCTACGTCGCCGGTGTCGCCATCCTGCACAAAACCCGGCACGCGGCAGCAGGCATCCCAAACCGACTCCCCACGGCCGTCGACCCGGGCACCGCCTTCCACCTGATAGGAGGCGGTGGCGGTGCCCCATACGAAATTATCCGGAAATTTCAAAGTTAATCATCCTTTGATCGAGCCGGCCGGCGTTGGACCGCCAGCCGGGCAGGTTATTTCCCTGCCGGAGCCTCGAAAAGACCATGGCCGCCGCAAAGACGGATCAGTGCCTCCAGGAAGAAATAGTCGCCATAGATCAGGGAAGTTTCCAGCTGATCGGGGGCTTTATCGCTGAAATAGGCCACGCAGCCCTTTTGAATGAGGGCCTCGTCATGCTCCCAGTCGGTGTAATTTTCGTAAAGCGAGCGTACGATGCGCTCCGCCGCCGTACGGTAGCAACCGGCTTCCTCGGGCGCCACAAGCGTGGAAAGCAGCACCAGACCGCTGGCCGCACAGGCCGCCGCGCTGGAATCTTTGTGGATGTTGGTATCGACCGGAGCGATGAAATCCGCGAACGGCACCTGATCCTCCGGCAGATGGGAAATGAAGAAGTTTGCCACCCGCTGGGCCGTGGCAAGGAAATCCTTGCGCCCCGTGTAGGCCGCGCTGAGTGTAAAGCCATACAGCGCCCACGCGGTGCCGCGGCTCCAGGAAGAATCAACGCCGTAGCCCTGCCCGCCGAAGTTTTCGATATACGCGCCTGTGAGCGGGTCGAACGAGCAGATATGTTTGACCGAGCCGTCGTCACGGATAAACGTATGCATCACGGTCTGCGCATGGGCCTGTGCGATGTTGGAAAACCGCGGGTCTTTGGCATAATCGGCCGCCCAGTAAAGCAGCGGCAGATTCATCATGCAGTCGATGATGGCCCAACCCGTTTTTTCGGGCGCGTTCCATGCGCGGATAAACGGCCCGGCCGGGTTGAAGCGGGAAGCCAACGCGCCCGCGGCCGTATAGCCGCGGCGGGCGGACTGCTCGTTGCCGGTCGCCTTATAATCGGCCACCGCCGTCAGGTGCCACAAAAAGCCCACATCATGGTCAAGGCGGTCATACTCCGCCAAGGCGGCGTCGAGCTTTTTCTCGGTGCCCTGTGCCCAGCGGGCCAGATCCTGATCGCCCGTCTGCTGCCAGGCAAGCCACAGCAGCCCGCCCCAAAAGCCGTTGGTCCACCAGTGAATATCATGATCCATGTTGTCGTATACGCCGTTTTTGGTCTCATAGGGGATAACGTCCTGCACACGGGACGCCGTTTTTTTCACTTTTTGCAGAGTTTTCGCCAATGCCGTCTGACTGTCAAACATCTCTTCATCATGCCTTTCCTGATTAATCCGCTCCGTCTCCCCGCCATGGCGGATATGCTATAGAAAGTATACCGTATTCCCCTATAGAATGGAACCAGTCCGATGGATTTCTACCGGATGATATAAAAACTCCGCAATATATGCAAAAAAGGGGCGCACATTTTTTGAATGTGCGCCCACGAAACATAATTTGCCTTGAAATCATTCGTCGGTGAAAAGACTGGTGGAAAGATACCGCTCGCCCGTATCCGGCAGCAGAGCGACAATAAGTTTGCCCTTGTTTTCCGGACGTTTGGCCAGCTCGGCGGCGGCAAACGTCGCGGCACCGGAGGAAATGCCCACCAGCAGGCCTTCGGATTTCGCCAGCTTGCGGGAGGTGGCGAAGGCATCCTCATTTTTTACCTGGATAATCTCGTCAACTACCGAGCTGTCGTAAACTTTCGGCACAAAGCCGGCGCCGATGCCCTGGATCTTGTGCGGGCCGGGCTTGCCGCCGGAAAGCACCGGAGAAGAAGCCGGCTCCACAGCCACGATCTTGACATTAGGGTTCTGAGCCTTCAGCGCGGCCCCGACACCGGAAACCGTGCCGCCGGTGCCCACGCCGGCCACAAAGATATCGACCTTGCCGTCGGTATCGCGCCAGATCTCGGGGCCGGTAGTGGCCTTGTGGATGGCCGGGTTGGCCGGGTTTTCAAACTGCTGCGGCACGATGGCGTGAGGGATTTCCTTCGCAAGCTGCTCGGCCTTTTCGACCGCACCCTTCATGCCAGCCGCGCCCGACGTGAGCACGATCTCGGCGCCCAGTGCCTTAAGCAGCCGGCGGCGCTCGATGCTCATCGTTTCCGGCATGGTGAGGATCAGCCGATACCCCTTGGCGGCCGCTACGAACGCAAGCCCCACGCCCGTATTGCCGCTGGTCGGCTCGACGATCACGCTGTCGGGATGCAGCCGGCCCTTTTTCTCGGCGTCCGTGATCATCGCGTAGCCGACGCGGTCTTTGACGCTCCCTGCGGGGTTGAAGTACTCAAGCTTCGCCACGATGGTGGCCTCGGGGGCATTTTCCTTATTATAGTTGGAAAGCTCCAGCAAAGGGGTGTTGCCGATCAGGTCTGTCAGATTCTTCGCAATTTTCGCCATGACAATTCCTCCGCCTTTCCTATTTAGTAAGTATTCTTATTGGATTACTGTAATAACAGTATACGCTACAGTTCGCCGGTTGTCAATCGCTATAAGATAATTCCGATATATTTTATAATATTTAAAGGTAACCCAGCCCCTGCCGCTTTCGTGGCATTAAGCAGACCGCGTACCGCGTCAAATATAAAACATCGGGGCGTCGTTGATGCCGCGGAATTCATCCACCAGATCTTCCAGCGTGATGGAATCCACTACGGAGTCAATGCTCGCGTTAATTTTATCCCAAACGGCAGCCCGGATGCACGGCTCGAGGTTTTCCTTGTCGGCGGATGCGCCGCCCAAATCGTCATCGACGACTTTCAGGTCGCCCTCCAGCGCACGCAGCACGGTGCCCACGCGGATATGGGCGGGGGAATCGGCCAGGATATACCCGCCCTGAGCGCCCTTGACGCTGTTGACGAGCTTAGCCTTGCGCAGCAGCGAAAACACCTGTTCCAGATAATTGGTCGATATATTCTGCCGCTGGGCGATGCTCAGCAGCGGCACCTGGGTGCCATCCGAGTGAAGCGCCAGATCCAGCAGCGCCTGCAGGCCGTAACGGCCTTTTGTCGAGATTCTCATAGACTCGTTCCATCCTTACCACGGTATGAAAGACCGAAGCACCTTTCATACCAAATATTTAACATGTATACCTGTATTTAACAGTCCCCATGTCAAAGCTGCGTTCCCCGCAAAAAGCGGAACGCCCGTCTTTTACAGGGCATCTGTGGCGGACGATATTGCGACGGCCGCCCCGGGCAGACTACTCAATGATAGCATAACCTATCATAATGCTATGTTTAGTTTATCCGTTTTCCCGGATTCTGTCAAGAGTATGCCCGGCACAGCAAAAGGCCGCCCCCGGAGCCAATGGCTCCGAAAGCGGCCCGTGCGGTTTAGCCGGCGGGATTATTTCCCCTGCACGGCGGGGGGCTCCAGTGCTTCTTCAAGTGTGTGCCAGCCCAGCACGGCGCAT
This sequence comes from Bacillota bacterium, assembly GCA_023391835.1. GTDB lineage: Bacteria > Bacillota > Clostridia > Oscillospirales > Ethanoligenentaceae > JAEWAE01. The sequence goes on from JAEWAE010000013.1 coordinate 22,827, forward strand.
TTGACACGCGCCGGCATGTTGGATATATTCTGCAGCGCAAGGGCCTCATCCAGAGGCTCCAGCTCCTTTTCATCGGTGATCTCGTGCTTGATCATGCCAAGGAACGTGCGGACGAGTTTCTGGGCCTCTTCCACCGTTTTGCCTCGGATAAGATCGATCATAATGGAGGTAGACGCCTGGGAAATAGCACAGCCCACGCCGGTGAAGGAGGCATCCTCGACCACGCCGTTTTTCACACGCAGCTCCAGCGCGATTTCATCGCCACAGCTGGGATTGACACCCTTGAGCACTTGGGTAGGCGCGTCGATGTGATGCTTATTCTTGCCGGAGGTATTGTGCTCCATGAGGATTTCGGTATAAATCTGGTCAAGCCCCATACCCCAGCCACCTCCTGACGGTCTTGAGGCTGTCGATAAAGGTATCGACCTCCTCGCGGGTATTGTAAAAGTAAAAGCTGGCGCGGCAGGCGGCGTGGATACCCAGATAGTGCATCAGCGGCTGAGCGCAGTGATGCCCCGCGCGAATGGCCACGCCGCTTGCATCCAGAATGGAGGCCACGTCATGGGGATGAGCGTCCTTGACGTTGAAGGAAATCACACCGCAGCGGCGCACACCGGTGCTTTCGCCGTAGACGGTCACTTCCGGCAGCTCAGCCAGCCGATGGCAGGCATAGGTCACCACGTCGGATTCCTGCCTGCGGATGGCGTCATAGCCGATTTTCTGAATATAGCGGATAGCCACGGCAAGGCCGAGGGCACCGCCCACATTCTGAGTGCCGCCCTCAAATTTCTGCGGCAGCTCAGCCCAAGTGGCGTCCTGCTCGGTGACATCGTCGATCATTTCGCCGCCGGTGAGGAAAGGCGGCATTTTGTCGAGCAGCTCCTTGCGACCGTAAAGCACGCCGATGCCCATGGGCGCCATCATTTTGTGACCGGAAAAGGCGACGAAATCGGCGCCCAGCTTCTGCACGTCGATGGGCATATGCGGAATGCTCTGGGCGCAATCAAGCACCACCACGGCGCCGACACTGTGGGCCTTTTTCACGATGGCCTCCACCGGGGCAACGGTGCCCATGACGTTGGAAACGTGGGCAAAAGCCACGAGCTTGGTCTTTTCGGTGATCTTTTTCTCGGCTTCTTCTTCGGAAATCGAGCCGTTTTTATCCAGATACATATATTTGAGGGTGGCGCCGCGGGCTTTGGCCACCTGCTGCCACGGGATCAGATTGCTGTGATGCTCGAGGATAGAAATGACGATCTCATCCCCAGGTTGAATGAATGTCAGGCCGTAACAATAGGCCACCATGTTGAGGGATTCGGTGGTGTTTTTGGTGAAGATGATCTCTTCCGGATGAGCGGCGTGGATAAATTTCTGCACCGCGACACGGGAGTTTTCAAAAATATCCGTTGCCTCGACGCTCAGCGCGTAATTACCCCGGTGCGGATTGGCGTTGGATTTGCGGTAATACTCCGCCACGGCCTCGATGACCTCGCGCGGCTTCTGGGCGGTGGCGGCGCTGTCGAAATACACCAGCGGCCGGCCGTTCACTTTTGTTCGCAGGATGGGGAAATCCTCCCGGAAATTATTCAACACGGCTCAGCCTCTTTCCCAAAAATTCGGATATTTCGCGCCGGTAAGCCTCCACGGGGATGCGGGCGGTGATCGGGGTGAATTCCGCTTCGATCATCAGCTTTTTCGCCTCCGCCTCGCTCAGCCCGCGGGACATCAGATAAAACAGCCGATCGGCGTCCATGCGCCCGGTGCTGGCGGCATGGTGCCCGTCCACATCCTCCTCCTGACAGAGGATAAGGGGCGCCGTGCGGTTGCGCACGTGGGGCGACAGCAGGATGGCATATTCATCCTCCCGCCCCTTGGAACCGGCGGAGCCTTTTTTGAAATCGATAGTGCCGCGGAAAATCTTTTCACTGCGGTCGAGCAGCGCGCCCCGGGCCACGATGCGGCTCGTGGTGCGCCGGCCGTAATGGTCGGCCGCGGCGCCGATGTCAAGTTTACGCGCCCCGTCGCCCAGGTAAACGGTGCGCATATCCAGTGCGCTGCCCTCACCCTCCAGCCGGGCTTGGAAACCGGAATAGCTGCTGCGGCCGCCCATCTCGGCCTGAATCAGCTCGACTTTCGCGCCCGCCTGTGTGGAAACGCCCACCTGGTCGAAATGATCGCAGCCGTCGCCCAGCGTCTGCACCTGAACGAGATGGACTACGGTGCCCTTTTGCGCGAGCACCTTGGTCAGCCCCATGTGCACACCCTCGGCCTTTTCGTCGGAGGCGTAGTGCATCACCACGGTAATTTCGCTGCCCGCCTCGGCAAGAATAAGGTTATCGTCCACCACGACGGGATTCTGGCCGTCGAGCCGATAATCGAGCACCACCGGCTCGCTCACCCGTTTGCCACGGGCGGCGCGGATAAAATAGCCGCCGTTATGGGCGGCGCGCACGAAACGCACCACATCCGCGTGAAGAGTCGGGTCGGTCTCGTCATCCATGAAGCCGACTTCGTCCGCCGCCACGCTGAGCACTTCCGCACCCGCCGGCGCAGGGCCGGCAAAAGGCCTGCCCCCGTAGGGACGCACATCAGGCAGCTCCCGCTCTATATTTTCGCCGTTGACACCCAGCCACCGCCATGTGCGCTGCGGCAGAGCATTCAGCTGTTTCAGATTCAGTTGCATTTGGTTTTCACTCCTTGTGCGGCACGGTGGCGTCAGCCCACCGTACCCTCCATCTCCAGCTGGATGAGATTATTCATCTCGACCGCATATTCCAGCGGCAGAGCCCGGGCCACCGGCTCGGCAAAACCGCGTACGATCATGCCCCGGGCGTCGGCCTCGCTGACGCCGCGGCTCATCAGATAATAGATGGCGTCATCGCTGATGCGGCCGATGCGGGCCTCGTGGGAAATCTGCACGTCGTCGTTGCGGATATCCATCGCCGGCACGGTGTCGGAACGGGAAAGGCTGTCAAGCATCAGCGATTCGCAGTTGACCGACGATTTGCAGTCATAGGCTTCGGGCGTCACCGTCACGCCGCTGCGGTACACGCAGGCGCCGCCGTCTTTGGAAATGGACTTGGTGTTGATGATGGAGGACGTGTGGGGCGCCGCGTGCACGACCTTGGCGCCGGTATCGAGGAACTGCCCCTTGCCGGCGAAGGTGATGCCGGTGAATTCCGAGCTGGCGCCTTCCCCCTTGAGCACACTCATGGGGTAAAGCATCGACACATGGGAGCCGAAAGAGCCGGAAACCCACTCGATTTTGGCGTTTTTCTCGACCAGCGCGCGCTTGGTGTTGAGATTCATCATATTTTTCGACCAGTTTTCGATGGTCGAATAGCGCATGGACGCGCCCTCTTTGACAAAGAGCTCCACACAGCCCGCGTGGAGGTTGGTGACGTTATATTTCGGGGCCGAGCAGCCCTCGATGAAATGAAGGCTCGCGCCCTTCTCGACGATGATGAGGGTGTGCTCAAACTGCCCCGCTCCCGCCGCATTGAGCCGGAAATACGACTGCAGCGGGATGGAGACCTGCACTCCTTCGGGCACATAGACAAACGAGCCGCCCGACCAGACTGCGCCGTGGAGCGCGACGAATTTATGATCCTGTGGCGGCACCAGCTTCATGAAATACTGCCGGATAAGGTCGGGATATTCCCGCACGGCGCTTTCCATATCCGTATAGACGACGCCCTGCCTGGTGATCTCGTCGCGCACGTTGTGGTACACCACTTCGGAGTCATACTGCGCACCCACGCCGGCCAGCGATTCCCGCTCGGCCTTGGGGATGCCCAGCCGCTCAAAGGTGTTTTTGATATCCTCCGGCACCTCGGACCATTTGCCGCGCATATCCGTCTTGGGGCGGACATAGGTCACGATATGATCCATATCGAGGTCTTCGAGCGACGGGCCCCAAGTGGGCAGCGGCGTTTTATTGTAAATTTCGAGCGACCGGAGGCGTTTTTCAAGCATCCAGCCGGGCTCGTTTTTCTCTTTGGAAATCTGCCGCACGATGTCGGCGGTCAGACCGCTCTGCACCTTATATTCGGCATTGTCGGCATCGCGGATGTCATAGATGGTGCGGTCGATATCCGCGACGGCCGTTTTCTTTTTCGGCATGTTTTATCCCATCCCTTCGGGCCGCGCTCAGACGGCGGCCGGCTGTTCCCATTCGCCGAAGCCCTCGCGGTTGATGGCCTCGACAAGCTCGGGCCCGCCGGTCTTGACGACGCGCCCATCCACCAGCACATGCACCACGTCGGGCTTGACATCCTCAAGGATCATGGTATTGTGGGTGATGATGAGCAGCGAGTTCGACTCGTTTTTATACTGTGCCACGCCGTGGGACACGATGCGCACCGCGTCCACATCCAGCCCGGAGTCGGTCTCGTCGAGAATGGCGAGCTTCGGGTTGAGCATGAGCATCTGCAGAATCTCGTTTTTCTTTTTTTCGCCGCCGGAAAAGCCCACGTTGAGGTAACGGGAGGCATACTCCGGCCCCATATGAAGCTCCTCCATGCGCTGCTCGAGCTCTTTTTTGAAAGCGAAAATTTTAACCGGCTTGCCGGTGACGGCCCCGCGGGAGGTGCGCAGGAAGTTTTCCACCGTGATGCCGGGGATTTCCTCCGGGCTCTGGAAGGAAAGAAAAATGCCTTTTTTCGCCCGGGCGTCGGTGTGCAGACCGGTGATGTCCTCCCCCTCGAAAAACAGCGAGCCGCCGGTGACTTTATATTTCGGGTGCCCCATGATCGTGTTGACCAGCGTGGATTTACCCGCGCCGTTGGGGCCCATGAGCACGTGCACTTCGCCCCGTCCCACGGTCAGATTCAGCCCCTTGAGTATTTCCTTACCGTCCACCTGCACATGCAGGTCGCGGATATCCAGCAGATTTTCTGACATGGCGTTTCCTCCTGATATATGGCGATCCCGGTGTGCCGTCGGCCGCGCCGGATTTTGTACCGCCTATATTATACAATATTGGTGTACATTATTCCATAGCGATTTTATATGTTTGAAAAATTATATTGCGGAATTTTTGGCTATTTGGCCGAATTTTTGCCATAATCCGCCGAAAGCGGTTGGATTTTGCCATCCGAGCCGCCGGGGCGGGCATCATACTCGTCGAGGAAGCTGTGCCGTACGCCGTTTTTACGGTAACCGGGCAGCGCGTCGAGGCAGACATTGTGCATGCTGGCAAAAAGGCTCGCATCCACCTGGGGATTATTGTGCCGCAGGCGGCGAAGAAGCTGCTTGACCTCCTGCCGTTTGGAGGTGCCGCCCGCGTCGCCGAGGACGCAGTTTTCCGTCAGGCGGCAGGCGCACTGGATGAAATTGAGCTCGTTATACTGGCGCCAGGCGATGATGTCCGCTTCCCGCACCATATAGAGGGGGCGGATCACTTCCATGCCCGGGTGGCTGGTGCTGTGGAGCTTGGGCAGCATGGTACGGATTTCGGAGCCGTAGAGCATGCTCATGAGCACTGTCTCGATGGCGTCGTCAAAATGATGGCCCAGGGCGATTTTGTTGCACCCAAGCTCCTGCGCGCGGCGGTAAAGCCACCCCCGGCGCATTTTGGCGCACAGATAACAGGGCGAGCGGTCGGTTTTTGCCACGATGTCATAGATGCTCGTGTCGAAAAATGTGGCCGGGATATGCAGCAGCGCGCAGTTTTCCTCGATGAGGCGGCGGTTTTCCCGGTGATAGCCCGGGTCCATGACCAGATACTCGACGTCGAAGGGAAATTTCGAGTATTTATGGAGCTGCTGCATGCATTTAGCCATCAGCGTGGAATCCTTGCCGCCTGAAATGCACACGGCGATGCGGTCGCCGGGCTGAATGAGCCGGTAATCCCCCACGGCGGCCAGAAATTTGAGCCAGATGGGCCGGCGGAACTTTTTCACAAGGCTCTGCTCCACCAGCTCATATTTTTCCCGTTTTTCCTGCGTATTCTGCATTCCCATGGCACAATCCTTTCCGGCGGCTCAGCCGTCGGGGAAAAGCCGGCGCTCGCAGTCGGCGAACGCGGCCAGAAATTCGTCGATTTCCGTATCCGTCGTGAGATGGCTCAGACTGATGCGCAGCGTGGAAGCGGCGGCGCGGCGGTCGTGGGTCAGCGCGAAAACCGGCCGCGACACGGTGTTGACCGCACAGCAGGCGGTCTTGCTGGCCACGCAAATGCCGCGCTCGGCCAGTGCCATGCGCATGGCCTCCCCCCTGCCCTGCGCCACGCTGATATTGAGAATGAACGGCACGGCGTCGGCCGGGCTGTTGATATGCACATGCGGGTCACGGGTGAAGGCCGCCCGCAGCCGCGCGTTGAGGGCAGCCACGTGGCGTGCCCGCGGTGCCTGCTCCGCCACGGCAAGAGCCAGCGCCGTATCGGTCGCCGCGATGAGCGGCACCGGCGGCGTGCCGCTGCGGTAAGGCGTTGTGGAACCGCCGCCCAATATCTGCGGCGACAGGCGCACCGTTTCCCTTTTGAGCAGCACGCCGCAGCCCAGAGTACCGTAAAATTTGTGGGGTGTGAAGGTCATCAGGTCGGCCCCGTCGAACGTGACGGGGATTTTCCCCACCGCCTGCGTGGCATCCACATGCAAAAAGCAGTGGGGACGCCCGGCCAGCAGGCGGGCGATGCGCCCGATATCCTGCCGGGTGCCAAGCTCGCTGTCGACGGCGCACACCGTCACCAGCACCGTGTCGGGCCGCAGCAGGTCTTCCAACTGGCTGCAGTCGATTTGGCCGTCGGAATCCACGTCAAGCCAGTCGAGCTCCCAGCCGTTTTGCTGCAGCCACAGTGCCGGACCGCTGACCGACGCATGCTCCAGGCAGGTGGCGATGACGTGCTTGCCGTAGGCCGCATACTGTTCCGCCACGCCGCGGATGGCGAGGTTATTCGACTCGCTGGCGCCGGAGGTATAGATCACCTCATCCTCCTTCGCGTGCATCAGGCGCGCGATTTGGGCCGTGGCAGCCGTCACACGGGCGGCGGCCGCCTCCCCCAGCGGATGGGGCGAATTGGCGTTGGCAATATATTCCCGCGAAGCGCGGCAAAATTCCGCAAGTACCCGCTCGTCGGTGGGCGTGTCGGCGGCATAATCGAGATAGATCACGAACGGTTTCCTTTCGTTTGCACCGGAGCAGCCGCGCCCGGATTACAGCCGGGGCCGCAAAAAATTCCGGGCAGCAAGTGCCCGGAATTCCGGCATCCTGCGGCCCTTCAGGCCGACAGATTGGCGTCTTATTTAGACTGGATGCGCGAAAGCAGGCGCAGCACTTCCATATAGAGCCACACGAACGTGACCATCAGGCTGTAGCCCATGTACCATTCCATATACTTGGGCGCTCCCATCGCCTGGGCGCGGTCGATATAGTCGAAGTCGAGCATGAAATTGAGCCCGGCGATGATGACGATGAAAATATTGATGGCGATGCCCCACGTGCTGGTGGAGGAAAGGAACGGCACGCTCATGCCGAAAAGTGACAGGCCCATATCCAGCAGATACACAAGCCCGATGCCCAGTGTCGCCATCACGACGCCGATGCGGAACCGGTTGGTCACTCGGATCAGCCCGGCGCTGTAAAACACCAGCGTCACAAGAAACATGGCAAAGGTGATGAGCACGGCTTCCACAATAATGCCGCTGTAAAGCGACTCGAACGCCGCGGAAATGCAGCCGACCAGCGCGCCCTCGGCCAAGGCGTACAGAGGCGCCGTTACCGGCGAGACGCGCGGCACGAACGCGGTGATGAAGCTCAGGGCCGTGCCACCGACGAGCAGCGCGATCCACACGGCGGGGGTGCCCATGACCGTACCCACACTCGTAAAGCCGAAATAAGCCCCCGCGCACAGGATGAGAAACAGGAGCACCGTTTTGCCGATGGCACCGCCCCGGGTCATAGGCTCGCCGTCAAGCACGATGCGATTTTTTTCAAACACAGAATCCCTCAGCATGGGGTTATTACTATCCATTTTAGCCATTGTGAAACCTCCGTTCCCATAGCTGCCGGGCGTGCCGGTCAGCCGAAGCAAACCATATCGGAATCATCCATATTATAGCCCACCGGGGTAAGAAAAGCAAATGAGAAATTGAAAAATAAAAACCGCCCCATGCCGGGACGGCTTTGTGCACATATCGGAGCACAATCTATTAGGAAAGTATGCGACGGCCAAAGCGAAGGGCATTCGACCAGTAGCTGGTGGAAATCGAAGCCGTTGCGATCCCCGTGCTGGTGTTGGCAGCCACAAACTGACCGCCGCCAAGATAAATACCCACATGTGTGATGCCGCCGGAATGCTCCGTATCGAAGCAGACCAGATCACCGGGCTGTAGGCTGTTTTTATTCACATACGCTCCCACGGTGGCCTGTGAAGCCGCCGAATGATCCAGATAAATACCCGCCCATGCAAAAACCTTTGCAGTGAAACCAGAGCAGTCGTAGTATTTCGGCCCTGCGCTGCCGAGATTATACGGGTGGCTGCCGTCAGCAAAAGATGTGGCATACGACAGAAGCTGATCAATTGAAACGGAGCCGCCGATTGCCGCACCGCCGCCTTGAGAATTGCCGCCAGAACCCGAGTTGGACTTTGCCGCAGCAGCTGCCGCCTGCTGTGCTGCAAGCTGCTTGGCCCGGGCAGCTGCTTCGGCTGCCATTTCCGCATTGATCTGCGCGTCAGTCTGAGTGGCCTGCTTTTTTGCATCCGCAATCTGCTGTTGATTGGAAGTAATGCCCGCCTTCAACTGCTCCACCATCTGCGTTTGCTGGCTACGCTGGTTATTCAGCGTTTCCTGCTTGGCCGCCAATGCACCCTGAGCCGACTCCAGATTTTTCCGGTCGGTCTGCAGCGCCGCCTGATCGTCTTTGAGTTTCTGCACGTCCGTTTTCAAGCTGTTGATCAGGTCATTATCGTGCACCGAAACGGCCTTGAGCATTTCGGTACGGGATAAAAAGTCATTGATATCGGAAGCGGAAAGCAGCACCTCGACATACGACACGTTGCCCGCCTCATACATGGCGCGCATGCGCTGCTTATACAGCGCATAGTTGTCGTCCACCCGCTTCTGCGTGGCGGCGATATCGGCCGTTTTGGCAGTCAACTGTGCGTCGGTATCGGCAATCTGTGTGTTGAGCACGTTAATCTGCTGATTAGTCAGCGTGATCGACTGATTCAGCAGATTAATCTGCTGGTTGACCGACTGAAGCTGGGAATTCTGCGAGCTGATTTTCGACTGCAGATCCTGCTGCTGCTGCTGCAGCGTGGCATACTGATTCTTAAGGTTCGTCAGCGTATCCGCTCCGTCCGCCTGAATCGGGACCGAACCGCAAAGCAATATGGACGCGGCTAATGCAGTACCCGCCACCATGCGCAGCACCGGGTGGGACCAGCTTTTTGATATGTACAAAACGCACCTCCGTTGTCATGACCCTATTCTCACGTTCGGCGGCGGCAAAAGCCCCGCCCCGATCGGGAAACAAAGGAACAACGGCACCCATTCCCGCCGGTTGGAAGGCATTCAGACCGTGCGGAAATTCCGCGGCGGCACTGCCTGTCTCTCGCCGTCATCCGGAAGCAGAGCCGGGCCGTCAAAGCTGGCCGGCAGGCTGCAATTTTCCGCCTGGTTGAAATCAATTTGTTACCAACAATTATACTGACATCGTTCGTCCATGTCAACACGAAAGCGGACTTTTTCCTCAATTTATGACAAAATAGTTACAGTTTTCGACGAAAGCCGGGTGTTTTCCCGCAGGCCGGAAAGCTATGGCATTTGCCCGTGAAAGCGGGCCCGGCCGCACCGCTCGGACGGCTTGACAAAACCACCCGCTTGTTGTAATATGGAAAAGCTTCCGGGCTCCGCAGGCCACCCGCCTGCGTTTTTATACGATTTCGTAGCTCAGTTGGATAGAGCGCTCGCCTCCTAAGCGGTAGGTTGTTCGAATCCATTAACCCATAAAATTTCACATGTCTTCGTAGCTCAGTTGGATAGAGCGCTCGCCTCCTAAGCGAGAGGTCGGCGGTCCGAATCCGCCCGAGGACACCATAAGTGCCGTAGAATCAAGGGTTCACGGCACTTTCCTTTTGCCTGCATTTTTCCCGCATGACTGGGAGCAACGGTATCCCTGCGTGCCCGGCGGCCGATTTTTCGCTAATTGGATTCGAACGGTTTTTGCACCCGTGCTAAGAATTTCAGCTTTTTTGCTAAGAGCAGCTTAGCGGGGCTGATCGGGCGCTTGCTGTGCGGCGACCATGCGCGACAGGGATGTGAGCAATTCCGGCGACCGGGAAAGTTGTTCCGCGAGAGCTTGAACGTCCACGGGCGGCTGTGCAGGTTCTGACGGTGCTTTGACTTCCCGCAGATCAGGATTTGCGTAGAAAGCACTCTCGAACTTCTGTGCGTTGATTTTCCGATCCTCGTCCAAAATATGCGCGTAGATTTTTGTGATCATCTCGATCTCGGTATGGCCGGTGTCCCCTTGCGTCGCTTTCAGGTCGCCGTGATTCAGCTTGAGCTTGTACGTCGTGCTGGAATGCCGCAGGCTGTGAAATACGACGTTGGGCAACCCGGCGGTTTCCTTGAGCTTGGAGAATTCCTTCAGAATGATTCGGTCGTCGCAGGGGCGACCGTTGGACTGCGCCACGACAAGGTTGAAGTCCTGATACTCGTCTCCCAGAAAGCTTTTCATTTCTTCCTGCGACTGTCGCCATTTCCGCAAAATATAGGCCAGCGTTTTGGGAAGCCATATTTTGCGGATGCTCGTCTCCGTCTTAGGCTTTTTCAAAATTAGTCGCGTTTTCGTGTCGCAGAGCAGCGGCTTGAAAATATAGTAGACATCCCGCTCGCCCAGCATTTCGATGGCATGCTTGGATGCCCGCGTCAGTTCCTTGTCGATGTAGACGGAGGCATTGTCTTTGGCAATATCCGCATCTGTGATGTGGACGTTGTCCCAGGTCAGCCCCAAAATTTCGCCCATACGCAGCGAGCAGGCAAACGCCAGATTGATGGCCACATAGAGCCTGCTGTCCGTGCATGCATCGAGCGCCGTGCGGATCATCTCGGCTGTCCAGATTTCCCGCCGTTTATATACGGTTTTGGGCAAAACGGCATTCTTAAATGGATTTTTGCCGATAAGTTCCCAGCGAACGGCCTGCCCGAAGGCGCAGCTTAACAACTTGATGATTTTTTCGATGGTTTTACCGGTCACATATTTCGTAGAGGGTTTCCGGGTCGGGGTGCCGACGCAAGGCGTCTTTCGTAAGGTCTGGATGTATTTGTCCACCGCCCTTGTGTTGATCGACTGAATGTGCATGTCCCCGATGATGGGATCAATGTAGTTGCCGATTAAGGCGGTGCAGCCATCATACATCGAAATGCCCCAACGTTTTTCACCGTAGGTTGAAACAAAGTCTTTCAAAAATTCGGTTACGGATTGCTGGACAGGCGGAATGTAGGTGCCGCTCAGCAGTTGATTCTCCACTTCGGCTTTGCGCCGGATGGCTTCTTTATAGGTCGGTACGCTTTCCCACTTCTGTTTGGATTCGCCGTCCTCATTGGTGTAATTGTAAACGACGGCATAGTTTGTCTTGCGTTTGATGATGGTAGCCATACTGTATTCCTCCCGATTTGAGCAGTCATAAATTTTGGCTGTCCAACCACTCGTCAAAGGATTTTTTTGATACCCGTATGGACGTACCGATGCGTACAGTTTTGAAACAGCCCTGCTTTACCAGATGATACGCAGAGGATCGGCCAATGCCTAAAATAGAGGCAATGTCTTCAACCCTATACGTTCTCCGGGCCGGGGCAGGTATGTTTCGAACACTATCGGTGACACCTTGATTCATAAACCCCTTCCCCCTTATATTTCCCGATAGCGCGCTGCCTTGGTATCTTGCCCCCTTATTGTAAATCGGCGCGCAATATGATGCAATGTTGCGTCATGCGGGTGCGGTTTGCATCGGCACCACAGATATAGGCTGGCTCCACAGAAGCAGAGCCAACCCATGATCTCTAATGCCGATGTTCTGCCGTATTTGCCACGCATCCCCGACAGGGGCAATATTTCAGGCTGCGACCGGTTCAGCCGCATCATAGCTCCGCAGTACCGTCCCTTTGCCAAAGGGTTCGCATACCGCAGAGGCTCCCCCTCAAGTCCGTGGGAGGCCGTGTAGAAGTATCATTGTGTCCCGCGTGTGTTATCGCGCCCGGTTTACCAAGACCGTGTTGGAGAGCGCGTGGATCGCTCCGGCTTCCGCCATCATCGCGCCGCCCCTCCTTCGCTTGCCGCTTTCGCAGCCACGCGGGGTATGTACCTGAAATATGGGGTATTCAATTGTCGAGGTACAGTAGAAGGCTCTCAAAAAGTCCTTCTACTTATCGTGAGATGAAACGTACAATTGTCATCCCCAATTTACAGGTATTTTTTCATAAAGTTTCGGATGTTCTCCAAGCCCTTGCGGATGGATGCGTCGATCACCTGCCTTGTGACGCCCTCCGCACGGGCAATGGCCGCTTTGCTCACACCGGAAAAATAGTATGCGTAGATCCGCCGGGCTTGTTTCTCCGGTAAGGCGGAAATAGCTTCGGCCAAATGTTTGGCGATGGATGCCTGCTCATAAGCTTCCTCGGCGGAGGGTTCACTGTTAAGGATGTGATTTTCAATGCCATCCTCCCGATCAAGGGAGTATTGCGCTTTGTTATAGTATTTACGCCCACGATAAGACGCCTCTTTCCTCTTTGACGCGGCGAAAATATCTTCCACCTCGTCGGGAACTTCAATAAAGCAATCGGATTTATACTGAGCCGGGTAGTAGTCGCGCAAATTGATATATTTCATATGTAATTCCTCCGTTTTGATGTCCTGGGTGGAACGAACCAAAACGGAGGCGGCGGTGATCGACAACCCGGATGCCCTGTTATGTCGCTTTGATCAAAAGGGACAATAAAAAATGTCGGACAGCAAGTTTACAACTTGCCGTTCGACATTTTTCGACATTATAAAGAGTTGGACGCTGAATAAAAATTCAGCTATGATTTTGATTGATGCTGTTTCAATCTCTATGCCATGGAAATGATCTTCCACAAGAGCAGTCTTTTTTATTAACCAGTGGAACAGTTTGTCCACAGAATTCGCCTCCCAAAATGCCGCCTTTGGCGACACGCCGGACAAGGCGTGCTTTGATTGCACTAAGCTACTATGGCCTAATGTGTTCAGAAATAATAATCAAAACCACGCGTTGAACGCGTGGTATGCACCAGCCCTAGAAGGGCATATTACTGACATGCGTCTTAAGACGCATTGAAAAAATCTGCCAACCGCATTATCTTTACAGGCCGCCGCTAAAGCGG